>NZ_MBLN01000002.1:0-605862 GCF_001854645.1 Pseudofrankia sp. EUN1h | reverse complement strand
TAGACCAAAGTCCACGCGATGATGGCGGAGCCTCGCGTGGACGGAGGCCGCCAGGACACGGCACAGACCCCGCGTGCCGCGGCGGTGACGGACGCTGAGCGCTCGCCAACCGCCACGGGCGGCCTTAGCCCTGGTCGGAGCTGAAGCGGACGCAGCCGGACGGCAGGACGCTGCCGGGGAAGACCCGCACGCCGGCGCGCAGCTCGTTACCCGCCTCGATGCGGGCGCCGTCGCCGACGACGACGCCGTCCAGCACGACGCCATCGCAGACCACCGCGTCCCGGCCGACCACCGAGTCGCGGACCATGGCCCCGGCGCCGACGGTAGCGCCGTCGAAGAGCACCGCGCCGTCCACCGTCGCACCGCTGCCCACCACGGCGCCCGCGCCGATGGTGGCGCCGCCGAGCAGCTTCGCGTCGGCGGCGACGGTCGCCCCGCCGAGCACCAGAGACTCGCCGACCGCCCCGGGCAGGGCGGAGGACGCGATCCGGCCCTGCACCAGGTCACGGGAGCCGCGCACGAAGGCGGCCGGGGTGCCCAGGTCCAGCCAGTAGGTGCTGTCCGGGTAGGCCGCGATCGGCACGCCGGCCGCCAGCAGGCCGGGGAACGTCTCCCGCTCGACCGACACCGGCCGCCCGGCGGGGATGTCGTCGATCACCGAGCGCCGGAACACGTAGCAGCCGGCGTTGATCAGGTTGGTCGGCGGGTCGGGGGTCTTCTCCAGGAACTCCGTCACCCGGCCGTGCTCGTCGGTCGGCACGACGCCGAACGCGCGCGGGTCCTCGACCTCGGTGAGGTGCAGGGTGACCGCGGCGCCACTGTCGGTGTGCCGGGCGATGAGCGCCTGGATGTCGAGGCCGGACAGGATGTCACCGTTGAAGATGACCACCGGGTCGCCCGGGGCGGAGCGCAGAAGACCGGCCACGTTGCGGATCGCGCCGCCGGTGCCCAGCGGCTCGGTCTCGGTCACGTACGCCAGCTCCAGGCCGTGCGCCGAGCCGTCGCCGAAGTACTCCTCGAAGACCTCGGCCTTGTACGACGTGGCAAGCACAACACGGTCGATCCCGGCGTCGCGCGCGCGGGCGAGCATGTGCGCGGTGACGGGCACCCCGGCGACCGGAAGCATCGGCTTGGGGGCGGACATCGTCAACGGCCGAAGCCGGGTGCCCTTGCCCCCCACCAGCATCACTGCGTCCATGTCCGTCAGTTTTCCAGACGCCCAGCAGGGAGATGCTGCCACCCGTCCAAGAGGAGCCGATCGCCCCCAAAACGAAACCTGGTAGCCGTAGGAGGTTCATCGGCCACAGCATGAACTCGCGCACCGAAATATCGTTGCCCTACGAATTTTACCGACCACGCTGAGGCAACGGCGCGGAGATCATCCGAACCGGAGGCCGCGCTCGATCGAACTCGGCTGGCAGGACCTGGCCAAACCGTCAAGAAACCGACCGCACAGCCATCCCGGACCRCACAGCCATCCCGGGCCTCACGGCCCGGCCGGGCGCGCGCCGTCCGGCTCGCCGGTGGTGAGCAGTTCGGCGGAACGGGTGGCGCGGGCGCCGGCGCTGTCCTTGGCGAACGCCAGTGCGAGCAGGAGCCGAGCGCCCAGGCCAGCCGTGAGCAGCACCCGCAGCGGCAGGTACGCCGGCCCGGCGTACTGGCGGCACAGGTAGCGCACCATGCTGCGGTGGTGGGCGACGACCATCCGCCGCGACGTGCGCTTCGTGGAGTGGCCGCCCAGGTGCTCGACGACCGCGCTCGGCACGTAGACGCAACTCCAGTCGGCCAGCCCCAGCCTGCGGTCGAGGTCGACGTCCTCCATGAACATGAAGTACGACTCGTCGAAGCCGGCGACCGCCTCGAACGCCTCCCGGCGCAGYAGCTGGACCGAGCCGGACAGCCAGCCGGTGGTCATCTCCTCCGGCGCGCCGCGCTCACGCCGGTAGGACGCCGTCCACGGGTTCGTCGGCCAGAACCAGCCGAACAGCGCGTGCCCGGCGCCCCGGCCGAGCGAGGGCAGGGCGCGGGCGGACGGGTAGAGCGCGCCGTCCGGGGTGACGATGCCCGGGCCGAACGAGCCGCCGCGCGGCCAGCGCGCGGCGGCGTCGACCAGTTCGTCCAGCGAGCCCGGGGTGAAGGCGATGTCGGCGTTGGAGACGAYGATCCAGCTCCCGCGGGCGCCGGCCGCGCCGCGGTTGGCGGCGGCACCGTAGCCGAGGTTGCGCCCCGGCCGGACGAGGCGCGCCTCGGGCCGCCGGGCGGCCGCGGCGGTGGCCGCGTCCAGCTCGGGCGAGTTGTCGACGATGACGACCTCGTAGCTGCGCGCCGTCGCCTTGGCCAGCGTGTCCAGGAAGCTCCCGATGACCTCACCGGACCGGAAGGTCACGACGACAACCCGGATCTCCGGCTCAACACTCACCAACAAGCCTCTTCCTGCTCTGCCCACCCCGTCCCAAAGACGGTAACGCGCCCGGCCCATCCACCTGCTGGCTGGGTCAGGCGCCCCGTCCTGGGCCACGGCGACCAGGCCTCGGCGACCGACCGGGCCTGGGCGAACCGACCCTATGCCTCGGCGACGGCGCGGGCGTAGCTGGCCAGGTGGGCGTCGGCGCTGGCCGCCCAGGTGAACTCGCGGGCGCGGGCGAGGCCCGCGACGGCGAGCTGGGCCCGCCGGTCGGCGTCGTCGAGCAGCGACCCGAGCTCACGGGCGATCGAGTCGACGTCCGGCTGGGTGTAGGCGACGGCGTCGCCGCCGACCTCCGGCAGCGAGAGCCGGGGGGTGGTGAGCACCGGGGCGCCGCAGGCCATCGCCTCCAGCACCGGCAGGCCGAACCCCTCGCCGTGCGACGGGTAGGCGACCAGCTCCGAGCCGCCCAGGTAGCCCGGCAGGTCGGAGAAGCGCAGGTAGCCGGGCCGCAGCACGCGCAGGTGGCTCGGCACGGCGGCGATGGCGGCGTCCACCTCGTCGTCCCAGCCGGAGCCGCCCGCGAGCACCAGGGCCGGCGGCTCGTCACGCCAGTGCACCGCCTCGGCCCAGGCACGGATGAGGTTGGGCACGTTCTTGCGGGGTTCGAGCATGCCCAGGAAGGCGACGTAGCGGCGGCCGCCGAGGCCGAGGCGCATCCGGACGCGGCTCTTGTCCTCGTCCGTCGGCGGGTGGAAGGTCGCCGTGTCGACGCCGTGGTATGCGACGTCGGTCGTGGTCGACTCACCGTCGAGGACGCGGACCAGCTCGTCGCGGGTGGCCTTGGACGGCACGATGATCCGGTCGGCCTTGCGCACCGCGGTGCGCATCGCCGAGCGGAAGAACGTCCCCTTGACGGCGGTGTGCATCTCCGGCTCGGTGAAGAACGTGACGTCGTGGATCGTCACGCACACCGGCCGCTGCGCGCGCAGCGGCATCGTGTAGTGCGGCGAGTGGATCACATCCGCGGCGACCTGCTCGGCCACCAGCGGTAGGCCGGTCTGTTCCCAGGCGAGCCGAGCGGGCCGGTGCGCGATCGCGGCCGGCCCGGACAGAACGGTGGCGTCCGGCGCCAACCGGCTGTATCTTTCTTCGTCCGACCGTTGGCACACCAGCGCCAGATCGGCGCCGGCCGCGCCAAGAGCCGCCACCAGCCCATCGACATAGCGCCCGACGCCGCCACGGTCCGCTGGGACCGAGGTGGCGTCGACGAGCACCCGGGGTCCCACGGCGCTCCTTCCACCGAGACGTGCTGCCTGTCTCTCGTCTGTCCGAATCGGGTCAGGCCTGTGGGGAGCGCGCAGCACCTTGTCGCGCCCCATAGGCCCGCATCTATGGCCGTCCGCTCCGCCCACGCCGGGGAACGTCCCCCGAATTTTTGGACGGTGCATGCGACCGGGGCAACACTACGCCCGCCCGTCATCGGCGACGGACATGGCCGGGGAACCATTGACTCGACGGTAGAGCGCCCAGCACGCGCGCGCTGCCTCAATCCAGCTAAAGTGCTGCGCCCGTTCATGCCCAAGGCGCGACAACCGGGCGCGCAGCGCCGCATCGCCGGCGATCCGGATCACGGCGGCGGCGATCGCCTGCGGGTCGTCCACCGGCACGACCGTCCCCGCCGGGCCCGCGACCTCGACAAGCGCGGGCACGTCCGAGACGACGACCGGCACCCCGTGCGCCATCGCCTCGACGACGGGCAGACCAAAGCCCTCCGAACGCGACGGAACGACCAGAATCGTCGCGCGCGACAGCACCACCGCGAGGTCGGCGTCGTCGATCCGGCCAAGCGAGCGGAACCGCCCGATCGGCACGCCGAGCTTCTTCGCCTCCACATCGATGTCCAGCCCGCCCCAGCCCGGCTGGCCGACGTGCAACAGCGGCAGCTGGACTGCGGGGCCGGTGAGCATTCCCAGGGCCGCCAGCGCCACTTCCAGCCCCTTGCGCGGCTCCAGGGTGGCCAACGTCAGCAGGTAGCCGCTGGGCGGCAGGCCGAGCCGGCGGGCCCGCGCGTCGGCGTCCGGGCCGACGCGCAGCACGGCCTCGGCGATGCCCTCGCCGACGACGTGCAGCCGTTCCTCGGGCACCCGCAGGAAGGAGCGCAGGTCCTCGGCGACGGCGAGCGTGGGGACGACGATCGCGTCGGCGGTGCGAGCGGCGCGCTCCCCCATCTCCTGGTGCCAGCGGGCGCCGTGCGGAGTGAGCGTGCGGGGGTGGGTCCACGGGACGGCGTCGTGGATCGTGACCACCAGCGCCGTGCCCTTCCGCCGAGGCGGGAGCAGCAGCGTCGGGGCGTGCACGACGTCGACGCCGGTCGGTGCCGGCCCGACGCCGCGCGCCCAGGCGGCCGCGAGCGCCCTGCGCCCCGCTGGAAGCCGTAGCGGGCCGAGCACCCCGGGGATGGCCGCGTCGGCCGTCGGCGCCTGCCCGCCCGGGAGCCGGCCGCCGGTCAGCCTGCTGGCGGCGGCGCCGCCGAGGCGCGTGAGGCGAGCCGTCGGACGATGTTCGGGGCGCAACGCGCACCAGCTGGTGACGCCGTCACCCGGCGCGGCGGTGCGGGCCAGGGCGGCGACGAGCTCGGCCGTGTAGCGGCCGGTGCCGCCCGGCACCGGCGCGAACAGCTGCTCGACCAGGAAACCCACCCGCACGGGCCCGGCCCCTCTCAGCGACGCCCGGAGCGGCCCGGCCGACCGGATCCGCCCGGCCGACTGGACCCGCCGGAACGTCCGGAGGACCGCCCGGAACCACCTGAGCCACCGGAACCGCCTGAGCCACCGCCCCGGCCGGTGCCGGCCGGGCGGCGCGCGGCCGGCTGGCGGCGGGCGTCAGCCTGTCGGCCGGGGCCGCCGGGGCCGCCTGGCCCCGCCGTCCCCTCGGGGTGACGGGAGGCGTTCACCCCGGCACCGACCATCACCGCGCAGGCGAGCGCGCCGGCGACGTAGCCCCACGTTCGGTGGTCGAACAGCGCGAACAGGGCGCCCATACCAAAGATCATCAAGCCGAACAGGCCAACGGTGAGCAGGACGGCCAGTGCCCGCTGCGCCTTCACCGGCGGCCGGCCGCGATGGTCGCCGGGTGTCTCGCCATCCCGCGCTCAGCCACGGCGACGGGCATGGGTCAGGACCACGCTGCCGCCGTCGTCGGGGGTGCGCCGGTCGTCCAGCGCTACCAGCGGGGACAGCGGAGCTGCGGCGTTCCAGCCGGCCCGGCCGCCCTTGCTCGACAGCGTCAGGTAGAACCGCTCGGCGCGCTCCGACCGGAACATGTGCGTCTGCTCGACGACGTCCAGGCCGGCGGCGTCCAGCAGCTTGGTCAGCACGTCCGCGGGATAGGTGTGCTTGACGTGGTAACGCTGCCGGTGCCGCGCGAGCATCGCCGGCCAGCGTTCGGCCCTGGTCAGCGCGTCGGCGGACATCACCAGGTCGCCACCGGGGCGCAGCACGCGCGCCATCTCGGCCAGCGCGGCCGCGCCGTCGTCGAAGTGCTCGATCGCGCAGACGGACATGACGACGTCGAAGGAGCCGTCCGCGAACGGCAGCGCGAGCGCGTCGCCMTCGATCAGCCCCGGATGGCCGCGCAGCCGCCCGCCGAACTCCAGCTTGTGCCGCGCGAGGTCCAGGCAGACGGCGCGCGCGCCGCGGCGGATGGCCTGGCCGGCCCAGTAGCCGTCCCCGCCGGCGACGTCGAGCAGGGTGCGCCCGCGCAGGTCGCCCGCCCAGCGAAGCAGGGTGGAAACCTCCCGGCGGCGCATCACGTGCACCTGGTGCCCGAAGTACGCCAAGGCGTCGTCGCGCAGCGAGTTCATGCCCTCCAGTCTGCCCTTTGCCACCACGGGCGCACGTGTCGGGTGCTTCCGGCGAGTCCGCCGTTCGCCGACCTGCGCCGAAGAGGCGGCAGCCCAGGGAGCCCCGAAAGCCTAGGAGACCCCGAACGTTCGGGACAGGCGGGAGGCGTCGAYCGGGCGCGGCGGAATGGGCAGCGGGCCGCCGGCGGGGTGCCGCGGGCCGGGCGTGGCGACCCACAGGTAGGTCGGGGCGAGCGGCAGCGCGGCGCGCGCGAGCCAGGCGCGCGCGGTCACCGGCAACTGGTCCACCACCTTGCCGCGCAGGGGCAGTCGGCGCAGCGGGCCCGGAAGGCGCGGCACGTCGGCCTCGGCGTGGAAGTGGTCGGGGGCGAACAGCACCGGGACCGTGTAGTCCCAGGCGCGCAGGCCGGCGGTGGCGAGCATCCGGCGCAGGCCGGCGCGGGTGCGGTAGCGCTCGTAGTAGTGCTCACCGCGGCCGGCGGCCCGCAGGTAGCTGTCGGCGAGCCCCCGGGGCAGCCAGGACAGCAGCGGCAGGCGGTGGTGCGGCTCCATGATGCCGAGCCTGTTGCCGAGGCCGAGGTAGGCGATGCCGTCCGGCGCGAGCACGCGACGCACCTCCGCCGCGAGCACGTCGGCGTCGACGACGTGCTCGTAGATGTGGTTCATGACGACGACGTCGAAGGAGCCGGTCGCCAGCGGCAGGGAGAGCCCGTCGGCCTGGACGAACCAGGCGCGCCTGGCGAACCGCGCCCTGGCGCGGCGCAGGCCGGCGACGTCGATGTCGACGCCGGTCACGTCGGCGCCGGCGGCGGCGAGCTCGTCGCAGATGAAGCCGGCGGAGCAGCCGACGTCGAGCACCCGCAGCCCGGCGAGTGCCCGTGGCCCGGCCTGGTCGCGGCCGAGGAAGTGGGCCAGCACCGCGATGAGCTTGCGAGCCTTGCGGCGGCGGGTGAACTCGTCGAGCGAGCGGGGCTCGATCTCGGAGTAGCGCAGCTGGCGCCCACGCGCCTCGGCGGGACGCGTCCTGGTTCGGCGGGGTCTGGTCTGACGTATCGGCGCAGTGCGTGTCGTCGCTCTCACAGTGCGTGAGAGTACGGACAGCTTCCTAACGCTTACCTATTGTGCTCTTTACCCTGGCTACCCTCGCTCGGATCGCTCGACCTCGACCTCGACCTCGGCCTCGACCGCGTCCGCCAGGACGTCCAGGTAGCGCTCCCAGCCGCCGGCGGTGTCCGGCGGGCGCACCTTGGCGGCCAGCGCCGCGAGCACCCCGGGCTCATAGAGGCGGCGCAGCGCCACGGCCAGTGCCCCGGGGTCCTCCGGCGGGACCAGCAGGCCGTCCACCCCGTCGGCGACGGCCGCCGGCAGGGTGCCGACCGAGGTCGCGACGACCGGCAGGCCATGCAGGTGCGCGAGGTCGACGTTCTGCGACGCGGTACCGGCCCGGTAGGGCAGCACCAGCGCGTCGGCGGCGTCGAACAGCGCGGGCACGTCGGCCGCGTCGACGTACCCGGGGCGCAACTCGACCCGGTCGGTGAGCCCCAGCTCGGCGATGAGCGCCCTGGTCTCGTCCGTCCCGCCCCAGAACTCGCCCGCGACCGTGAGCGCGATGTCCGGCGGCCCGGACGCGAGGGCCCGCAGCAGCACGTCGAGCCCCTTGTAGGGACGCACCAGCCCAAAGAACAGCAGCCGCCGCCGCGGCACCCGGCCACCGGAGGCGGCGGAGGCGGCGGAGGCGGCGGGGGCGGCGGGGGTCGCGGGGGCGGCGGGGGTCGCGGCGGCGCCCACCGTCCCGGCGGCGTGCTGGTGCACCCGGCGGGTCGGCGTGGCCCACAGGTGGGGAGCCATCGCGGCGACGCGCACGGGTGCGCCGGTCAGGGCGGCGGCGCGGGTCGCCTCGGCGTCGGTGTGGACGAGGACGGCGTCCGCGCGGCGCAACACGGCCCTGATCAGCGGCTCGTCGACCGGCCGGCGCTCATGCGGCAGCACGTTGTGACAGAGCGCGAGCACCGCCGGCCCGGCCGGCGCGCCAGCGCGGCGGCGCCCGCCCAGGCGGGCGCGCGTGCCGGCTTGGGTGCCGGTCCGCGACCGCGACAGGGACCGGCCCAGGCCGGAGAGGATGCCCAGATAGGCGGGGGCCTGGATCGGGGTGACCACGACGACGATGACCACGTCGGCGGTGGCGCGCAGCCGCCGG
The DNA here is from genome assembly GCF_001854645.1 of Pseudofrankia sp. EUN1h. Taxonomy (NCBI): domain Bacteria; kingdom Bacillati; phylum Actinomycetota; class Actinomycetes; order Frankiales; family Frankiaceae; genus Pseudofrankia; species Pseudofrankia sp. EUN1h. The sequence goes on along the minus strand of NZ_MBLN01000002.1, from coordinate 597,396 downwards.
CCGAGCCGCACCCAGCCATCCGGCCGCCGCCACGACAACGGGTAGCCGGTGGCCGGGAACGGCTCCATCTCGGGCGCGTCGACGCGCTRCTGCCCGGGGTAGAGCCGGGCCGGGTACTGATCACACCACGACTCGATCCGCACGTCGTGGCCCCGCACGGCCAGCCGGTGGGCGAGCTCCGTGGTGTGCTGCGCGATCCCGCCCTTGTACGGGTGGGTCGGCCCGACGATCGTGACGCGCCGACGGCGGCCTACGGGCTCAGGAGCTGCCACGGGAGCGGGCCACCAGGTCGCCGATCAACGCGAGCGCCGCGATCTGGAAGCCGACCAGGATCGCCAGCATCGTCGACGTCGTGACGTGGAAGTTGTACCGGATGACGTCGTAGATCAGCTTCACGAAGCCAAGACCCATGATCCACAGTGCCACCGGCATGAGGACCTTGATCGGGTCGAAGTACATGACCATCCGCAGGACCTGCAGGATGTAGCGGCGCGCGTCCCGGAACGGGTGGAACTTCGACTTCCCGGACCGCTTCGCGTAGTCGATCGGGATGTAGTCCACCGGGTGCTGGTTGGACAGGAACGCCATCGTGATCGTGGTGACGCAGGAGAAGCCGGGAGGCAGCAGCCGCAGGTACGGCAGCGACACCTCGCGGCGGAACGCGCGCAGGCCCGAGTTCAGGTCGGGGATCTTCATGCCGGACAGCCGCTGCGCGACCATGCGGATGAACCACTTCGCCGGCACCCGGGCCCACTTGTGGGTGCCCTCCTCGGTGAGCCGGGCCCCGACGACCTGGTCGACGTCCTGGTGGTCGTCGAGGTACTTGATGAACTCGGGGATCCGCTCGTTCGGGTAGGTCATGTCGGCGTCGGTCCACACGACGATCTGGCCGCGGGCGTCGCGCGTGCCGATCCGGCGCGCGGTGCCGGAGCCGCCGTTACGGCGGAACGGCATCAGCCGCATCTTCGGGTACCGGGACGCCACCTCGTACAGCACCGCGAGGGTGCTGTCGGTCGACTTGTCGTCGATCACCAGCAGCTCGTAGCTGTAGCGGCTGGCGTCCATCGCCCTGGTGATCCGCTCGAGCTCCATGACGACGTGGTCCTGCTCGTTGTAACAAGGCAGGACGATCGTCACGTACGGCGCGTCTCGCTGGGCCGAGAACCGTTCGTCTTCGCCGGGCGCGGTGAGCATGGACGCGTCCGGTGGGTGGGGCTGGCGGATGGCGCTGACACTCACGTCGGTCTGACTCCCGGTCGCGTGCGGAACTTGAGCGGCCTCGGCCACCGGACCCGCGGGCGGACATGGTCACGCCGCCGGTGGCTGTTGCGCTCTTCAGGGTGACACGGTGTGGCGCAAGCTCAGACGGTGGGCGGCCTGTGGACACGTTATGTGACGAGCTGCGCGCCTCCGTCGTCAGGCTCCGCGCACGCCCCGCCTGGTGCCGGATCGGTGACGACGGCCGCCGCGCGGCCAGGCCGGTGTGGCCCCGGTGCGGATGGACCCGGCGGCGGCGCCTAGTCTGATATGCCGTGGGTGCGTTCAGGAGCGATCTTCGCGAGTACGTCCGGCATGTCCGTGCCCTGCACGCGGGCCGGGAGACGTCGGCGCTGGCGTTCGTCGCCGGGCTGCGTTACCCGCTGGCCTACGGCAAGCCGATCTGGACGGGCTCGCGCACGATCATCGAGGGCCACGAGCGTTTCGAGTTCAGCCCGGGCGGGGTGATGCGGGTCGGGCTCGGCTCGTTCGGCCTCTCCACCAGGCACGACTCGTCCGTCGTGCGGGTGCATCCCGAGGGCCGGCTGCGCTGCGAGGGCGTCGTCTCGCTGCAGCGCGGTGTGCGGGTGGTCGTCGACTCCGGGTTGCTGCAGCTGGGCCACGGGGTGAACATCAACGGCTTCGCGAACATCCTCGTCCGCGACCGGGTCTCCATCGGCGAGCACTGCACGATCTCGTGGAACACCCAGATCATGGACAACGACTTCCACCCGATCGTCATCGACGGCGTGCAGCAGCCACAGAGCGCGCCGGTCGTGATCGAGGACCACGTCTGGATCGGCACCGGTGCGATCGTGCTGAAGGGCGTGACCATCGGCGAGGGCGCGATCGTCGCCGCCGGAGCCGTGGTGACCCGGGACGTCCCGGCCAAGGCGATCGTCGCCGGCTCGCCCGCGAAGGTCGTCGGTACCGCCGACGCTTGGTCCTAAGCACGCCCGCGGTCCTAAGCACGCCCGCGGACCGACTCCGCGCTTGAATTGGGCCAATCATGTACATCCAGCGCTGGCGGCGCACGGTTGAACCCCTACGATGACAGGCGTCCATCGCCCGGGGGGTCTTTCACTGTGCCCACTGTTGTGGAAGGCCGGCGTACGGCTGTCGCCGACGCCCGCCAGTTGCTGCCGCCCGAGGTGCGGTTCCGCCCCTGGCGGGTGCTGCGCTCCGCGCCGGCGCCCGTCTGGCTGATCACCGCCGCGTTCGCCCTGCTGCTGGGCACCTGGTCGGTGCTGGTGCCGCAGTACCACGCGCCGGACGAGCCGCACCATGTCGACGCCGTCATGCGGCTGGCCGAGGGCAAGGGCTGGCCGCCCGTGGGGCACGCCCTCGTCTCGCCCGAGACGGTCGGCTCGATCGCCACCGCGCCATACGGTGCCCGGGACAAGCCGCGCGAGCTCGCCGTCGGGCCGTTCACGGCGGCCGACGCGCCCGCGCGCACGGACCGGCCCGAGTGGGGAGAGCTGGCCAGGGCCGGTCAGCCGGCACCCGACGTGCAGCAGATGATGCAGCACCCGCCGCTCTACTACCTCGCCGGCGCGGCGCTGGTGAAGCTGCCGCCGGGCGCGCCGCAGGACCTGCGGTTCGACCTCGTCATCGGCCTGCTGCGCCTGATGAGCGTGCTGATGGTCGCGCCGCTGCCGCTGCTCGCCTGGGCGAGCGCGGACCGGCTCACCGAGAGCCGGGTGGCCGGCCGGGTCGCCGCGCTGGTACCGCTGGCGGTGCCGATGCTCACCCACATCGGCTCGAGCGTGAACAACGACGCCCTGCTGGTGCTCACCGGGGCGCTGGCGACCCTCACGCTGTGCTACGTGCTGCGCGGCGACACCTCGATGCGCACGGCCTGCTGGCTGGGCGCGTTCATCGGCGCCGCCATGCTGTCGAAGTCGTTGGGCGTCGTGTTCGTCCCGATGGCGGTCGTGGCCTACCTGCTGGCCTGGCGGCGCGCCCGCAAGATCCTGACCCGGACAGCCGGTGCCGGCGCTGGTGCTGGTGCTGGCGCTGGTGCTGGTGCCGACACGGCCGGTCCCAGGCCAGGCCCGGACGGCCGTGGCTCCGCCACTGGCGACTTCGGCCCCGGCGCGGGCGGGCTCGCCTCCGGCGGGCTCGGCTCCGGCTCCGGCGGGCTCGGCGCGGGTGTGGGCGGGCGGCGCGGGGCCGCGGACTCCACCCCGTTCCTGCTCGCCGAGGCGGCGACCGGGCCGGCCGTGCCGACAGGCGCCGCCCGCTTCCCGTGGCGACCGCTGCTGGTCGGCTCGGCGGCGGCGGTCGCCTTCGGCGCCTGGTGGTTCGTCGTCAACATCGTCCGCTACCACGCCTTCCAGCCGTCGACGCCCGGGTTCACCCCCGGCAGCAAACTGTCCGGCTGGGGCGAGTACGCCGACGTACTGGTCAACGGCACGATCCTGCGCTGGTGGGGCGACTTCGGCTGGTTCGAGGCGCATGTGCCGGAGCTGGCCGCCCGGATCGGCACCGCGGTGATCGCAGCGCTCATCGCCACCGGGATCGCCCAGGCGCGCGGCGCGGCCCGACGGGTCGACCTGCTGCTCATGGTGTGGCCAACGGCGGGTCTGTTCGCGTTGATGACGCTGCAGTCCGGCCTGCACTTCCACCGGACGTACTACGTCAGCGGCATCTCCGGCCGGTACCTGTTCGCCGGGATCGCGTCGCTCGCCGTGGCGGTCGGCGCGGGGGCCGCCTCGACTGGCAGGTTCTCCCGGTTCGCCCCGCCGCTGACGCTCGCCGCGGCGCTCGCGATGCAGGGCCTGGCCGGCCAGCTGCTGTTCCGCCGCTGGTGGGAGGGGCCGGGCGGCGGCCCCCGCGCCGGCCTCGCCAACCTGCTGGCCTGGTCGCCGTGGCCCAAGCTCGCGGTCGAGATCGTGCTCGGCCTGTGCGCGCTGGCGCTGCTGGCGACCGTCGTCTGGTCGGTGGTCTTCGCGATCCGCCCGGTGCCGCGCGACCCGGGCGAGCGCGACGACCAGGACGGCCGGGGTAGCCGGAGTAGCCAGGGCGGGACGCTCGCGCTCGCGACGGTCGGGGGCGACGGCGACACCACCGGTGTCGACGGTCCGACGGGTGGTCACGACTGGTTCAGCGCCGGCCCGGTCGGTTTGGGCGGTCAGTCCAGGCTCGGTCCCGACCACCCGCCGAGCGAGTCGGAGCAGACGATGTCCATCCCCCGTCGCCCCGGTGCGCATCGCCACCGCCGCGGCTGATCCCGAGGCGAGGCCACAAACAGGAACTACCAACGGCAACGGGATTGTGACGCCACGGCGTCGCGGGTGGGGCCGCAGACTGGGGACCTGTCGGGAGAGGGCTGCCGGCTAGGTCGGGGGTGGTCTGTGCGGCACAACCAGCACCAGGCGCTCGCCTTCCCGCTCGTGCCCGCGAGCCTGCCCGGCCAGCAGGCGCTGGCGGTCGGCTCGCACCACGGACTCACCCTCCCGACCCACCCGACGCATCCGCTGGGCGCCGTCGCCGCCGACCCGCTTTCCGCCGACGACCCCGAGGAGCTGGGTAGCTACCAGCTGATCGGCCGGCTCGGCGAGGGCGGGATGGGAACCGTCTACCTGGGCATCGGCCCCCTCCGTGACGGCCGCCCGACCCCCGGCGACACCGCTCCCGGCGACACCGCGGCTGGAGACGCCACAGCGGCCGGGGCGGCGGCCGGCGGGGCGGCGAAGATCGGGCCGAATGGCATCGAGGGCGACCTGCGCCTGGTCGCGATCAAGATGATTCGGGCCGACCTGGCCCGGCTGCCGGAGTTCCGGGAGCGGTTCCTGCGCGAGGCCGACGTGGCCCGCCGGGTCGCCCGGTTCTGCACCGCGGAGGTGCTCGAGGTCGTCGACCCGCCGGATGGCCCGCCCTACCTGGTCACCGAGTACATCGACGGGCTGACGCTGACCCATGCCGTGCTCGCCGGCGGCCCGCTGCGTACCGGCGACCTGGAACGGCTGGCCGTCAGCGTCGCCGCCGCGCTCACCGCGATCCACGGCGCCGGGCTCGTACACCGCGACCTCAAGCCGTCGAACGTCATCCTCTCGTCGCTCGGCCCGCGTGTCATCGACTTCGGCATCGCCAGGGCGACCGACGCTCACGGCGTGCTCAGCCACGACATCCAGCGGATCGGCACACCGGCGTTCATGGCCCCCGAACAGGCCAACGGCCGGCCGGTGACGGCCGCGGCGGACATCTTCGCCTGGGGCGGCCTGGTCACCTATGCCAGCAGCGGCGTGCTGCCCTTCGGCGACGGCCCGACCCCGGTGCAGCTGTACCGGGTCGTCCACCTCGAGCCGAACCTGGAGGGCCTCGGCCCCGCGCTGCGCCCGATCGTCGAGCACGCGATGCGCAAGGATCCCGCGGAGCGCCCGACCGCCCAGGAGCTCTTCCTGCGCCTGGTCAGCATGGGCCCGCCAACCCACCCTGACCCGGCGGTGAGCCGGGCGATCCGCTCCGGCGCCATCCCCGGCCAGCCGCCGGGCACGGCCACCGGCGCCACCGACCCACCCACGGAAACCGACCCGCCGCTCGCCGCCGGCGGGGCCGCGGCCGCCGGCGGCACCGGCACGCGGGGGCAGGCCGGCGACGCGGCGAGCGGGCCGGCCGGCGCCGGCGGGCACGGTCCCGAGTCGGGAAGTGACGGACCGGCCGGAGCCGAAGCCCGCGGTGGGTATCCTGGGCCGGCCGCGCGGACCTGGCGAGACCGGCTGCGCCACGGCTCCCTGATGATCACGCCGCTGCTCGCACTGATGCTGATCGCCGTCCTGATCCCGGTGGTGCTCGGGCGCTCGCCCGCGCCAAGCCCGACGCCGGCCTCGCTTGCCACCGAGGTCGCCACGTCCGCCGACAAGATCCGTTCCACCGACGCGAAGGTCGCCGACGCGCTGAGCCTCGCCGCCTTCCGGATCAGCCCGGCGCCGGCCGCCCGGGCAAGCCTGCGCACCTCGTTCGCCGGCGCCGCGGCGACCCCGTTGCCCGGCCACACCGCGTCGGTGCTTGGCGTCGCCGTGAGCCTCGACGGCCGGCTCGCCGCCACCGCCTCCGCCGACGGCACCACCCGTCTCTGGGACCTCGCGGCCCTGACCGGCCAGGCCGGGGAAGTGGGCTCCCGGGAAGCCGGCTCCCGGGATCCCGCTTCCCAAGAGGCTCTGCCAGCGGAGCCGGCCGCCCCGGCGGGGACGGCGGGGACGGCGGGGACGGCGACGCCGCCCAGGCCGCTCGCGGTCCTGCGCGGTCACGACGGCTGGGTCACGGCCGCCGCCTTCAGCCCGGACGGGACCCTGCTCGCCACGGCGGGCTATGACCGCACCGTGCTCCTGTGGAACGTGAGCAACCCGGCCAACCCGGTGAGGGTCGCGACGCTGACCGGCCATGAGGGCTACGTGCTGTCCGTCGCCTTCAGCCCGGACGGCGGGCTGCTGGCGACGTCCGGGTACGACGACACCGCGCGGATCTGGGACGTCGCCGACCCGGCACACCCGACACAGCTGAGCGTCCTGACCGGCCATACCGGCTGGGTACGTCAGGTGGCGTTCAGCCCCGACGGCCGGCTGCTGGCGACGGCCAGCACGGACCGCACGGCCCGTCTCTGGGAGATCGGCGACCCGCGCCATCCCCGCCAGCTCGCCACGCTGTCCGGTCACACCGACTACGTGTGGGCGGTGGCGTTCAGCCCCGACGGCCGCCAGCTCGCCACCGCCGGCTACGACGGCGTCGCGCGTCTCTGGGACGTCACCGATCCGGGGCACCCGCGCCCCCTGGAGACGATCAGGGCGGATTCCCACTGGGTGCTCGCGCTGGCCTTCAGCCCCGACGGCCGCACCCTCGCCACCGCCGGCCGTGACGACACGGTCCATCTCTGGGACCTCACCACGAGCGGTCGGCCAGCCCCCGTCGGGCAGCTCTCCGGCCACACCGACTGGATCCAGGACCTGGCCTTCACCCCCGACGGCCGGTCGACCCTCACCGTCGCCGCGGACCACACGGCGCGGCTGACCCCGCTCGATGACGCCACCCTCCTGGCGACCGCCTGCCGCACCGGATCCAACCAGCTCGATGCCGTCCAGTGGCAGCACTACATTCCCACCGCCCCCTACCGTCCCGTCTGCTGACGGCGGCCCCGCAGGCACCGCGCACTAAGCTGGCACGACCRCCGCCGTTCTTTGCTCTATTTATGCACCGACTTTCGGGCCATGGTTCGTCACGGCTTACTTCGACTCGCTTCAGCGCGTCACGGCAGACGGTCAACCATCGACGCGACTACCGCGCCAGCCGAATCGGCCCTAATACTCGACCAGCCGATATTACAGCAAAGCTGGCCTCGATCGTCAAATGAGCGGACCGGGGGTGCATTCTGACTACCCCCTCCATTCAAGCTGGGGAGGGCAGCGGGAATGACCGGTCCGGCACGACTGAACGTACCCGGCCCGCATTCCGAACTGGTTGATTTTTCCCTTCCCCGAGTTATCATGAACACATGTTCGATACGCGTGACGGCCATGCTCCGTCGTCGCCCGACGCACCGGCGGTTTCCACGGATACCGCTCCACCGCGAAAGGGTGTCCGATCCGGGCCCCCCTCCCGGCCCACCGGTTCCAGACCATCCCCGTTCGGCTCCCCGGCCCCACGGCGGTCGTCGCCCCGATCGGTGGCGCGTCCCTCCCGCCCGATCGCCGCCGCCGCCCAGATGCCCGTCCCCGCGGCGGAAGAGCCGGACGCGATGTCTCTGGACGCGGGGTCTGCGATGTCTCTGGACGCGGGGTCTTCTGTCGCGGGGCCCGAAGGTGGACCGTTGAGGTGGCTCGCCCAGGCGGATACCGCCCTGGAGGCCGTACTGGCCGGGCTGGCTGGCTGCGCCGAGAGGGAGGCGTTTGACCTGGTGGCGGGGCTTGTCCGGCTGGCTTCCCGTCTGCAGGGGTTGACGATCCGGGCGCAGGTCCAGCTGGCGAGGCTGCGGCCGGCGCCTCCTGGCTGCGGCGATGAGGACGGTGGGCCCTACTCGGAGTTCCTTGCCGACGAGTTGGCCGCCGAGCTGGGTCAGTCGCCCCGCACCGCTTCCGACCGGCTCGCGCGGGCCTGGGATATCGCCCATCAGGTGCCCGACGCGCTCGACGCGTTGACGTCGGGCCAGCTGGACTACCCCCGGCTACTCGCGCTGCACGACGTCACCCAGGCACTGTCCGGCGGGCAACGAGCCACCGTCGAGACACAGATGCTGGCCGGCAGCCGGTTGAAGTCGCCGTCGCAGTGGCGCCGCAAGCTGCACCGGATGGTCGCTCGGATCGATCCGGACGCCGCCGCGCGGCGGCGCAGGGAAGCCCACGCCCAGCGCGGGGTCACCGTCCGGCCACTCGAAGACGGTATGGGCCTGCTGTCGGCGACGTTGACGGCCCAGGACGCACACGCGATCTTCGAGCGGATCGACCGGATCGCGAAAGCCGATGCCCGTGCCGACGGCGACAGACGGCCGATCGACGCCCGGCGCGCGGACGTTCTCGCGGCGCTGGTGCTGGGTAACCGCCGCGAGCTGGTGAAGGTCGAGATTCAGGTCATCGCCGCCGTCGGCACCCTCGCTGGGCTGGACGACAACCCCGCCGAACTCGTCGGACATGGCCCGATCCCGGCCACGGTCGGCCGGACGCTGGCCGCCGACGCGAACTGGCGCCGTGTCCTGACCGACCCGGAAACCGGCACGGTCCTGGACCTCGGACACCGACGGATCCCGACCCCGGCGCTTGCCCGGCTCATCCGACATCGAGACACCCGATGCGTCTTTCCCGGCTGCGGAATGCCCGCCACCTGCTGCGACATCGATCATACGGTCGCTCACGCCACGGGCGGTCGCACGGCGCTCGACAACCTTGGCCTGCTCTGCCGCCATCACCATTCGGCAAAACATCGAGGTGGCTGGACGTTGGGCCAACCAGAACCAGGAATCTTCATCTGGACCAGTCCAACTTCCCGGATCCACCGGGTCGACACCACCGCGAACGACGAGGAAGGCCTACTCCCTGACGAAGACACCAAGAACTGGACCACCAAACCCGCCGCCCCTTTGGCAAACTCACCGACCCGCCTCAGCGCCAGCGACAAGACTCGAACGCGCAGGGAAGCTCCCTGCCCCTTCTAGCTCCGTTTCTGTATAACCACTTTTCCGTCCAGCCCTGTTTCCGTGCGGCTCCGTTTCCGTCTAGCCCTGCGTCTTTGATGCGAAGCGCGGACACTCGCCACCCATGCCAGGTCCTCCCCTATAGCCGCCAACTGCCGCGACCGGACTAGCCACAGGTGCCGGAGACAGGTGCCAGCCACAGCTACCAGCAACAGGTACCGGAGACAGGTCAGGAGGGGCGGTCGGGTTTCTGGTTGCGGTCGGAGGCCTGACCACCGTTGCGGCCGGAGGCCCGGTGGCGGGGCTCGTGCCGGTCGGCGGCGAAGGCACCGCGGCGGCGGCGGGGGACGCCAGAGCGGTCGAACAGGGGTGGCTGGCCGGGTGCGCCGAGCTCGGCCGGTCGGCCGGAGTCCGGCGGATGGACCGACGCGCCTGGCGGGATGGACTGGCCGGCGGGAATCGGCCGACCCGGCTGGATCGGCGTCACCGACTGGGCCGGGCTCGACGGTCCCCCACCGGCCAGCGGCGGGGGAAACGGCGACGACACCGGCGACCGGACGGACGCGCCACCGGTCGAGGACGGGTCGAACAAGGCCGGGTCGAGCATGGACGGGGCGGCCAGGGGCGACAGCGGTGGCGACGACGGAAGCGGGGACGGCGAGGGAGGCGGTAGTGACGGAGCGGGTAGTGACGGAGTCGGTATCGGCGCCAGCGGCGACGGGGTCAGCAGGACGGCGCCGGCGCCCGCGCCCGGCGGGACCGACAGCGCGAGCGGCTCACCCGGAGGCGGCACGGGCGGAGGCGGTGGCACGGGCGGCACGGGCGGAGAGGGCGGCACGGACCACCCGGCGCGGGCCCGCCGCGGCGGGTCGGCGGCGGACTGGCCGGGGGTCCACAGCGAGGGTTCCTGGTGGCCTGGGCCGCTGGCGACGATGTCCGGCCCGTCGGCGTGGTGATGTGGCCGGTGACGGCCGCGAAGTCGCTCGTCGGCTTCCTGGCCGGCGCCGGGCCTCCGGCTGGCGGTGCCACCGGCCGCCGGACCGCCGCCGGTGGAGCCTGGCGGAAGGGCCAACGCCCGAGCCCCACCGTCACCGTCGCCGCTCATGCCGAGGTCGCCGCCGAGCGAGCCGTGGACGGCGCCGTCGGGGCCGTCGGCGCCCGGGCCGCTGCCGGGCGGCAGGGCCAGCCGGCCGAAGGCGCCGGCCGCGGCCGGGTCTGCGAGCTGGGTGCGGCGGCGTTCCTCCTCCTGGGCGAGCCGGGCCCTGGCCTGCTCGTAGCGGCTCGGGCCGCGGCGCAGCCTCGCCCGCAGCCGGGAGTCGGCGGAGCGGGCGGCGGCGACCAGGCGCGGTTCCTCCAGCCGGGCGCCCAGTGCCTCGGCGGCCATCGCCCGCTCGGCGGCGAGTTCCCGTTCGAGCTGGGCGATCCGGTCGGACTTCTCGATGTCGAGCGCGACGAGGCGCATGCGCTCGGCGTCGAGCTTCATCCATTCCTGCTGGTGCAGCTGGGCGGCGGCCATCGCATCGTCACGGGTAGCCACGGCCCGCAGGTACAGCTCGATCCGGTTGCGCTCCAGCCGGGCCAGCAGCGGGTTGGCCACCCAGGGCGACAGCAGCTCGGCGACCCTGGTCGCGAACGGTGCCCGCCGGTCGACGACGACCCCGAGGCCGAGGACCGGCGCGACGGTGAAGAACCGAAGCTCGGGGTGGCCGGCGACGAACTCCTCGACGGCGGTGCGCACCCCGTTGCGCGGCCCGCCCTCGGCGAGCGCCCACGCGTAGGCGCCGCCGCCGCGCATCCCGCGGCCCAGGACGGCGTCGGACGCGTCGAGCGTCACTCCGGCGTCCCAGGAGTGCGGCTGAAGGTCGGCGTCGGTGAGGCGGTCGGGGGCCCGGTACTGGTCGCGCCGGCCGGTGGGCCAGCCGACGTCGTGGACGATGACCAGCGGGAACGTGGTCCGGCCGAACTCGTGGACGGCGTCGTCGACCGCGCCGAGCGTGGCGGCGACGGTGGCGTAGTTCGCGTCGCCGTCGATCAGGTAGGCGTCGGTCGGGGTGTGCCCCTCGAGCCCGGCGGCGCCGTGGTCGCGTACCACCTCGATGTCCAGGCCGCGCCCGGCGCTCGGCACCCGGCCCGGCTCGAGGTCGACGACGAGGAGCCGGCCGCCGCCGCCGGCGCGGAGCAGGTCGACGAGCAGGCTGGTCGTCGAGCCGTTCTCGGCGCCGAGCAGGGTGATGCTGCGGGCGCCGGCCGCGCCCAGCAAGGGCAGCCACACCTCCCGCAGGTCGACGACCGACCGCAGCGGCATCGGCTGGCTACCGCCGCGGTTCGCGGCGCTCGGGTCGTAGCCCTGGACCGCGCCGCGGCCGCCCGGGCCGTACACGGCGATCTCGCCAGCACCGGGTGCACCGGGCGAACCAGCCGCACCGGCCGCGTCGACGGCCGCCGCCAGGTCGGCGAAGCTCGCCCGCAGGGCGCCTTCCCCGGGCCCGGCGCCGTCGGTACCGGGAAGGCGCAGGGGGCCGGTGTTCGCCGACGCGGTCGAACGGACGTAGGGGCGCGCGGTGTGGGAGATGGGCTGGTCGTCCAGGCCATCCGGCCCGTCGAGGCCGTCGGGGCCTGCCGGCTCGGCCGGGACAGTGTTCGGTGTGTCGTTCACCGCGGGCCTCCCAGCCGGCCGTCTCGACCTGTCCAGGCCCGGCGCCGGATCCCGCGAGGCGGGTCGCCCGCCCGGGGCCTTCCAGCTGTCACCGCAGGCCTCCCAGCTGTCGCATCACCCGGCGGGCAGCCCGGCGAGGCAGCTGCGGCCCGGAGGCCGAGCCCGCCGCGGCAGGCGCGGGAGCGGCCACTGGGTCCCCCCGGATCCCCATCCAACCAAAGGCGAACTCGACGTCAATTGCGTACGTGCCACCCAACTCTGGCATGCCGGGCAGATCCAGGTTGTAGACGAGTTGCGGGTCGTCGTCGAGGATTTCGACCAAGTTGGGCTGCAGTATTCGCAGTCCCACCAGGTTGAGAACAATGCCGCGCCTACGGTCCGCCAATCCGGCGCCGCCGACCGCCCGGGCGGGGATACTGCCTCCCACCACATCCGGAAGCGAACCCGGCCCGTCGAACGCGGTGATGGTGATCTGTCGAGGCTCACCCGAGCCGACGACATGGAAGCCGAGGGTGAGCCAGTCGAGCCGGAGCAGGCCCCGCCGGCCGGCGGGATCGACCCGGACGCGGCGCACGCCGACGGCGTCGACGACCCGCAGCCGCACCAGCGACAGCCCGTCCCGGCCGGCGTAGGGCACCGCGGTGGCCTTGGGGCCGCGGGCGAAGTCCGCGCCGGTGTCCACGTACACCTCGACGGGGCCGGCCGCGGCCGGCGCGGACAGCTCCCCTGGGTCGATCCCCGCGGCGGCCGCGAGCTCGGTGACGACCGCCAGCGGCCGGTTCGCGACGGCGGCGACGGCCGCGGGCCAGGTCGCCTCGCGCAGCGGCAGCTCCGCCAGGCCCGCCGGGCTCAGATAGGGCATCCGCCTGATCAGCTCGGCGGGCAGCAGGCCCCGGCCGTCGTGCTCGGCGGGTTGGGCTGGCTGGGCGGGCCCACGCCGGCCGGCGGGTGCCGGGGCACTCGACGCCTGGATGCCGATCGGCTCGTCGTCGTCGCCGTCATGGCGCCAGGAACCGAATGCGGCGGCCTCCGCCGCCGTCGGTCGGGCGACGAAGCGGGCCAGCATGCGCAGCAGCGCGAGCCGGGCGCTGTCACCGCCCAGCGACGGCAGCGCGCTGTCGGGGCTGTCCAGGCTCTCCGCGCGCCGGCAGCGCAACCACTCCTGCTGGAAGGCGCGGGCGCCGTCCTGGGCCGCCGCCCGCTGCGCGAGCTGGGTGCGGCTGGTCCGGGTGAGGCCCAGCAGCGGGGTGGACGTCTCGTCGAACGAGGCGAGCCGACCCGTGTCGGCCATGGCGACCTGCTCGACGACCGCCGGGGCGCGCAGCAGCTGCCCGGCGAGGCGCGCTGGCTGGCCGCCGGAGGCGAGGTAGCCCTCCATCCGGTGGCCGGCGAGCCGGTGCTCGAGCGCGACGGGACCGGTCGCCAGGTAGAGCCCGACGGGTTTGACCTCGCGGCCGGTGGCGGTGAGCAGCCGGGCGAGCAGCGCCTGGGTGGTCCCGTCCCAGCCGAGATCGACGAGCACCGCCGGGCCCCGCTCGGGCAGCCGTTCGTCCAGGTAGCGCAGGAACCGTTCGCGCAGCCGCTCGGCGGCCAGCACGATCTCGCCGCGGACGCGGTCGTCCCGGCTGAGCGTCTCCAGCAGCTCGTCGAGGATCTCGTCGAGCAGCCCGGCCGGCACGTCCAGCCGGCGGCCGGCGAGGGCGGAGATCCCGGGGGCGGCGGCGAGGTCGACCCGTAGCCGGCGCAGCAGCGCCCCGACGGTGCCCACCGCGCCCCCGGCGCCAGGAGCCGGGCCGGGGCCGGCGTGCGCGGGGCCGGTGCCGGCATGCCGCAGGAAGGCTCGCAGCTCCTCGGGTGAGGCCTCGAAGACGTTCGCCAGCGCGCACACCTCGCGCGACGCCCACAGCGGCCGGGCGGCGACGCCGGCGTCGCGCCCGGGGCCCTCCAGCAGGCTCGCGACGAACCGGCCGGAACGCATCAGGCAGAACGCCTCGTCGGCGCCCAGCTCCCGGGTGCGCTCGACGACCCACTCGGCGAAGCCGGTGAACACCGGGCCGAACACGGTCGCCCCGGTGTCCCAGAAGCGGCGCAGCGCCCGGGGGACGGCGGCGGCGTCGGCCCGGTGCAGGACGCGGGCGCGCAGCGCGGTCAGCCCGAAGTCGCCGTACTCGAGATCGACGGGGGAAGCGTCGTCCGGGTCGTCGAGCAGTCCCTCCATCGCGAGCGTCGCGCGCAGGTCGCGGGCGGGACCGCCCCTGCGCATGATCGTGACGCTCCGCCCACCGCGGCCGTCATGGGCACCCGAACCGCCCGAACCGCCCAGCCCACCCGAACCACCCGAACCACCCAGCGCGCCCTGCCCACCGATCGGGTCCTGGCCGGCCGAGCCGGTGTGCTCGCCGACCGGGTCGCCGGCCAGGTATAGCAGCCTCGACGCGGGGGCGCCGGTCGCCGCGAGCACGTGGCCGAGCAGGCCGTCGGCCGTCCCGACGCCGATGTCGGCCGAGGTGAACGGGCCGGCGAACGGGATGCCCACGAGCTCCGGACGGGCCAGCAGGCGTTCCAGCTGCGCCGCGGACAGGCAGGTGTCGGCGACGAGGTAGACCGGCAGGCCCAGCTTGAGCGCGGCGAGCTCGGCGAGCTCGGCGGCGGCGAGGTCGACGCGGTGGGCCGCCCGCAGCGCGGCGACCTCGGCCTCCACCAGCGGGGCGAGCTCACCAGCGCCCGGCAGCGCGGGCAGCAGCAGCGTCCAGATCTCGTCCAGCCGCGGCGGGGGGCCGTTGTCATCGCCGGCGACGGCCGCGCCCTCGCGGGTGGCCAGCGCCCGGCGGCCGGCCTGGCGCTCGGCGAGGATCCTCAGCTGGGCGAACTGCGCGGGGGTGACGCCGGCCGGCAGCCGGCCGGCGGCGGCGAGCCGCTCACCGAGCAGCAGGAACACGTGCGCCGGGCGCGGTGCCAGCCGCCACAGCAGCGTGTCGAAGACGTCGACGACCAGCGCGTCGGCCCCGCCCGAGTCGAGGTGCGACCAGGCATCCCCCAGCCTCGCGTCGGTGAACACCGCGGTCACCCCCGTTCCAACGTCGTCGGCCAGGTGACGGCGCGGGAGACGGCCGGTGGCATCCCGGAAAGCCCCAGATGTCCGCGCCGCCGCGTACGGTCGCCTCCGACAGGTCACGAGGGAGGAGCCGGCCACCCTACCTTCGGCGGGGTGGACTGCACCGTCACGCCTCCTTCGGCCAGGGCGGGGACAAGGCGCCGACCGGTGCCGGAGCAGGCTGGCCGATACTATGAACCGCTTCCCGGATAGCGGGCACCGGCGTCAACGGCGACGCGGACGGTGGGGTGGCCGTGCGCCCACCGTGCTCTTCCCGTGCGACGGTGGTGCCATCCGGGTGCGACATGAACGCAGGGCGCTACCGTCGCCAAATCCGGACCTCACCCGCCTCGGTGGGCACAACCGGGACCATGGCACGATCTGGACAACAACCGGGGCCGCGCCAAGGCGCGTGACGGTCCCGCGACGTCCAGGGTCCGGCGTCGTACAGGGTCGAGAAGGAGCCGAGGAGTGCAGCTCGCAGGTGCTGGCCCCGCCGCCGACCCGGGCGGCGCGGCAGGAGCGTCCCCGGCACCGTCGCCGTTGACCACCGCGACGCCGCCGCCCTCACCGTCCGCGTCGCCGACGCCGGACGAGTCGTCGCCGACGCCCGCGTTCTCGCCGACGCCGCGGCCGACGCCGACGCCGACGCCGACGCGCAGGTCCGGCGCCGGGCCACGGCACGCGGCCAGGAACTCCCCGCAGGCCTCCCGGTCGGCCTTCGCGGGTCCGGGAGAGACCCCGGGCCCCGACGGGACGGGTGGAGCCCCAGGGGCGCTGGCCAAGCGGTCGCGCGCGCAGAGCAGGGTCCGCTGGGAGCTGCTGCGCAACCTGATCCGCAAGGACATCAAGGTCAAGTACAAGGGCTCGACCCTCGGCTTCGCCTGGTCCCTGGCGAACCCGCTGCTGCTGCTCGTGGTGTACACGTTCGTCTTCCAGGTCGTGTTCAAGTCGGGCGTGCCGCGGTTCGGCATCTACTTCCTGTCCGGCCTGCTCATCTGGAACGCGTTCGCGGGCAGCGTGTCGACAGCCTGCGGCAGCGTCGTCGGCAACGCGAACCTGGTGAAGAAGGTCCGCTTCCCGCTGCAGGTACTACCGCTGTCCGCGGTCGGCTTCGCCGCGGTGCACTTCGTGCTGCAGCTGCTGGTACTGCTGGTGCTCACCCTGGCGCTCGGCTACCCGCTGATCGGTGGCGGGCTGCTGCTGCTCGTCCCGGCCGGCGCGGTCGCGCTGGTGTTCACCATCGGGATGTCGATGCTGGTCTCGGCGCTGTCGGTGCGGTTCAAGGACGTGCCGCACCTCGTCGAGGTGGCCCTGATGGCCTGGATCTGGCTGAACCCGATGGTCTACGCGTTCGGGCTGATCCAGCAACGGCTGCACGAGTACACCTGGATCTACGAGCTGAACCCGATGGCCGTGGTGGTCATGGCGTTCCAGCGGGCCATCTACGTCGACGCCACCGCCACCAAGCCCGACGGCAGCCAGCTGCAGGTCCTCGCCGACCCGGGGTACCTCTACTACCTTGAGCGCCTGGCCATGGCGGGGACGATCTCCCTGGGCGTGCTGGTGCTCGGCGTCTGGGTGTTCCGCAAGCTGCAGGCCGACTTCGCCGAGGACCTCTAGTGAGCCAGACCTCCCCACCCCTGCCCGTCGGCGCGGCCGCGACGTCGGCGCTCGCCCGGCCGGCCGGCGGTGGCGCGACCGCCAGCGTCAGCGCCGGGGTGCTGCCGACCGGGGGCGCGAGCGCCAGGGGCGGCCCCGCGGCCGGGRCCGGCCCGACCGTGATCCGCGCGACCGGCGTCAGCAAGAAGTTCGTCTCGTACCACAAGCGGGCGACYAGCCTGAAGGAGGCGTTCGTCCGCCGCGGCGGCCTGGCCGGCGAGGACTTCTGGGCGCTGCGCGACATCAACATCGAGATCGCTCGCGGCCAGACCGTCGGCCTCGCCGGCGCGAACGGCTCCGGCAAGTCGACGACGCTCAAGGTGCTCGCCGGGATCCTGCGCCCGACCAGCGGCAAGGTCGAGGTGCACGGCCGGATCGCCTCGCTGCTGGAGCTGGGCGCCGGGTTCAACGGCGAGCTGTCCGGCCGGGACAACGTCTACCTGAACGCCTCCCTGCTCGGCCTGTCCAAGCGTGAGATCGACAAGCTGTTCGACTCGATCGTCGACTTCGCCGAGCTGTCACACAAGATCGACGACGAGGTGAAGCACTACTCGTCCGGCCAGTACGTCCGGCTCGGCTTCGCCGTCGCCGTGCACGTCGACCCCGACATCCTGCTCGTCGACGAGGTGCTCGCCGTCGGTGACGAGGCGTTCCAGCGCAAGTGCCTCGCCAAGATCGACGAGTTCCGGAACCAGGGCCGCACGATCCTGTTCGTCACGCACTCCCTCGACCTCATCGAGAACATGTGCGACCGGGTGGTCGTGCTCGAGGCCGGCAAGGTGATCCACGACGGCGCCCCGGCGGTCGGCACGAAGCTGCTGCGCCAGCGGCTGGGCAGCTCGCCGACCGAGGGCGCCGGCGCCTACGGCACGGCGACGGTCCGGCCGGAGACCGTCACCTTCAGCTCGTCGCCGGGCGGGGCGCCGCAGATCTCCTTCGACCCGGGCGACCCGATGACGATGAGCGTCGGCATCGAGGTCACCGAGGGCGCGCCCGAGCGGGTCCGCGCGCGCTGCGTCATCGTCGGCCAGAACGAGATCCCGATCTGGGTGATGGAGACTCCGCCCGCGGGTATCCCGGTCAGCCAGGGCTTCACCATCCTCGACTTCACCATCGGCTCGATACCAGCGCTGCTCGGCGCGTTCGCGGTGCGGGTGGAGGTCGCCGACGCGGCGACCGGCACGCCCATCACCTCCCGCCGCTTCCACGAGCTGTTCGGGATCAACAGCTCGCACGCCGAGGGCCTGGTCCACGTCGACTACGAGGCAAGGCCGCGGACATGAGCCACATCGCCGACCTGACCACCAGCGACCCAACCAGCAGCGGCCTGACCGGCAGCGGCCTGGCGCACGGCGGCCGCCACGGCGGCGGCCTGACGACGGGTGCCGCGCTCGGCCCGGCCCCCGGGACGGTGGCCGCGGGTTCGCTGACCAAGGCCACGCCGGACGCCCCGAGCGCCGGCGGCGTCTCAGGTGCCCCCACGGGGGACGGCGCGATGCCCGCCGCCGGCCACCCCGACGGCGGCGGGTCCGGCGCCGGCTGGGGTGGGCGACCGGTGGCGACCATCGTCATCGTCAACTGGAACGGCGCGCACCTGCTACCGCCCTGCCTGGACGCGGTCGCCAAGCAGAACACCGCCTTCGGCTTCCAGACCTGGGTCGTCGACAACGCGTCCAGCGACCACTCGCGGGCGATGCTCGCCGAGCGCTACCCCTGGGTGCGGGTGATCGAGTCGCCGAAGAACCTCGGCTTCGCCGGCGGCAACAACCTGGCGCTGCGCCAGGTGAACACCGCCTACGCGGTGCTGCTGAACAACGACGCGGTCCCGGAGCCGGACTGGTTGGCCAACCTGCTGGCCCCGTTCGACCAGCCCGGCGGGGACAAGCTCGGCGCCGTCACCGGCAAGGTGGTGTTCCTGCCGCGGTTCCTGCGGCTGCGCCTGGAGACCGCGACCTTCTCGCCGGGCCCGCACGACTCGCGCTCGCTCGGCGTGCGAATCTCGTCGGTGACGGTCAACGGCCGCGACGTGCTACGCGAGGTCCTCTGGGAGAAGCTGACCTTCGGGGCCGAAGGGCCGCCCACCGCGCCGTTCTTCTGGACGCGCGGCACCGGCGAGCTGCTCGTGCCCGTGCCCGAGCGCGGGTCGGTCACGCTCGGGCTGGCCTGGGCGGCCGAGGCCGCGAAGACGGTCATGCTCAGCTGGGACGGGCACACCGGCCCGGCCGACGGCGGCCCCGGCTGGGCGGAGGCCGACGGCGGCGCCGCCCGCTTCGCCGCGCTGCCGGTCACCGGCACCGAGCCGAACGCCGTCTCGGTGACGATCGACGACACCGCGCCCCGCGTCGACGTCATCAACAACGTCGGCGGGATCGTGCTGCGCGACGGCTACGGCGCCGACCGCGGTTACCAGGAGGTCGACACCGGCCAGTTCGCCAACCCCGAGGAGGTCTTCACAGCCTGCGGGAACGGAATGGCGATGCGCGCGGCACTCGGCCACGACCTCGGCTGGTTCGACGACGACTTCTTCCTCTACTACGAGGACACGGACCTGTCCTGGCGGATCCGCTCGCGGGGATACAGCATCCGCTACGTCCCCGGTGCCGTGCTGCGGCACGTGCACTCGGCGTCGAGCGTCGAATGGTCGCCGCTGTTCGTCTTCCACACCGACCGCAACCGGCTGCTCATGCTGACCAAGGACGCGACGCTGCCGCTCGCCCTGTCCGCGGTCGCGCGCTACCCGGTGACCACCACGTCGATCGCCGTACGTACGCTGCGCCAGGCGTGGCGGGCGCGCAGCCGGCCGGCGGTGCGGCCCACGCTGCTGCGACTCAAGGTGATCGGGTCATACCTGCGACTGTTCCCGGCCATGCTCGGGAGGCGCCGGGAGATCGGGCGCACCGCGAGCGAACGGCGTCGATCGCTGCAGGACTGGCTGGTGTCACGATGACGGACCGCCCCGACGACAGCACCCGCAGAGACCGCCCCTTCGACGCGCGCGGCCGAGACGGCCGAGACGGCTTGGACGGCGGCTGGTCCGGTGAGGAATGGTCGGCACAGCGGCCCGACTCGCTCGCCGCACCGGCGTCGAGGGAGTCGGCACCGATCGACTTCGACCCACTCGACCCGCTGGGCCTGAGCCGGCTCGGACGGCTGGACCCGCCAAACCGTGTGGACCCGCTGGACCTGCCCACCCGCTACGACGAGAGCGCGCGGCCAGCCCCCCTCGGCTCGTCCTTCGACCCGCTGGACCGGCCGGGCATGCTGGAGCCCCTGCGCGGGCTGGAGCCGCTGCCGCCGCTGGGCGCTCCCATCCGGTCGGACGAGGGCACCAGGCCGGCACCGCCGCGGTCACGCCCGGACCCGTTCTCCTCGCTGGAACGCCTGTCGCCTTTGGAGTCCATGCCGTTGTCCGAGGCATGGTCGTCCCGCGAGCCGCTGACGTCGCCACGGGCCGCCGCACCGACGGAACCGACCGACTCCGACTCCGCCGGCCAGGAGCCGTTCGGCCCGTCCTCCGGCCTGGAACCGCTCACGGGTCGTGGTGGCGGCATGCCGCTGGAAGGACAGGTCATCGACCGGGCCACCGGTCGCCCGGTCGACATCGCCGCCCAGGACGCCCGTCTGGCCGGCGCGTCGTACTTCGGCTCGAGAGCGTCCGCCGACGATGACCCCGACGCCAGGCTGGGCACGGTCGCGGCGCCGGGCKGTCACGGCCCCGCCGACGACGGCGACGACGACCACGGCGGCGTGTTCTCCCGTGTGTCCCTCGGGCTGGACGACGAGGCGCGTCAGATATTCGATGGCGCGGTACTCGACGAGGCGGTTCTCGACGAGGCGGTTCTCGACGACTCGGTCCTCGACGCGGTGGTACTCGACGCGGATCAGGTGATCGACGTCGACCCGGTGCTCGACGTGGACCTGCGCGAGCCACTCGACGAGCTGCCCCGCTGGGACCCCCTCTCCGACGACCTGCCGGACGAGCTGGCCGCGGGCCTCACCGCCGAGCCGACGCCGGCCGACGACCTGCTGGCTGGCCAACCGCCCGCGGTCATCCCCGACCCGGACGCGGCCCCGATCGGGTTCGTCCCGGACGGCGGGTTCGTCCCAGACGGCGGGTTCGTGCCAGACGACGGGTTCGTCCCGGATCCTGGCGCCGCCTCCGGCGGTGGGCTGGTGTTCGACGATGGCCGGATCTTCGACGACGACCTCGCGGCCCCTTCCACCGCCTTCAGCGGCCCGATGTTCGACGACGGCCAGGTCTTCGACAGCGGCCAGGTCTTCGACAGCGGCCGGGTTCTCGACAGCGGCCGGGTTCTCGACAGCGGCCAGGTTCTCGACGATGGTCCGGCGTTCCCCGCGCCCGGCTCGTTCGACGACATCCCGGCGTTCCCGGCCCCCGGCTCGTTCGACGAGCGGCTTGGCTTCGTCGGTGCTCTGGGCGGCGACTACGGTGACGCGCTGCCCGCCGATGTCCTCGGCCCCGTGCTCGACGACGCTCGGCTCGAAGACGCTCGGCCGGCATCGGCCGGTAGCGACACTTACGAGCCCGCGATCGAGCTGCCCGACGCGGAGGCGGACGACATCGCCGACTCCGACCTCGAGAGCGCCGACAACGTCGACGCCCTCTCCGGCGTCGATCTCCCCATGGACAGAGGCGTCTTCGAGGCCGTCGACGAGCTTCCCGCGAGCGAGCTTCCCGTCGACGAGCTTCCCGTCGACGAGATTTCCGCGAGCGGGCCGGCACCGACGGGCGGGGATGGTGCCGCCGAGGTCGTCGAGGCCCCGGAGACTCCCGCGGCCGTCGCGGCCGTCGCGGCGGACGACGCGGTGCACATAGACGACGCGGTGCTCGTAGCCGACACGGGCCTCTCAGATCTCTCAGATCTCCCGGACGAAGCGGGCATCGACGAGACGGGTACCGACGGCGCCGGACCTCGCGGCGAGGACGACGCCGCGGAACCCCCCAACCCATCAGCGCCGGTGCATCCCGGCCAACCGACCGAGCGGGCGTTCATGCTGTACTCCGGTTTCTCCGGTGAGCGCCGGCACGTCGGTTTCCAGATCGGGACCCTGCCGGAGCCGGCGATCCCGGAGCGCGCGGTGCCGAACCTGGCCGTGCCGTCGCCCGTGGCCGCCGAGCCGAGCGCCGCGGCACCCGTCTCCAGCGGCGGCGCCGTCCCGCTGCGCGCACGGTTCGCGGGCGGGCTGGCGGCCGGTGACGACCTGGCCGACGCTTACCGGGTGGCCCAGGACGAGAACGTCCCGACGCGGCAGCCCGCCCAGACGAGCGCGGCCACGACGACGCCCGCTGACGCCGCCGGCACAGCGACGGGCGCCGGCACAGCGGGTGTCGGCACTCCCGTGGCGGGCGAGGCGGCGGCGACCGGATCGATGATCATCCCGGCGGGCCGGCGGGTGCGGGCGGCCGTCTACAACCGGTTCTGGCACTCGATGGGCGGCGGCGAGCGCCACAACGGCATGATCGCCCAGGTGATGGCCGCGGACGGCGTCGAGGTCGACATCCTCGGTCACTCGGACGTCAATCTCGCCGACCTCGGCGCGCACCTCGGCCTGGACCTTTCGGACTGCCGCTACGTCCGGATCCCGGACCGCGGCGAGGAGGACCTGTCGGTCCGGTCCGGTGAGTACGACCTGTTCATCAACGGCTCCTACATGAGCCGGCTGCCGACCCGGTCGCGCAAGGCCGCCTACCTGTGCTTCTTCCCGACGCCGTTCGACCACGACATGGCGGCCTGGCGCAAGGCGGCCGTGCGCTCGGCCGGGCCGTTGCTGCGCGGGGTACGCCCGGCGGTCGACTTCGGCGTCGGCTGGTACCCGCCGGAGGGCGGCCGGGTGCGCCAGTGGCGCTGGTCGTCCGGGAACGCGGTGCTCTCGATCTCCCCCGGCAGCGAGCGGGTGCTGCGCGGAGACTTCGGCCGGCCCGGCGCTCCGACCGGCACCTCGCTGCGGATCATCGACGCCGACGGTGAGACGCTCGCCAAGATCGACGTGGGTGCGGAGTTCGTCGCGCACGAGATCCCGCTGCCCGAGTCGCCGACCGGCACCGAGATCACCCTGGTCTGCGAGCCGTTCACCCCCGGCCCCGCCGACGTACGCGAGCTCGGCGTGGCCATCAGCCGGCCGCGGGTGACCGACGCGGACGAAAGCCCGCGCGCCAAGGTGGCGCTGCGCTTCCCCTGGCTGCTGCGCGACCCGCACGACCTGGCCTGGCTCGACCGCTACGACGCGGTGATGGCCAACTCCGACTACACCCGCGGCTGGATCCGGCGGATGTGGCGGCAGGAGGCCGACGTCCTCTACCCGCCGATCCAGGTCGAACGGCTGCACCCGGCGGCCACGCGGGAGAAGACCATCGTCACCGTCGGACGGTTCTTCGCACCCGGCCTCGGGCACGCGAAGCGCCAGCTGGAGATGGTCCAGTGGTTCGGCGAGCTGCATGCCAGTGGGACGATGCCCGGCTGGACGATGCACGTCGTCGGCGGCATGGAGGACTCGCAGAAGCCGTACGTCGAGCAGATCAAGAAGGCCGCGGTCGGTCTGCCGGTCGAGGTGCACCCGAACGCGGCCCGCGGCGACGTCGAGCGGCTCCTGTCCACGGGCTCGGTGTTCTGGTCGGCGACCGGGTGGGGCGAGGACGAGCGGCGCCGGCCGTGGACGGCCGAGCACTTCGGGATGACGACGGTCGAGGCGATGGCCGGCGGCTGCGTTCCGGTGGTCATCGACCGCGCCGGTCAGCGCGAGATCGTCCGGCACAGCATCGACGGCTTCCGCTGGACGGAGCCGGACCAGCTGCTGTCGTTCACCCGCCGGCTCGCCACCGAAGAGGATCTGCGTGCCCGGCTGGCCACCGAGGCGGCCGGGCGGGCCGGGCACTTCTCCGACGCGGCGTTCGCCGAGCGCTGGCGTTCGATCGCCGCGCACCACCACCTGTACGAAGGCTGACGGGCGCTGAAGACGAACGGCAGGGTGACGAGCGGCCAGGTGCCGCCGCTCCAGGTGCCGCCGCTGCGAGTCGTGCTCGACGGCACCCCCCTGCTGGGCCGGCGGACCGGTGTCGGGCGCTATGTCGAGAACCTGCTGGCCGGGCTGGCCGACCCCGCCCGCGACGAGCCGGCGACGCGTCCGCTGGAGCTCGCCGCCACGGCGTTCACCTGGCGGGGCCTCGACGGTCTCGCCGAGGCGCTGCCACCGGGCGTCGCCCCCGCGGCGCGGCGGGTGCCGGCCCGGCTGCTGCAGGAGATCTGGGCCGGCGGCGAGCGGCTGCCCATCGAGCTGCTCACCGGGCGGGCCGACGTCGTCCACGGCACGAACTTCGTGCTRCCGCCGCTGCGCGCCGCGCGCGGCGTGCTGACCATCCACGACCTGTCCTACCTGCGCACCCCGGACACGGTCAGCGCCRCCTCCGCCCGCTACACCACGCTGGTCCCGCGCGGGCTGCGCCGGGCCGCGGAGGTCATCACCCCGAGCCAGGCGGTCGCCGAGGAGGTGATCGCGGCCTACCGGATCGACCGCGACCGGGTCACCGCCACTCCCCTCGKGGTGGACGACGCCTGGTTCGACGCGGTGCCGCCCAAGCCTGGCTGGCTCGAGGAGCGCGGTCTCCCCGAGCGCTACCTGCTGTTCGTCGGCACCGCCGAGCCGCGCAAGAACCTTCGGGTGCTGCTGTCCGCGCTGCGCGGCCTGCACGGGACCTACCCGGACATCCCGCCGCTGGTGCTGGTCGGCCCGCCGGGCTGGGGGGCGGCGCTCGACACCGCGGGGCTGCCCGCCAGGGCGGTCATCAGTGCCGGCTACCTCGACGAGGCCGACCTGCGTACCGCCGTCGCCGGAGCGATCGCGCTGTGCTTCCCGTCCCGCTATGAGGGTTTCGGCCTGCCGCCGCTGGAGGCACTCGCCGCCGGGACACCTGTCATCGCCGCGGACATCCCGGCGGTCCGCGAGGTGACCGGGCCGGTCGTCGGCGCCGCGGTCCGCCTCATCCCGCCCGCGGACGTCGACCGGCTGGCCGACGCCCTGCTCGACGTGATCGACGGTGGTCACGGCGGTCTGGCCGACGGCTCGGCGCGGGCCGGCGGCGCCGCCGTGGCCGGCCCCGCGGACCCGCGCCGCGCCGGCCGCGAACACGCCCGCACCTTCACCTGGCGCCGCACCGCCGCGCTGACCGCCGAGGTCTACCGCCGAGCCGCCGGCTCCTGAGCCGCGCGGCGAGCCGCTCGCCCGAACCCGCCCGGCCTCGCCCGGCCTCGCCCGAGCCCGCCCGGACGGCCGGCCGGCTAGTCGCCGGGTCGGGCAGTGGACTCGGCGGTGGCGGCCAGGACCTCCGGGCCGTCGATGACGGCCACCGTGGGCAGGATGGACGTCGCGGGTACGGGCTCCGTGGGTGTGGTCGGACCGTCCGCGTGGATATAGCGGCCGCCGCGCAGGAGGGACGCGGCGGCGGCGATCAGCGTCATGACGATCGACATCGTGAAGACGATCGTCAGACCGTGGTGGAACGGGCCGGTGATCAGGGAGGGGAAGAACTCCTTGCCGGTCAGGGCCTGGGCATCGCCCGGTGGCAGGTTCGCGAGCGTGTCCTGGCCTACGAGGTGCTCGATGGGGTTGTAGCCGAGGAACGCGGCGAACAGGCTGCCGACCGGGGGCAGCGAGCCGACCTGGCCCGCCACGTCCGCGGGCACGCCGTGGGAGGTCAGACCGTCGGTCAGAGTCCTGGGCAGCACCGAGGCGAGGCCCGCGATCATCAGCGAGAAGAACACGCCGATGGACAGCACACTGCCGGAGTTCATGAACGTCGACCGCATGCCGGACCCGCTCCCGCGCAGGTCGGTCGGTATCGAGTTCATGATCGCCGCCGAGTTGGGCGCGGCGAACAGGCCGGAGCCTATGCCGTTCAGCAGCAACAGCAGCGCGAACGGCACGTAGTGGAAGTTCGTGGGTATCAGGAGCAGACCGACGAGCGAGCACGCGGACAGCACCAGCCCACCCGTGGAGAAGACCCGGGCGCCGAACCGGTCGGACAGCGCCCCGGACACCGGCCCCGCGACGAGGAAGCCGAGCGTCAGCGGCAGCATGTAGATGCCGGCCCACAGCGGGGTCTGCTCGTAGTCGTAGCCGTGTAGCGGCAGCCAGATCCCCTGCAGCCAGATGATCAGCATGAACTGCAGGCCGCCCCGGGCGATCGCGGTCAGCAGCAGGGCGATGTTGCCCGCCGCGAAGGAACGGATCCGGAACAGCTGCAGCCGGAACATCGGGTGCGCGACCCTCGTCTCGATGACGGCGAACGCCCAGAGCACGGCCACGCCGCCGATCAGCCCCGTGAGCACCTTGGGGTTCGTCCAGCCCATCAGGTGGCCGCCGTATGGCTGGATGCCGTAGGTAACGGCGGCGAGCAGCGCGGTCAGGCCGACGGCGAACGTCAGGTTGCCCAGCCAGTCGATCTTCGACGCGGTGCGGCGACCGTTGTCCCGCAGGCTGATGTAGGCCCACACGGTGCCTGCCAGGCCGATCGGGACGTTCACCCAGAAGATCGCCCGCCAGTTCCACTCCGACAGCACACCGCCCAGGACGAGGCCGAGGAAGGAGCCGGCGAGCGCGGCGACCTGGTTGATGCCGAGCGCCATGCCCCGCCGGTTCGCGGGGAACGCGTCGGTGATGATCGCCGCCGAGTTGGCCATCAGCATCGCGCCGCCGATCCCCTGGAGGATCCGCACCACGATCAGGAACATCGCGGCCTTCGAGCCCGTCCACGGGGTGAGCGCCAGGGCCGCGGACGTGACGGTGAAGACGGCGAAGCCGGCGTTGTAGATCCGTACCCGGCCGAACATGTCGCCGAGCCGCCCGAGCGTGACGACCAGCACCGCGACCGCGACCATGTATCCCATCAGCATCCAGAGCAGGTAGCTGATGTTGCCTGGTTCCAACGGGTCGAGACCGATTCCCCGGAAGATCGCCGGCAGAGAGATGATCACAATGGACGCGTCGATCGACGCCATCAACACGCCCACGGTCGTGTTCGACAGCGCGATCATGGCGTAGTGCCGCCCGCGGTCGGGTGACGCCGCGCCGCCACCCCCGGTGGAGTCGGCGTCGGCGGAGTTGGCGCCGGGGGCGGCCGGGCTGGCGGGTGAGGGCGGCCTCGCGGTCATCGTCGGTGCTGCTCCCCTCCGGGCCGGCATTCAGCGCCGTCAGAGGTGAACCCGCGGACGCGCGCCCCCGACCAGGCCCGGCGAGTCGGCGGCACATACTTGCTTAACACAAGCTAACGATCGACATGTCCTCCCGGCCAAAAATCTGACGTTCACGTAACTGATCGACTCCAGGGGCGTCACACCCGAGGTCACGCCGCGTCCGGTGGTGGGCACAGACGGGCGGTCGGACGGTCGGGCGGGGGCGGTCGGGCAGAATTTTCCCGGACGGTGTCGATCCGGCCAGAGGTCGTTCGTCGGATCGGTGAGCGGCCCGAGAGGCGGGCCGCGCGACAACTGGGGACGCGCGATGACACAGTACCTGATCCTGATCTACGAGGACGAGGCCGGCTACGTCGCCGGCGGCGAGGCCGCGAACGACCGGGCGATGCGCGAGCACACGGCGTTCGGGGAGAAGAACGGGGCGTCGCTGCGCGGCGGCAACGCCCTGCAGCCGGTCAGCACCGCGACGTCGGTCCGCGCGGACGGCGCCGGCGGGTTCACCGTCACCGACGGCCCGTTCGCCGAGACGAAGGAGGCCCTCGGCGGTTACTACCTCGTCGAGGCCGCCGACCTCGACGAGGCGATCGCGATCGCGAAGGAGGTCCCGGCGCCGTACGGCGGTGTCGAGGTCCGCCCGATCATGACCTTCGAGTAGGCCGGGAACACCTGGTGGGCGCGGACCTGTTCTGAGTGTTTCCGGAGGTCCGAGATGCGTTCCGCCGAGGTCGCGGCCGCGGTCGCCGACGCGCACCGGCGCGAGTGGGCGTACGTGCTCGCGGCGACCGTCCGCGTCACCCGCGACCTCGACCTCGCCGAGGAGTGCGTCCAGGAGGCCTACGCCCGAGCGCTGACGG
This sequence comes from Pseudofrankia sp. EUN1h, assembly GCF_001854645.1. Lineage (NCBI taxonomy): Bacteria > Bacillati > Actinomycetota > Actinomycetes > Frankiales > Frankiaceae > Pseudofrankia > Pseudofrankia sp. EUN1h. The sequence continues at coordinate 569,543 of NZ_MBLN01000002.1, read as the reverse complement.
CCTGGGCGGACGAGGGGATCCCCGCGCGGCCGGGCGGCTGGCTGACGACGGTCGCCCGGCGCCGCGCCATCGACCTGCTCCGCCGGGACGCGGCCCTGCGCCGCAGCCTGCCGCTGCTCATCGAGAACGAGGCCGCGCCAGGCCCGGAGGACGAGGTCGCCTCGCTCTCCGGGCCGCGTCCCCGGTCACGGCCCGGGATGCCGGCGCTGGACCTCACCGACCTGCCGGTGGTCGAGGGCGCCGCCGACGACCGGCTTCGGCTGATCTTCACCTGCTGCCACCCGGCGCTGGCGCCCGAGACGCGGGTGGCGCTCACCCTGCGGCTGCTGTGCGGGCTGACGACGGCCGAGGTGGCGCGGTCGTTCCTCGTCAGCGAGCCGACGATGGCCGCCCGGATCACCCGGGCCAAGAAGAAGATCACGGCGGCCCGGATCCCGTACCGGGTGCCGCCGCCGGCCGAGCTTCCCGAACGGGTCGACGCGGTGCTCGCCGTCGTCCACCTGCTCTTCACGACCGGCCACACCGCGCCCGCCGGTGCCGACCTGGTCCGCCGCGATCTCGTCGAGCGGGCGCTGGATCTGGCCAGGATGCTGCGGCTGCTCCTGCCCGACGACCCGGACGTCGCCGGCCTGCTCGCCCTGATCCTGCTCACCGATGCCCGGGCGGCCGGGAGGGTCGGCCCCGACGGGCGGCTGCTGCTGCTCGCCGAGCAGGACAGGGCTCAGTGGGATCGGGCCGCGATCGACGAGGGCGTCGCCCTGGTCCGCGAGGCGCTGCGTCGGCGCGGGCCGGGCCACGGCCCCGGCCGGCTACCCGGCCGGTACCCGCTGATGGCCGCGATCGCGGCGGTGCACTCCGGCTCGCCCAGCTGGGCCGACACCGACTGGCGGGAGATCGTCGGCCTGTACGGACTGCTGGCCGCGCGCTGGCCGTCGCCGGTGGTGGCTCTCAACCGGGCGGTCGCGGTCGGCTTCGCGGACGGGCCAGCCGCCGGCCTCGCCGCGCTGGACGACCTCGCCGCCGAACCCCAGCTCGCCGGCTACGGCTACCTCCCGGCCGCCCGCGCCGACTTCCTGCGCCAGCTCGGCCGCTCGAGCGAGGCCCGCCTCGCCTACGAGGAGGCTCTGGCCCTCACCGACAACGCCGTCGAACGCGACTTCCTCACCACCCGCCTCCACCAGCTCGACCGACCCTGAGGCCCGGGGCTCGAAGGGCGGGGGCAGAGGGCGGAGAGCGGAGGGCGGAGGAACCGTCAGCCGGCCTGGGCCAGCTCCCGTGGGGCGGCGGCCAGGGCGAGCAGCTCGTCGACGGACCACTGGTCGTAGGCGTGCTCGCCGTACTTGACGGCGAGCACCTTGCCGTCTGGCGTGATCAGGAAGTCGCCGGGCAGGCCGACGCGGCCGTGCGGCTGGCGCCGGGCCGGCGGGCGGTCCCGCCCCCGCAGGACTGCCCAGGTGCTACGGGCGACCCCGCCGATGACCGCCCCCCAGGCCCGCGGGTCGAGCAGCGCGCGGGCGGCCGACTCGACCCCGAAGTCGGCGTAGAGCCGCTTGTCCGGGTCGGCGACCAGCGTGAAGGGCAGCTCGTCGGCGTAACGGGCGAGCTCGGCCGCCGGCGAGTGGAAGACGACGACCTCCCGTACCCCGGCCTCTTCGATCTCCGCGATCCGCCGGGCGACCGAGCGAAGGTGCAGGTTGCAGATGGGACAGCCGGCGAACCGCCGGAACTGCAGGTGGACCAGCCGGCCAGCCGGGTCGGGCACGGGTACGGGCGGGCCGGCGACGGGCACAAGCTCGCGGGCGGCGACCAGGTCACCGGGCCGCACCGGGTTTCGCGGGGTGTACATCAGGTGCTCACTCCCACCGTAGGCGTACGGGGTACGCCTACCAGAGTAGGCGTACGTTGTACGCTGTCAACCCCAGCTCGGCGGCCGCCGACCGTCGAACCGCCCCGACTACCCGATGGACGGTCACGATGCCGCGCCGCCCCTCGCTCACCCACCTGCAGCTGGCGTCGGCGGCCCTCGACGTCGTCGACCGGGACGGCCTCGCCGGACTGACCATGCGAGCCGTCGCCACCCAGCTCGGCGTGAGCACGATGGGGCTCTACCGATACGTCCAGGACCGGGACGAGCTGGAAGCGCTGGTCGTCGAGACCGTCCTCGGCGAGATCGACACCGACCAGCCGGGGCCAGGCGACGCCGCGTCCTGGCAGGAGCAGCTCACGGTGATGGCCAGGCGGCTGCGCGCCGCGGTGGGCACCCACCCGTCGACCGTCCCACTGGCGCTCACCCGCCGGTACCGTTCGACGGCGATCATGCGCTGGTCGGAGACGGTGCTCGCCATCCTGGCCGGCGCCGGCATCGACGGCGAACGGCGCGTGATCGCGTTGCGCAGCCTCCTGGCCTACGCGATCGGCGCCATCCAGCTCGAGCACCTCGGCGGCCCATCCGGCCTCGACGCCCTGGCCACCGCCCCGATCCCCGGCCCCGTCGCCTCGTCGGAGTTTCCGTTCCTGGCAGACAGCGCGGCCGTGGCGGCCGCCGTCAGCCGCGACGACGAGTTCGTCGGCGGCGTGGCCCTTCTCCTGGACGGCCTGACTCCCTAGGAGGCGGGATCGGTTCCTACGTCGAGGTCGACGAGGATGCCGGTCTGCACCGTCCCTATCTGCCCTGGCCGCAGGGCGGTCTGGAACCGTTTCGGTGCGGTGGTCACGTCTTCGTAGGACGGCGGCTCGTCGGTGGGCTGCCAGCTTTTCGGCCCGACCTCGATCATGCGGCGAGTCTGGACCCGAATGCCGCGGATGGTGCCGTGGGTCTCCGGGAACGACTCCGGAACACCGGCGTGATGGTCCTCACCGATGTAGCCGGTAAGCCGGACCGGACCCGCCGTGGGCTGGCGCGCCACCCAGTAGAGCGACAGACCGTCGGCGACGTCCGGAGCTCCCAGCCAGGTGCCGTAGCGGGGACTGTTCGGCGGCATCGGCGCCGTCGGGGAGTCCAGGTGCGCGGCGACCAGGTCCAGCTCGACCAGCCCGGCCCCGTCGGAGCCGTTGCGCCCCGACTGTTCGGTGAACACGAGCTGCCATCTCACGCGGTCTCCCACCGAGAACGGGTCCATGCAGCACTCGATCTGCCAACTTTCGACGTGCACAGGCAGGCGCATGTCTACATGGTCCCGGGCTGATGGCCACGACATTCGGCATATCCCCTCAACAGCACGGTCGACTTTCGCGGGCCGACCGGGGCGGGGCGCGCCGCCTGTGCGTGTCTTGACGCGCGTCTTGCGGCCCAGGCGTCGTCCGGCGACGCTTCGAACCTGTCCTGGTTTGTTTCCCAGGGGATCCCACTCGAAGCGGATGTTGAGAGGCGTGAGCATGGCGACGGAAGGCAGCGGGTCCGCTGGTCCGTTAGCGGGCAAGGCCGCGATCGTGACCGGCGGGGGGCAGGGAGTCGGCCGTGGCATCGCGCTCGCGCTGGCAGCGGCCGGGGCGCGAGTGGTCGTCTGCGGCCGGACCGAGTCGACGCTCGATGACGTCCGCGAGGAGATCGGGGCGCGCGGCGGCACCGCCCGCTCCATCCGCTGCGACGTCACCGTGCCCACCGACCTCGACCGGCTCGTGGAGCTGACGGTCGCCGCGTTCGGGACCGTCGACATCCTCGTCAACAGCGCCATGATTGTGCCGCACGGAACGCTGCTGGACATCGGCGACGAGACGATCGCGGCCGGCTGGGAGTCGGGCCCGCTCGCCGCGCTCCGCCTGATGCGCCGGTGTCATCCGTACCTGCGTGGTGGCGGCGCGATCGTCAACGTCTCGTCCGGCGCCTCGATCGCGCCGATGACCCACCACCGGGCCGTCTACGCGGCGACGAAGGCCGCGCTGAACGCGATCTCACGCGGCGCGGCGGTCGAGTGGGGCCCAGACGGCATTCGCGTCAACACGATCATGCCGTTCGCGCACTCCCCCGCCCTCGACCGCTTCGCCGCCGACGAGCCTCAAGCCCTGGCGGACGTCCTCGCCGCCATCCCGCTACGGCGCACCGGCGACCCCGAGTCCGACATCGGCCAGGCCGCGGTCTTCCTCGCGAGTCCCGCGGCCGCCTACATCACCGGCGCCATCCTTCCGGTCGACGGCGGCGCGGCCTACGTGCGGTAGCCGCCCAGGCGACCGCGGGACGGGCCAGGTGGGGACGGCGGCGATGGACAGGGACCACATCGCGACGGTGAGGAGGGCCAGGCCGAGGAGCGCGACGAGGCCGAGGGTCCAGAGCGTGAAGGTGGGCTCCGGGACGCCACTGAGGACCAGCGCCGACCGGAGGCGTCCGACCGTGTCATAGAGGTGCAGCGCCGGGAGCTTGAAGGCGAGCTCTCGTGCTGTCATGACGCCGGCCGCGGTGGCGAGCGCGGCGACCGCGGCGACGGTGGGCAGGCCGCGGCGGGCGCCCGGCAGCGCGGCGAGGGCGGCGGCGAGGAGCAGGGCCCCGATCGGCACGGCCGGCAACAGGTAACGGGCGAACCAGGCGCCACCGGCGGCGACGTAACCGACGAGCGTGGCGGCCACGACCGCGACATGCAGCACGATCAACGCCCACGCGACCACGCCAGGGGCCCGGCGTCGCAGCCACGGGCGAGTCAGCCAGGGGCCAGGCGGCCACGAACCGAGGAGGCCCGTCGCCGCGCCGTCTCCCTTCCCGTCCAGCCCGGTGGCCCCGCGCGCGGCGCGCGGCCACCGGGCCGCGCACCAGCGCGCGGCGCGGCGCAGCGCGGCGAGCACGAGGCCCGTGACGAGCACCAGCAGCACCAGTTTCGTCCCGTCCGTCAGGTCACGTCCGTCGGCGAGCAGGCGCGGACGGCCGTAGAACCCCCGGTAGATGGCCCAGGCGAAGGTGCGCGAATGCAGGATCTCGTCGACCGTCATCGGCTTTTCCGAGATCGGAAACATCTTGGCGATCAGCCCGCTCGCCGTGGGATCGCCGTAGAGCTGGTCGTTCCGCCAGTAGAACCAGCCGATTCCCGCGCACACGCCCGCCGCGCCGCCCGCCACGGTGGCGATTCCGAGCCCGAGCCGGCGCCACCGCCCACCGGTGTGAAGAGCTACGGCGATCCCGGCGGCGGGCAGGAGCAGCCCCGCCACGAGCAGGCCGCTCGCCCGGGTCGCCGCCGCGGCGAGCACCACCACGGCCAGGCAGAACAGGCGCGGCGCGGACGGCCCGCGCCGTAACAGGGCGACCGTGGCCGCCAGGCCCGCGATGATCGTGGCGAGAGACAGCCCGTCGTTGTAGATCTGACCGCAGGAATTGATGAACATTCCGACGGTGCCCATGACCGCCGTGGCGCCCACGGCCAGGTCCGGGCGCGTGGGTAGGAGTTCGCGCACCAGCCAGGCGACCGCGGCCAGCGCCGCGATGCCCATGACGACGTTGAGAAGCCGGGCCGCGCGGAAGCCCGCGATCGGGTGGCCGCTGTGGATTCCGGCCTCGAGGGGCACCGACTCGATGGCGTAGAACAACGGCGGATGGTTGGCCGTGTAGGTGAGCTGGGTGTTGCTGTGGACTCCCCGCGGCCCGCGGGCGCAGGCGGGCATTCCGCCGGCCGACGCCATCTCCAGGGCCATCGACGGCGGACGGACGGTTCCAGCGCTGGCACCGGCGCCGGCGCCGGCGGCCGTCGGCCGGGCCGGGTCGGTCCTGTCGGCGACGGCCGAGGTGGTCGTTCGGGGCTGGCGGGACTCGACCGGACGAGGCTCCCCTCGCGATCCTTCCCCGAAGCCGGCGGCCGAGCCGGGACCGCGGCTGGCGTCGGCGTCGCGGGCGATCCGCGCGCGGGCCGCTTCGAGACCCAGCCTGACTTGTTCGGGGGTGACGACGCAGTCCGCCGGGATGCCGGGCATTCCAGGGAGGAGGGCCCGGACCGGGGTGTCGATCACCGGCAGGCTGCCGCCGCCGACGTCCAGTGCGTAGGAGGTGTGCTGGGCCTCGTCTGCGCTGGTGAAGGGCGGAATGGCAAGCGCTGTCAGCGTCGCGAGCGCGGCGAACACCAGACTCGCCCCGGCGACGCCGACGACCACCCACCGCCGCACCGCCGAGCGGCCATTGCCTCGGCCAGCAACGCCGATGGCGACGCCCACGCCGACACCGACACCGTCGACGCCCCCGGCTCCGGTGTCGTGATCATCCTTGTCATGGCCGTCGTCGCCGTGCTTGTCATGGCCGTCATCGCCGTGATCGATCTTGAGGTGGTCGTGAACGTGCTCCGACCGCCGCTCCCCCGCCGTCCCCACCTGGCATCCCGATCATCGCGGGTGGCCGGGCCTTCGTCGGCCAATGCGCCCAAAGAAGACGTTAGCGGTCCACTCCACAGACGACGCACGCACCCTGCGGAGTCGGGTAATCACGTCAGACCGGCACGACCTGGAACACCTCGCGCTGGAACACCTGGCGCTGGAACAGCTCGCGCTCAGGTCTGGGCGGCCGAGCCCTCGGGCGTCGAATAGGGGCGACGCGACGGGTCTGCGGCGCCGGGCTCGCCCGCGGCGGGCAGCGGGCGGAGGTCCGCGATGGCGGAGAAGTCGTCCTCCCCCTGGCCGCGGCGGGCGGCCTCGGCGGTGAGGCCGAGTACCGCCTGGGCGACGCCGAGGGGTCGCGGAGTCGCGCGGACGGCCAGCCGGACGTCCTTCGCGAGGGCCTCGACGGTGAACGCGGGCGGGGCGAAGGACCCGGACTCGATCATCGGCCGCTTGTAGCCGAGGACTCCGCCCAGGAACCCGCCGGCCAGCTCGTCGAGCACGACCCCGCGGTCGAGCCCCAGGTCGACGCCGAGCGCGACGGTCTCCGCGACCGCGGCCATCGCCTCGGCGAGGCTGAGGTTGACGACGAGCTTCAACGCGCTGCCCGCGCCCACCTCGCCCACCCGGACGATCCGCTCCGGGTCTCCGAACAGCTCCAGGGTCGGCCGAGCGGCGGCGAGGTCAGCCTCGCTCGCGCCCACGAGGATCTTCAGCTTGCCCTCGCGGGCCGGCGCGAGGGTGCCGACGACCGGCGCGTCCACATACCGCAGCCCGGCGCCGGCCGCGGCCCGGCCCAGCTCGCGAGCCGACTCCGGCCCAACCGTCGTCCCGTTGATCACCAACAGTCCGGCGGGCGCGGCGACGTGAACCGACTCCATCACCTCACCGGCCGACTCCGGCCCGAACAGCATCAGGACGGCCACATCGGCGTCCGCGACGGCGTCCGCGACGGAACCGGCCTCGCKGGCGCCGGCCGCGACCAGCTCGGGCGCCCGCCCGGGCGTCCGGTTCCAGACGGTCAGCTCATGCCCGCCAGTCAGCACCCGAGCCGCCATCAGCCGGCCCATCTTGCCCATCCCGAGAAATGCCACCCGCACGTTCGGCCTCCCATCGCCATGCGACTGCCGCCACGAACCATGGCCTACCCGGCTCAACCGGCCTCGCCCGCCAACCAGCACGGATCCAGGTCGTCATGGCACGGTCGCCAGGAGCGTTCTCGTCACGAACCACCTACGACGCCTGTCTCATCCCCGGACCACCCTGCCAGGCGCGGGAACGCCGGGTGAGGGAAGGCCGGGCGCGGGAATCTCGAGAACCGGCGCGGGGACGGTGGCGTCGGCGTCGGGCCGTGGCCGGGTCTGGACGGGGGCGTGCCGCAGGGCACGCGCGAGGCTCGCGGCGCCGAGGACGGCGCCGGCGCCGAGGATGCCGATGACGGACGAGAGGTAGCGGTAGTCGAAGCCGGCGGTCAGCGCGCTGATCGCGAGCACCGACAGGCCGCCGCCGCCCGCGAGCCAGTACATCGGCGGCGGGCCGGGCCGACGGCGCCGCCGGGCCACCGGGACGGCGATCAGCCCGGCGACGAGCCCCGCGCCGACCAGGGGCATCGGCGCGTAGCCGAGCCGCGAGTAGCCGGCCAGCCCCTGCGCGAGCCCGCTCCGCATCGACGTCACGACGTAGTAGCCGTCGGCCGAGCGCGGGTCGCTGTCCGGCAGGACGTTGGTGAGGGTGTCCGGCAGCTCCCAGGTGTCCGCGCGGGACGTCGTGGCGGTCTCGTGCCGTGCCGGCGAGAAGTAGCCGACCAGGTAGCCGCCCGACGTCCGGAGCACCATCCAGGGCTGCGCGCGGACGATGTCGTTCGCGAACTCGCCGGCGAGCTCCTCCCGGCCCTTGGGAATGCGGGTGTGGCCCTGGCGCAGCGGCGAGCTCGCCGGCCACAGGTAGGTGTCTGGCTGGGAGCGCTGCGCCACCGGCCGCCGGTCGCACAGGGTCCGCAGCACGGGACGGTCCTCGGGCAGCGCGGCGCAGTCGGCGAACGGCGCGACCCGGCCGTACAGGAAGAACCCGGAGTGCGCCGAGACGTTGAAGTGCCCGCCCTCCGCGAGGCTCCACCCGCTGTACGCGCACACCGGCGCCGCCACCGCCCCGGCGAACGAGGAGACCACGGCGAGCACCCGCAGGGCCCCGGGGAGCCTGCCCGTGCCGTGCTCGCGACGGGCGCGGACGGCGGCGGCCGTCGTGGTCACGAGCAGGACGACGAACGCGACCGCGAGCGGCCCATAGCCGACCGTCCGGACGGTGAGGCTCGCGCCGAGCAGCAGCCCGGCGAGCACCACGGCCCACATTCGTGGACGGCCGGGCATCGCGAGCAGCAACAGCCCGAGGCCCGTGAGCACGCTGAACAGCGCCTCCGCCAGCACGAACTGGCCGAGGTCGAGCACCCAGGGCGACAACAGCATCGGCGCGGCGCACAGCGTGGCCACCCACGTCCGCCGGGTCACCCGGAGGGCGACCGCGTACAGCCCGACGCCGACGGCGAAGGTCAACAGGTGCTGGATGATCACTAGCCGGGTGAGGTGGGCCTGGCCGTCGACCAGCCGCAGCAACATCGGGTAGCCGGACGGCCGCCAGTCCTCCGGCCACAGGCCGTGCCACGCCTGATCGAGGTAGGCGCCCGAGTCCCCCAGGTACATCAGCGCCGGCCGGTAGGTGGCCACGACGAGCGCCCTGACGGCGAGTGCCACCAGGGCGACCGCGCCGAACAGCGCGTGCCGCCGCGCCCACGCGCCCAGCCGCCGTCGCGTCTCCGGGGTCGCCGAACCCACGACCGGCTGGGTCGTCACGGTCGGGACCGGCTGGTCGAGCGGCGTGGCCATCGTCGTCAAGTGTCCCAGCCGATCCCACCGTGACCGCTCCGACCTCCCTGGTGTCTCGCCGTGTCTACGCCTCCCGGCGCGCGCGACCTGCGCCTCCGGTGGCACCAACCGGCCTCCGGGCCCACCCGCCCCTCTCGCCGCCCCGAGGTGACGCAGATCTCTGCAGTCTCGGAATTTTTGCGTTGACTGCAAACTTGTAGCAGAGGCAAAGTTGTAGTGCACGCACGATCGACCGGCCCGGCACCGCGTCCAGCACCGACGCGAGCCCTGACCCGTGGCCGAGGCCGGCGATCGCGCAGGGCCGCCGAAACGAGAGCGACGAGCCGCGAACCACGAGCCCAAGGCCCGGACGCGCACCTTTGGAGACACGTAGATGAACTCGCCACACAGCGCCGCCCGGGCCATGACCAAGCGGGCCACGAACGCCGGCGCCGCCGACAACGGCCGCCGGATCTGGCTGATCGTCGCCGCGCTCGGCACCGGCCTGCTGCTGGCCTCGCTCGACCAGACGATCGTGTCGACGGCACTGCCGACGATCGTCGGTGACCTGGGCGGCGCCACGCACCTGTCCTGGGTGGTCACCGCCTACCTGCTGGCCTCGACGGTCTCGACACCGATCTGGGGCAAGCTGGGCGATCTCTACGGCCGCAAGCGCTTCTTCCAGGCAGCCATCGTGATCTTCGTGGTCTCCTCCATGCTCGCGGGCCTGAGCCAGTCGATGATGGAGGTCATCGCGTTCCGCGCGCTGCAGGGCCTCGGTGGCGGTGGCCTCGTCGTCGGCGCGATGACGATCATCAGCGACCTGGTCTCCCCCCGGGAGCGGGGCCGCTACCAGGGCGTGTTCAGCGCCCTGTTCGCCGTCTCGTCGGTGCTCGGCCCGCTGCTGGGCGGCCTATTCGTCGACCACCTGTCCTGGCACTGGATCTTCTACATCAATGTTCCGGTCGGCGTGGCCGCGTTCGCCGTCGTCACCGTGGTGCTGCCCGCGATCCGCAACCGGGCGAAGGCCTCGATCGACTACCTGGGCGCCGCCGTCCTCGCGGCCGCCACGACCTGCCTGGTCCTGTTCACCAGCCTCGGCGGCTCCTCGATCGCGTGGAGCTCTGCGACGAGCATCGGCCTCGCGGTCGGCGGTGTGGCGCTGCTGGGCCTGTTCGCGCTGGTCGAGCGCCGGGCGGCCGAGCCGATCCTGCCGCCGCGGCTGTTCACACTCAAGGTGTTCAACGTTGCCAGCCTGATGAGCTTCGTGGTCGGCTTCGCGATGTTCGGCTCGATCATCTTCCTGCCGCTCTTCCTGCAGGTCGTCAAGGGCATCGACCCGACCGTGTCCGGCCTGCAGATGCTGCCGATGAGCCTCGGCCTGATGATCGCCTCGATGACGACTGGGCGCCTGATCTCCACCTTCGGCCGGTACAAGGCGTTCCCGATCATCGGTACCGGTCTGATGACGGTCGGGACGGCGCTGTTCTCGCTGCTCACCCCGGACGTCTCGACCCTGCGGCTCAGCCTGTCGATGTTCGTCTTCGGCGCCGGGATGGGCCTGGTCATGCCGGTGCTCACCCTGTCGGTGCAGAACGCGGTGGACCCGCGGGACCTGGGCGCGGCGACCTCGGGCGCGACGTTCTTCCGCTCGATCGGTGGTTCGTTCGGCACGGCGGTGTTCGGCACGATCTTCGCGAACGTGCTGGCCGGCAAGATGGCGCACCTGGTCGGTGGCGCCCCGCTGCCGGCCGGTGTCACCGGTTCGGACGTGAGCCCCAAGCTCATCGCCAGCCTGCCCGCCGCCCTGCGCACCGGGTTCATCCAGACCTACACCGACTCACTGCAGGTCGTCTTCCTGGTCGCGGTGCCGATCGCGTTCCTCGGCTTCCTGACCGCCTGGCTCCTCCCCGAGCTGCGCATGCGCCGCAGCAGCGGTCTCGACGCCCGCGCCGAGGCCGCCGCGACGGCTGGCGCCACCGCGGTCGGCGATGACGCGCCGCAGCTGTCCATTCCGGACACGATTCCGGTGGACCTGCTGCTCTCCGGCGATCCGGTCCCCGTCGGCCGCGCGCGCGGGCACGACGACTGGCGGCACGACAGCTAGTCCGGACCGGCAGCTGGCCCAAAGATTTCACTGGCTGCAAACTTGTATTGACGGCAAACTTGTAGGGCGCGCAAGATACGGAAGCAGGAGCGCGGAAGGGGAAGGAGGGACGCCCGATGGGAGTGAGTGCGGGCGTGGCCGAGCCCACCGAGCTCGGGCTGCGCGAGCGCAAGAAGCGCCAGACCCGCAACGCGATCCGGGAGGCCGCCGTCCACCTCGTCGCCGACCGTGGCCTCGAACGCGTGACCGTCGACGAGATCGCCCAGGCCGCGAACGTCTCCCCGCGCACGTTCTTCAACTACTTCCGGTCCAAGGAAGACGCCTTGGCCGGGATCGACAAGGACGACATCGAGGAGGCGTGCGCCGCGCTGCGCGCCCGGCCGGCCGACGAGCCGCCGCTGCGCGCCCTCGCCGCCGTCCTGACCAACCGGCTGGAACGCCAGACGGTCGACCCGCGGGCGAACCTGGCGCGGGCGCAGATGCACCAGAGCCACCCGCAGCTGTTCGGCGCGCACGCCGCCACCTGGCGCCGCTTCGAGCTCAGCCTGGCCGAGGTCATCGCCGAGCGCACCGGCCTGTCGGTCGACGAGCACCCGTACCCGACGACCGTGGTCGCCGTGGCGATGGCCGTCGTCCGGTCGACGATCTCGCACTGGCAACGGACCGAGAACCCCTCCGCCGCGGCGCTCTCGGAGAAGCTGCGAGCGGGGTTCGACAACGTCGAGCGCGGCCTCGCGCCACCCACGCCCGGCCAGCCGCTCGCCCCCGGCCAGGCGCCCACGCCCGGCTGGCCGGGCACGGCCCCATGAGCCCGCCGCCGGCCGTGCCGACGCTCGCGCCGCGGGCCGACGCCGCGCACGCCTGAGCCCACCGAGGAGCTCCACCCGCCCGAACGCGAGCCACGCCACGCCCAGCGCGCGCGAACCCGCCGACCATGCCCGCCCCGCCGCCGAGGGAGAACGTGATGGCGTCACCCAGCACAGCGAGCCGGTCCTCGGAGCCTGCCTCTCCCGTCACACCACCGACGGCGGACGTCCCGGTCGAACCCGGAGGGCACCGGGTCGGACTGATCCTTCTCGCCCTCGGTGTGGGCATGCTGCTCGCCGCGCTCGACCAGACGATCGTGTCGACGGCGCTGCCGACGATCGTCGGCGACCTCGGCGGCGCGGAGCACCTGTCCTGGATCGTCACCGCCTACCTGCTGGCCTCGACGGTGTCCACGCCGCTGTGGGGCAAGCTCGGCGACCTCTACGGCCGCAAGATCTTCTTCCAGGCGGCGATCGTCATCTTCCTGGTGGCGTCGGCGGTCGCCGGCCTCGCTCAGTCGATGGGCGAGCTCATCGCGTTCCGCGCGCTGCAGGGCCTGGGTGGCGGTGGCCTCATCATCGGCGCGCAGACGATCATCGGTGACGTGCTGTCGCCGCGAGAGCGGGGCCGGTACCAGGGAGTGTTCAGCGGCCTGTTCGGCTTCGCGTCCGTGGTCGGCCCGCTGCTCGGCGGTCTGTTCGTCGACCATCTGAACTGGCGGTGGGTCTTCTACATCAACCTGCCGCTCGGCGCGATCGCGCTGATCATCGTCGCCTCGGCGCTGCCGTCGACCCGCAACCGGGTGAAGCGATCGATCGACTACCTCGGCACGCTCGCGCTCGGCGGTGCCGCCACCTGCCTGGTGCTGTTCACCAGCCTCGGCGGCACGACGCTGGCCTGGAGCTCCCCGGCCAGCATCGGCCTGGTCATCGGCGGCGTGGTGCTGCTGGTCGCGTTCGGCTTCATCGAGCGGCGCGTGGCCGAGCCGGTGCTGCCGCCGAGGCTGTTCGCCAACCGGGTCTTCAACGTCTCCAACCTCATGGGCTTCGTGTGCGGCTTCTCGATGTTCGGGGCCATCACCTTCCTGCCGCTGTTCCTGCAGGTGGTTCAGGGCATCGAACCGACGATGTCCGGCCTGCATCTGATACCCGTCATGGGCGGCATGCTCGTTTCGTCGACCATCACGGGACGGCTCGTGAGCAGGACAGGCCAGTACCGGGTCTACCCGATCGTGGGCAGCGCGCTGGTGGCGATCGCGCTCGTGATGCTCGCCGCACGGATCACCCCGGACATCGGCGCGGCGGAGCTGATCATCTATATGTCGCTGCTGGGCCTTGGCCTGGGCGGTGTCATGCCGGTGCTGGTCGTGTCGGTGCAGAACGCCGTCGAGTTCCGTGACCTCGGGGCGGCGACATCTGGTTCGGCGTTCTTCCGCTCGATCGGCGGCTCGTTCGGCACGGCCATCCTCGGTGCGATCTTCGCGAACCAGCTGACCGCCAAGCTGGCGACGGACCTCCACGGTGCCTCGCTGCCGGCGGGCTTCAGCCCCTCGGAGGTAAGCCCGAAGCTGGTCATGAGCCTCCCGCCGGCGCTACGCCAGGGCTTCGAGGGGGCCTATACCGACGCGATCCAGGTCGCGTTCTGGGTCGCGGGCCCCGTCGCGACCATCGCCTTCGCCCTCGCCTGGCTGCTCCCGCAGCTGCAGATGCGTTCGACCAGGCACGTCGTGGAGAGTGCCCCGGCGGCGCAGACCGCCGTGCCGGGAGTCGCGACCACCGACTCCGCCCCGATCGACGCGGCGGTCCTGGCGGCCGGCGATGCCGCGAACGGCTCCGTCTCCGGCCTAGACGCGGCCGATACTGCGGGTACAAGATCGGCCACCAGGTAGCGCACAGAGAGCGAACAGTCAGACACGGCTGAACGGGCCTCTGGCAGCCGACCACAGCCCGCCGGACTGATCCCCCCGGGGATCCTCTGGGCCCACCCACCACCCCCAGAGACACCGCCCCGCCGGGCCTCCCTGGATGGTCGGACCGCGTCAGCTCAGCGTGTCCATAGACACCCTGAGCTGACACACCTCAAACGACCGGGGGTGAAGTGTGTCGGATCAGCTGCCCTATAGACGGGCTGAGGTGACACGGATTGGTCTTGGAGCTGGCCGCTAAGCCCGGGGGCGTCGTGGCGATCTCGACCGACATAGCGGGCATCTGTTAACAAAGCGTGCGGATGTGCAGCCTCGCCGCGACCCCCGCTGGGCGCCACCGGCTATCGGGAACCCACCGTGGCTTCTGGGCCGACGGCGTCAGCTGGCCGCAGGGGCGCGGGGCTCGCGGCGTCCGTGGTGGGCGCCGTCGAACCGTCGCCCACCACGGACGCCTCCGACGGCGGGTCCTGAAGGGATGAGTGGACGGCGACGACGAGCGCCGCAACCACGAGCGCGCCGGTGGCCGCGAGGATCGTCCAGGTGACGCCCACGGGGAACGGCGCCCAGCGGGCGATCGCGGCGGCGGCGTCCGGGATCCGCGCCGGGGTGAGGGCGACGCCGCGGCCGAGCCAGTAGTAGCTGCAGATGGCCAGCAGCGCGAACGCCTGCATGAGGACCGCACCGACGAGCATGACCACCGGGGTCCAGCGTGCGCGCCGGCCGAGCAGCCGGGCGAGACCCGCCGCGGCGACCACGGCGATGCCGACGACGCCGAGATAGAGGTAGCGGCCCTGGACGGCGATGCCGCGGGTGTAACGCTCGTAGTCGGCCCAGCTGCGCTGGCCGACCGTTATGTAGGCGAACACGGCCGGCAGCAGCAGGACTGCCGGAACCGCGGGCGTACGCAGCCGGCCCAGCCAGGCCCGCCAGCCCCGCCCGGCCGGTGACGGCGCCGTCGCCGTCGCCGCGTCGGCCGGCGCCTGCGCCGGGATCGCCACGACGATCGACTCCGCGGGCCCGCGACCACGCCCGCGTGAACCGGCGAGACCGGTCGCGAGCCCGACGAGGCCCACCGCCACCACGACGACGGTCGCGGAGACGATGGCGATCGGCGTCAGCTGAGGCGGTTCGAACATGCCCAACCCCGCCCAGAAGCGGTTGAACATGGTCTCGACGAAGTACCACAGCCAGGTCCAGAAGGAGTCGGGCAGCAGCAACGGCTCCCGCCGGGGCGGGTCGACGCCCCAGCCGTTCGGCTGGACCGCTCCGTAGAGCACGTAGTTACGMACCCACCACCAGCCGCCGCCGGCGAGCCCGACGCCGAGCGCGATCGCGGCCGGCCGCCAGGGCAGCGAGCCGAGCGCCGCCCGCCGGCGCGCCGCGCGCGGTTCCGCGGCGGCCGGCCGCGGGTCCCGAGTGCGCCACCAGCCGACGAGGTAGGCGGCGCCGACCATGAGCGGCAGCAGCAGGGCCGTCCCCTTGGTCAGCAGGGTCACGGCGAGCCACACCCCGGCCCAGATCGCGGTGCGCGCGCGCCGGTCGCCGAGCAGCACGCCGGCGAGGACGAACGTCAGGACGCTCGCGGACAGCATGAGGATGCCGTCGTTGTTGAACGACGAGCCGACCCGGGTGAGGCCGGGCACCGCCAGCGGCAGCACCGCGGCGCCCCGCGCCACCGTCTCGGCGAGGCCGAGGCGGCGCGCCGTGGCCCAGGCCAGCAGCGGCAGCGGCGCGACCAGCAGGATGTTGAGCAGCCGCAGGACGTAGACCTGCTTGTCGTAGGCCCAGTCGTCCGAGCCGGGCAGCGCGGACAGCACCGCCGCGCCGACGGCGTAGACCAGCGGCGGGTGCTGCACCATCTGGTTCGACAGCCGGCCGTCGGTGACGGGGTCCGGCCCGCCGAGCTCGTCGAACGAACCGCGGTCGGGGCGGGGCGTCGGGGTGATCTCGGCGAACGACGGTGCGCCGCGGCGCTTGCCGCCGGACTGGAACATGTCGGCGTAGTCGCCCCGGTCGAAGTCGTCCGAGGTCGCCGCGACCCCCTTGGAGATCATCTTGTCGCCCGGGCCGGGCCAGCCGGAGCCGTGCTGGAGCCCGTAGACCATGTCGACGTGCTGCGCCTCGTCGTAGCCGGCCCAGGTCGGGTAGATCACCGAGTAGGTGGCGAGCAGCGCGACGTGCAGCGCGGTGATCAGCAGCACGACCTTCGGCACCCGCCGGGCCAGCGCCCCGCCGGCCCGGACCGCCTTCCCGAGAGCCAGCGGCGGGCGCGGCGAGTGCCACGGGCGCCGCGGACGGCCTGGCGCGCCGACGGCGGCCGGGTCGGGCGCGGTCGGGTCGGCGGCCGGGTCTGGCACGGTCGGCTGAGAGGGGATCTCCGTGCTGCCCGCCCCGGGCGTGAGCGCCGGGGGCGGGGTGTCGGTGCGCTCGCTGATCGTCGGCTCCGTGGTCGCTTCATCGCGGGCGCGTCGCGCGCCCTCCTCCGGCTCTGCCGGTGCGAGCCCGGCTCCGCCGGCTCCGTGCCCGTTCTGGCCGAACCGTCCCCGCTCGGGGGCCGTGGCTCATCGGGGCTCGGCCTGGTATGGTCCGTCGCCCGTCGGTCCAGCCTAGACGACCCGGTTGCGGCACCCGGTGGCCCGGTGCGTCGGGCACCTGCCCGGGAAGGCGCGGCATGCGCATACTTAACGTTGCTGCCGGGTTGTTCGTCGGTCTGCCAGACTGCGAACCGTGCGCGTACTCGTGATCGGTACTGGTGGCCAGGTCGGCTCCGACCTGTGCCGGCTGCTCGCCGCTGATCCCCGGCTGCCGGCCTCCGCCGGGCTGACCAGGGCGGAGTGTGACATCACCGATCCGGCCAGGGTCCGGGCGGTGATCCGCGACCAGGCCAGGCCGGCGAAGATCCAGGGTGGGCTCACCGTCGTGAACACCGCTGCCTGGACCGACGTCGACGGCGCGGAGACCGACGAGGCTGGTGCCTACGCGGCCAACRCCGCCGGGCCCGCGCACCTGGCCGCGGCCTGCGCCGAGGCCGGCGCGACGCTCGTCCATCTCTCCACCGACTACGTCTTCGACGGCACCGCCGACAAGCCGTACGAGGTGGACGACCAGACCGCCCCGGTCTCCGCCTACGGGCGGACCAAGCTGGCCGGTGAGCAGGCCGTGCTCGCGCTGTGCCCGTCGGCTTACGTGATCCGTACAGCCTGGGTGTACGGCGCGGTCGGGGCGAACTTCGTCAAGACGATGGCGCGGCTGGCCCGGGAGCGCGACCAGCTCACGGTCGTCGACGACCAGCGCGGCTCGCCCACCTGGTCGGCCGATCTCGCCGCCGCGATCATCGAGCTGGCGCTCTCGGGTGTCTCGCCGGGGCTGTACCACTACACGGACGCCGGCGACACCACCTGGTTCCGCTTCGCCCAGGCGATCATGGAGGAGCTCGGGCACGACCCGGCCAAGGTCGCCCCGACGACCACGGCGGCGTTCCCGCGCCCCGCGCCCCGGCCCGCCTACTCGGTGCTGTCCGCCCGCCGCTGGATCGACGCCGGCCTGACCCCGCCACGGCACTGGCGGGACGCCCTCGCCGCCGCCTTCGCGGCCCACCCCGCCGAGCTGCGCGGCTGACGCCGCCGCGGGCGGTTGACGAGAACGAGGGCCAGCCGCGCCGTTGGCCCGTTGTCGCGGTGAGAATCGGTTACCCCCCGGGGGGTAACGTGAAGCCGTGACCGCGCAGATCAGCCCGCCCGTACCGCCGGGGGCCAACCGCGGGCCCGCGGGCCGTCCCACCCTGGTGGCGGTCGCCTGGCCCTACGCCAACGGCGCACCGCACCTTGGGCACATCGCCGGCGCCTACCTGCCGGCCGACATCTTCGCGCGGTTCCAGCGGATGGTGGGCAACCGCGTGCTGATGGTGTCCGGGTCGGACACGCACGGCACGCCGATCACGGTGCGCGCCGAGGAGGAGGGCATCACCCCGCAGGAGGTCGTCGACCGTTACCACCCGATGTTCCTGGACATCTGGGAGCGGCTCGGCATCTCCTTCGACCTGTTCACCTCCACCCGGACGGACAACCACACCCGGGTCACCCAGGACGTGTTCACCAGGCTGCGCGACGCCGGCTACATCTCCGTCGAGGAGACGACGCAGTTCTACGACCCCCAGGCGGGGCGGTTCCTGCCCGACCGTTACGTGCTGGGTACCTGCCCCTACTGCTCCTACCCGAGCGCGCGCGGCGACCAGTGCGAGAACTGCGGCCGCACCCTCGACCCGGACCAGCTCATCGACCCGCGCAGCAAGATGACCGGCGCGGTGCCCGAGCAGCGCCGGACGTCGCATTTCTTCCTGCGGCTGTCGGCGCTGTCCGACGAGCTGCTGGCGTGGCTGCAGAGCAGGCAGGGCTGGCGCCGGCATGTGATCAACTGGTCGGTCCAGTTCGTCAAGGACGGCCTGCACGACCGGGCGATCACCCGCGACCTCGAGTGGGGCGTGCCGCTGCCGACCGACGAGCTCGGCCCGGGCAAGCGGATCTACGTCTGGTTCGAGGCAGTGATCGGCTACCTGTCGGCGAGCAAGGAGTGGGCGGCGACCGTCGCCGGCGACCCGGAGGCGTGGCGCGCCTGGTGGGAGAACCCGGACGCGGCCGCGTACTACTTCGTCGGCAAGGACAACATCCCGTTCCACACGGTGATCTGGCCGGCGATGCTGCTCGGCTACGGCGGCCTGAACCTGCCGACCGACGTCCCGGCGAACCAGTACGTCACCTTCGGCGGGGCGAAGGCCTCGAAGTCGGCCGGCATCGGACGGACGGTCCCGGACTATCTGGACGTCCTCCAGCCGGACGCACTGCGGTACGCGGTCTCGACCGTGCTGCCCGAGCAGAACGACACCGAGATCACCGACGCGGACATCATCCGCCGGGTCAACGACGAGCTGATCGCCAACTGGGGCAACCTCGTCAACCGGGTGATGGCGCAGATCAACAAGTTCTTCGACGGGGTCCTGCCGGCCGTCCCCGACCCCGCGGAGCTGGGCGGCCAGCACGCCGAGCTGCTGGCGAAGGTCGACGACGGCCTGGTCCGGGTCGCCGAGCTGCTGGACAAGGTCGAGCTGCGGGCCGCGCTGCGAGCCGCGATGGAGATCTCCGGCGAGGTGAACCAGTACCTCTACCGCGAGGAGCCCTGGAAGACCGTGAAGGTCGACCGGGAGGCCGCCGCGGCCAGTCTTGCCACATCGGTGCAGGCGATCGCCGGTATCGCCGTCGCGCTGGCCCCGTTCCTGCCGTTCAGCTCCGAGCGGCTGGCGTCCGTGCTCGGCGTCGACCTGAGCGTGTGGCGGCGCCAGACGGTCCCGGCCGRCCGCCGCCTCGAGTGGTCGGGCGCGCTGTTCACCAAGTTGGRCCCCAAGGCTCTGGACGTCCCGGCGGTCTGAACCTCCGGATCCGCGCGGACGGCGCGGCCGCCCTCCGGGGTGGCCGCGCCGATCTCGTTCGGGCCGGCCGCGACCGGCRCCGCGCGGGTGAGCAGATAAGGGTGAGCAGGCGAGCTGTCCGCCCTCTCCAGGTGACTCTCCCTCGGGTGACTGTCCCCCCGAGCGAGGTGAACCGTCTCACGGCTCACCGGCGATCATCACTCAAAGCATCAATAACAACGTCATGCGTACGGGAGACGGGTATCGATGGCCGGCAGCGGGTACTTTAAGTATCAAGACATGTTCGGAGAGTATCTGCCTGCCGGGTAATCACCCGGGCGGGGGTGGGAGGTGCTGGCCCGGTGACCGAAGCACCGCCCAAACCCCCGACAGACGCCTCCCTCGTTCTTCCCCCTGAGCTCGACCCCCGCCGCCGGCCGCGGCCGCGGGGCGTCGACGTGCCGCACGGGCGAGCCCGCCGCGCGCTGGTGACGCTGGTCGCGGTGCTGTCCTGCCTGGTCTTCGTCGCCGCCGTCGGYGGCTACACGGTCTACCGCTACTTCGACGGGCAGATCTCCMGCATCAAACTCAACCTCGGCGGCGACCGCCCGACGGGAAACCCGGGCGGCGCGGTGAACTTCCTGCTCGTCGGCTCGGACAACCGGGAGGGCACGGGCAACGAGTTCGAGAGCGAAGGCGCGGTCGACGGCGAGCGCTCCGACACGACCATGATCGCCAATCTGGCGCCGAACGGCACGACCACGCTGGTCTCGTTCCCCAGGGACACGCTGGTCGCCATCCCGGGCCACGGCAGGGGCAAGCTGAACTCCGCGATCACCATCGGCGGCCCGTCCCTGCTGATCAAGACGGTCGAGCGGATGACCCAGATCCGCATCGACCACTACGTCTCGGTCGACCTGGATGGCTTCCGCCGGATGACGAACGCGATCGGCGGGGTGACGGTGTGCCTGCGGCCGCTGCCCGACGGCTCCACGGCGAACCTGCGTGACCCGTGGTCACAGTGGCGCGGGGTGGTCGGAGCCAACCACATCGACGGCGAGCAGGCACTGGCGTTCGTCCGCCAGCGCCACGGGCTGCCGGGTGGCGACTTCGACMGGATCCACCGCCAGCAGCAGTTCATCGGCGCCGTGTTCGAGAAGGCGACGAGCACCGGCGTGCTGGCCAACCCGGCCCGCCTGGAGGGGCTGCTGCAGGCGGCGCTCAGCTCGCTGACCGTCGACGACTCCACCAAGATCGACGATCTGCAGCGGCTCGCCATCCGGCTGCGCGGCCTCTCCGCCGACCAGATCCGCTTCGAGACCATCCCGGTCCGGCCACCGACGCCGGCGGAGGGCGCGAACGCCCTCGGCGAGCTCCCGGTCTACGGGTCCGTGCAGATCTACGACCAGAGGTCTCTCGCCGCGTTCCTCGCCCCGCTACGGGGCGAACGACCCCCGACCGGCTCTTCCGCCGCGACCGCCGGCCCCGGCGGCGTGCCCGCGGGGCCCGTCTCGCGGCGCTCCGCCGTGCGGGTGGACGTCTACAACGGCACCGGCGTCGCCGGCACGGGTGACACGACCACGAGTTCGCTGTCGACCGCCGGCTTCAGGACCGGCGCCGCGCACACCTGGACCGGCGAGTCCCCGGCGGCGAGCGAGATCCGGTACGCCCCCGGGCGTGAGGCGGACGCGCGGGCGGTCGCGGCGGTCGTCCCCGACGCGCGCCTGGCCGTGGACCCGGCGCTGCGCGCCGGGACGGTCACGCTGATCCTCGGCACCGGCTTCACCGGCCTCGACCGCGCCGCCGCGGGCACGAGCTCCGGGGCGTCGTCGCCCACCGCCGCCGGCACGGGCACAGGCACCAGTGCCCCGGCGACCCCGCCCCCGCCGCGGACGGCCGCGGATCTCACCTCCAGCTGCACGTACTGACGCCGCGGCGGCGGCCCCGG
Source organism: Pseudofrankia sp. EUN1h (assembly GCF_001854645.1). NCBI lineage: Bacteria > Bacillati > Actinomycetota > Actinomycetes > Frankiales > Frankiaceae > Pseudofrankia > Pseudofrankia sp. EUN1h. Next base: position 548,216 of record NZ_MBLN01000002.1, on the reverse strand, counting down.
GCGTCCTGGCCGCGGCCCGTGGCCCGTGCCCGCGGCCGATACCATCGCCACAAGGCTAGGTAAACACCGCGGAAACTCCAAAAAGACAACAGATCGGGCGGCCGACCAGCCTGTGCCAACGGTCTCCGGACCGCGCGTCAGCGGCCCGCGGGCCCCCGACGCGGACCCAGCCGTGACGCCGTGGTGAATCTCACGACCGATGCCTTCGGTCGGATGCGGCACCGGCCGGCGGACCTGCGCGGCTGCCCGCCTGCGCGCCAGACCGCCCACGCACCAGCCCAAGCACCCCACTGCCGTGACGTTCTGTGACAACAACGTCACACTCGTCTGTTGTCTCTAAGCTCGCATGGCCGGATGGCAACGTCCAAGCGAAGCGATGCGTCCTAACTCGGGACAACGACACTGGTCTGGGATCGTTCCGCCCACGGCGCGCCGGAGCGGTGGCCGCGACGCGCGCGGGGGGACGCGGGCCAGCGGACACGTCCCGTCGGCCCAGCCGACGGGACCGTCCCAGCCGTCCGGTCTGTCTGGTTGTCCGACCCGCCGAGGAGGGCCGCACCGCCGGTGAGCCACGCAACCCTGCCGCGCCCGGCTCTGCCGCCGGAGCTCAACCCCCGAGCCCCCCGCCGCCGCCGCTCCTCGCTGCGGCGACTCTCCCTGGTCAGTTGCTCCCTGCTGTCGACCCTCGTGCTCGCGCTGAGCGGGGTCGGCTGGTTCCTCTACAACCAGTTCGACAGGAACCTCACCCGCAACAGCGCCTGGAACGTCGGCGGGGACAGGCCGGCGGAGGTACCGGGCAGCGTCAACATCCTGCTGCTCGGCGACGACAGCCGCGACGGCACGGGCAACGAGTACGGCGGCGAGGCCGTCGAGGGCAACCGGTCAGACACGACGATCATCGCCCACTTCGACAAGGACGGCACCGCGACGCTGCTCTCGTTCCCCCGCGACGAGCTGGTCAAGGTGGTCGTCCCGACGTCCGCGGCGAAGGACGTACCGCGGGACGGCAAGGACAAGCTCACCAACGTCATGACCTACGGCGGCGTGCCCGGTCTGATCACCACCCTCGAGGCGCTGACGGACCTGCACATCGACCACACCATCAAGATCGACCTGGCCGGCTTCAAGCAGATAACGGACGCGATCGGTGGTGTTACCGTCTGTGTCACACGGATGCCAAACGGCAGCACCACGAATCTGAACGACAACTTTTCGCAGTGGCACGGCCAGCTGGGGGAGAACCACCTGAACGGGGACCAGGCGTTGGCCTTCGTCCGGACCAGGCACGCCCTGGGTGACGAACGGTTGCGGATCCTGCGGCAGCAGCAGTTCCTGTCCAAGCTGCTGACGCAGGCGACCAGCACCGGCGTGCTCACGAACCCGGCGAAGATCACCGCGCTGCTCGGTGCCGTAGGCGGCGCGATCGAGATGGACTCGGGCCTCGGCCAGACGGAGCTGATCAAGCTCGCCGACCGGGTCAGCAAGCTCGGCTCCGGCAAGGTCAAGTTCGTCACCGTGCCGACGCACGTCCCGCTGGAGAGCGAGGGCGCCTCGGACATGTACGGCACCTATGGCGTCCACGGGGCCGTGTTGTTCATCAACACCGAGGAGTTCGAGCAGATCCTGGCGCCGCTGCGCCCCGCGTCGCCGCAGGACGCGGCGATCGCCAGCGCCCCGCCGGTGGCGCCCGCCCAGGTCATCGTCGCCTCGATCGCCAACGCGTCGGGCCGCACGGGGCTCGCCGCCGCCACGTCGGCCGACCTGCGGGCGCTCGGGTTCGGCGGTTTCATGGCCGCCACGACGGCCACGGCCGACCAGAGCGCGACCGAGGTCCGCTACGCGCCAGGCCAGGAGGGCGCCGCCAAGACCCTCGTCGCCAGGATCCCGGGCGCGCGGGCGGTGGCCGATGCCACGCTCACCGGCAGCGGCCTCGAGCTCGTGCTCGGCTCGTCGTTCACCGGTGTCGCGGGCGGCGCCGGGCCGACGGGCGCCAGCGCCGCCACCGGCGCGGCTCCCGCGGCCGGCGCGGCGGGGACGGCTGCGACGGTCGCGCCGACGACCACCGCGCCGCTGGGGTCCGGCGGCATCCCGGCCGACACCTCGTGCACGCCGTGATGGACGACGCGCCCCGGCTCATCCCGGTCGAAGCGCTGCTCGACCTGGCGGGGCCGGGCGGCGGGGCCGCCGCGAGCGGCGCGGCGCCGTTCCCGGGGGTGGCGGCGGCGCTGGCGGCCCGGCTGCGGGCCGACGGGGCGAGCCCGATGGTCACGTTCTACGACGACGCCACCGGCGAGCGGGTCGAGCTCTCGGGCGTGACCCTGGACAACTGGGTGGCCAAGACGGCGAACCTGCTGGTCGACACCCTCGGCCTCGGACCGGGCGACCGCGTCGGCGTGGACCTGCCGGCCCACTGGCTCGCCGTCGTCATCCTGCTGGCCGCCTGGTCGGCCGGTCTCGAGGTCCTCGTCGCCCCCGACTCCGCGGGCGCGGAGACCGGGCCGCTGGCGGACGGAACAGAAGCAGCGGACGAGGCCGGCCAGGTGGCTGGGGGTGATGTCCAGGCCTTCTTCGTCGCCGAGAGCCGGGTCGACGCCGCGCTGGCGCTCGGCGCGGACGAGGTCGTCGCGCTGTCGCTGCGCCCGTTCGGCGCCCGGATGGCCCACCCGGTGGCCGGGGTGCTCGACTTCGCCGCGGAGGTGCCCGCGCACGGCGACCGGTTCGCCGCGCCCGCGCCACCCCCGGCCCAGACGGCCCTGCTCGCCCGCGCCGCCTCGGCGGCGGGGTTCGCCGGCCTCGGACCTGGCGACCGGCTGCTGGCCGCCGCGGGGCCCGGCGACGCCGAGGGCCTGCTGGCCGCGGTGCTCGCGCCGCTCGTGACCGGCGCGTCGGTGGTGCTGTGCCGCCACCTCGACACTCACCTCGACGACGGCGCGCTCGCGCGCCGGATCGCGACGGAGCGGGTGACGGCCGTCTGTGGCACGCGCCGTCCGCTGCCCGCCGGCGTGCGCCAGCTGTCTCTGGCGGAAGCGGCGACGCCGCCGGGGCGCGCGCCGGATACGGACTGAGCGACGGCCCCGGAAGGTGGCGAACGCTCCAGGTGGGTATTTCACAGCGTGACCATCAGCCAGCCTCCGCGCCCGGATGATCCCGATTCGGGTGCCGAGGTCGTCGCGGACGAACGCCTCCGCAACGCGGGGTTACCACCAGCGGGCAGGTTGGCGGACGGCGCAAACCGGCCCAACCGGACTCGGTGGCGCCGGTTACCGTCGGCTGGCTGGCCGGGCCGGCCGGGCCGGGCCGAACCGCCAGCCGCGCAGGCATCGGTGCCGGCACAGACATCGGTGATGACACAGAGAGGCAGCGAACCGTGAGCTGGTCGAGCGTGGGCACGTCGAGCACGTCCGAGCGGGCCACGGCGCCGCCCGGAGCCGAGTCCGGGCCGCGGGTCGCCGTGCTCGGCACCGGCTACCTCGGCGCGACCCACGCCGTGTGCATGGCGGAGCTGGGCTTCACCGTGATCGGTTACGACGTCGACGCGGCGAAGGTGGCGCGGCTGTCGATCGGGGAGGTGCCGTTCTTCGAGCCGGGCCTCGAGGAGCTGCTGCGCAAGAACCTCGAGTCGGGACGGCTGTCGTTCACCGCCGGGATCGGGGACGTCGCCAGCTGGGCCGACGTGCACTTCATCTGCGTCGGCACCCCGCAACGCGCCAGCGACGGCGGCGCCGACCTGACCTACGTCGACGCGGCCGTGGACGCACTGATCGACGTGGGCCTCGCGCCCGGCGCGCTGGTCGTCGGCAAGTCGACCGTGCCCGCCGGGACGGCGGCGACGCTGGCCGCCAGGATCCATGCCGCCGCGCCCGACGTCGAGCTCGCCTGGAACCCGGAGTTCCTGCGGGAGGGCTTCGCCGTCAACGACACGCTGCGCCCCGACCGGCTGGTGTTCGGCGTCGCGCCAGGCGGCGCCGCCGAGGCTCGTCTGCGCACGGTGTACGCCCAGACGATCGAGGCGGGCACACCGGTGGTGGTCACCGACTACGCCACCGCCGAGCTGGTCAAGGTCGCCGCGAACGCCTTCCTTGCCACCAAGATCTCGTTCATCAACGCGATGGCGGAGATCTGCGACGTGGCCGGCGCCGACGTGTTGGAGCTGGCCACCAGCATCGGCTACGACGCCCGGATCGGCAGCCGCTTCCTGCGCCCCGGCATCGGTTTCGGCGGCGGTTGCCTGCCCAAGGACATCCGCGCGTTCCAGACCAGGGCGACCGAGCTGGGCGCGACGGACTCGCTGGCCTTCCTGGCCGAGGTCGACGCGGTGAACCTGCGGGCGCGCGAGCGGGCGGTGACGCTGACCCGGTCGGCACTCGGCGGCGCCGTCGACGGCCGGCGCCTGGGCGTGCTTGGCGCCGCGTTCAAGCCGAACTCCGATGACATCCGCGACTCGCCGGCGCTCGACATCGCCGCGGCGCTCGCCGTCGAAGGCGCGCTGGTGACCGTGTACGACCCGGCGGCGGTGCCGAACGCGCGGCTGCGCTACCCGTCGCTGGACTACGCGTCCTCGGTGCGCGAGGCGGTCACCGGCGCCGACGCGGTGCTGGTACTGACCGAATGGGGCGAGTTCCGCGAGCTCGACCCGGCCGCGTTGCTGTCCTACGTGGCCGGCGCAGTGGTGGTCGACGGCAGGCACGCCCTCGACGCGGGCCGCTGGCGTGCCGCGGGCTGGGCGTACCACAGCCTCGGCCGCCCGAGCGACGCTCGGGTGCCGGCGCCGACCGACGAGAGGTCGGCCGGCCAGGGACACGGCGGCTAGCCTGCGGCCGGGTCACGTCGTCCGACCAGACCCGGCCCGGCCCGGCCCGGCGCGTCCCGGCCTGCCCACCCAGCCCGGCCCAGCCCGGCTACGGCCGTATGCCCGGGAGGGCACTCGGCGTCCCGGGGGGCGGCGGATGATCCGACTCGGGCTCCACAGGAAACTTTCCCCGGGTCGAAAGTGGGGTGCCCGCCGGTGCCGGGGGCGTCGCCCCGGGTGTCGGACTCGCCCCGCGCGGGCGCCCTCTACAGTGAAGAGACCGACGAGGTGCCCGACCTACAGGACATCTGGCCGCCCGCTGGTTGGGGACAAGGGGAACGGTGTCACCGACAGCAAACGAGGGCAGACCGTCTGTCGACGAAGTACACCCACCCCTCAAGGAGGATCTTTGCCTTCCGTCGTTGATCCGGCCGCGTCCGTATCGACCCGCCGCCGCGCCCAGCGGATCGGGCGGGGGCGGTCGAAGGGCCGCCGGGTGGCGTCGGTAGTCTCGGAGGGTGGCAGAAATCAGCCTGAGTTGTCTGTCGTGAAGCACCGGGCACGGCCATCACGGCTGGCGCTGCTCATCCGCGAGTTGAGCAAGTTCGGTGCGGTCGGCGCGGTCGCGTACGTGGTCGACGTACTCGTCTCCAACCTGTGTCACTCGCAGCTCCACATGGAGCAGCTGACTGCGAAGACCGTTTCCACGATCGTGGCGGCGACGATCGCCTACATCGGAAACCGGACCTGGTCGTTCACCCACCGCGCACGCACCGGCGTGCGGCGTGAGTACACGTTGTTCATCGTTCTGAACGCGATCGGCCTTGGTATCGCCTTGGCCTGTCTGGGCTTTGGCAAGTACGTGTTGGGACTGCAGGGCGCGCTCGCGTTCAACCTGTTCGGCAACGTGCTCGGCACCGGCCTTGGTACGGTCTTCCGCTTCTGGGCGTACAAGCGCTGGGTGTTCCTGCACCCGGACCACCCGCGCGCCGTCTCCGGCCCCGCCAACGAGCGGGCGGCCCGCGTGCCCGAGCCAGCCGGGCGCTGAACGAAACACCGGAGCAACTCCGGGTACCGCCACTCCGCTCGAGTCGGGTATCCAGTGGTAACCACGAGTAGCCGAACACAGTCACCGGCCGACCGGGGTAGTCGATACGAGAGCCACGCCCGCGTTCCGCCGATGCCGTCGATCTCGTAATCCCCCCGTGAGAAGCGCCGCCCATGCCCGCCGTAAGCCGCGGCCGGATGGCTGGAGCGCGAATTCCTGTGGTCCTCTTCCCGGCTAGCTGGACACAGGGTCCGTCTCGGAAATAAGCAACGGATGCACAATATTGCCGCTCGTTTGCMAACCCTGAAGCGGTCGCAGATGCCGCGGCGGGCTCTGCCCTGACGAAGCCGTAACCGCTCTCATACGCCGGTCGGCCGGCATTTCCCCCGTCGGCGCCTACTCGGCGAGGCGGCCAGCGCGGCCCACCAACCGGTCTTCATCGGCCCGCCGGCACGACATCGTCATGTCGTACGCGCGACGTCCGATGTCCGACAACCGACCGCGAGATGCCGCAAGACGGCACGACCTCCTAACATCGGACACCGGCCCTGGGGATGGAGCGTGGGGCACCCGGGGACCCTTTGGGAGGGAAAGTCATGCAGCCAACAGGCCACGAGCCGGACAACTCGGACGCCGAGACCCAGCTCGTCGGTGGGTCCGGGGCGGCGCCGGGCCGGTCGCCCTACGGGCAGGGCCCATCCGCGCCCGGCGCAGGCGGCCAGCCGGCGGACGACTCGGACGCCGTGACCCGGATGGTCGGCGGCGGCACCGCCGACCCGTACCGGGCGAACACGCCGGGGGCGACGCCGCCCGGCGCCGCGCCCGGCGGAACACCGGGCTACCAGCCGACCACGCCCTACCCGCAGCAGGGCGGTTACCCCCCGCCGGGTGGGTACCCGCCGCCGCAGCAGACGCCCGCGCCGGGTGGTTACCCCGCGGCGCCGCAGACGCCCGCGCCGGGTGGTTACCCGCCGCCGCAGACACCCGCCCCAGGCGGATACCCGGGCCAGACGCCGGCTCCGCAGGGGTACGACCAGCAGGGCTACCCCCAGCAGGGTTACGGAGCCACGCAGGGCTACCAGCAGCCGGACTATGGTCAGCAGCCCGCGGGCTACGACTACGGCCAGCAGACCCAGCAGGGCTACGGCGGCTACCAGCAACCGGGTTACGGTCAGCAGCCCGCGGGCTACGACTACGGCCAGCAGGGCTACGCGCAGCAGCAGGGCTATGGCGGCGCCGGCTACCCCGGCGGCGGCCAGCCGCAGCCGCCGCGCAACAACAACCGCCGCAACCTGATCATCGGCGGGGTCGCGGCCGGCGTCGTGCTGATCATCCTCATCGTGGTGCTGGGGGTAACCCTGGCCGGTGGCGACGACAAGCCGAAGCCGGTGGCGTCGGGCACGCCGACCACGCAGCCAACGGTCTCCGCGTCCGCGACGACGAGCCCCACGCTGCCGCCGACCACCACCCCGGCCCCGTCGCCCACGGCTTCCGGCGCGCTCAGCCTGGCCGAGCAAGCACTGGTGTCCCAGCTGGACCCGGACGCCGTCTCGGACTGCGAGGCAGCGTCCGACCAGGAGGACAGCGACGTCCAGGCGGCGGTGCTGTGCTCGGCCACCGATGACGGCCGCGGCATCTTCGCGTTCAGCTTCTTCGACGCGGACGCGCTGAAGCGCGACACGGACGCGCGCAGCAAGACGATCAACGACGCGGGTGACTGCAAGGACGGCAAGGACCAGGTCGGCACGTGGAACTTCACGGACAGTGAGGTCGACGAGGGCGCGCTGCTCTGCGGGCACACCGACGACGGCTCGTTCTACATGCACTGGACCTACGACGACGACCTGCTCGCCTTCTTCGCCACCGACAAGGACGGGGTCGCCCTCTACCAGTGGTGGACCGACTTCGACCCGCTCGCCTGATCCATCCCCACCGATCGTCCGGCCGGGGGCCGACGCGGGACGGGCGGCGGCCGACGCGCCTCCCGCCGCTCGGCCGCCGGCCGGCTCGGTCACCCTTGGCCACAGTCGGTCGCCGATCTCCTGGCCTGCCGGACGTCTCGGGCGGGTTCTCGGACCAATCGCCTCGTTCCAGCCATAGGCCGCCAGTGGTCGAAAACCGACGGCCGCGCAACAATGGTCAAACCCACGGCCGAGGCCTGCCAACGGATATGTGATCGGGCCGGCCAGCTGGGTCCGGTGTCAGATCGTGTCCAGACCGCGCGTGGCCGCGGGCGCAACCCGCGGGAGGAACGGTGGCAGGCCCATCCGATGACCGGCCGCCGGGACCCGACGGCCTGGCGCCCACCAGCGCCGCCGGCCCCGCCGGGCACCCGCCGGCGTCTTCCGAGTCGGACACGTTTCCCGGTCAGGCMGCGCCCGCCTGGGGCGAGGCACCGGACGAGGACGCCCGCTGGACGTCGCTCGCCGGCTGGGCCGACGTCACCCCCACCAGCCTGCGCCTCGAGGACATCGACCCCGACACCACGCCTCGCGGCAGTCTGCGCCTGGCTCCCCTCGCTCCGCCGGCCGCACACCCTCCGCCGGCGCCCCTCGGCCCGCCGGCACGTCCCGCGGGCACCGCCCGTCCCGCGGCCGCCGCCCCTCCCGCGGTCCCGGCACCGGCACCGGTCCCACCCCGGCTCCCACGGCCCGCGCCTCCGGCGCCAGCCCCGTATTCACGGCCGGTCGCGTCCCCGCCGCCAGCACGGCCGGCCGCCGGGCCAATGCCGGCGAACTGGCCCGGTCCGCCGCCCGGCACTGGCGGCACGGCCGGCCCCGGCGGCGTGCCCGGCGCCCGCGGCGCGGTGGCGTACGGCGCCTGGCCGGGGGCGGTCGACCCGTCGGCCCCCGCGGCGCCGTTCTGGCGACGCCGGCCCGCCCTGACCGCGGTGTCGGTGAGCCTCGCCATGCTGCTCGTGGCCGTCGGGCTCGCCTGGGTCGCCGTGGCGCCAAGCTGCTGCTCGGGCGGCACAGGGACTTCGGCCGCCGCGGCCACACCGGCCGCCGCCACGCCGCAGGCCGCGGACGGCGGCTGGACGTCGGAGCGGCGCGCCCTCGCCGACCGGCTCGACCCGGCGGAGATGGTGGGCTGCCGGCCCAACCCCAGCCCCGCCGGTGTCGGCGTGACGGCGGCGCTGTTCTGCGCGACGCCCGATGGCCGCCAGGTGGCGGTGTACGCCTACCGGGACGCGGACGCGCTGCGTTCCGACGTCACCCAGCGCGCCAACGGCGTGCCCAGCGAGGGCAGGTGCGAGCGCGGCGAGAACGAGGTCTTCTCCTGGGACACCGGCCCGGGCACGCCGGCCGGTGGGACGGTCGTCTGCCACCACCGGGACGGCCACGCCTTCCTGTTCTGGAGCTCGGACGCCGACGTCGTCTCCTTCCTCGCGTACGACACCGACCCTCGGGCCCTGGTCGACTGGTGGGAGTCGTTCGAGCCCTTCCCGGACCGCGCCGGCCCCACCGCCGCTCCTCGGCCGGCCTGAGCTCCCCCGGCCGGCCTGAGCCGCCCTGCCGGCACAGGGACGAGACCGGCGGGCTCACTGGTCCGTCGGCTCACCACCGCGTCGGCGGCGACCGGCCCGGCGCAACGATCCGCGCGCGGCGGGCGTCGCACACCACGCGGCGTACGGGACCTGGAGAAGTCCGGACACGGCGAAGGGGGACCGCGATGCGGCGTGGGCAGGTCGCGGCGCTGGCGGCCGGCGGGGCGGTGCTGGTGGCCGCCGGCATCACGGTCGCCGTGGTGCTCACCACCGGCGGCGACGGGCCGGCGCCGACCGCGGGCACGTCGCCCGCGGTGACCACCCAGGCGGYACCATCGCCGGCGGCGAGCTCCCCGGCCGACAACCTGACGCCGGCGCAGCGGGCGCTTGCCGCGACGCTCGGGCCGCTGCGGGTGCGCGACTGTGTGCCGGCGCCGCCCGAGCGGGTCACCGAGCCGCCCGGCCAGGGGTCGAGCCTGGACCAGGGCGTCGACGCCGCGATCCTGTGCCAGACCAACGTCATCGCCGGGGAGCCCGGCCCGGCCGAGGTCATCGCGCGTCACTACCACGACGCCGCGGCCCTGAAGGCCGACGCCGACCGGCGCACCGGCGCCATCAACGACGTCGGCAGCTGCGCCGCCGGCGAGCCGAGCACCGAGACCTGGGGGCGCTCGACGCGCCAGCTCGGCACCTTCCTCTGCGATCGGGTCGCCCCCGGCACACCGGACGCCCGCTTCGCGGTCTTCTGGACCGTCACCGCCGACCAGACGGCCCTGTCCGCTGCCTCCGCCGATCCCGCCGGCCTGATCGCCTGGTGGCGCGACTTCACGAAGCCGTAGCCAGCCGATACCTCGCGTCGGAGTGGACGGCCCCGGTCTGCGGGCGTAGGACGGTGGCGTCGGGCAGCGCGCGCACGGGCGTGGGCGAGCGCCCGGCGGGACAGTCCGGGACGCGGAGCCTGGCGAACCAGGCGGCGCTCCCGGGCGGACGGTGCAGGAGGCGGCCCATGAGCATTCAGCGGACCCTCACCGAACAGGAACGGCTCGCCCACCTGGATCCGGAGCAGCTGCGACGGCTGGTCGGGCTGGTGGAGCACGACCCGGCCGCCGACCCGTTCCCGGTGACCGGGTGGGACGCGCTGGTCTGGGTCGTCGGGAACGCCACCCAGGCGGCCGCCTACTACCGGCTGGTGTACCGGATGGAGCTGGTCGCCTACACCGGCCCCGAGACCGGCAACCGCGACCATGTCGGYTATGTGCTGCGTTCGGGGGCGGCGCGGTTCGTGCTGACGGGTGGCGTGGACCCGGCCAGCCCTCTGTTGGAGCACCATCGCCGCCACGGTGACGGCGTCCTGGACGTCGCGCTGGAGGTCCCGGACGTCGACCGGTGCGTCGCCCATGCCCGCGAGCAGGGGGCCGTGGTGCTGGACGAGCCGCACGACGTCGGCGACGAGCACGGCACCGTGCGCCTGGCCAGCCTCGCGGCCTATGGCGACACCCGGCACAGCCTGGTGGACCGGTCCCGCTACACCGGCCCGTACCTGCCCGGATACCTCGCGGTCCAGCCCGTGACGGCTACGGGTCCGACGGCTGCGGCTGCGTCGGCTCCGCCTGCGCGGGCCGGGGCGCCGCTGTTCCAGGCGCTCGACCACGTCGTCGGCAACGTCGAGCTGGGGCGGATGGACGACTGGGTCGCGTTCTACAACCGGGTCATGGGCTTCACGAACCTCGCCGAGTTCGTCGGCGACGACATCGCGACGCGGTACTCGGCGCTCATGAGCAAGGTGGTGGCCAGCGGCGACCATCGGGTGAAGTTCCCGCTCAACGAGCCGGCGGCCGGCCAGAAGCGGTCGCAGATCGACGAGTACCTGGAGTTCTACGGCGGCCCGGGAGTCCAGCACCTGGCGCTGGCGACCGACGACATCGTCCGCGCGGTCGATGTGCTGCGGTCGCGGGGTGTCGGGTTCCTGGCCACGCCCGACTCGTACTACACCGACCCGGCGCTGCGGGCGCGGATCGGCGAGGTGCGGGTGCCGATCGACGAGCTGCGCACCCGCGGCATCCTCGTCGACCGCGACGAGGACGGCTACCTGCTGCRGATCTTCACCAGGCCGATTGGAGACCGACCGACGGTGTTCTTCGAACTGATCGAGCGGCACGGCTCGCTCGGGTTCGGCAAGGGCAACTTCCAGGCCCTGTTCGAGGCGATCGAACGCGAACAGGCCAGTCGCGGCAACTTCTAGGGGTTCGCGGCCCGGTGAGCCGGAGGTCGGACCGGTGCGCCGGAGGCGTGTGAGAGGGGTGCCAGGACATGGCGCACTACCGCGCGGTTGGCTCGATCCCGCCCAAGCGGCACACTCAGCACCGTTCGCCCGAGGGCGGCCTCTACTACGAGGAGCTCATGGGAGCCGACGGGTTCTCGGCGGACTCGTCGTTGCTGTACCACCGTGGCGTCCCATCGGCGATCGTCGACGCGACGCCCTGGGAGCCCCCGGACCAGACACTCACCGAGAACCGGCCGCTACTCCCCCGGCATCTGCGCCTTCCCGCCCTCTTCCCGGAAGAGAGCTGGAAGCGCGTCAACCCGGTCACCGGGCGGCGGTTGGTGCTCGGCAACGCCGACGTCCGGATCTCCTACGTCGTGGCGGGCGCCTCCTCGCCGCTCTACCGCAACGCCGCCGGCGACGAGTGCGTGTACGTCGAGTCCGGCGCCGCGACGGTGGAGACCGTCTTCGGAGCGCTGACCGTCCGCCAGGGTGACTACGTGCTGCTGCCCCGGTCGACGACGCACCGCTGGGTGCCCGCTGACGCCGCCGACGCCGCCGACGCCGCCACCGGCGCCGTCCGGCCGTTGCGGCTCTACGTGATCGAGGCGGGCACGCACATCGCGCCACCGCGGCGCTACCTGTCCCCGCGCGGCCAGTTGCTCGAACACGCGCCGTACTGCGAGCGGGACCTGCATGGCCCGGCCGAGCCGCTCCTGGCCGACGGCGACGACGTCGAGGTGCTGGTCAGGCACCGCGGCGCCCACACCGTCACCGGCACCCGGTACGTCTACTCGACACATCCGTTCGACGTCGTCGGCTGGGATGGCTGCGTCTACCCGTACACGTTCAACATCGCCGACTTCGAGCCGCTGACCGGCCGGGTGCACCAGCCGCCGCCGGCCCACCAGGTGTTCGCCGGCGACGGGTTCGTCATCTGCAACTTCGTGCCCCGCAAGGTCGACTATCACCCGCTGGCGGTGCCGCTGCCCTACTACCACTCCAACATCGACTCGGACGAGGTGATGTTCTACTGCGGCGGCGACTACGCCGCCCGGCGAGGAGCCGGCATCGGCCAGGGCTCGGTCAGCCTGCACCCGGCCGGGCACTGCCACGGCCCGCAGCCCGGCGCCGTCGAACGCGCGCTCGGCGCGCAGTTCGTCGACGAGCTCGCCGTCATGGTCGACACGTTCCGACCGCTCCAGCTCGGCGAGGGCGCCCGCGCGGCCGAGGACCCGGCCTACGCCTGGACCTGGTCCGGCCGCGCCCCGACCACCGGACCGGGCCCGGCGGGACCGGTCCGGGCGGCATCGGGCCCCGATGACCACCGATCCGAGATGACGATTCATCCGACAGGCGGAGGAACCCAGGCGTGAGCGTGGTCGAGGTCCCGGCGGGTTCGCCCTTCGGCCCGGACAACCTGCCGTACGGCGTCTTCTCCACGGCGGGGACCGCCCCGCGGGTGGGCGTGCGGCTTGGCGACACCGTCGTCGACCTCACCGTCCTGCTGAGTGGCGAACGGCCGCGTGACGACGAGGATGGCGGGAACGGTGGGAGGGCCGACGGCGAGGACAGCCAGGACGACGTGTTCGCGGCGCCGACGCTGAACCCGTTCCTGGCCCAGGGCTCGGCGCGCTGGCTGGCCGCGCGCCGGCGGATCACGGACCTTCTCGCCGGCGACGTCCCCGACGCGGCGTGCCACCCCGTCCACGAGGTCTCCACGCACCTGCCGTTCCAGGTCGCCGACTTCGTGGACTTCTACGCCTCCGAGCACCACGCGTCGAACGTCGGCCAGATCTTCCGCCCGGGCGCGCCGCCGCTGATGCCGAACTGGAAGCACCTGCCCGTCGCCTACCACGGCCGGGCCGGCACGGTCGTCGTCTCCGGAACCGGCATCGTCCGCCCGCAGGGACAGCGCCGGCTCCCGGGCGCGGAAACACCCAGCTACGGCCCGAGCCTCCGGCTGGACATCGAGGCCGAGCTCGGGTTCGTGATCGGCACTGGCTCCCGCCTGGGCGACCGGGTTGGCGTCGACGAGTTCGACGAACACGTCTTCGGCGCCGTCCTGGTCAACGACTGGTCCGCGCGCGACCTGCAGGACTGGGAGTCCCGGCCGCTCGGCCCGCACCAGGGCAAGAGCTTCGCGACCTCCGTCTCGCCGTGGGTCGTGCCGATGACCGCGCTGCGCGCCGCCCGGGTCCCACTGCCGGCCCAGGTTCCCGAGCCGCTGCCGTACCTGCGCGGGCGCGCGCCCGGCTGGCGGCCGTGGGGCCTCGACGTCGACCTGGTCGTCGGCTGGAACGGCGAGGTGGTCTCCCGCCCGGCAGCCCGCGAGCTGTACTGGTCCCCCGCCCAGCTGCTGGCCCACCTGACGGCGAACGGCGCGTCCGCCCGCACCGGCGACCTGTTCGCCTCGGGCACGGTGTCCGGTCCGGAGAAGGACCAGCGGGCCTGCCTGCTCGAGCTGACCTGGAACGGCGCGGAACCGATCACGGTCGGCGGCGAACGGCGCACCTTCCTGCTCGACGGCGACCAGGTCACGATCTCCGCCACCGCCCCGGGCCCGGACGGCGCCCGCGTCGGTTTCGGCGAGGTCACCGGCACTGTCCTGCCCGCCCGCCGCTGAGCACGCTCGATCTCCGGACGGGGCGCCTAGCGCCCGCCGTAAGGACCGCCCTACGCGCTAGGCGCCGGAGTAGCCGCGGAGGGCTTCGCCGAGCTCGTAGAGGCGCAGGTGGACGTGCTCGACGTGGGGAACGCTGGTCAGGACCACCTGCCCGCGTTCTCCCGCGCTCTCGATCGTCAGCGTGCCCGAGCCGACCATCCGCTCGAAGAGCGTGTGCTCGAACGTGACGTCGTTGAGCCGGACCAGCGGGATGTCCCGGCCCGATCGGGTGAACACGCCGGTGCGCAGCAGCACCCGCTCGTTGGTGATCACGTAGCGCGTCGTCACCCAGCGAACCCAGGGAACGATGGTCAGATAGACCAGCAGGACCACGGCGACGATCAGCACCAGGTACTGCAGCGGTTTCTGCAGTACGCCGTTAGGCGCGAAGAAGACCGCCAGCACGGCTAGACCGAGCACCACGACAGCGCTGAACACCGGCCGTACCAGCCGGATCCAGTGCGGGTGCAGGTCGAGCACCACCACTTCGTCATCCGTCAGGATGTCTTCGGGAAAGGCCACGCGACGATCGTCGCACTCCCTGTTACATCCGGGCGAGATGCCCMAGAGCGGGCCGCTCAGGGCGTGGCGGGARCCGGCCGGAGGTGGACGACGTCGGCGGCGCTGAAGGCCCGGCCGCCGACGACCAGCCTGCCGGTCTCGTCGACGTCGGTGGCGACGCCCACGACCGTCTCGCCGCCTGGCAGCTCGACCCTGACGTCGCGGCCGAGGGTCGCRCACACCTCGAGGTAGCCGGGCCGGGCGGCCTCTGGATCCGCGTCGAACCGGGCCAGGGCGCCCGCGAGGCCCGTGAGCAGCGCGGCGAGCAGATCGGTCCGCCGCGGCACCTCGCCGGGACCGGCGGCGGCCAGCACGGCCAGGCTGGTGCCGCCCGGGGGCAGCTGCGCGGCGGTGGTGCGCACGTTCAGCCCGAAGCCGATCACCAGTCCCGGCGGCGACGCCCTCGGCGCGTCCGGCTTGCCCGGCGCGGCGCGGACCAGCTCGACCAGGATGCCGGCGAGCTTGTCCCCACCGACCTGGACGTCGTTCGGCCACTTCAGCCAGGCCGGCACCGCGAACCGGGAGCGCAGCGTCGCGACCAGCGACGTGCCGACGACCATCGGCACCCAGCCGAGCCGAGCCGTCGGCACCGTCGGCCGGGCCAGCAGCGACACGGTCAGCCCGGAGCCCGGCGGGGACACCCAGGAGCGGTCGAGCCGACCCCGCCCGGCGCTCTGCCGCTCGGCGGCGATCACCAGCCCGGCCGGCTCGCCGGCGCGGGCCCTGGCGGCGACGTCGGCGTTGGTGGAGCCGGTCTCGGCGAGGACGACCACCCGCAGCCCCACGGGCCGCCCGGCCTGGGCGAGCTCCGCGGCGTCCAGCGGGTCCGCCACCGCCGGCCCTTCCACCGCCGGCTCGTTCGCCGCCGACGGGCCCTGCCCGCCCGATGCCGCGCTTCTGGGGTCAGCCACGACCACAGCTTGCCAGCACGCGCCACCTTCGCCCACCGGGACCACAACCCCTAGTCGCGGGTGTGAGACAGAGTGCACTGTTGCTCGCACCCACGCCCACGCTGGCCGTACGCTGCCGCGCATGGCACTTCCGGCGCCCGCTTCCGAACCCACGCCCGACCCGCACACCACAGCGGGAAAGCTCGCGCAGCTTCAACGGGTGAACGACGACGCCGTGCACGCCGGATCGCAACGAGCGGTCGACGCGCAGCACGCCAAGGGCAAGATGACCGCCCGCGAGCGGATCGCGGCCTTCCTCGACCCGGGCTCCTTCGTCGAGACCGACGCGTTCGTCCGCCACCGCGCGCACGACTTCGGCGTCGAGGCGAACCGGCCCTACGGCGACGGCGTCGTCACCGGCTACGGCACGGTCGACGGCCGTCAGGTGTGCGTCTTCAGCCAGGACGCGACGGTGTTCGGCGGCAGCCTCGGCGAGGTCTTCGGCGAGAAGATCGTCAAGGTCATGGACCTCGCGGTGCGGACCGGCTGCCCGGTCATCGGGATCAACGACTCGGGTGGTGCCCGCATCCAGGAGGGCGTCGTCGCGCTCGGCCTGTATGGCGAGATCTTCTATCGCAACGTGCTGGCGTCCGGGGTCGTGCCGCAGCTGTCACTGATCATGGGCCCGTGCGCCGGCGGCGCCGTGTACTCGCCCGCGATCACCGACTTCACCCTGATGGTCGACAAGACCAGCCACATGTTCATCACCGGGCCGGACGTCATCAAGGAGGTCACCGGCGAGGACGTGGGCTTCGAGGAGCTCGGCGGCGCCCACACGCACAACAGCAAGAGCGGCGTCGCCCACTTCCAGGCCACGGACGAGACCGAGTGCTTCGAGCTGGCCAAGGCGCTGCTGTCGTACCTGCCGCCGAACAACATGGACGACGCGCCGATCTACGACGAGGTCGCCGACGTCGAGGGCGAGGTGGACCCGGAGCTGGACACCTTCATCCCCGACTCGCCGAACACCCCGTACGACATGCACAAGGTGATCGAGAAGATCCTCGACGACGGGGACTTCCTCGAGGTGCACGCGCAGTTCGCCATGAACCTCATCGTCGGTTTCGGCCGGGTCGACGGCCGGTCCGTCGGCGTCGTCGCCAACCAGCCGATGCAGTTCGCCGGCACCCTCGACATCGACGCGAGCGAGAAGGCCGCGCGGTTCGTGCGCACCTGCGACGCGTTCAACATCCCGGTGCTGACGTTCGTCGACGTCCCGGGCTTCCTGCCGGGTACGTCGCAGGAGTGGAACGGCATCATCCGCCGCGGCGCGAAGCTCATCTACGCCTACGCGGAGGCGACCGTCCCGAAGGTCACGGTCATCACCCGCAAGGCCTACGGCGGTGCCTACGACGTCATGGGGTCCAAGCACCTGGGCGCCGACATCAACCTCGCCTGGCCGACCGCCGAGATCGCCGTCATGGGCGCCCGCGGCGCCGTCAACATCGTCTACCGCCGCGAGCTGGCCAAGTCGGACAACCCGGACGCCCGCCGCACCGAGCTGATCGCCGACTACAACCACCACTTCGCGACGCCGTACATCGCGGCCGAGCGCGGCTACCTCGACGCCGTGATCCCGCCGTCGGTGACCCGCCGCGAGGTGATCCGCGCGCTGCGGCTGCTGCGTAACAAGCGCCAGACGCTGCCGCCGAAGAAGCACGGCAACATCCCGCTCTAGCGGGCCAGGAGGTGCGAAAATGATCTTTCTTCGCGCTTCCTGAAGCACCGAGCGCCAGCCGCACAGTGACACATAGACCATCTCGAGGAGGTGCCGGTGGCCGAGAACGAACCGGCCGAGCCGCGCCGGCCGTTGCTGAAACTGGTGCGCGGCGACGCGACACCGGAGGAGGTCGCGGCCATCGTCGCGGTGTTCGCGGCGCACGCCGCCGCCGCGGCGGCGGTGCCGGCGCCGCGCGCGCCCCGGTCGGTGTGGGCCGACCGAAGCCAGGCGTTGCGGGTCGCGAGTGGCCCGGGAGCGGGCGGCTGGCGGCGCGCGGGCATCCTCGGCGGCCTGCGGACCGGGTGATTGTCGTCACTGACGGCTCGGCCGCCGGCCGGCGAGCCCCGGCGACCCGATGCTTCTGACGGAGCCAGGACGGCTTTTGACGGAGCTAGGACGCAGGATTCTCGTCAGCCCACGGCGCAGTTACAAGATCAACGGGCAAGCAGGGACATTCCAGTAGCAACCTCAGCGGCCTCAGTCGCCCTAGACTCGGGCAGGCCGAACGAGGACGGGAGGAACGTGCGCAAGATCCTCATCGCCAACCGCGGCGAAATCGCCGTCCGGGTGGCGCGGGCGTGCAAGGACGCTGGCTATGCCAGCGTCGCGGTGTATGCCGAGCCCGACATCGACGCCCTGCACGTTCGCGTAGCCGATGAGGCGTACGCACTCGGCGGATCCACGCCGGGCGACTCGTACCTGCGCATCGACAAGATCCTCGACGTCGCCGCGAAGTCGGGCGCCGACGCGGTGCATCCCGGCTACGGCTTCCTCTCCGAGAACGCCGACTTCGCCGAGGCCGTCATCGCCGCCGGGCTGACCTGGATCGGCCCGACGCCGGACGCGATCCGCCGGCTGGGCGACAAGACCGCCGCCCGCCACATCGCGCTCGCCGTCGGCGCCCCGCTCGCGCCCGGCACCGCCGACCCCGTCGCCGGTGTCGACGAGGTCATCGCGTTCGCCGACGAGCACGGCCTGCCGGTCGCCATCAAGGCCGCGTTCGGCGGTGGCGGCCGCGGCCTGAAGGTCGCCTGGACGCGGGACGAGCTGGCCGAGCTGTTCGACAGCGCGGTGCGCGAGGCGGTCGCGGCCTTCGGCCGGGGCGAGTGCTTCGTCGAGCGCTACCTCGACCAGCCGCGGCACGTGGAGACCCAGATCCTCGCCGACACGCACGGCAACGTGGTCGTCGTCGGCACCCGCGACTGCTCGCTGCAGCGCCGCTACCAGAAGCTCGTCGAGGAGGCGCCCGCGCCGTTCCTCACCGACGCCCAGCGCGCGTCGCTGTACGAGGCCTCCAAGAAGATCGCCAAGGAGGCCGGCTACGTCGGCGCCGGCACCTGCGAGTTCCTGGTCGCCAAGGACGGGATGATCAGCTTCCTCGAGGTCAACACCCGGTTGCAGGTCGAGCACCCGGTGACCGAGGAGACGACCGGCATCGACCTGGTGCGCGAGCAGTTCCGCATCGCCGAGGGCGAGGCACTCGGCTTCACCGACCCGCCGGCCCGCGGCCACGCGATCGAGTTCCGGATCAACGGCGAGGACCCCGGCCGCAAGTTCCTGCCGGCGCCGGGCACCGTCACCAGCCTGGTGCTGCCGACCGGCCCCGGCGTGCGCGTCGACACCGGCATCGAGAGCGGCAGCGTCATCGGCGGGGCGTTCGACTCGCTGCTGGCCAAGCTGATCGTCACCGGCGCGACCCGCCAGCAGGCCCTGGAGCGGGCCCGCCGCGCACTCGACGAGCTGGTCGTCGAGGGCATGGCGACGGCGCTGCCGTTCCACCGGGCCGTGGTACGCGACCCGGCGTTCGCCCCGGCCGACGCCGACGAGCCGTTCACGATCCACAACCGCTGGATCGAGACCGAGTTCATCAACACCATCCCGGCGTTCACCGGCGGGGCGCAGGACGAGACCGCCGACTCCGCGGCGCGGGAGACCGTCGTCGTCGAGGTCGGTGGCAAGCGGCTGGAGGTCGTGCTCCCGGCCGGCCTCGGCGCCATCGGGGGCGCGGGCGGTGGCGCCGCCCGCGGCGCGGCGCCGAAGCGCAAGGCCAGCGGCAAGAAGGCCGGCGCGGCCAGCGGCAACTCGCTGACCAGCCCGATGCAGGGCACGATCGTCAAGGTAGGGGTCGCCGACGGCGACACCGTGGCCGAGGGCGACCTGATCGTCGTCCTCGAGGCGATGAAGATGGAACAGCCCATCACCGCCCACCGCGCGGGCACCATCACCGGCCTCACGGCCACTGTCGGCGCGGTCGTCCCCAGCGGCACCGTCCTCTGCGAGATCAAGGACTAGCCGACCTCGAAGGACTGGCCGACCTCGGTCGAGAGCGGCGGTCGCGGGCACCTCCCGCGGCTGCCGCTTCGTCATGTTCCGGGCTTGGGGAGCATTCCGGGCTTGAGGCGCATTCCGGCTTGACGAGCCGGCGCAGGACAGTCGGCATTTGTATGCCGCTTCGGATGTGTTAGGGGGCACTCGCGGCGGCTGGGGGGTGAGCCCTGGGGACTCTGCTGGGGGCAGGGTCCCCAGGGCTTTCACGTTCTCGGCCCGCCTGTTGGAACGGCGGGCCGCGGGTGACCCGGCGCTGGCCTGGGCGACGACGTAGCCGGGTGATGCAGCCAGCGGCGCCGGTGCCGCCCGTGGTTCGTAGGCTCGGACGTATGAACGTTGGCAACGAAGCCCGGACGGGCACCGCCGAGGCCGAGAAGCCCATCAGAACGGTGCCATCTCCGGCGGCGACGACGGTACCGGCACCAGCCGGCGGACCCGAGGCCCCGCCGCTGACGGGACGGGTCGCATACGTGTTCGGCGGGGCGCTGCCCGCCCGGTACGTCGCCTGGGTGTCGCGGGACCTAACGGGTCCGGGGTGGCGGCGACGGCAGGCGCTGCGGCCGGTGCTGATGATGCTGCCGTTCGCGGTCATCTTCGCGCTACTGCCGGGGCCGGTCGGGGTCCGGGCGCTGCTGGTCGCCTTCCTGCTGGTGGCGGCCGGGGGGCTGGGGCTGGGGATGAGCGGCCACTTCCGCAACCGCCGGCTCGTCCAGCACGGCTTCCCGCCCGTCATCAAGCTGAACGTCGAGGACGTCGAGGACGTCGAGGACGTCGAGCCCGAGCGGCCGGCCGGCCTGGCCCCGGCGAGGGCCCGCATCGACGCGACGCCCGCGACCAGGGAACCTAGCCAGCCCGACAGCACCGGTACCAGCGGCAGCGGCAGCGGTGCCGACCCGGACGACCCGGACGGCATCAACGCCTGACCCGGTCACCTGGCGCGTGGCCGATGGGGTCCTCGGGGCTGTGACGGCGAAGATCCCACCGGATCAAGCCGTGGGACGGGCGCGCAGGTCGGCGACGTAGTCGCTGGGGGCGCCGGCCTTCTCGGCGCCGTCGGCGATGTCGGCCAGGTGGCGGGCGGAAGGCAGGCCGCCCTCGTAGGCGTCCAGGACGTAGGTCCAGGCGAGCACGTCGCCGTCGAGGGTGGAAAGGCGTACTCGGATGCGGGTGTAGAGCCCGGTGTCGGCGCCTTCCCAGACGTCGAGCCGCTCCAGGTCGTAGCGGTCGATGTCGTAGAGCATGACGTACACGCGTCCCGCCGGGTACGGGACGATCGTCGCGAGCGCGCCGTCCCAGCCGAAGTTCTCCCCGCCAAAGGTGAGCCGCCAGCCGCTGAGCCAGCCGGTCCCGGTCACCGGCGAGTGCGGAGCACGCTCCTTCATCTTCGCCGGATCAAGATTGCTGGCATACGCTGCGTACAGATTCATGTCGGCGTCTCTCATCCCATGGCCCGAGCCTGGATGGCGCGGGGGCCGGTGCAAGGCCGGTGGCGCGCGGTGTGAGCACCGCAAACGCGCGTGACGGCGGGGCCGGTTCGCCTCGCCATTATGCGACCGATGGCCCCCTTGATCACACGGGCCTTTCCGTAGAGCCTGGCCACACCGGCTAATCATGGCCATGCCGGGGAATGGGCCGGTCGAGAACCTGGCGAGTCCGCTCACGCTCCGCTCGCCGAGCGCTCGCGGTCCGCTCACCGAGCGCTCGGCGTCGGCGCCGAGCGGTCGTCATCCGCGCGCCAAGCGTTCGTCGCCCGCTCCTCGACGGTTTCGCGCCGGGACGGGCCGGCGCGGTCTGGACGTTGTAGCCGGAGGCCACCCGGCGGGGCTCGGTGGTGGGTGCGGTCGCGGCGGCAGGCAGGATGGACTACTGGGTGGGCCGGCCTACCAGCCGGCGATACCCACGGCCGCCGGGCGGCCGCTCGGTGCCGGGCGCGGCGAGCGGTCGCGGCGGTACGAGACTCGACAGGGCAGGAACCGTGGCAGGGACCAGAAGTGGCAAGGAGGGGACCGTGAGCCGGATCGTCATCCTCGGCGGGGGGCCCGGCGGATATGAGGCGGCCCTCGTCGCGGCGTCGCTGGGGGCCACCGTCACGCTGGTCGACTCGGACGGGGTGGGCGGTGCCTGCGTACTCACGGACTGTGTGCCGTCCAAGACCCTGATCGCCACGTCGGAGACCATGACGTCCGTCGCGGGGGCGCCGGCGCTCGGCCTTTCCCGCAAGGGAATGCCGACCCCCCGGCCCGCCAGCTGGGAGGGCGAGGGGCCGCATCTCACCCCGCCCGAGGTCCTCACGTTCGAGGCGAAGCGCGTCAACAGCCGGGTGATCGAGCTGGCGCAGGCGCAGTCACGCGACATCGAGGCCCGCCTGCGGCGCGAGAAGGTGGAGGTCGTCCACGCGAAGGGCCGCCTCGTCGGGCCCACGGCGGTCGAGACGGACACCGGTGACAGCTTCGTCGGCGACGTGGTTCTCATCACCACCGGCGCGGCCCCGCGCATCCTGCCGACGGCCGAGCCCGACGGCGAGCGGATCCTGACCTGGCAGCAGCTCTACGAGCTCCCGGAGATTCCCGAGCACCTCATCGTCGTCGGTTCCGGCGTCACCGGCGCCGAGTTCGCCAGCGCCTATCGAGCGCTCGGCGCGGCGGTGACGCTGGTCTCGTCCCGGGAGCGGGTGCTGCCCGGCGAGGACCCGGACGCCGCCATGGTCATCGAGGACGTGTTCCGCCGCCGCGGCATCGAGGTGCTGAACCGCTCCCGGGCCGCCTCCGTCCGCAGGATCGGCGACGGCGTGCTCGTCGAGCTGACGGACGGCCGCACGGTGACCGGTTCGCATGCGCTGATGGCGGTCGGATCGGTACCTCGGACCAAGAACATCGGGCTGACCGAGGTCGGGGTGCGGCTCGGTTCCGGAGGGCATGTGGTCGTCGACCGGATGTCGCGCACCTCGGTGCCCGGGGTGTACGCGGCGGGCGACTGCACCGGCGTGCTGCCGCTGGCCTCGGTCGCCGCCATGCAGGGCCGGATCGCCATGCGGCACGCGCTCGGCGAGGCGGTGACACCGCTGCGGCTCGGCACCGTGTCGTCCAACATCTTCACCGACCCGGAGATCGCCACCGTCGGTGTCACCCAGCGCATGAAGGATTCGGGCACGATCGCGGCGGAGGTCGTCACGCTGCCGCTGGCGCGCAACCCGCGGGCGAAGATGCTCGGCATCGCCGACGGGTTCGTGAAGCTGTTCTGCCGGCCGGGCAGCGGCAGTGTGCTCGGCGGGGTCGTGGTCGCGCCGCGGGCGTCCGAGCTGATCCTGTCGATCTCGCTCGCCGTCTCCAACGGCCTGACCGCGGAGCAGCTGGCGAACACCTTCTCGATCTACCCGTCGCTGTCCGGCTCGATCACCGAGGTCGCCCGGATGATGCGCTCCGAGGACCTCTTCGCGGCCTTCGACGACACTCTCTGACAGCGCCGCGAGCGGTGTGATGATGGCCRCATGACGGACAGGCGGACTGTGGACGTCGGCGGCGTCGGCGGCCGGGCTGGCTTCGCGTACGAGGCCCAGCTGCGGCTGGCGCCTGGCGCTGACGAGCGGGCTCCCGGCGGCGCCGTGACAGCGGCCCTGTGCGGTCACTGGGAGCACGACGGCCCGTGCCGCTGGCCGCACCACACCAGCGTCGACGAGCGGGACGGCGAGGAGCTCACGGTCCGGGTGGTGGCCGCCAGCCCGCCCACTGAGCGTGCCGAGGTACAGCGTCTGATCGACGGCGCCCTCACCGTCGGTGAGCTCGTCGGCCCGGATGGACCGAGCCACTGGACGCTGCTGCGCTCCGGTCCGGTCGGCCTGCGCACCGACGAGCTGGCCCTGGCCGGCCGCCTCGCCACCGGCCCCGCCGCTAGCGGGCCAACCGGGTGAAGGCCTCGACGGCGGCGCCGGCCAGGAGGCGGACCCCGACGCCGATCGCGCGCTCGTCGACGGCGTAGTCGCCCTGGTGCAGGTCGTAGGTCGGGCCGCCCGGGGTGCGGGTGCCGAGCCTCGCCAGGGCGCCGGGGACGTAGGTGAGGTACCAGCCGAAGTCCTCGCCGCCGAGCGACTGGGCGACGGTCGTGGCCGCCTCGTGGCCGAACGTCTCGGTCACGGCGGCGTCGAGGACGTCGACCATGTCGGCGGTGTTCACGACCGGGGGCACGCCCCGGCGGTAGTCCACGACGATGTCCGCGCCGAACGGCGCGGCGATCTGGTGGGCGAGCTCCTCGACCAGCTCGGGGGCCGTCTCCCAGGTGTCGCGGGACAGGGTCCGCACGGTGCCGCGCAGCTGCCCGGCGCGCGGGATGGCGTTCGCCACCGAGCCGGCCTGCACCTGGCCCCAGACCAGCGCGAGCCCGGACCGGGGGTCGATCCGCCGGTTCAGCGCCGCCGGCAGCTGGGTGATCAGTGCACCGATGGCGTAGACCAGGTCGACGGTGTTCTGCGGGCGCGAGGTGTGGCCGCCGGGGCCGGCCAGCATGATCTCCACCAGGTCGGCCGCCGACGTGATCGGGCCGGGCCGCAGCCCGACGGTGCCGACGTCGAGGGCCGGGTCGCAGTGCACGGTGAGCGCCGCGTCGACCGGTTTGAGGATGCCCGCGTCGATGACCTCCAGGGCGCCGCCCGGCATCGTCTCCTCGGCCGGCTGGAACAGCAGCCGCACGGTGCCCGCCAGCGGGTGGGACCGGGCGTACTCGGCGAGCGCCAGGCCCGCCCCGAGCACGACGGTCGTGTGGACGTCGTGCCCGCAGGCGTGGCAGACGCCGGGGATGATGGACGCGTAGGGAACGTCCTTGGCGTCCTGCAGCGGCAGCGCGTCCATGTCGGCGCGCAGCATCACGACCGGGCCCTCGTCGGGAGAGGTCCGGGTCGCGTCGCCCGGGCCGCCGGTGGCGATGTCGCACCAGATGCCCGGGATGTCGGAAAGCCGCTGGGGCGCCAGGCCCGCCGCGGCGAGCCGCTCGGTGATCAGCCCGGCTGTCCGGTGCTCCTGGCGGCCGAGTTCGGGATGCATGTGCAGGTCGCGGCGGAAGGCGATGAGCTCGTCCTCGTGCCGGGCGAACCAGTCCCGGACGAATCCGGTGACGTCCGCGGCGCGTTCTCCCCGCGCGCCCGCCGGCCAGGCCGCCCGCGCGGTCGTCGCCGCCGAGTCGGCGGGTTCCGCGTCCCCCGACGGCGCGTCCACCGACATCGCGTCGGCGGGCGCCACCGGCATCGCACTCACGTTGTCCGACATCCCGAAATAGACCTTCCCCCGGCTGCACCGGCTTGTCCGTTGAACAAACACCGGCGCACTCGCCAGGAACTGCCCGAAGGTCAGCCAGCCGACCTGTCCAGCCGCAGTGGACGGCCGATGTTCATCTCCTCTAGCAGAGTATCGACGACCTGGCTGAGATCGCCGCCGGCCCGCCGGGCGGCGGCGCGCTGCCGCTGGTAACTCGCTCCGATCGTCAGGATTTCCGGCACCGCCTCCAGCTCGGCGGAGCAGCCGAGGCGGCGGGCGACTGGCAGCAGGTCGTCGACCAGGTCGGCCAGCTCCGTGCGCACCGGACGGGTGGTGCCGCGGTCGTCCACCAGGATCTCCGCGTCCAGCCCGTAGCGGGCGGCCCGCCACTTGTTCTCCTGGACGACCCAGCGGCGCGGCACCGGGAGCGTGTAGCCGCGATCGAGCTGGCTGTTCATCCGGTCGACGAGGCACTGGGCCAGCGCGGCGACCGCGCCCACCTCCCGCAGCGTCGGCAGCCCGTCGCAGATCCGCAGCTCGACGGTGCCGAAGTTCGGATGCGGGCGGATGTCCCACCACACCTCGCGGATCGTCTCGATCGTGCCAGAAGCGACGAGAGTCTCCATGAACCGCTCGAACTGTGCCCAGTCCGACAGTTGGTAGGGCAGCCCGGCCGTCGGCAGGCTCTCGAAGACCTTCGACCGGCTGGAGGCAAGTCCGGTGTCCCGCCCAAGCCAGAACGGCGACGACGCCGACAGCGCCAGGAAGTGCGGGATGTAGCTCATAAGCGCGTTGACGATCGGGAACGCCTTCTCCTTGGAGCGGACGCCGACGTGAACATGCACACCGAAGATCAGCAGCCGGCGGGACAGCCACTGCATCTGGTCGACAAGGCGGTGATAACGCTCATTCTCACTGATTTCCTGCGTGCTGTACTCGCTGATCGGGTGCGTACCACTGCACATCAACCCGATTCCGCGCCTTTCCGCGAGACCGCGCAGCACGTCGATCGTTCCGGTCAGATCGGCGAGCGCCTGCGGCACCGAATCGCAGACGCCCGTGATGACCTCGATCGTCGACTCAAAGAGCTCGTGCTTGGCTTTGGCCGCATCCTCGTCGCCGACCTTGGCCGCGAGCTCCTCGAGGATCTCGGTCGAGGCGCCGCGTAGCTGGCGAGTCCGGAGGTCGACCAGCTCCAGCTCCCACTCGATACCCAGGCTGGTGCGCGGCGACGACGAGAAGGGAATATGCACCCTGCCTCCTCCTGTGTCAGCGGTCGGCGTGGAAACCGGGACGACGCGATCACACAATCACGCGATCATGCGGGTCGTTGCGTGTCCGGGCTCTCCTAACGACGTGGGGGCTTCAGGACAGGTAGGCGGTCATGGCGCGTCGGTGGGCATGATGCCGCGGCGGGAGAGCCGCCCCGGCGGGACCTCGGTGAGGCGACGCCTCTCCCGCGGACCACGCACCCCCTATGCGGTTCACCGGCGGGCAGGCAAGGTCCGTCCGTCCGGCCTGGCTGCCGGCGAATTACCCGCTTGGCCCGTCGATACGCACAACAGCGGTCAGACACCACCCCCGTTGAGGTAACGGTAGGTCGCCTCACCCCCGTTTCGGGGCTATTTCCCCGAAACGGGCCGTACATACCCGAGCGCGGAACTTCCTCGCTTAGGCCGGCGGCGTGGCCACCACGCGGACGCCCAGCTCGCGTAGCTGACGCTCGTCCACCTGGGTCGGGGCACCGGTCATCGGGTCGAGGCCGGACTGCGTCTTGGGGAACGCGATGACCTCGCGGATGTTCTCCTCGCCGGCGAGGATCGCCACCAGCCGGTCGATGCCAAACGCGAAGCCGCCGTGCGGCGGGGCGCCGTACCCGAACGGGGTCAGGAAGAACCCGAACCGGGCGTTCGCCTCCTCCGGGCTGATCCCCAGCAGGCCGAAGATCCGCTGCTGCAGCTCCGGCTCGTGGATCCGGATCGAGCCGGAGCCGAGCTCCCAGCCGTTGAGGACCAGGTCGTAGGCGCGGCTGCGGACCTCCAGCGGGTCGCTCTCCATCTTGTCGACGTCGTCCGGGTGCGGGCGGGTGAACGGGTGGTGCCCCGGCTTGGGCCGCCCGGTCGCCTGGTCGATGCCGACGAACAGCGGGAAGTCGACCACCCAGACGTAGCGGAAACCGCCCTCGCCCGCCGGCGGGCGCCCCAGGGAGTTGCGCAGCTGGCCGAGCACCTCGCAGGCGGTCATCCACTCGTCGGCGACGAGCAGCAGCAGGTCGCCCTCGACCGCCTCGGTCCTCGTGACGATCCCGGCCAGCTCCTCGGGCGAGAGGAACTTCGCCACCGGCGACTCCAGCACACCGCCGGCGCCGACCCGCATCCAGACCAGGCCCTTGGCGCCGAGCTTCTTCGCCGTGTCGGTCAGGGTGTCCAGCGCCTTGCGGTTGTGCGTCGCCGAGCCGCCCGGCACCCGGACGCCCTTCACGGCGCCGGCGCCCGCGAACGCCTTGAAGCCGCTGCCGGCGAAGACGCTGGTGAGCTCGACCAGCTCCATGCCGAAGCGCAGGTCGGGCTTGTCGACGCCGAAGCGGTCCATCGCCTCGTGCCAGGTCATCGTCACGACCGGGGGCACCGGAACGTCGACGACGGCCTCGGTCGCGGCCAGCACGGACGCCGTGATGACGTCGAGCACGTCCTGCTGGTCGACGAAGCTCATCTCGATGTCGAGCTGGGTGAACTCGTACTGCCGGTCGGCGCGCAGGTCCTCGTCGCGCAGGCAGCGGGCGAACTGGAAGTAGCGGTCCACCCCGCCGACCATCAGCAGCTGCTTGAACAGCTGCGGCGACTGCGGCAGCGCGTAGAAGCTCCCCGGGAACTGCCGGGAGGGGACGATGAACTCGCGCGCGCCCTCCGGCGTCGACGGCATCAGCAGCGGCGTCTCGACCTCGGCGAACCCCAGCGGGGCGAGCGCGGCGCGGATCGCCGACAGCGCCGCCGAGCGGACCCGCAGGTTGCGCTGCATCCGGTCGCGGCGCAGGTCCAGGTAGCGGAAGGCCAGCCGGGTCGACTCGTCGACGTTGTCCGCCCGATCGTCGAGCGGGAACGGCGGGGGCTTCGCGACCGAGAGCACCTCGACCTTGCAGTCGCGCAGCTCGACCTGACCGGTCGCGAGCTGCGGGTTGACGGTGCCCTCCGGCCGTTCGGTGACGGTACCGGTGATCTTCAGCACGTACTCCGACCGCACGTCGACCGTGCCGTCGACGACGCACTGCACGACGCCCGAGTAGTCCCGCAGGTCCAGGAACTGCAGCGACTGCCCGTGCTGGCGCCGGTGGGCCACCCACCCGCACACCGTCACGGTCTCCCCGGCATCAGCCAGCCGAAGGTCCCCGCACCGATGCGTACGCATCGCGGTCTGCCGCACCCGCGGCGTCCCCGGCTCGCCGTGCCCGTCTGCCGTCACCATCGCCCTGCCGTCCTGTCCGTGTGYCCTCGTCGCTCACGTCGGCCCTGTACGAGCAAAAGGGGAGCGAGAAAGCGTCTTGGTGTGATGCCACACCGAACCTTCACACCACACAGAACCCTACCGGCGCGATACGCCCTGCCCTCGGCACGCTCCGTGCCGACGATCGGATCGGCGAGTTGTCAGTGTCTAAGCGCCCTGATGAAGCGGCTGACCTCCGAGCGGATGCCCGCCGGGACGCGGAGGACCTGGGGGCCGCCGGGGGTGGTGAGCTGGACGCGGATCACGTCGCCGTGTTTGACGCCCTGGGAAGCCTTCACCTCGCGGCGGTCCCAGACGACGTCGAACCAGTCCCCCTCGCGTGGGAACGGCGCCACGACGAGCAGCCGCTGGCTGGTCAGCAGGATCCAGCGAGACATGCCGAGCCGGTACCCGATGAACCGCTCGGCCCTGGCGACCAGCCGACCTCCGCCGCCGGGGTCGGTGAGCCGGCCGCGTAGCACGACCTCGGTGAACTCCCCCGGTTCCAGCGGCACGTCAGGCGGACGTGAGCTACGCGGGATGGCCACGCCGCAAGTCTGCTCCTCATCGGCCGGCGCGTGCCGTCCCACGCGTGCCGTCCCGCGCCCGCCGCGCCGCGGGAGCCCGGCGGGCGCGCGGCGGGCCGGTGCCCGCGAACGGTAGCGAACGTTCACCGGCTGGCCCCGGTCAGGACCGGTCGCCGTCAGGCAGGTCTACAAGCCTGTCCAGGAGAAGGACGGGGACGGGCTGGGGGACCCAGAACGGCTGAACGTGAGCCATACCGGACCGAAAGGAGCTGCGATGCCGCAGCTGCCCACCATTCCCGACGTGAGCCGACGAGATCTCCTCCGGGGTGGYGTCATCCTGACCGCGGCCGGGGCGGCGGCGGCCACCGGCGTGCTGTCAGGCGGGCCGGCCTGGGCCGGCGGGGCGAACCTCGGCGGCCTGCCGTCCTTCACCTCCGGCGTGCAGTCCGCGGATGTGACCGCCAGGAGCGGAGTCATCTGGGCACGTGCCGATCGGGCCGCCCAGATGATCGTGGAAGTGTCCGCCGCAGCAAGGCCACCTGGAAGGTCATCGCGAACGACCTGCCGCTCGGCCTGGTCGTCCCGGATGGCACCGCTGTCGAGGGTGTCGCCCAGGGCGACAACGGCGTCCCGCTCGGCCGTGAGGTCGAGTTCGCCCGCATCCTTTCATCGATCAAGCACAACAAGGTGCGCAACACCGTGTGGCTGACCGCCGACGTGCACTACACGGCGGCCCTGCATTACACGCCGGACCGCGCCGCGTTCAAGGACTTCGACCAGTTCTGGGAGTTCGTCGCCGGGCCGGCCAACGCGGGGACCTTCGGGCCCAACGGCACGGACGGGACGTTCGGGCCGGAGGTCGTGTTCCAGAAGGTGCCACCGGCCGGCCAGTCGAACCTGCCGCCGTCGGCCGGGTACCAGTTCTTCGGGCGAGTCACGATCGACGGCTGGTCGCGGGCGCTGACCGTGGAGCTGCGGGACGCTTCCGGCACCGTCCTCTGGTCGAACCAGCTGCCGGCCGCCAGGTAACCGCTCCCCGGCCGGTGTCGCGTCGTGTACCACGCAACGCGCCGCGGCACCGCAGGGCGCCCCGACTCCTGGTGGCGGCGGCAACGAGGCCGCCGCCACCAGGTATTTGCCTGCCCGCGCTCTCCGCCGAGGCCCGCCACGGCGATCCGGCGACGTCTCGCCAGTCAAACGGTCCCGCCCACGGCCTCTGAAGGTCGATCCGTGGCACCTGGGCATGCCTATTGGCAGGGCCATCTGACACGCTTCACCGATCGCCTTTGGGTGTGTGTCAGATAGGCGTGCCTATAGACAGGCTGAGACGCCGCGGTTCGGCTGGCGGGCGAGACCTCGGCGGGGCGGGGCCTCAGGGTGAGGTCGGTCGGGCCCAGGGAATCAGTCCACGCGCCTCTGGCCGGCTGTCAGCGGCCCGCTCAGCGGTGTCCACGGCGCCACGCTCTGTGTTTTACATAACACCCATGGCCTCAGGCGACCTTTCGTGCCAGTAGACGGCGTCGCCTGCACGGCCGCGGTCACGCCGTACAGTCGGGCCCGTGACGCAGCTTGCCGGCAATGCTGACCATTCGGCCTCCGAGGGCGTGAGCAGAAACACCCCCGCGCCTTCATCAGCCGCGACGGCAACAGCCAGACCCGACGCCACCGCCTCCGCCGCCCGCCTGGCCGCGGTCACCGGCGCCGACAGGCATGACGTGGCGGTGGTGCTCGGGTCGGGCTGGAAGCCCGCCGCCGAGACCCTCGCGGCCCAGGGCCGGGTGCTCGCCGAGGTGTCGTTCGCCGAGCTAGGCGGCTTCCCGGAGACGACCGTGCCGGGGCACGGCGCGAGCGTTCGCTCCGTCGAGCTGAACGGCCGGCGGCTGTTGCTGTTCCTCGGCCGGGTGCATGCCTACGAGGGCCACGACCTCGCCCATGTCGTCCACGGGGTGCGCACCGCGTGTGCCACCGGCGTCGGCACTGTCGTGCTCACCAACGCGGCCGGCGGCCTGCGCGCCGACATGCGCGTCGGCCAGCCGGTGCTCGTCAGCGATCACCTGAACCTGACCGGCCGCTCACCGCTCGTCGGCCCCGCGTTCACCGACCTCACCGACGCCTACGCGCCGCGGCTGCGGGCGCTCGCCCGCGAGGTCGAACCGACCCTGGCCGAGGGGGTGTACGCGGCGCTCCCCGGCCCGCACTTCGAGACCCCGGCCGAGATCCGGATGCTGCGCACGCTGGGCGCCGACCTCGTCGGCATGTCGACCGTGCACGAGACGATCGCCGCCCGCAACGCCGGCGCCGAGGTTCTCGCGATCTCCCTGGTCACCAACCTCGCCGCCGGCATGACCGGCGAACCGCTCGATCACCTCGAGGTCCTCGCCGCCGGCGAGGCCGCGGCCACCCGCATGGGCGCCCTCCTCGCCGAGGTCGTCTCTCGCCTCTAGCAATCAGGGCCCGGCCCGGCCCCGGCCTGGTCGGGTCGGGTCGGGTGCGGCGATGGAAGCTGCCGGCGGCCGGTATCGCGAGGGGCCGCCCATGATCTGGTGGATTCCTCGGAGCTCTGACCCGGAAGATCCCACCGGATCATGATCAGACCCATGGTCCGGTGGGATCTTCCGCGCCGTCCGGATCAACCCTCACGAGCTCTCCCCTCAACCCGCCGCCGGGGCGTCAGGCGCTGGGGCGCCGCGGCGTCGGGGCATTGGGGGTCAGGGCGTGGTGCCGGTCGTCGGAATGCCACGTCGTCACAGGGTTTTGATCAGGCCGCCGTCGATGGTGAAGTCGGCGCCGGTCACGTTGCCGGCGCGCTCGCCGGCGAGCAGGACGACCAGGTCGGCGACCTCGTCGGGCTGGGTGAACCGGCCCGACGCCGCGTCGGCCGCCGCCCCGGCCGCGACGTCCTTCGCCGCGACACCGTTCTTTCGCGCGATGCGTTCGGCGACGCCGCCGGCACCTAGCCACAGGTCGGTGGCCACCGGGCCGGGGCTGATCGTGTTGACCCTGATCCCGTGGGCTGCGACCTCCTTGGACAGGGACTTCGAGAAGTTCGTGAGCGCGCCCTTGGCCGCGCTGTAGTCGATCACCGCCGGGTCGGGCAGGAACGCGTTGACCGAGCTGACCGTCACGATCGAGCCGTGCCCGGCGGCGATCATGTGCGGCAGCACCGCGCGCGTGGCCCGCACCGCCACCATCAGGTTGAGGTTGATCGAGCCGAGCCACTGCTCGTCGGTGACGGCGAGGAACCCGTCGAGCCTCGGCGGCGCGCCGCCGACGTTGTTGACGAGCACGTCGATCCGTCCACCGGACCGCTCGGCGACCTCCGCCGCCCGCGTGACCAGCTCCGCCGGGCCCTTCGGGTCGGAGAGGTCGACCAGCACCGACACCGCCGAACCAGCGGCGACCAGCTCGTCGAGCTGCGCGGACGACGCCCGCGACCCGGCCACGACCGTCGCGCCCTCGGCCACCAGGGCTCGCGTCACGGCCAGGCCGATCCCCCGGCTCGCGCCGGTCACGATGGCGGTCCTGCCCCGCAGTCCCATGTCCACGATGTCTCCCCTGACCTTGGGTGATCGGCTCCGACGCACGTTGCGCGCAGGGCAACCGTAGGTTCGCGAGGCCGCCTGCGCATCGGTAAGGCGACTGCCCCGGCGACTCCGTCCCGCGCGTCCGCTCGCGGTTCCCACCTGATCGGCGACCCCGCTCCGGCCGTCGGAACCACCCGGGTCGCGCCCCCGCTCGCGGCCGATGCGGGCAGCATGGGGGCGTGGAGGACAGCGAGGCACGCCCGGGGCCCGGTTCATCACCCGAGTCGTTGGTCGTGGCCGCGCGGGCCTGGCTGGCCGACGATCCGGACCCGGCGGACCGGGCGGAGATCGAGGCGCTGCTGAACGCGGTGGCCACGGGCGGCAACGCTGACGAAGACAGAGACGGAAACGCTGACGGAGACAGCGACGCTGACGGCGGCGAGGCTGACGACGGCGAGGCTGCCGCCGCCGGGGCGGTGGCGTGGGCGGACCTGGCGGACCGGTTCGCCGGGCCGCTGCGGTTCGGGACCGCGGGCCTGCGCGGCCCGGTGCGGGCCGGCCCCAACGGGATGAACACCGCCGTCGTCCTGCGCGCCGCCGCCGGTCTCGCCAGCTGGCTCGTGGCAAACCGGTCGAAGAGCCCGGCGCCCGCCGGCGCCGCGTCAGCCGACGCGCGCGGCATGGCCCACGCCGCCGCGGGCAGCTCAGCGGATCCCGCGCCGCCGTCCGTGGTCATCGGGTTCGACGCACGACGCCGCAGCGACGCGTTCGCGCTGGCCAGCGCGCGGGCGTTCGCGGGCGCGGGGCTGCGGGTGCTGCTGCTGCCGGGGCCACTTCCCACGCCGGTGCTGGCGTTCGCCGTCCGCCATCTCGACGCCGACGCGGGCGTGATGGTGACCGCGAGCCACAACCCAGCGCCCGACAACGGCTACAAGGTCTATCTCGGCGGCCCGCTGGGCGATGCCGGCCGCGGGGCCCAGCTGGTCTCACCCGCCGACGAGCAGATCGAGGCGGCCATCGCCGCCGCCTCGCCGGCCGCGCGGACGCCGCTCGCCGATACGTGGACCCAGCTCGGCGACGAGATCGTGGCCGCCTACGTCACGGCCGCGGCGGCACCGACCCCACGAGAGAGCGAGCTGGGCGCTGGGCGGGACGCCGCCGGGGAAGCGACGGCAGGGCCCGGGCCGCGGATCGCGTACACCCCGCTGCACGGGGTCGGGCTTGGCGTGCTGCGGCGGGTCTTCGCGGCCGCCGGGCTCCCGGAGCCGGTGGTCGTCGCCGAGCAGGCGGAGCCAGATCCGGACTTTCCGACCGCGCGGTTCCCGAACCCCGAGGAACCGGGGGTGATGGAGCGGGTGCTGGCCCTCGGCGCCCGGATCGGCGCGGACGTCGTCCTCGCGAACGATCCGGACGCGGACCGGCTGGCGGTCGCCGTCGGCGGGCGGGTCCTCACCGGCGACGAGCTGGGCCTGCTGCTCGCCGACGAGATCCTCCTGCGCACCCCCGGCCCGGTCGCCAGTACGGTTGTCAGCTCGACCGCCCTGCGCACCCTGGCCGCGCGCCGGGGTGTCCGCTACGCCGCGACCCTCACGGGCTTCAAGTGGATCATGCGGGGGGACCCGGACCTGGTCTTCGGCTACGAGGAAGCCCTCGGCTACGCCGTCCGCCCGGACCTCGTCCGCGACAAGGACGGTCTCACCGCGGCCGTCACGGTCGCCCGGATGGCTGCCGCCGAGGCCGCCCGCGGCCGGACCCTCCWCGACCGCCTCGACGAGCTGAACCGCGAGCTCGGCGCGCCCGCCACCGCCCAGGTCTCGATCCGGGTCCCCGACCTGGCCGCCAGCGCCGAGCTGATGCGCCGCCTGCGCGCTACCGCGCCGGCGGACGTCGCCGGGCTGAAGGTCGTGATCGTCACGGACCTGCTGGTCTCGTCGGGCCTGCCCGCGTCCGACGTCCTGATCTTCACGCTTGCCGGAGACGCCCGCGCCGTCGTCCGCCCCAGCGGCACCGAGCCCAAGCTCAAGATCTACCTGGAGGCGACCGCCGACCGCCTACCTCCGCTCATCTCCTGGGCCCGCGGCCTGGCGTAGCGGGAGCCGCCCGGGACGACGGCGGCTCCCGGGCACCGGCCGTCGTCCCGTCTCGTCTCGCCTCCCGAGCCAGGTCCTAAGCCGACGGGGTCAGGCGGAGGGTGACAGTACGGTTGCGGGCGCGGTCGGCCGGCGTGTTCGGGTAGAGGGGGACGGCGCTGCCGGCGGCCGAGACGGTGATCTGGGCCGGGGACAGGCCCGCGCCGGCGAGCGCCGCGGCGGCCGCCCCGGCGCGGGCCTGGCTGAGGGCCGTGTTGTCGGCGTAGAGGCCGCCAGGGGGGACCGGCAGGTCGTCGCTGTGGCCGACGACCTCGACGGCGACCCCGGGAATGGCGGCGATCCGGGCACCGACCCGGGCAAGCGCCGCGGCCCCGTCCGGGCTCAGGGCCGCGCCGCCCTCGAACAGCCGCGCGCCGAAGAGCAGGACGACCTGGCCGCCGGCCCTGGTCACCGTCACCTCGGGGCCGGCGACCCCGTCGGCGAGCGCCTGGAGCGGCGAGGCCACGGGCGACGCCGCAGATGACCCCACGGACGGCGCCGCCGCCGGGGCGGTCGTCTCCGATGGCAGACCGGGACCGGCCGACGCCGTGCCCGGACCGCCCGACGCGGCGAGGGCGGCCGGAGGCACCGCCGTCGCCGTCGCGTCGCTGTCCCCGCCGGTCGCCGATGCGTCGGCGACCGCCCAGCCGAGCAGCGCCCCGCCGCCGAACAGCACGGCGGCGGCGAGCGCGGCACCGGCGACCCGGCCACGGGTCGTGACGTGCCGGCCCTCCAGGGCCGCGATCCTGCGCAGCCCGGCGACGGCCTCGGCCTCGTGGCCGCCGAGCTCGGCGGCGCGCCGCCACTGCTGGGCGGCGGCGTCGAGCCGGCCCTGCTGGGCGTGGATCCGGGCGAGCAGGTCACGCTCGGGCGCGGTGTGGGCGCGCCGGGCACCCAGCTCGTCGAGCAGGGCCAGGGCACGCCCGTGCTGGCCCGCGCGGGCCAGGTCGGTGGCCCGGGCGACGGTGGCCTCGTCGACGAGCGCCCCGAACGGGTCCGCCTCGGGCGGGTCCGCCCTATCGGCGGAAGTGGCCGAACGGGTCATCGGGGCCCTCCGTCCTGGGCAGCAGGTCGATGAGCTGGCGGACGACGTTGCGCAGCCGGTCCAGGCTGCCGCTTTCCAGTGCCCGGTCGCCGTCCTCGAACAGCCGGTTCGCGAGTGCCTGGTCGCGCATGCTCGCGCGGTGCTCCTTGAGGGCCTCGAACCGGGCGGCGTCGAGGCCGCCGGTCTTCTTGTTGAACAGCACCATGAGGAAGATGCGCAGTTCGTCGGTCCGGGTGTGCAGCAGCTCGACGTCGTGGGAGCCCAGCGCGGCGCGCAGGTCGGACACGAGCAGGTCGTAGCGGCGCCGGTCGCCGCGGTCGGCGAACTCCTCGATCACCCGGGGGGCCTGGGACAGCAGCTCCTCGGCGTCGCGCACCGCCCGCGGCCAGGCGAGGGCCCGCTCCACCTGGTCGAGCCGCGCCTGCAGGTCCAGCAACCGCTTCGCGGCGGTGCCAGCCGCGTCCGCGTCGCCGTTGTTGTACGCGGCCAGGTCGTCGTCGAGCTGCTCGGCGACGCGCTCGTTGTCGATCTCTGCCAGCCGGGCGAGCGATTCGGCGTCGTTCGCCTGTCGGGCGGCGTCCTCCAGCTCGCGGCGGCGGGCCTGCTCGACGCGCGCCGAGTTGCGTAGTTCGCCCGCGTTCGGCGCGGCCTGGGAGCGCAGGTCGAGCTGGGTCTCGAACTCCTCGTCGAGAAGCGGCACGTACGCCCTCGCCGCGACGATGCGGGAGGCGTCGATCTCGATCGTCACCTCGACCTCGGTGCTGACCGGGAGGTCACGGCGCACCTGGCTGGCCAGGATCTCGAGGTCGCCGACGTGGCGGTTGCGGTCGGCCCGGTCGTACTCGCCCTCCAGCACCGGGATGCGCAGCAGCCCGCCGGACTGGCCCCGGCTCAGCGCCACCGTCGTGCGCAGCACGTCACTGCCGCGGCCCGGGATGCGGGAGCCCTTCGTGAGCAGCCAGATGACCTTGTTCCCCTCCAGGGCGATGCCCACGGAGTGGGTCATCGCCGCCTCCGGCGCGACCGTGCCGATCGTGTAGGCCAGGCTGGCGGGCTCGGCCTGCTGGCGGCGCCCCGCGGAGTCCTCCAGCAGGATCGCGAACTCGTTGCGCACCCCGGGGGCCGCCGACAGCGCCGTGATGAACCCGCCGGTCGCCGACAGTGGGATCTTGCCGCTGCGCCACGGCGGGCGCGCCTGGGCGTTGACGAACTCGATCGTGAGGCCGGCCACGCCCGCGCCGGCGGGGCCGCGGACGACGCCGCCGATCTGCGGCTCCGGGTCGGCGCCGATCGGGTTGTACTCCAGCTCGACCGTGTAGGCGCCGGTGACGGCCGGGGTGGGGATGGCGGTGTCGAGCCGCTGGGTCCCCGCGAAGATCGCCGCGCCGCGCGCGACGACCGTCATCGGGTCCTGGGTGATGTCGATCGGGATGCCCAGCTCGCCCGCGACCCGTTCGCGCAGGTACGGCATCAGGGTGGGGCCGCCGACGAGCAGCACCCGGTCGATGGCGCCGGGCGCGAGCTTCGCGTCGCGCAACGCCTTCTGGCAGATGTTGACCGCCCGGGCGACGAACGGGTCGGTGAGCCGCTCCACCTCGTCGCGGCGCAGGTCGTGGACGAACTCGACCGGCTGCCCCCGGTCGTCGACGCACAGCGGCGGGTCGTCCAGCTCGATGGTCGCGCTCGTCGCGACCGACAGCGTGATCTTCGCTTCCTCGGCCGCGCGCTTGAGCCGGGCGATGGCCGCCGCCCAGCGCGGGTTTCCCCGGGCGAAGTCGGTCAGCGGGTACTGGGCGAGCAGGGGCGGGATCAGCAGCTGCTCGACGATCGCCCAGTCGATCAGCTTGCCGCCGAGGAAGTTGTCACCCTCGTGGTTGACGATGTCGAACTCGCCGTCGCGGACGTGCACCACGGCGGCGTCGAACGTGCCCCCGCCGAGGTCGAAGACCAGCCGGTAGATGTTGTCCTCGTCGCGCTGGAAGCCATAGGCCAGGGCGGCCGCGGTCGGCTCCTGCAGCAGCGGCGCATGGGCCAGGCCGGCCTCCCTCGCGGCGCGGCGGGTCGCGTCGCACTGGTTGAGGTCGAACGCCGCCGGGACCGTGATGACGGCCGCCTGGATGTCGTCGCCTGTCCGCGCCTGCGCGTCGGCCTTCAGCCGGCGCAGCACCTCCGCGGACAGCGACTCGGGGCTCATCGTCAGCTGGCCGTCGCGGAAGCGCTTCTCCGAGTCGCGCTGGCCCATCTGGAGCTTGAACTCGGCGGCGGTGTTGTCGACGTCGTGCTCGACGCGTTCCCGGGCGCGGTCGCCGACGTGGATGCGACCGTGCCGGTCCACGTAGACGGCCGACGGCGTGGTGTCACGCTGGGCCGAGTTCTTGATGATCTGGGCCTCGGTGCCAACGAGCATCGCGATCGCGCTGTTCGTCGTGCCGAGGTCGATCCCGAAGTCCACGGTCGACCGTGCCATCAGGTCCTCTCCTGCCGATCGGGGTCCCGCTGATCGGGGTTCTGCTGATCGGGGCGCGGCGGCGTGCCGACGATCACCTCGCCGGCCTGGGCCAGGCGGCCGGCCAGGTAGACCGAGGGGCGCAGCGTCTGGACGACGCGTTCGTCGGTGAGGCCGTCGGTCTGTTCGAACGCCAGCACCATCAGCTGCTGACCGCTGTCGTAGCGAGCGCCGTCGTGGTCCTGCACCTCGACGCCGGCCGCGGCGAGCACGTCACCCACGGCGTCGAGCCGCCGCAGCGCCCGACGGGCCTCGGGAGTGACCGGGGCGCCTGTCGGGACGAGCTGGCGACGCAGCCGCCACAGCTCGGTCGCCACCCGGGCGATGTCCCTGGGCTCGAGCGCCGCCACGTCGGGTACCGCCCCCGAGGCGATCGCCGCCACGTCGTGCGCCCCCGAGACGGGAGCGTGGGGTACCGCGCCCGCGGCGGGCGTCGCCGAGGCGGGCGCCTCGTCCAGAGCGGCGTCCTGGCCAGGCGGGACCACCGCGCGGGCCGTCGCGTCGGACAGCGCGACCAGCTCGGACGGCCACCGCGGCGGCGCGATCCGAAACTCCCGGGGATAGCGCCACTGGCGCACCGTCGCCATGAACCCCCCGCCCAGGCGCCCGGGCCGCGGCGGTCCGTCGGGGCGCGCGCCGTCACGAGTCGTGGCCATCACGACCCCGCCGGCTTGGCGCCAGGTAGCCACTTCTCGGCACGCAGCTCGATCAGCGGCGGGTAACGATTCGTCTTGCCACTGATCGCCGCGCGCCCCCAGATCACGGAGATGAGGAACGCGATCGCGCCCACCAGGACGCCCCACCCGGCCGACCCGACCACCGTGGCCAGGGCGACGATCACCAGGAAGGCGGCGATACCGCCGAGCCACGAGAAGATCCGCCGCTCCTGGTGCCTCAGGGCGCATTCCCGGCAGCGAGGGATCGTCACGGTCACCGACTGGTAGTGGATCCGCCGGCCGTTCCACGTCGTCTCGGTGTGGCTGACCCGGTGCATGGGGCGCGACAGCGACGACGCCTTGTCGTAGCGCCGGCGCTGGCAGTAGTAGCAGGCGGCGGCGGTGGCCTGGCGTTCGACGATGTCGAGGTTCTCGCCGATGCGTTGGGCGAGCGCCGCCGACTCGACCAGCGGGGTGACCCGGCGCAGCAGCTCACGCATCCGGAAATGGTCGGGGAACTCGGTGGTCGACGGCTCGCCGGCGGCGTTGACGAAGGTCTGGTCATAGAGCAGCAACGCGGTCAGCACTGTCTGGCCAAGCTGGTCGCGGATGCCGATCCTGGTCAGGTTCCTCGGCGGCAGCAGCTCGTCGATCCGGGCCATCGTCGGCTCGGCGTCGGTGAGCACGCGTTCGGCGACGTCGAGACCGGTCGCTGGCCTGTCCTGGGCCGCCCGGTCGGCGTCCGCGCACAGTGACCGGACCTGGGCGAGCCAGGGCTCGCAGGCCGCCCGCAGCGCCGCGTCGAGATCCCCCGCGCCGAGCTCGCGAAGCGCGGCGAGGTGGGCACGGGCGGCCGGCAGGTCTCCGGCGTCGACGGCGGCGGCGACCAGTGCCGCGCCGCTGGCGAGCAGGGTGTCCGGGAGCGCGGAGCGGATCCCGGCGGCGAGCCCGACGCCGAGCCGGGCGTCGCCGGCGGCGGCTATGCGCGCCTCGAACGCGTTCCAGCAGGCCTCGTCGGCCAGCACGGCCGCCCACAACCAGTACACCTCGCGCCAGTCCGGCCGGGGCGGCGCGCCGGCGGGCCCCGCGGCCGCGTCCGGCGCGCCGGACGCGGCGCCGGCGCCGGCGCGCTCGGCGTCAAGGGCGCGTAGATGAGCCAGGACGGCGAGGTTGTGCCGGGCGGCCCCGTCGGTCGAGGCGGCCTCGATCCAGCGGCGCCGGGCCCCGTCGACGTCGCCCGCGGCCAACGCGGCGAGCGCCGGGTCGCCGGCGGTGGCACTGTCCGTGGTGGCACTGCCGGTGGTGGCGCCGGTGGCGGTGGCACCAGCGGCGGTGGCACCAGCGGCGTCATCACCAGCGGTGGCACTGTCGCCGGTGACGCCACCGGCGGCCGCCTGGTCGGCGGCGGTGGCGCCGCCGGTCGTCGTCGCGGCGGCGGCGGGACCGGGGGCAGTGGTCGCGCCGGCAGGCTCGGCGGACGGCCAGAGCCAGAAGAACTCGTCGACGAGGCGGAGCCGCGGGTCGCGCAGGCGGTCGAGCGCGGTGGACAGGGCCGCCGCGGTCACGGGCACCGTGAGGGCCAGGGCATGGGCCGGGGCGGCGGCCTCGCCCAGCCGCTCGGCGATCCTCACCCGGTCGGAGACCCGGCGGATGTCGCGGCGGCTCGCCGTCACCGCCAGGCCCGTCACCCGGAACGCGTTGGCGTCGTACAGCCACGGCAGGCTGACCTTGCCGAGGATCTCCCGCCCCTCGCCGACGGAGGTCACGTCACATCACCACACCCCTGCGTGAGAGCTGTTCCCGAGATCCGTGCCGGTCCCGCAGGGCCGGGACCAGGTCGTACGCGGCGGTCAGGCGGTTGGCGGCGGCCACGGGCCGGCCCTCCCCCGCGAGCCGCAGCGCCTCGTCGACGAGGTGTGCCGCCGCCCCGGCCACGTCGTCGGCCTCGACACTCGCGGGGACGCTGGCCAGGGAGGGGACGTCGTCCGGCTCCGCGGCGCCGGGAGACGCCGGCCCGGGACCGGTGGCCGCCTTCGCCGCGCTCCGGGCGTCAGCGTCCGGCGGGCCGGCGGTCGCCACGGCGCCGGATCCGCCCGACGGGCCGCTGCCGGAGTGCGGGCCCCACGTCGTGGCGGCGCTGGAGGCCCCGGTGAGCTGGGCCGGGCCGCCCGCCGCGAGCCCCGTGTTCTGGGCGCCGGCGGGTTCCTCGCGGGGCGCCGGCCCGCGCGTGCTCGGGCGCTCGGAAGCCGCCGGCGGAACGGACGGGACGGAGGGGGGCGGGACGGAGGGGGGCGGGACGGAGGGGGGCGGGACGGGCGCGGCCGGGGTCCGCCAGCTCTCGAGGTCGGTGAGCAGCTCGGGCGCGGAGACATGGCGTTGGGACGGGTCCAGCGCGAGCGACCGGGTCACGATCTTCTCGAGGCGCTCGTCGACGACGTACCGCAGCTCCCGGGGCGGGATGAGCCGGCCCGTGTACCAGGCACCCGCGAGGGGATCAGCCGCGACCAGCTCCGGGTGCGGCATCTGGGCGGTGAGCAGCAGGTAGAGGACCGAGCCGATGGCCCAGACGTCGCCGGCGCGGGAGTCGCCGCGCGGGTCGAGGAACGTCTCCGGCGCCTTGAACGCCATGGTGCCGCGAGTGCTGGCCATCAGCGTCCACGGGTTCACCGCCCTGGCCAGGCCGAAGTCCGAGACGAGCACCCGGGTGGCGTCGCCGTCGTGCCCCATCAGCAGGTTC
Organism: Pseudofrankia sp. EUN1h; assembly: GCF_001854645.1. Taxonomy (NCBI): domain Bacteria; kingdom Bacillati; phylum Actinomycetota; class Actinomycetes; order Frankiales; family Frankiaceae; genus Pseudofrankia; species Pseudofrankia sp. EUN1h. Next base: position 506,558 of record NZ_MBLN01000002.1, on the reverse strand, counting down.
TGCGGCTTGATGTCGCGGTGGATGATCGGCGGGTTCTTCTGGTGGGCGACGGCGAGGCCGCGACACACCTGGACGGCGATGTCCACGGCCTCGGCGACCGGGAGGAACCCGCGGTGAGCGGCCAGGTGGTCGGCCAGCGTGCCACCGGGCACGTATTCCATCGTGAAGTAGCCGAACACCCCGGACGAGGTCTCGAGAGTGTTCGCGTCGAAGACACGCACGATGTTGGGATGTCCGAGCCGGGAAAGCAGCACGGCTTCTCCCAGCGCCTTCTCGATGTCGTTCGTCGACAGGCCGGGACGGCGAAACACCTTCATGGCCTGCCGGCCAAGGAATGGGTGCCTGACCCGGTAGACCTCCGCGAAGGCGCCCTCTCCGAGAAACCGTTCCACGCGATAGGTGTCGCGGATGACCTGCCCCTCGCCCAACAGCGGCATATAACGTCCAGACGCGGTCAGGCCTCGGAACGTGACAGAGCCACCGAGGCGCTATCGAGCGGGTACGGCGCGAGCAGGAACGGCGTCAACCGGAAAGACCGGGCGATCGGGGACAGCTTACCGCGAACCGTCTGGCGCGCAACGTAGTTGGCGTAGAGACGAGGTTGTCGCGCAGACGACCGTCCCACCACGCCGGGCGGAAAGCGGTGGCCAACCCGCGAGGCCGCGCCAGKGGCGTTCCGCGGGTAGAAATCGTTGCCCGCGCAAATAACATGCCATACCGAGTTCCCGGCGGTCGGCGATCCGTCGGGTCGGCAATCTGGCAGGTCGACGATCCGGCAGGTCGGCGGTCCGGGAGGTCGTAGTGTCGTCGACACGGGCGATCTCACGCCGCCAGGGGAGCACACAGATGTCGATCTACAAGGCGGCCGTCCAGGCCGCGTTGCCCGACTACGAGGTCGGCGACGAGATCGGCGTGGGCGGATTCGGTGTCGTCCTGGGCGGATACCACCGGGCCATGGGCCGCAGGGTCGCCATCAAGGTCCTCACCCAGCCCAACCAGCAGGACCGGTTCAGTCTCGAGGCCCGGGTCCTGGCCAGTCTCGACGCCCACCCCCACGTCGCCCGCGTGTACGACTACCGCGAGGTCCCGAACCAGCGCCTCCGGCTGCTCATCATGGAGTTCCTCGCCGGCGGGACCCTCAGCGCCCGGCGGCGGGCGGGCTTGTCCCCTGAGGAGATCTGCGCCGTCGGCATCGCCGTCGCCGAGGCCCTGCACCACGCGCACGCGTCCCGCGTCCTGCACCGCGACGTCAAGCCCGACAACATCCTCTTCGCCGCCGACGGCACCCCCAAGGTCACCGACTTCGGCATCGCGAAGATCCTGGAGAGCACCGAGGGCGAGGCCAGCTACGTCATCGGCAGTCCTGTCTACATGGCTCCCGAGCAGCTCCAGGGCGGCATTCTCAGTCCGGCCACGGATGTCTTCGGCCTCGGCGTGGTGCTCTACCGCCTCCAGTCCGGCCGGCTCCCGTTCCCGCAGCGGTGGGCCAGGACCGCCGCCGTCCCACCGGCGCCGCCCGTCCCCGAGCCGCTCGCCCGGGTGGTGATGAAGGCGCTCCAGCAGGAGCCGGCCGAACGCCAGAGCACCGCCCGTCAGCTCGCGCTCGAGCTCGCCGAGGCCGGCGCCCGGGTCTTCGCGCCCGACTGGCTCGACTACTGCCGCATCCCGGTGGCCGTCGACATGTCCGTCCGGGCCGCCGCCCGGGCGGCGTCACCCATGACGCGCCGGATCGACCCTCGCCAGACCCCCGCCGAGGGCTGGGACGACGGTGATCCCGAACAGCTGAGGGAACGGGCCAGGACGGCCGGGGACCTGGCCGACGCCGGCAACCATCCGGCGGCCCGCGCCATGTACGAGGACCTCCTGCCGCGCCTTCGCCGCGTACTCGGCCAGGACGACCCCGACACGTTGACCGCCGTGGGCCTGGCGGCGCAGAACCTGCGCGAGTCCGGCGACCACGCCTCGGCTCGCGCCCTGTTCGATGACCTCATCCCGCGCCTGCGCCAAACGCTCGGCGAAAACGAGGCGCGAACATTGTTCTTCGCCGGGGAGGCGGCGCGTAACCTCGCCGACTCCGGCAGTCGGGCCCAGGCACGCAGCCTGTACCAGGATCTCCTGCCGCGAGCCCGCCAGGTGTTCGGGGAAAACCATCGGACAACGCTGATCGATACCGGCCTGGCGGCGCGGAACCTGCTCGATCACGGCGACCACGAGGCAGCCCGCGCCCTCTTCGACGACCTCGTCCCACGCCTGCGCGAAACACTCGGAGAAAACAACCACAACACACTGACGCTTTCCGGTTTCGCCGCGCGGAACCTACACAGGTGCGGCGACCGGCAGGCCGCCCGCGCCCTCTACGAGGATCTTCTCCCCCGCCTGCGGCAAACTCTGGGTGAGAACAACCGCACCACGCTGACGATTAGCGCCGACGCGGCGCTCAACCTGCTCGGTTCCGCCGACCGGCGAGCCGCGCGCGCCCTCTACGAGGAACTCCTGCCCCGCGTCCGCCGGGTGTTCGGCGACACCGCTCCCGTCACGAACGCCGTCCACGCCGGTTATCAGCACGCCCTCTCCGACGGATAGGGCGCCGACCGGCCGTCCGGCACGGCACGGCACGGCTCCGGCAATGGTCAGACGGCGCCGAAGAGGCGGTCGCCGGCATCGCCGAGACCAGGGACGATGTAGGCCGTTTCATTGAGGCCGTCGTCGATGGTGGCGGTGACGAGGCGAATGTCCAGGCCGCTGGCCTCGAGAGCGGCGATGCCCTCGGGGGCCGAGACGACCGAGACGACGACGGTTCCCCGGGCACCGCGGTCGGCGAGCAGCCGCAGGGCGTGCAGCGCGGAACCACCGGTGGCCAGCATCGGGTCGAGCAGCAGCACCGGCCGGCCCGACAGATCGGCGGGCACCGATTCCAGGTAGACCGTCGGCTGGAAGGTCGCCTCGTCCCTGGCCAGCCCGATGAACGCGCTGACCGCGTCCGGCACGAGCGCCTGCGCCGCCGGCAGCATGCCCAGCCCCGCGCGCAGGACGGGCACGACGACCGGCTCCGCGGCGAGCCTCGTCCCGGTGGTCTCGGTCAGCGGCGTACGCACCGGGACGACGGACGTCGGCAGCTCACGGGTGGCCTCGTAGATCAGCATCGTCGCCAGGTCGTGCAGAGCCGCCCGGAAGCCGACCCGGGGCGTCGTCTCGTCCCGCAGGAGAGTGAGCGCGACCGCGGCAAGCGGGTGATCGATGACATCTACCTGCACGAGAATGCTCCTTGGGAGGTACCGCGCCGGCCGCGGGCGGGCGGGACCGCGCGCGCCGCGGGCCAAAAGGACGTGTACCACCGCATCACCGGCATCCAAAGCGCAGGGGCCTCGTCCGCGGGCGAACCGCGCGGAAAGATGGGGCCATGACGACGGCAGCCGACGAACCTGACCAGCCAGCCGGCACCTCGGGAACGACCAACCCGCACAAGTTCCCGCCAGCGCCCGAGTCGCCACCACTACCGCCGGTGCCGACGAACCGGGCGGAACTGGCGGCGATCATCGACCACACGCTGCTGAAGCCCGACGCCACCGACGAGGACGTCCTCAAGCTGTGCGCGGACGCGGCGAAGTTCAAGGTCGCCGCCGTCTGCGTCGCGCCGACCCACGTCTACCTGGCGGCGGCCAGCGCCCGCCGGGAGGCGCGGTCCGTGGGCAACGGCGGCCCGCCGGCCTACGCGGTCGCCTCGGTCGTCGGCTTCCCCCACGGCAACCACCTGACCGCGGTCAAGGTGGACGAGGCGCGGCGCGCGGTGGCGGACGGCGCGACCGAGATCGACATGGTGATCGACATCGCGAACGCGGTGGACGAGAACTGGGCCGCGATCGAGTTCGAGATCCACCAGATCCGCGTCGCGGTGCCGGCACCCGTCGTCCTCAAGGTCATTCTCGAGACGGCGCTGCTGAAGGACGCGACGATCCGGTCGGCCTGCCGCGCCTCGCTGGCCGGCGGCGCGGACTTCGTCAAGACATCCACCGGCTTCCACCCCGCCGGCGGCGCGAGCCTGCGCGCCATCCGCGCGATGCACGCCGCCGTCGGCGGCCGGCTCGGGATCAAGGCCTCCGGCGGGATCAAGACCGCCTCCCAGGCCTTGGCGTTCGTCCAGGCCGGCGCCACCCGCCTGGGTCTCTCGTCCACCGCCGACGTCCTGGCCGAAATGCAGCCCTGAGTCATGGTCCGGGCATGGCGTCGGCCCGCCTGGTTTGTGAACCAGGCGGGCCGACGGCGTTCGACGACCGAGGCGAGGTGTCAGGCCTTCGCGGTGCCGGTGAGCTCGTGCTTGCCGAGGCTCAGGCCGGCGAAGGCGATGATCAGCCAGATCGGGCCGACCATGCCGGGGAAGCCCGCGATCGACATCGTGCAGGCCATGAACAGCACCGCGAGCGGCGGGATCAGGCTGACGATGCCCAGCCACTTCGAGACGAGCCGGTCGCGCAGCCCGAGCCAGGCGACGGCGCCCGCCGCCACGACGACGCCCAGGTAGCCGATCCAGGGGCCGAAGTCGCAGAGCATGTAGTAGACGAACTGCCCCTCGCGGGTGAAGAGCTTCTCGTCCATCCCGCCGGGCATGTAGTCGGCGAGGGCCAGCTTCCAGCCGTAGCCGAACGTCAGCGCCGCGGCCGAGGCGACGAACGCGTCCGCCACCACCCGGGCCGCCACCCTGTCCGGGAACGCCTGGATGATCTTCGAGCGCCAGCAGGCGGCCAGCACCAGCAGAAGCGCGACGGCCACGTACCCGATCGCGCCGCCTATCTGGGTCGAGGTCCGCGAGATCTTGTCGATCACGCCCGGCCCGACCTGCTTGTCGGACACGCCGGTGGCGGTGACCACCGTCGCGACGAAGCCGAGCACGCCGGCGCCGACGCCCAGCCAGGTCCAGCGGGGGCGGGCCACCGCGCCGGCGGCGGGAGCGGCGTGGCGGGCGGGGGCAGTTGCGGTTGTCATGTCATCCGTCCTCTCGTCTGCCGGCGGCCTCGTCGCCGTCGGCGTCTGAAAGCAAGGTCCTGCGCCCGCTGTCCCGGAAACGAGGGACAGCGGGCCCGCGCAGGGGACGCGCACCCGACAGGTCCGGGGTCACCGACAGGACGGCTACCAGCGGTATCGCGCGGGATCCTGGGGAACATGGGCGCCCACACGTTGACGCTGGACCACGGCGACAGCCGTGCCGACGGGGCCGTCGTCCATGACGGCCTCGACCGGGCCACGCCCACCGCGGAGCCGAGGGGCGCGGGGCGCGGCCCGAGCACGGGCACCGCCGCCACCGCGGCAGGGCCGGCATCGATCACGCCGATGATGTCCATGACGCCGGCGGTGGTCGCGGCCTCGGTCCTCGCCGTGCTGCTGACGCTGCTGTCGATCGGCTGCGCGTTCGGCGCGATCGCCCTGCATGGATACGTCACCGACCGGACCGCGCACCGGACCGTGCTGTCGAGCGCCGACCTGGTCCTCGCGACCGCGTTCCCGCTGGTCGCGGCGCTCGTGCTGGTCCACCAGCCGCGCAACCGGGTGGGCTGGGTGCTGCTGTCGACGGCGCTGACCGGGCCCTACCTGCTGGCGACCCAGTACGCGGCCCTCGCCCTCGTGCCCGGCCAGGCCGAGTTGCCGGGGCAGGAGGTGGCCACCTGGTTCGCGGTCTGGGGATACGTCCCGTACATGGTCCTGTGGGGACTGGTGCCGCTGCTGTTCCCGGACGGCCGGCTACCGTCGGCGCGCTGGCGTCGCGTCGCGGCGGTCCTCGCGGCGCTCATCGCCTGCCACCTGACGGCCCGGATGTTCTCCCCCGTCAGCACGGACGTCTCCCMCGAGCTGACGAACCCGCTCGCGGTCGACGACGCCACCTGGTTGCTGTACACCACCGTGATCACCGCATATCTGATCATGCTCGGGGGTGGGCTGGTGGGGCTGGCCGCGGTCGTCACCCGGCTGCGCCGCTCGGCCGGCGTCGAGCGCGCGCGCCTGCAGTGGCTGGTCGCCGGCATGGTGGGCCTCGTCGGCGCCACCCTCGCGGGGCTCCTCCTCGAGGGCGACTCGGACTCCGACGGCCTGAGCATGGGCGTCGGCATGCTGCTGCTGGTCGCCGCGATCGGCGTCGGCGTCGTCCGCCACCGGCTGTTCGACATCGGCGCCGCGCTCAGCAGGACCGTCGTATACGGCCTGCTCACCGTTTTTCTGCTGTTCGCCTACGCGGCGACGGTCGCCTCCGCCGGGGCGCTCGTCCCCGGCCAGCGCGTCGCCTACGGCGTGCTCGCCGTCGCCGCCCTGGTCGCGGCGGCCGCTCGCGACCAGGTGCAGCGGTTCGTGGACCGGTTGCTGTTCGGCTCCGCGCGGGACCCGTACGCGGTGCTCGCCGCCCTGCACGGCCGGCTCGACCTGGCCACCGGGCCGATCGACGCGCTGGCGCAACTCGCCGAAGGTGTACGCCGCGCGCTCAAGGTGCCCTATGTCGCCATTCACCCGGTGGACGAGCGGCTGGCGATGATCGAGACGGGAACGCCGGTCGACGCGGTCGAGCGTGCCGCGCTGCATGCCAGGACCGGGCAGGCCGGCACGCTGGTCGTGGGCCGGCGCCACCCGGCCGACGAGTTCAACGCCGCCGAACGGGCGATGTTCGACGACGTCGCCCGCCGCGCCGGCGACCTCCTCGACGCCGCCGCGACGCAGCACGACCTGCGGCGCAGCCGGGACCGTCTGGTGACCGCCCGTGAGGAGGAGCGCCGGCGGCTGCGCCGGGACCTGCACGACAGCATCGGCCCGCAGCTCGCGGCCATGGCGATGCAGCTCGACAGCCTCACCGACGGGCTGGAGGACCGGGCCGACCCGGCGGCGGCGCAGGCCGCCCTGATCCGGGACCGGCTGCGCGGCACCGTGCGCGAGATCCGCCACGTGGTGGAGAACCTGCGCCCGCCGGCGCTCGACGACGGCGGGCTGACCGTCGCGCTGCGCCAGTTGGTCGCGCCGTTCGCGCCGATCGTGACACTCGACCTGCCGGATGAGGCGCAGGCCGACCAGCCGGCGGAGAGCACCCCGACGGCGGAGAGCACGCTGCCGGCCGCGACCGAGGTGGCGGCGTACCGGATCGTCGCCGAGGCGGTGACGAACGCGGTCCGGCACTCCGGCTGCGGGCGGTGCGTGGTCCGCGTCCGCCAGGAGCCGCCGTGGCTGGTCGTCGAGGTGGTCGACGACGGTATGGGGCTCGCCGTGGACGCCGTGCCCGGGGTCGGGCTCCAGAGCATCCGGGAGCGGGCTGGCGAGGTCGGCGGCCGCCTGGAGGTGCACCGGGCCGCGGCCGCCGCGGCCGCGGCCGTGGACGGCGGCATGGCCGTGGACGGCGCCGCGGCCGTGGGTGGCGGCACGGTCGTGGGTGGCGGCACGGTCGTGCGGGCCCGCCTGCCGCTCGGCGAGCGGAGGGCGTCGTGATGTCGTCCGTCCGGGTCGTCATCGCCGACGACCATCCCCTGTTCCTGGACGGCCTGCGCGGCCTGCTGGCCGAGCTGGGGGCGACGGTCGTCGCCGAGGCGCAGGACGGCCGCGCGGCGCTGGACGCGGTGCTGCGCCACCGGCCGGCCGTCGTCTTCATGGATCTGCGCATGCCGGGCCTCGGCGGCATCGAGGCGACGGCCCGCATCGCCGAGCAGGCCCCCGAGACGGCCGTCATCGTGCTGACCATGAGCGAGGACACCGCCTCGTTGCAGGCCGCCCTGCAGGCGGGGGCGCGCGGCTACCTGCTGAAGGAGTCGTCGAAGAAGGACGTCGCGCGGGCACTAGAGGCCGTGGCCCGCGGCGAGCTGGTCATCGGGACGGGGGTGGCGAGCAAGGTCCGCCACGCGGTCGGCGGCTTCTCCCCACAGATGTTCCCGCAGCTGTCCGAGGCCGAGGTCCGGGTGCTGGAGCTGGTGGCAGACGGGCTGGACAACCGGTCGATCGCCGCCCGCCTCTTCCTGGCCGACAAGACCGTCCGCAACCGGGTGTCGTCGATCCTCGCCAAACTCGACGTCACGACCCGGGCCGAGGCCATCGTGCGCGCCCGCGACGCCGGCCTCGGCTCCGGCCCGGCCAGCCCAGCCGGCTGACCAGCCCGGCCGCCTGACCAGCCCGGCCGGCTGACCGGCGTCAGCCGTCGAGGGCCCCGAGCTTCGGGGTCGTGAGCGCGTCGATGGCTGACTCCACGGCTGTGGTCACGCGCGGTTCGTCGCCGGTACCGAGCAGGTCCAGCAGTCCCCCGCGGAGCACCGCCAGCACGGCGCTTCGCTGCCGTTCACCGTCAGGGGTGCGGGCCACGCCGGGGCGCTGGCCTCGTTCGAACAGGTCCAACCAGTCCCGGACGGTGCGCTGCGCGAAGCCGCCCCAGGGGCCGTCCGGCTGGATCAGCGAGTTCGCGTAGGACTCGACCCACAGGCGCAGGATCTGCTCGTTGGACGGGTCCGCGAGCCATCGCCAGACGGCCGTCGCCACCACGGCCAGGTCCGCGTCCTCGGGGACGACCTGCATGAGCCGCAGCTCGTCGGCGCGCGCCCGTTCCAGCAGCGCGGCCACCAGGCCCTCCTTCGATCCGAACACGAAGCGCAGGACACCGGTGCTCGATCCGATGGCATCGGCCAGCGGCCGCAGTGAGAGGTCCACGAGGCCGTGCTGGAGCACGTAGCGATAGGCGGCTTCGAGCAGTTCCGGCCGGCGAGACGTGGTCACGGCCACCACTGTACTGATACGGTCGTGTCACTGACACAGTCGTATCAGTCGGAGGGAGCTGGGGTGGGCACGGCGACGTCCTTACGTCAGATCGGCAGGCCGGGCGATCTCGGCTGGGTCATCCAGCGGCATGGCGAGCTGTATGCCAGCGAGTTCGGGTGGGACTCCTCGTTCGAGGAGCTCGTGCTCTCCCTGGTCGCCGAGTGGAGGAACCGGCGCTCCCCGCGTGACCTGGGCTGGGTGGCGGAGGTCGACGGCGAGCGCGCGGGCTGCGTCTTCTGTTTCGAGACGGACGAACGCGTCGGCCAGCTCCGGATGCTGCTCGTCGAGCCGCGGTTTCGGCGTTACGGCGTGGGCCGGGAACTCGTCGACACCTGCCTGGCACACGCCCGATCCGCCGGGTACGAACGGCTGACGCTCTGGACCAACGACGTCCTCGCCGCGGCCCGCGGGCTCTACCTGCGGTCCGGCTTCACGCTGGTCGCCCGCGAGCCGCATCGCAGCTTCGGCGTCGATCTGGTCGGGGAGACGTACGCGCTCGATCTGGGACCGCCGGACCCCGTCCCGCGCCCGGGCTGAGGGTCACTCGGCGCGCGGGCCCACGGTCATCCGCCGGCCGCGCCCCGGGCGAAGCAGTCGGCGAGGTGGTCGTTGACGAGGCCGCAGGCCTGCATCAGGGCATAGCTCGTGGTGGGGCCGACGAAGACGAGCCCGGCGCGGCGCAGCGCCTTGGCGAGCGCGATCGACTCCGGCACCGTCGCCGGGACGTCGGCGAGCGTGCGCGGGACGGGGCGGGCCGCCGCGTCCGGCTGGAAGGACCAGATGAGCTCCTCCAGCGGGCGTTCCAGCGCGAGGATGGCCCGCGCGTTGACGACCGTCGCCTCGATCTTGCGCCGGTTCCGGACGATCGAGGCGTCCAGGAGCAGCCGCTCGACATCGGCCTCACCGAACGCCGCCACGGCCGCCGGGTCGAAGCCGGCGAACGCCTTCCGGAACCCGTCACGCTTGCGCAGGATCGTCAGCCACGACAGGCCCGACTGGAACGCTTCCAGGCTGAGCCGCTCGAACAGCCCCACCGTGTCCCGCACGGGCCGCCCCCACTCCTCGTCGTGGTAGGCGACGTAGTCGGGGGCGGACATCCCCCAGGGGCAGCGCACCAGCCCGTCCGGGCCCAGCCGCCCCCCGCCGGCACCGTCGACCGCCGTCACGGGGCCATCCACACCAATATCAGTAGCCACGGAGACCTTCCCGGACGTTCTCGGACCCGACACGGCGAGGATGGCACCCAGGTCCGACAAGCCAGTCGCCTTCGTGGCGGCGGTGACGGTCTCCGTCCGCGCCCACGGCGTCACCAGCCCGGTGCCCTCCCGGACAGGGCGTCGTAGCCGGGCTTGATGACGTTGTCGATGAGGTCGAGGCGCTGGTCGAAGGGGAGGAAGGCGGACTTCATCGCGTTGAGGGTGAACCAGCGGATGTCCGACCAGCCGTAGCCGAAGGTGTCCACCAGCGTCGCGAACTCGCTGCTGAGCGTGACGTCACTCATCAGCCGGTTGTCGGTGTTCACGGTGACGCGGAAGCGCAGGTCGCGCAGCAGGCCGATGGGGTGGGTGGCGATGCTCGCCGCGGCGCCGGTGTGCACGTTCGACGACGGGCACATCTCCAGCGGCACCCGGGTGTCGCGGACGTAGTTCGCCAGCGGGCCGAGCGTGGCCCGCCCGTCCGGGTCGACGGCGATGTCGTCGACGATGCGCACGCCGTGGCCGAGCCGGTCGGCGTTGCACCACTGAACGGCCTCCCAGATCGACGGCAGCCCGAACGCCTCGCCCGCGTGGATCGTGTAGTGGCCGTTGGCGCGCTGGATGTACTGGAAGGCGTCGAGGTGGCGGGTCGGCGGGTTGCCCGCCTCGGCGCCGGCGATGTCGAAGCCGACCGCGCCCCGCTCGCGCCAGCGGATCGCCAGCTCGGCGATCTCCAGCGAGCGGGCCTGGTGGCGCATCGCGGTGAGCAGCACGCGCGCGTGCAGGCCGGTGCCACCCGCGCCGACCCGCAGCCCGTCGATCACCGCCTCGACGATCTCGTCCAGCGACAGCCCGCGCTCGGTGTGCAGCTCGGGGGCGAACCGGATCTCGGCGTAGACGACGCCGTCGGCGGCGAGGTCCTCGGCGCACTCCCGGGCCACCCTGGCGAGCGCGTCCGTGGTCTGCATGACCGCGACCGTGTGGCTGAACGTCTCCAGGTAGCGAACCAGTGAGCCGCTGTGGGCCCCGCCGCGAAACCACCCGCCCAGCTTGGTGATGTCGGTGGTCGGCAGCGCCGTGTACCCGCACGCGTCAGCCAGCTCCACCACCGTCGCCGGCCGCAGCCCGCCGTCCAGGTGGTCGTGCAGCAGCACCTTCGGCGCCCGCCGGATCTCCTCCACGGTGGGCAGTGCCTCACCCGTTGTCGTCGTCATCGTCCCGAGCGTAGGGCAGAACTGTAACGATTCCGGTTCGCCGATCCGGCGACGCGCGCGAGCGGGGAGAGTCGGACAATCGGGCCTGGGACGGTGGGACCCACGTGGGGACGAGCCGGGCATCAGGTGTACCGGCGCGCGGCCGGATGTGCTCGGATGAACCTGGGCACGRCCGGACGCGCGGGCCGGGGGGCGACGAATGAGGGAGCACGAGATGTCAGGCGAAGGCCGGTCAGCGTCGGGAGYCGGCCGACCAGCGGTCTTCCCCCCCGGGACCGTCGTGGGCCGGCGCTACCGGCTCGACGAGGTGATCGGCGAGGGCGGGATGGGGGTGGTGCACCGCGCCACCGACCAGATCATGCGCCGGACTGTCGCCATCAAGCAGGTCCGGCTGCCCGCCGGCGCCGGGATGGCCGTCGCGCAGGCCAGGGAACGGGTGCTGCGGGAGGCACGTGCCGCCGGGCGGGTCCACCACCCAGGCGCGGTCGGGGTACTCGATGTCATCGACGACGGCGAGCTGCCCTGGATCGTGATGGAGCTCGTCGAGGGGGACGCGCTGTCGGCCCTGATCGAGCGCGACGGCGGCCTGCCCGTCGAGCGGGTCGCCCAGATCGGGATCTCCCTGGCCTACGCGCTGGACGCGGCGCACCGGCTCGGCGTGATACATCGCGACGTCAAGCCGAGCAACGTCATCGTCACCCCCGACGGGCAGGCTCGGCTGACCGACTTCGGGATCGCCGTCAGCCAGGGCGACCCGCGGCTCACCAGTACCGGCGAGGTCATCGGATCGCCCGCTTACCTGTCGCCCGAACGCGCGCAGGGCGACGCCGGCGGGCCGGCCTGTGACGTCTGGGGACTCGGCGGCACGCTCTACGCCGCCGTCGAGGGTGAGCCGCCGTTCGGCGGTGCCACGCCGGTGGACATCCTCACGTCGGTCGTCGAGGGCCTGATCCGCCCGCCCAGGCATGCCGGGCCGCTCTGGCCGATCCTGCGGACGATGCTCGCGCAGCGAGAGGCCGACCGGCCCTCGCTCACCGTCGTGCGCTCCCGGCTGCGCGACCTGTCCGGCGAGACGTCGTCCCGCACCGGGGGCACCCAGCCCAGGACGCCCCGCCCCGCCGCGTCCCGCCCCGCCGCGGCCGGTCTCACGTCCGCTCGGCCGGCGCCGGCGCCGGCGGCCACGCCCCGGTCGGCCCCGCCAGCCCCGGCACCGCGGTCGGTGCCGCCGGCGCCGGTACCGGTGGCGGCGCGAACCCCCGCGGCTTCCGCTCCGCCGCCGGCCCCGCCCGCGGCCACGGCGCCACGCCAGGCCGCGGCCAAGCCGTCCCGTCGGACCAAGGCCACGGTCGCGCCGCCGCACCCGGCAGGCGTGCCCGCGGCCGGCTCCGTCGACGCCCAGGCGTCGACGGCCGGAGCCACCGCCGCAGCCGCGGTGTCGACCGAGGAAGGCCCGACCCGCGTCCTACGGGACGCCTCCGAGGTCCACGGCGGCGCGGAGAGCGCGGAGAGCGAGGCGAGCGCGACGGCCCTCCTGGCGACACCTGTTCCCGAGACGGACACCTCCGGCTCGCCCGCCCCCGCCGAGGCCGACGCGCCGGCGGATCTGACCGTCCTGAGCGGTGGGCCGGTCACCAGCCCGCCGGCCGCCCCCTCGGCGAGCCCGGCAGCGCCGGCGTTCGCCCCGGCGCCCACGGCGACGACCGGCGCGACGAGCGACGAGCGGCCCGTAGAGACGGCGGCCGTCGACGCGGGCACGGTCGCCATGGCTGACGCGGGCACAGGAACGGGCACGGTCGCCATGGCCGGCTCGGCCCCGGGCACGACGGTCATCGACCGCGCTTCCACGTCGGCCCCGGTCCTGGAACCCCCCGGGGCCGACGAGCCCGCCACGGACCGCCCAGCGGGCGGCGGTGGCACCARCCAGCGCAGCGGCGCGGGGTGGCCGGACCGGCCGGCGCCGCGCCCGCCGGCGCGGCCGAGCTCGGCGCAGCAGACCGCGCGGTCGCACGCGGAACGCCGAGTCATGATCATCCTGGTGGTGCTCATCGTGGTGCTCGCGCTGGCGCTGCTGGTGGTACGGCTCTCGTCCTCGGACGGGGACAAGCCGGACGCCCAGTCGACGGCCCCGGTCACCGCGGCCGTCGCGAACGGCGCGACCCCTGGCGATGCGGCCGCGGCGGCGCTGGCGACCGACTCGACGCCGATGGTCGCGCCGCCGGGCTGGGTCTCCTATGTGGACCCGAGCGGCTGGTCACTCGCCTACCCGGCGTTGTGGCAGCGCCAGGTGGGCACCGGTGGCCCAGGAATGGTCGACTTCGTCGATCCCGGCACTGGTACGTTCTTGCGGGTCGGTAGTCTCGCGTCGGCGCCCCGGTCTGTGCTCGACGACTGGCTGAAGAACTTCGAGACGGCCTTTAGCGGTGATGCTCAGCGCTACCCGGGCTTCCAGCAGGTGCGTCTCGCGCCGGCGGATGGTGGCGAGGGCACGTCCGAGGCAGACCTGGAGTTCACGTATCGCACGGACGGGGGGAAGGTCCATGTGCTCGACCGAGGCGCCAGCCGAGGCGGCCATGGATACCTGCTCTACTGGCAGACCGGGGAAGAGCGATGGACCGTCGACCAGCCGCTGAGGCAGCAGATGTTCGCCTCGTTCCGGCCGGCGTCTTGACGGGCCCGCGCGCCCCGCTGGCCAATCACCATCCGGCCTCGCGGCAGGCCATAGTGCCTGCCCCGGCTGGCGGTTCCCCGAGGCCGCGCTTCGCGCTGGCCGACGAAGGCGGCTCCCGCCGCCCCGAGAATCCCCCGTCCTGGGAGGGCTCCGTGCGCGTCTATCACCCAGTCTGTCAGACTTGACAGGATGGCCAGATCGGCGAGCGTGCCGCCGGAGACCTCCCGGAGCGGCACACCTAGCATCGTCGCCGGACGTTACCGCCTTGACGCACCGATCGGTCGTGGCGGCGCCGGCGTCGTGTGGCGTGGTGAGGACGAGGTCCTCCAACGTCATGTCGCGGTCAAGGAGATCCTTGTTCCCCTGGCCGGAGCGCAGAACGAACGGGACGCGATCCGCGCCCGCGTGCTGCGTGAGGCGCGCGCGCTCGCGCGCCTGAACCACCCCTCCATCGTCGCGGTCCATGACGTCGCGGAGGAGGCGGAGCGTCACTGGATCATCATGGAGCTGGTCGACGCGGAGAGCCTCGGCGACGTCATCCGCAACCACGGCCCGCTCCCGCCTGGCCAGGTCGCGGCGATCGGTCTCGCGCTCATCGAGGCCCTCGGCGCCGCACACCAGAAGGGCGTCCTGCATCGGGACGTCAAGCCGGGCAACGTGCTGCTCGGGCGCGACGGCCGGGTCCGGCTGACCGACTTCGGCATCGCCGCGACCGAGGGCGACATGACGCTCACCGGCACCGGCGCGCTGGTCGGCTCGCCGGCCTACATCGCCCCGGAGCGGATCCGCGGGTCGTCGGGAACCCCGTCGAGCGACCTGTGGGGCCTCGGCGCGACCCTGTACTCGGCCGTGGAGGGCTCACCGCCGTACGAGGGCCCGGAGACCTACGCCGTGCTGTCAGCGGTCGTCGAGGGCCGCCGCCGGCCCTTCCGCAACGCGGGACCGCTGCGCCCCCTGCTCGCCGACCTGCTCGACAAGGCCGCCGAGGAGCGCCCCAACGCCGACGAGATCCGCCAGCGGCTGGTCCCGATCGCGCGCAACAGCGAGCCGGTCCCCGCCTTCGTGGTCAACGGCCCGGCCATCGCCGGGGCCGAGGGCGGTGGCGACGCCGGGCTGGAGGACGTCAGCGGCACGGACGACGACGGGACCCAGCGCGCCGGGGCGGGACGGCCGGTGGGCTCCCCACTGGCCGCGGCCCATCTGCGCGCGCTCGAGGAGGAGATCTCCAGCACCAACTCGGACGAGCTCTCCGGCCTCGAGGCGGTCTCGGCGGAGGAGCCGTTCCACCGGGCGCGCAACCAGGGCGGCCGGCGTCGCTCCGGCGACAACAGACGTTCACTGGTGATCGCCGCGATCGCCGCCGCGGTCGTCGTCGGCGCCGCGATCGCGGTCAGCCTGCTGCTCACCAATCGAAGCCAGCCGTCCGACGTCGCGCCCATCACGGTGAACAACACGGAGACGTTGGCGCCCACGACGGCGCCGGCCTTCTCGCCGCCGCCCGCCGGGGATCCGACGGTGAGCGGGCCGCCCGTCACGCCAACCCGCCGCGGCGCGGTGCCGCGCACCACCGCGCCGCCGACGCCGACCGCGACGCCGACGGCCAGCGCGCCGGCGACTCCGCCGACCAGCGCGCCGGTCACCACCCCGGCGTCCACCAGCAAGTCACCGACCGGCAAACCATCGGGCGGCGGCCCGACCGCGACACCGACGGTACCGACGTCGGCGGCGTGCGAGGCGCTGCCGCCGCTCTGCCCCCCGGGGTAGGCGGCGGGTACGGGGCACGCGCAGACAAGAGGCGAGGCGGTGGCAGCGGGCCAGCCGTCGGGTCGGCGGCGGGAGCCGTCGACGGCGTCCGCTCCGTGGGCCCGTCATGTGGGCCAGTCGCATGGTCCGTCACGTGGACAAGCCGTATAGGTCCGTCGCGTGGAACGAACGCGGATTGCCCACGGACGGCGGTTCGCTGACAGGCCTCCGCCGAATGGCCGCGTCACGATCGCGGAGCCCGGCGTCACGCGGCGACGCTGGGCGGGGGTGACAGTGGGCAGGGACGACGGTAGGCGGGACAGCGCCGGGCTTCAGGACTTGCCAGCTTCAGGGCTTTCGCGGCGATCTTCCGGTGGACGCGCTGGGGCCGTGCCAGGTCAGCTGGCGCGGGGCATCAGGTCCTGGGCTCGCAGCACCCGGAGCAGGTCCTCGGGCTCGATGATCAGACGGCCGGTCGGCGGGTGGGTCGGGTCGGCCTCGTCGTACTGGAGGTCGACCGGCAGGCTGTAGAAGTCGGTGAGGTGGCGGCACAGCTCCCACAGACGCCGCTCGGCGGCCTTCTGGTCCCGCCAGCGACGTTCCGCCTCGGCATCCRTCTCGGGGCTGCCCTCACGCTCGAGCCGATGCGCCCGGCACAGGCCCTCGGGGTCACCGCGCAGCGCTCGCTTGCCGCACCGGTGCGCGACATAACCACGGCCACCGCCCATGACGGTCGCCGTGCAGCGGTTGTCCTCTTCCCACACCATGCCGTCCTGCCGCCTTCCTGTCCGCGAGCCAGAAGAAGCCGTGGAACCAGGCTAGGGGCTCTCGGCCAGATGTCCATGGCCGCCCCCACTAAGTTCACAATGCCGATACATAGGCATCCGGATGTCACGCGACCGCCCGCGGACGATCGCCGGACGTGGGATTCCGGCCGGACGGACACGCGCGGGCGAGCACGCTCGGCACCAATTCAAGGACCAACGAGTGACAACCCGCAGACCAATCGCGGACAACTCGGTGGGGCCGACGGCCGTCAACGATTGGCGTTGACTGAAAAAATGTGACACATACCACGGAAAGGCCGGGCCGGCTCGTTCTCACCGGCCCGGCGGCCGACATCGCGCGGCGCGCGGCGACGCCAGGCCGCCACGGGCTGACGCGCGGCGCCAGCCCACCCGCGCTCACCTGCCACGGTTCCGCCCGTCGCGCAGCCGTTCCCACGACCCGCCGGTCGACGCGCGACGCGTACCGGCGCGGTGGGAGCGGGTTCCAGGGCCAGCCCGCGCCGACACCGACGGAGAGGTTCGCTTCCTCCGCCAGCGTCGTTCCCCAGGTGTTCCGAGCTGTTCGCGCCGACGCTCCCCGGACGATGGGCCCTCGCCCCAGAGCCAGAACCCGTCGCACGACGCCCGCCCAATATCTTTTTCAGGAATCGACACCGGCGCCCGCGTGGCGCATACATCCTTCTAGGAAGATGACGCGCTGGTCATCTCGGCCTCGGTATACGACCCAGGCCCACGCCACGCGCCGGCGCCGGCGTCCGTCAGTGGCCGGGCCGATAGCCCGCGAGAATCATCCAGGACCGGGCCGCGCGGCGGCGCACAGCCATCGAAACGGCACTTGTCGAGACCGGGGCAGGTCAAAGGAAACGATGCATGATGTGCATATCGACCTCGCCGTGGACGGCGTGCCGAAAACCGCGGGGAACGGTGCCGACGATGATGAAGCCGAGCGAGCGCCACAGCTGTAGCGAGGCGATGTTGGTGGTCACCACTGCGTTGAACTGCATCGCCCGGTAACCGAGCGCGCGGGCCGCGTCCAGGCAGTGCACACCGAGCTGGCGCCCGACGCCCAGGCCGCGCGCCTCGGCCGCGACCATGAAGCTCGCGTTCGCGACGTGGTCGCCGAGCTTGCTCTGGTTCGGCGTGAGTTGGTAGGTGCCGACGAACCGGCCATCCGGGGTGACGGCTACCCAGGTGTAGGCCGGCGGCGCGGCGAACCACATCGCCTGGCCCGCCTCGCTCGACGTCTGCGGGTCATAGGGATAGGTCTCGCCCGCGGCGACCACCGTGTGCCACAACGGCCATATCCCCGGCCAGTCGTCGTCCTCAGCCGGTCGGATCAGCACGTCCATGCCCATCGGCCGATTGTCCCGCCTCGCCACCTGTGGCGCGGTTCGGCGGGGCCTACGTCACCCGGTCTCCAGCGCGAGGGCGAACGGGAGCACGGCGGGGGCGCCGGCCTCCCGGAGCAGGCGGGCAGCCACCGTCATCGTCCAGCCGGTGACGATGAGGTCGTCGACCAGGAGAACCGGGCCGCCGGCCCGGCCGAGGCCGGCGGCGACGGCCGGCGGGACCGCGAACGCGCCCACCAGGCCGGCGAGCCGGTGCGCGCTGTTGTGGACGGTGCCGGCCGGTGGCGAGTCGGCGATCCGGTCGAGGGCCCCGAGCAGCGGCAGCCGGCCGACGGCGGCGATCCGGCCGGCGAGGCTCGCGGCGAGCTGGGGCCGGGACCGTGACGGCATCGCGACCACGGCGGCGGGGCGGCGCGACCAGTCCCAGGCCTTGAGCGTGGTGACGACCGCATCCACCAGGTCGTCGGGCACCGGCCCGTCCGCGCTGCCCGGGGTGAACATCGGGCGCAGCCGGTTGCCCCAGCCGATGTCGTTGAGCCGGGCCAGCGCCCGGCCCGGCTCGGCGGCGACGCCGGCCGGGATCCGCCCCGACAGGCTCACCCCCAGCGTCTTCATCCCGGTCGGCCACATCTTGCGCGGCTCGACGACGACGCCGGGGCGGCGCAGCTCGGCGCGCGCCAGCTCCCGCGCCGCCTGGGACACCGCGGTGTCCCAGGACTGACCGGTGCACCGGTCGCAGCGCCCGCACGCCGCGGCGTACGGGTCGTCGAGCTGGCGGCGCAGGAACTCCATCCGGCAGCCGGTGGTGGCGATGTAGTCGAGCATCGCCCGCTGTTCGGCGGCCCTGGCCACGGAAAGACGTGCATAGCGCTCCGCCTCGTAGTGCCACGGCTGCCCGGTCGCCGTCCAGCCGCCCTTCACCCGGCGGACCGCGCCGTCGACGTCGAGAACCTTCAGCATCGACTCGAGCCGGCCCGACCCGATGTTCACCGCGGCCAGGAGCGCCTGCGTGGACATCGTCCTGCCCGCCTGGCCGAGGGTGGCGAGCACGTCGCGCACGACCGCCTCCGGCGGGAAGGAGGTGTCGGCGAAGTACTTCCAGATGTCGCGGTCCTCGGCGGCCGGCAGGAGCACGACCTCCGCCTTCTCGACGGCGCGGCCGGCCCGGCCGATCTGCTGGTAATAACTGATCGGCGAGCTCGGCGCGCCGACGTGGACGACGAAACCGAGATCGGGCTTGTCGAACCCCATCCCGAGCGCCGAGGTCGCGACCAGCGCCTTCACCCGATTGGCGAGGAGGTCCTCCTCCGCCGCGATGCGCTCGGCCGCCTCGGTGCCACCGTGATAGACGGCGACRGCAAAGCCCCGCGCGCGCAGGAAGACGGTCAGCTCCTCGGCGGCCGGCTTGGTGAGCGTGTAGACGATCCCGGAGCCGGGCAGCCGGTCGAGGTGCTCGGCGAGCCAGCCGAACCGGGCCTCGGCCGACGGCAGCTCGACGACGGCCAGCCGCAGGCTCTCCCGGTCCAGCGAGCCCCGCAGCACCAGCGTCTCGGCCTCCCCCGCCCGATCGCCCCCGCCGTCGGCGGCGGCCCCGCCTCGCCCCGCGGTGCCGCCGAGCTGCTCGGCGACGTCGTCGACGACCCTGCTGTTCGCCGTCGCGGTCGTCGCGAGGACCGGCACGCCGGCGCCGAGGCCCGCGATGAGCGTGCGCAGCCGGCGGTAGTCGGGACGGAAGTCGTGGCCCCAGTCGGAGATGCAGTGCGCCTCGTCGATCACGAGCAGGCCGGTGGTGGCGGCGAGCTCGGGCAGGTAGTCCTCCCGGAACGACGGGTTGTTGAGCCGCTCGGGCCCGACGAGCAGGACATCGAGCTCGCCGGCGCGCAGCGCCGCGTACACCTCGTCCCACTCGGTCACGTTGCCGGAGTGGATCTCACCGGCTCGGATGCCCAGCCGCGCCGCGGCCTGGGCCTGGTTGCGGATCAGCGCGAGCAGCGGCGAGACGATGACGGTGGGCCCAACCCGGCCGGAGGCGGCACGCGGCTGTCCCGGCATGCTTCCCGTGGCCCCCTTGGGGGCGTGGTCGCGCGCGGCCGCGGCCCACGCCGGCCGCCGGGCCGCGCCGAGCTCGCCGGCGGCCCAGCCCGCTGCCAGATCGTCCGGCACCGGCGGAACGGAGCTCTCGTCGTAGTCGGCCGGCCCGGCCTCGTCGTACGCGCTGTCGTAACCGCCGTCCCCGTAGAAGTCGTCCGGGTCCGCCGGCTCGTCCGGCCAGGGCTCGTCGGGCACCGGCTCGGCGGGCGTGGCGGTCGGCGCGGAGCCGTGGGAGGCGGCGGCGCCCCGTTCCCGCAGCAGCGCGGTCGCGAGGAAGTACACGGCGGACTTGCCCCATCCGGTGCGCTGAACCAGCAGCACCCGCTGGCGCCCGTTCACCAGCGCGTCGATCGCCTGCCACTGGTCCGCGCGCAGCCGGGCGTGCGGGCCGGCGAGCTGCCGCAGCAGTTCCTCGGCCCGCTCCCGCCCGCCCGAGGAACGGACCTCCCCGACCGCCCGCGCCGACCGAGCAGGAACCCCGGCCGCCTCAGGACCGACCGACAACATCTCCGCGGCCGGGGCGGCGTCCGTACTCACCGCTGTGCCCGGCTCCGTGCCCGCCGCGGCATCCGCCTGTGCTGGCATCGTCATCACCTCGCCCGTCCCGGCCCTGTCTATCGCATGCGTGCGACAGCTCACCGCCGGCCGCCCGCGGGTCCTGTGCGTACAGGGGTTGACCGGGCGGCCGCCAGCCCGGCGGGCCGGCGGAAATCGCTTCGACACCGCTGGGAACGGCGGCCAGGGTATGACGGCATGCACGCATTGCTTGTCGGGCTGGCGCTGGGGCTGCTGGTCGCGGCGCAGATCGGGCCGATGTCGTTGTTCCTGATCCGGTCCACGTTGCGCAGCGGTTTCACGACCGGGCTGGCCATCGGCGCGGGAATCGCCACGATGGACCTGCTCTACGCCGCCGCGGGCGCGGCCGGGGCCGCTCCCGTGCTGACCATCACCAGCCTGCGGACCGTGCTGGGGCTGTGCGGGGCGGGTGTGCTCGCCGTGCTCGGGCTGCGCACGGTGTGGAGCGCGCTGCGGGTCCGCGCCGGCGGCGAGACGGAGCTGGAGGTCGCCGCGCCGCGGCGGGCGTTCGTGACCGCGTTGGGCGCCACCGCGTCGAACCCGCTGACGATCGCGTCGTGGGCGGCGCTGTTCGCGGGAGCGTCGGTGGCCGGGGCCACGGCCACGACGAGCGGGGCGATCGCCCTGGTGGTGGGCATCGGCCTCGGCAGCCTGACCTCGGTGAGCCTGCTGGCCGGGGTGACCGCACTGACCCGCCGGCGGCTGTCGCCGCGGGCGGTGCGCGGGATCGACGTCCTGGCAGGTCTGGGCATGCTCGGCTATGCCGGCCTGCTCACCGCCCGGACAGCCGCCCACGACTGACGTCGAGGGCGGCCGCGTCGAGCGCGGCCGCGTCGACGGCGGCTGTGTCGACGGCGGCTGTGTCGACGGCGGCGCGGGTGGAGCCGCGCAGACCGCGGACGCCGAGCCAGCCGACGGCGGTCCCGACGGCGAGGGACACGATCGTCAGAACGAGATGGACCAGAAAGAAACCGGTTGGGCCGTCGTGCCAGGAACGGTCGTCCTTCCAGATGTTGCGCAGGAAGGTCGGCCAGATCACCCACGACCACACACCCACCGCGACCAGGAACCAGGACGCACGCTTCGACAGAGTCACGCCTCCACCTTCGCAGCCGCCAGGCCGGGCCGGCGGGGCGGCCAGCCGTCATCGCTCAGGGACGGGCGTCCGGTTCCCGGCGCCGGCGGGTGACCGAGCCGTCGTTCGTCTCGACGGGCGGACGTTGGCGCGGCGTCGGCTGCCGGCCCGCCGGACGGTGCCGGTCCTGCGGGGCGTGCCAGTGCTGGGCCTGCCGGTGGCGGGCACCACGCGGATGGGCCAGGTGGCGAGGCCGGCGGGCACGGGACGGGTGCGGCCGGGCCCGGGCCCGGCGGCGACGGGTGAGCGCCGTGAGGACGCTGGCGAGGACGGTCAGGCCAAGCGCCATCCAGGTGACCCAGCCGACCCCCCCGCCGGCCGTGTGCCCCTCGTCGGGACTGCCGGCGGCCGGCGGCTCCCGGCCCGCGCCCGCTGGCGCGGTGTACCCGTCCCCGTCGGTCCGCTGCCCGGCGTCCTCGCGCCCGGTGCCGCCAGGCGCGCCGGCGGCCCGGGCGCGGTCGGCACCCGGGCGGGCGCCCACGGCCCGAGCCGGGGGCAGCTCGCCGACGGGATCGACCAGACCGTCGTTCGCGAAGCCCCAGTCGAGCAGGGCGCGGGCGTCGGTGGCGTAGTTCGGCGCGGTCCGCAGCAGCGCCACGACGAGGGTCCGCCCGCCCCGGCGGACGGCCCCGACGTAGGTCGCGTCGGCGGCGACCGTGTATCCGTTCTTCACGCCGAGGGTGCCCTCGTAGGTGCCGAGCAGCAGGTTGTGGTTCTGGATCTCGAAGCGGCCGCCGTCGCGGGTGGGCAGCGACGCGCGCGGGATGGTGAGGTACCGGCTCACGGCGGGCTCCGCGATCGCGGCCCGCCCCAGGACGGCGAGGTCACGCACCGAGGTGAGCTGCCCCGGCGCGTCGAGGCCGGTCGGGTCCATGGCGACGGTGTCGGTCGCGCCGAGCGCGGCGGCCAGCGCGTTCATCCTGGCCAGCACGGCCTCGCGGCCGCCGGCGGCGTCGACCAGAGCGAGCGTGGCGTCGTTGCCGCTGGCGATCATCATCGCCGTGGCCAGGTCGCGGACCAGGTAGCGCTGGCCGGGAACGAGCCCGACCTTGGTGCCGTCGACCTCGGCGGCGTCCTTGCCCACCGTGACCATCAGGTCGGGCGAGAGCGCCGGCAGCACGACGAGCGCGGTGAGGATCTTCATCGTGCTGGCGGGCAGGTCGCGCACGYGCGCGCCGCTGGCCGCCAAAATCTCCCCGGTGCCGGCGTCGGCGACGAGCCAGCTCGCGGCGGCGAGACCCGCCGGCAGCGGACTCGCGGCCCTGGGCTGACCGGTTTCCGGTGGCGCCGCCGCGCTCGGGGGTCCGGTCAGGGACGCCGCGGCGGCGGGGCCACTCCCGAGCACCAGGAGTCCCGGTACCGCGAGCCCCAGCACCACGGGCACCAGTACCGCCAACAGCAAGGAGACGACCGCGACCGCCGCGTTGGCGATCGGACGCACGCTCACCGAAGGTGATGGGGAGCGCTGGCAACATTCACGCTGTTACGTTACGTGATGGGATCACCACAACGAGACAAGGGGGGCGGTGTCGTCGCGAACTCGATCCGCCCCGGGTCACCCACCGTGGTCGGCATTACCGAACGGTTCACCGCCGGGTCCGCGACCGCTCGAGCGCGACACCCTCATGGCGGCGGCGGCCGGAGCACCGGGCGCCGCCCGGTGCCGCTCGCCGCTCGCGCGGCGGCCACCGCCACGGCCACCCGTGGACCGGTCACCGCCGCGTCCGCCGCGACGCCCCTGCGTCCCGGTCGACACGGTGTCAGCCGGCTCGAGCCCGGCGTCCAGCTTGCCGGGCGCCCCCGCACCGGCCGGAACGGTCTCGGACGCGGACAGGGTGGCACGCACCGCGTCGAGGACCAGGCCACGCAGGTCCTCACGCAGGTCGTCGAGCTGGTGGGCGAGCTCGCCCCGCAGGTACTGACGAGTCGCCGCGTCGCTCTGCGCCAGCCGCAGCGACGCGACCTCCCGGGCGAGGAACTCGGTGTCCTCCCTGGCCCGCAGCGCCGCCGCGCGGTCCTCGGCGAGCCCCGCCCGGTCCCGGTCGTCCTGGCGGTTCTGCGCCAGCAGGATGAGCGGGGCCGCGTACGCCGCCTGGGTGGAGAAGGCGAGATTCAGCAGGATGAAGGGGTACGGGTCCCAGCGCATGAGCGGGATCGCGATGTTGAGCGCGATCCACACGATCACGATCACCGTCTGGATGGCCAGATAGCGCCCGGTCCCGAGGTAGCGGGCGATGCGCTCGGCGCCGCGACTGAACGCCTCGCGGTTGACCGGTCGCGGCAGCAGCGTCACGCGGCTGGCCACCGGAATGTCAAGACGCTCCGCCGCTCGGCGGGACACGACGCGGTTGGCCGTGGTCGTGATGCTCATAGGGGTCCCCGTTCCGCGCACMGAACCACCGGCCGAAGCCGGTCGGGCGCGCACGTCGAGAGCAGGCCGCACGGTGGCGGTCCGGGCCGAACTGTCATCTGGTCGGCCAACCCCACCCAGGCAGGACGCTGGACGTTGCTGGGGCGTGCGGCGTCGGGCGCGAGCAGGTCGCACCCGGAGAAGAACGGGAGCCGGGCCTCGTCATGGCTGACCGGCCCTGGCTGCTGCTACGCCGCGTACCCTTCGTCGAGCGTCGGGTGGAGGTGGCCGTAACTAGAGCACCCGCTAGAACTCACAGCGGCCACCTCCTCGCGGTCGTCCTCGCTAGAGGATCCGACAGGTCTTTGTCAAGGATAACGGCCGCGCGCCGGCCTCCCCACCCGGGGCCACCGTGATATTGGTCCTCTAGCCGACGTCGCCCGCCAGTTCTCGGGCGGATTTCGGCCCCTTCGGGAGGTTAGGCCCGAGCGGTCTCAGTCCGAGTGGTCTCAGACAGAACCAGGCGTGGCCGCGCGGTGGGGAAGCAGCCGTCGAGCGGCCAACCGGGTGAGCGAGGCCGTTGGAATGGTGCCCCGGCCCAGGCCGATCTCCACAAGGGTGTCGTAGAGCTCGGTACGCCGGCTCGCGGAACGCACGGCCGCGTCCATGAGCACGCGGTGCCGGCCGGCCAGGCCCGCGAGCAGCGCTGTGTGCCGCAGATGACGGCCGAGCTCGCCGGCGAGCGCGCGCCGGTAGGCGGCCCCCACACTGGCCGGCCGACCGTCGAGGACGGCCCGCATCGCCGCGTCGCCGGCGAGCGAGCCGGACAGCAGCGCGTAGTAGATCCCCTCGCCGGTCAGCGGGTTGACCAGCGACGCCGCGTCGCCGACGAGCAGGACCTGGCCGTCGGGCTGGCGGGGCCGCCAGGTCGACATCGGCAGATGGTGCGCGCGCAGCGTGCCGGGATAGGCCGGCTGCTCGGGCAGGATCTTCGCGAGCGTCCCGTGCAGCACCGCCCGGCCCGACGTGGCCGCGCCGCCAGCCGCGACGCCACCGGCGCCAAGGCTGGCGCCACGGCCTGCGCCCGGGTCGATTCGGGCGGTCTGCACGTCCAGCTGAGAACGCAGCATCCCGAAACCGATGTTCGCCCGCCCGTCACCGATCGGGAACGACCAGGCATAGGCCGGCCAGCCCTCGTCGGTCATCTCGATGTACTGCTCGGGCGGCACGTCGGCCTTGGGTGCGTCCGCGTAGGCCCTGACCGCGATCGCCAGCGAGTCCGGCGGGTTCATCTCGATGCCGAGCGCCCGGCGCACCACCGAGTTCGCGCCGTCGGCGCCGACGAGCACGCGGGCGGCCAGCGCCCCACCGTCGACGACGACGGCAGGCGCGCCGTCGACGGTCGTGACCGCGATCTCACGGACCCGGTGGCGGACGACGCGCGCGCCGCGAGCGGCGGCGGCCGCGACGAGCCGGGCGTCGAACACCTTCCGCGGGATGACATGGGCGGCCCGCCTCGACGGGGTGGCGACCTCGGCGCCGCCGGGGGTGCGCAGGCGCAATCGGTCGACCGACCGGAAGCCGGCGGCCGCGTCGGGCACCCCCAGCTCGCGCAGCACGTCCAGCCCGTGCGGCGCGATGCCGTCGCCGCAGGTCTTGTCACGCGGGAAGGCGGCCAGGTCGGCGATCACCACGGTGGCGTCCGGGCGGTGGCGCAGCGCCGCCAGCGCCGCGGCCGCCCCGGCGGGGCCGCCGCCGACGACCAGCACGTCGACGAGGCGCCCGCGCAGCTCCGCCAGGTCGCCGACCGGCACCGCCGGCGCCTCGGCGGATTCGGCCGGACGGCGCGGGGAGGCGTGGGGTACGGACTGGTCGGGCGTCGTGGCGGCTGCGGCGCTCATCGGGCGGTCCTAGCGGTCGGGACGGCGGCTGGGGCGACTGAGGAGACGGGCACGGTTGGCACGGTCGGGACGGACGCCGCGACGACGGTCCCGGCGGAGGCCGGGACCACGACGGCGGTCGAACGGGCCGTCACGGCACCGCGGTGGGCACGAACGCGGCGCATCAGCCCAGTCTGGCAGCCGGTGCTCCGACCCGGAGCTCCCGGTGCCCGGCCACGAGGCTGCCCTGTGATCCCCGAAACAGCCGAGGCCGGCTGCCCGCCCGACTCCAACCCCCTGGCGCGTCCTGTCCATAGAGTGCGGATCGTGGAGGCGCTCAAGCAGGTTGCCGACTGGCCCGTCCCCCAGGTCGCGGCGGCGGTGCTCGCGCGCGGCGCCGACGGGTCGGTGCGCCGGGTGGCCGAGGTCGGCGACGTAACGGCCCGCTTCCGGCTGGCGTCCGTGTCGAAGCCGCTGTCCGCCTATGCGGCGCTGGTCGCCGTCGAGGAAGGCGCCTTCGCTCTCGACGACCCGGCCGGCCCGGAGGGCTCCACCGTCGCTCACCTGCTCGCCCATGCGTCTGGTCTCGCGTTCTCCGGGACGGGGGTGCTCGCCCGCCCGGGCACCCGCCGGATCTACTCCAATACCGGTTTCGAGGAGCTTGGGCGGGCGTTGGAGGCCGCCACCGGCATCGGGTTCGCCCCCTATCTGGACGAGGCGGTGTTCGCGCCGCTCCGGATGACGTCGTCCGTGCTGGAGTCCTCGCCCGCCTATGGGATCTGGTCGACGGTCGACGACGTCGCCGCGTTCGCCGCCGAGCTGCTGTCGCCGGCGCTGCTCGCGGCCGAGACGTTCGCCACGGCGACGGCGGTCGCCTTCCCTGGACTGGACGGGGTGCTGCCCGGCTTCGGGATGCAGCGGCCGAACGACTGGGGGCTCGGTTTCGAGCTGCGCGGCCGCAAGACGCCGCACTGGACCGGGACGACGAGCTCGCCGGCCACGTTCGGCCACTTCGGCCGCTCGGGCACGTTCCTGTGGGTGGACCCGGTCGCCGGCGTCGCCTGCGTCTGCCTGACCGACCGCGATTTCGGCCACTGGGCCCTCGACGCGTGGCCGCCCTTCTCCGACGCCGTCCTCGCCGAAGCACGGCCAGGCTGAGGCACCGCGGGCCGAGCACCCCACCGTCGGACTACGCACACCCGACCAGACCAAGGTGCCCCTGAGCCTGTTTATGTGGCCTAGGGAATGTTGCGCATCGGCGCCGTAGGGGTATGCACGCTGCGTGACAGACATCCGCGGGGCGTTCGGCGCGACCTGGCGCGGGGTGTCCGGCGGTGTCTCGACGACACGCCGGCGGATCCCGCTGTTGGACCATGCGATCCGCGCCTATGGCCGATACACGTCCGACGGTGGCGATCGGCTGGCCGCCGGCGTCACCTACTTCGCCTTCCTGTCATTCTTTCCGATCATCGCGTTGATATACGCCGTCATCGGCTTCGTCGTCGCCGTGAATCCCGACGTCAAGCAGGAGATCGTCAAGCAGATCAACGGCTACCTGCCAGGGCTCGCCGACAAGCTGAACGTGTCCAGCCTCGGCTCGGCGAAGATCGGTGTCGGGCTCATCGGTCTCGTCGGTCTGGTGCTCGCCGGCGTGGCGTGCGTCTCCGCGCTGCGCGACGCGATCCGGCTGATGTGGCACCAGAGCACCGACGCGGGCAACCTGATCACCCGGCGGCTGCGCGATGTCAGCGTCCTCGCCGGCCTGGGCCTGCTGCTCATCGTGTCGCTGGCGCTCACCAGCGTCGCGACCTTGGCCAACGGGGTGCTACTGCGGGTGACAGGCCTGGAAGGCAGCTCCGCGGCGGCCTGGCTGGCCGGGCTGCTGGGCTTCCTGCTCGCGTTGATCGCCGACACGCTGGTCTTTCTGTACCTGTTCTGGCGGCTGCCGAAGGAGACGAACCGGCGGGCGGTGGTGCGGGCGGCGCTGCTTGGCGCGGTCGGTCTCGAGGCGTTCAAGCTGGTCGGCACCTGGCTGGTCGGCAAGACGACCGGCAACCCGGTGTACGGCACGTTCGCCGTCATCGTCGGTCTGCTCATCTGGATCAACATCCTGATGCGCTGGATACTCTTCGTCGCGGCGTGGGCGGTCACCGCCCCCGGCAACTCGGACATCCGCCCGTCCGGCACCGCCGGCCGGCGCGCCGACGCGGCCCAGCCAGGTGACTCGGGCCAGCCAGGTGACTCGGGCCAGGAGGATGGCGACAACCAGGCAGGTGGCGCCGGCCAGGCGGACGGCGCCGGCGCGCAAGGCGCCGCTGACGCCCAGGAGGGCCAGGAGGGCCAGGAGGCCGACGAGGAACGGGAGGAAACCAGCGGCGACCGCCAGCCCGAGCGGGCGGAACCCGCCGGCAACGGCGGGAGGCCCAGCCAGCACGGCGGGCCCGACGATGCCGAGCCCGAGCAGGACAATCGACGCTGGGTCGCTGATCGCTTCCGTCGGGTCGTTCCGCGCCGCCACCCGGGCCGCGGCGTCAGCCGCGAGGGGGCCGGCCGCGACGGGGCCGGCGCCGGCCAGGGGGGCGATGCCCCGGAGACGGCGTCGGCCGCCCCTGCCCCGGGCCGGGGCGGGAGCGGCCGGCGTGTCGACCGTTAGCTGACCGTCAGACGGTCAGTGCCGCGAGGGTCTCGTTGAAGGTCACCGACGGACGCATGACCGCGGTGGCCTTGGCCGGGTCCGGCTGGTAGTAGCCGCCGATCTCGGCCGGCGAGCCCTGCACGGCGAGCAGCTCGGCGGCGATCGTCGTCTCCTGCTCGGCCAGCGTCTTCGCGAAGCTCGCGAAGGCGGCGGCCAGCTCCGCGTCCGCGGTCTGCGCGGCGAGCTCCTGGGCCCAGTAGAGCGCCAGGTAGAAGTGGCTGCCACGGTTGTCGATCCCGCCGACGCGCCGGGCCGGCGACTTGTTCTCGTCCAGGAACGTGCCGGTCGCCCGGTCGAGCGTCTCGCCAAGCACCTTGGCCCGGGCGTTGCCGGTGACGTTCGAGAACTGCTCGAAGCTGACGGCAAGGGCCAGGAACTCGCCCAGGCTGTCCCAGCGCAGGTAGTTCTCCTTGACCAGCTGCTGGACGTGCTTGGGCGCCGAGCCGCCGGCACCGGTCTCGAACAGGCCACCGCCGGCCATCAGCGGGACGACCGAGAGCATCTTGGCGCTGGTGCCCAGCTCCAGGATCGGGAACAGGTCGGTCAGGTAGTCCCGCAGCACGTTGCCGGTGACCGAGATCGTGTCGAGGCCGCGGCGGATCCGCTCGAGCGAGTAGGCGGTCGCCTTGACCGGCGACAGGATCTCGATGGTCAGGCCCTCGGTGTCGTGCTCCGGCAGGTAGGCCCGAACCTTCTTGATCAGCTGGGCGTCGTGTGCGCGGTCCTCGTTGAGCCAGAACACGGCCGGGTCGCCGGTGGCACGGGCGCGAGCGACGGCGAGCTTCACCCAGTCCTGGATTGGGGCGTCCTTGACCTGGCACATCCGGAAGATGTCGCCCTTGGAGACCGGCTGCTCCAGGATCACGGCACCCGACAGGTCGACGGTCCGTACGGTGCCGTCCGCCGGGATCTCGAAGGTCTTGTCGTGGCTGCCGTACTCCTCGGCCTTCTGGGCCATGAGGCCGACGTTCGGCACTGATCCCATCGTGGCGGGGTCGTAGGCACCGTTCGCCCGGCAGTCGTCGAGCACGACCTGGTAGACGCCGGCGTAGCTGCTGTCCGGCAGCACCGCCAGCGTGTCGGCCTCCTTGCCGTCCGGGCCCCACATGTGACCGGACGTGCGGATCATCGCCGGCATCGAGGCGTCGACGATGACATCGCTCGGCACGTGCAGGTTGGTGATGCCCCGGTCGGAGTCGACCATCGCGAGCGCCGGGCCCTCGGCCAGCTCGGCGTCGAACGAGGCCTTGATCGCCTCGCCGTCGGGCAGCGCGGCGAGGCCGCCGAAGATGCCGCCGAGGCCGTCGTTCGGGTTCAGGCCGGCGGCCGCGAGCGTGTCGCCGTAGGCGGCGAACGTCTTCGGGAAGAACGCGCGCACGACGTGGCCGAAGATGATCGGGTCCGAGACCTTCATCATCGTGGCCTTCAGGTGCACGGAGAACAGCACGTCCTCGGCCTTGGCGCGGGCTATCTGCTCGGTGACGAAGGCGCGCAGCGGTCCGACGTGCAGCACGGCGGTGTCGACGACCTCACCGGCGAGGACCTTGACGGTCTCCTTCAGCACGGTCGTGACGCCGTCCGCGCCGACCAGCTCGATGCGCAGCGCGCCGTCCGAGTCGATGACGGCCGACTTCTCGGTGCTGGCGAAGTCGTCGTGACCCATGGTCGCGACGTTGGTCTTCGAGTCGGCACTCCAGGCACCCATCTTGTGCGGGTGGGTGCGCGCGTAGTTCTTGACCGAGGCGGGAGCTCGTCGGTCGGAGTTGCCCTCGCGCAGCACCGGGTTGACCGCGCTGCCCTTGATCTTGTCGTAGCGGGCGCGTACGTCGCGCTCCTCGTCGGTCTTCGGGTCGTCCGGGTAGTCCGGCAGGGCGTAGCCCTTGCCCCGCAGCTCGGCGACCGCCGCCTTCAGCTGCGGGATCGACGCCGAGATGTTCGGCAGCTTGATGATGTTCGCCTCGGGCCGCAGGGCCAGCTCACCGAGCTCGGCCAACGCGTCGCCGATGCGCTGGGACTCGTCGAGGTAGTCCGGAAACGTCGCGATGATCCGACCGGCCAGGGAGATGTCACGACTTTCGACGGGGACACCAGCAGTAGCGGCATAAGCCTGGATCACCGGGAGGAACGAGTACGTCGCCAGGGCTGGCGCCTCGTCGGTGAACGTATAGATGATTGCTGACTCTGTCACCGCTACTCCGCTTCGCGTCTGGTGCGTCTGGCTACCTAACGGTAGTCCCGCTCGCTTCGAGCTGGGCTGACACTTCGTGACGGCGACCGACGGGGTGGCCCTTACGGAGGGGGGATCGGGACCAACAGGGTGAGGCCAATCACAGCACAGCCCATGATCAGTAGTGTGGCGGCGTCGAACAGCCGACCCCGCACCGCGAGCATCCCGACACTGCGCGTGGGCAGGACCAGGCGCGCCAGCGTCATCACCAGCAGCACGGCGCCGAGACCGAACAGGCCCTGCCGCCACCGCTGCTGCACGACCATGACCAGGCTGAGCGTCACGCCGGCCAGCGCCGCGGTCAGCACGAGCTGCCGCACGAACCAGGGCGACCGGCTTCGGCGCTCCGCTGCCCGCAGCGCCTTCGCCTGGGCTCGCGAGCCGGGCCGCGGGGCGGAACCACCGGCCGCCGAATGAGGCGCGGCGGGCGGCGCCGGCCGCCGGYCTCGCGTCACGCCCAGTCCGGCCACGCCCGCAGTGTAAAGAGGGAGGCCACTACCGGGCACACCCACCCGCGTAGGGCCTCTGCGGACGGCGCCGCCGGAGGCGCGAAGAAAGGACATTGTCGCGCCTCCTTTGCCCCTTAAGCACCCCCACCGCGCGGCGCTCACCCGGACTAGGGCAGACTGCCCCGTCAGGTCCCACAGCAGGAGGAGCGTGACGTGGCAGACGAGTCGCCACACAGCAAGAAGCTTCAGGAGCTGATGTTCCGGGCGTGGGAGACCTTCGGGGACGCCCGGCATCTCGACAGCGACGACCGCGTGTTCGTCCAGGCGCTGGCGCGCCAGACCGCGGATCGAATCTCCGTTCTCTACGGCGCCTCGTGGCGCGAGGCGCTCGACTGGGTCTCGCAGCGTTACGTGCCGAACAGCGACGTGCCCGGCGGCCAGGCCAGCGCCGCCGCCAGCGGCAGCACCACCCCGGCCGCCGGCGCCACCACCACGACGACGGGTGCCACGAGCCCGGCGGCGCGGCGGGGCACGACGGCCGCGGAGTCGACGAGCGTCTGAAGCTCTGGCGCCGACCGCCACCTTCTCCTCGACCGGCCGCCGGGCACCCCGCGCCCTCTTGCGGACCCGGCGGCCAGTCCAGGAGAACCCCACGCGGAACCAGGCCGGGAGCGGGAGCCTCCGCCGGCCGGCGCCAAAGACCAGCAAGGCGCGACCCCCAGGCCCCCTGGCTCGAACGGGGGGACGGGGGACGATCGCGCACTGCCTCATGACGCGCGCACGAGGCGTGAACGTCGCGCCGGCCGGCGTGACGGCGGTGGTGGCGGTGGGCGGAACCGACGAGGCGGGCCCGGCGCGGGCCGGTGAGGTTCTTCCCCACCGGCCGCTCGTCCTTCCGCCGGGACCCACCTCGCCGATGATCCAGCCGTGCGCCCGTGACCCGTTCGTGGGTCAGCGCGCCCCCAGGGCCAGCGCCCCCAGGGGCCAGCGCCCCCAGGGGTCAGTGCGCCCCAGGGGTCAGTGCGCGAAGTGCCGCACGCCGGTGAAGTACAGGGTCACGCCCGCCTCCCGCGCGGCCTCGACCACGAGCTCGTCGCGGACCGATCCACCCGGCTCGACCACGGCCCGCACCCCGGCGTCGACCAGCACCTGGAAACCGTCGGGGAACGGGAAGAACGCGTCGCTCGCGGCGACGGCACCCTTCGCGCGGTCCCCGGCGCGGGTGACCGCGAGCCGGGCCGCGTCCACCCGGTTCACCTGACCCATGCCAGCCCCGACGGTCGCCCCGCCGGCGGCGATCAGGATCGCGTTCGACTTCACGGCGCGGACCGCCCGCCAGGCGAACCGCAGGTCGGCGAGCGTCGCCTCGTCCGCCGGCGCGCCGGCCTCCAGCGTCCAGGCCGACGGCTCGTCCCCGGCCGCGTCCAGCGCGTCGCGGGACTGCAGCAGCAGCCCGCCGGTCACCTGGCGCAGCTCGACGCCGCGCTGGTGCGGCGGCGGCGCGCACTCCAGTACGCGGATCGACGGCTTGCGGGACAGGATGTCCACGGCTCCCGGCTCGTAACCCGGCGCGACGACGACCTCGGTGAAGATCTCCGCGATCTGGTCGGCGAGCTCGACGGTGACCGGTCGGTTGGTCGCGATCACACCGCCGAAGGCCGACACCGGGTCGCAGGCGTGCGCCTTGCGGTGGGCCTCGGCGATGTCGTCCGCGATGGCGATCCCGCACGGGTTGGCGTGTTTGATGATCGCGACGGTCGGCTCGGCGAAGTCGTAGACGGCGCGGCGGGCCGCGTCGGTGTCGGTGTAGTTGTTGTAGGACATCTGCTTGCCGTGCAGCTGCCTCGCCGTCGCCAGCCCCGGGGTCCGGTCGTCGGTGGCGACGTAGAGGGCGGCTCGCTGGTGCGGGTTCTCGCCGTAGCGCAGCACGTCCGAGCGCCGCCACTGGGCCGTCAGCACGTCCGGCCAGCCGGTCTGGCTCGCGGTCTCGTCCGGGGCGACGACGCTCGCGAACCAGGACGCGACGGCCGCGTCGTAGCCGGCGGTGTGGGCGAAGGCCCTGGCGGCGAGCCGGCGGCGCGCGGCGAGGTCGAAGCCAGCGCCCCGGACCGCCTCGATCAGGGCCGGGTAGTCGTCCGGCTCGACGACGACCGCGACCGACGCGTGGTTCTTCGCCGCCGCCCTGATCATCGCCGGCCCGCCGATGTCGATCTGCTCGACCGCCTCGTCCTCGGTCCCGCCGGCCGCCACCGTCTCCCGGAAGGGGTACAGGTTGACGACGACCAGGTCGAACGGCTCGATGTCGAGCTCGGCCAGCGCCTCGGCGTGCTCCACCTGGCGCAGGTCGGCCAGCAGGCCCGCGTGGACCCGGGGATGCAGCGTCTTCACCCGGCCACCAAGCACCTCCGGGAAACCCGTCAGCGTGCTCACCGGGGTGACGGCGAGGCCGTGCCTGGCGAGTACCTCGGCCGTGGAGCCCGTCGACACGACCTCCACCCCGGCGGCCTGAAACGCCTCGGCGAGGTCACCCAGCCCCGACTTGTCGTAGACGCTGACCAGCGCCCGGCGCAGCCGCCGGCGCCCGGTGGCGACCACCTCGGCGCGCAGCGCGGCATCGGCGTCCGAGGACTCCGCCGCCGGGCCGTCGGCCTCGGCTAGGACCGTCGTCGTCAGATCCTGCGGCCTCGTCATAGTTCCTCCTTGTCGACCATGCATTCCACGCAGTCCAACGCCAACCGAAGCCGTCGCGCCCCCATGTGGGCGGCCGACGGCCCCGGCTAGCGGGCGGCGGCCGCCGTCGGCCGCCCACGCGCGATCTCGCCGATCGTGGTGACATACAGCCCGCGTTCGACTGCCTGGATCCGCGTGCGCAGGATGTCCTCGGTGTCATCCGGCAGGACGTCCACGGCCGCCTGGGCGATGATCGGCCCGGTGTCGACCCCCTCGTCCACCCAGTGCACGGTGACCCCGCTGACCTTCACCCCGTGCGCGATGGCGTCGCGGATCGCGTGCGCGCCGGGGAACGACGGCAACAGCGACGGATGGGTATTGACCGTGCGGAACCGCCCGATGACCTGCTTGTCGAGAATCTTCATATACCCGGCGAGCACCAACAGGTCGGGGCACTCGACCGCGATCCGGTCCGCCGTCGCGGCGTTGAACGCGTCCCGGTCGGGGTGGTCCTCCAGCCGGACGGTGAACACCGGCAGGCCGGCGGCCAGGGCACGGCGCTCGGCGCCGGTGCCCGCCCGGTCCGTGCCGACCGCGACGACCTGGGCGCCATAGGCCGGGTCCTGGCAGGCATCCATGACCGCCTGCAGGGTGGTGCCGGTTCCCGACGCGAGAACGACCAAGCGGGCAGGCACAGGGCTCTCCGAAGCAGCAGGGGCGGGGCGCCGGGCGCCCCGCCATCGGGCGTTTCACGCCCTCTCGACGCGGTCACGGATCGGGGGCGCCTGGCGGCGGTCGGCCCTGTCGGGGGCAGACAAGAGGGCCGGGCTGACGGCGGGCGCCGCGAGCCGGCTCCACGGCCGCTGTCGGCCTGGGTCCGGCGACTCGGGCGCCGCGCGCCTTTCCTGGCATGGTCGGGGTTGGAGTCGGGCCCGCTGCTGACCAGTCCGCCAGCCTGGGCCCGAGGTGGTGACTCGACCCCCGACTGTACTGACTTGCCCCCTCCGGACGCCGCCATCCGCGTTACCCGCACAACGCGTCGGTGGGGTGCCAGAACTGCTGGCCGAAGGCGAGGCCCAGGTCGAGCTCGAAGTCCGGGTCAGGCGGGCCGGCTGGCGAACCGGGCCAGCCGCCGCGGCCGTCACGGGCCAGGCGGCCCCGGCCGGCGTGGCCCTGGCTGAGGCGGCCCTGGCCGGGGTGGTCGCGCGGGCCATGGCCGTCTCGCCCGCCGCCCGCGTCCAGGCCCGGGTCGAGGACGCCGTAGTCGAGGCCGTCCACCAGGTCGCCGGGGCGGCACAGGTACAGCTCGGCGAGCCGGGCCAACGCGAGCGGCGACGGCGCGCGGCCACCGGACGCGGGCCAGGTCTCCCAGTAGCTGAAGGACTTACCGGTCTTGGGGGAGGCCGGCCACCGCTCGTTCCAGCGGCGGGCGGCATCCTCCTGTGTCCAGCCGTGCGCCAGCCGGAACGCGAGCCGGGCACCCAGCCCATGGGCCAGCTGCCAGTGCGCGGCGATCCGCCGATATGACCAGCCCAGGGCGCGCAGATCGGTCGACTGGGCACGAATCTGTGCCGCGGTGGGTGCGATGACGGCCTCCCGGACTCCAGGCGGGCATCGTGGGGCGACCGCGCCGCCTGCTCGTTGGCCGGCGGCGGCGAGCTCCCGCGGCTCGGCGGACGGCTGGCTCCTCCGGGCGACCGCCCGGACGATCACACCGTAGCCACCAGCTATGACACTCGCGGCCCGCTCAGGAACACGGCCCGCGAGGCCCCGCACCGGACGGCCCGAGGCCGTCGGACCCGGCCTAGGGGCGGCGATGGACGAGCTCGGCGACGCTGGTCACCAGCGCGCCGGCCATCCCGACCTCCATCAGCGCCGCGAGGATCGCCCAGCCAGGCGCCGGCCCGAACGTGGCCGCCGCCTGGGTGCCTATACCGCCGCCAGAGAGCGCCGCGAGCAGCCCGACCAGGAGCGCGCAGGCGGCCGCGCCGGCCAGCACGACCCCGAGGCGGCCGACCAKGGTCGCGCCGGGAGTGGCCCGACGCACCGACAGCGCGAGCGCCGTCCCGGCCGCGAGCGGYGCCACCGCGAGCACCAGCCAGGCCCAGCCGGGAAGCGCGTCCGAGGGCAGCAGCCGCAGCACCGGCAGGTCCGGCAGGGTGGCCGGCGCGGCGGACGTCGGGGTCACGGTGACCGTCGGCCCGGCGGCGAATCCTGTGCCAAGCGCGTAGCAGCACGCCCAGACGGCCAGATTGGGCAGCAGGACGAGCTGGATCGCGAACAGCCCGAAGCCCCCGACCAGACCCGGATCCAGCCCACTGGCCGCGCCGGACACGCTGCCCGCCCGGACCACCAGCAGCACGCACAGGCCCAGCGCGCCAACGGCCACGAGCGCCGCCGTCGCCGCGAGGCCGCCGGCCAGCGGCACCCGCAGCATCGTGGGGATCCGCCGCCAGGCCGCGCCCAGTCGGCGGGAGCCGGCCAGGACGCCGATGGTCGCGCCCAGGGCCGACAGCCCGGCGGCGCCCAGGGCCGCCGAGCCGGGCACCGGCCGCGCGGCCGGGCTCGACGCCGCGAAGCAGACCACGCAGACCAGCGCGGTCTGCGCGAACACGACCGCCGCGATGTCCAGGAGCACCCGGCGCGGCCGGACCCGACGTCGGGTCACTCCCGGCTGGCCGCCGCCACCGCCGCCACCGCCGGCCGGTGGTGGCGGCACGAGGCCGGCCTGGCCGGGGATCCGGGAACGCAGTCGGGAGCCGATCCGCCCCGGCAGGCCGGCGGCGACGTTGACCTCCCGCAGCGGGCGCGCCATGGCCCCGCCGGCCCGGGTGGCGGCCAGCCGGTAGCCGGACGAGGCGGCGAGCAGGACGGGCAACGCGGCCAGCCCGAGCGGAAGGACGCGGATATCGCCGTCCGGGAGCCGCAGGGTCGCGCCGTGCGCGAGCAACCACAGGTCGGCGCCCACCCGCAGCGCGGCGCCGGCACCGGCACTCGACCTGGTGTCGGCTCCCCAGACGATCAGCACCAGCAGCTGCACGGCGACCAGCCCGGCCGCGCAGGCCACGGCCGGTCCCGGCAGCGCGACGCCGAACGCGTGCGCGAGCCGGGTCAGCCGGGTCAGCCGGAGCGCCGCGGCACCGCGGGAGGCGACAGGGTGGGCCACGGGGACGACGCTCGCACGCGCGCGCCGCCACACCGGGCCAACACGCCGGGGCAAAGCCGGAAATGGGCTGATCCAGCAGATATCGCCACACGGCAGGAGCGTCGCGCTCGAACGGCTAGATCCTCTTGATCAGCGCCGCCGGGCCGACCTCTTCGGCGCGCAGTTTTCGCTACTCAGTCGTCTTCGCTACTCAGTCGTCTTCGGCTGGTGCCGGCCGGGCCTAGCCGGGCTGCTGGCCGTAAGGGGTGCCAGGCTGCGACGGCGGCTGCGACGGCGGCTGCGACGGCGGCTGCGACGGGTCATACCCGGATGCCGGGGCCTGGCCGTACGGCGCCGGCGGCTGGCCGTAACCCGGAGCTGGCGTCTGGGGCGGCTGTCCATACGGCGCGGGCGTCGGCTGGCCATAGCCCGGCGCGGGGGTCGGCTGCGGCTGGCCGTAGCCAGGAGCCGGAGTCGGCTGGCCGTAGCCCGCGGCCGGCTGCTGCCCGTAAGGCGTCGCGCCCGAGGGCCCGTACGGCTGCCCATAGGGCTGGCCGTACGCCTGCTGCCCGTAGGGAGGCTGCCGCTGACCCCAGGGCGCGCCGGACGCCGGCCCACGGCCGGGGATCTGCTCGCCGCTGGCAAGCAGCCCGACGACGCTGAAGGCGGTCAGCGCGGCGGCCCCGATCAGGCCGAAGTACAGGCCGAAGCGCGAGTCCCAGGGGTGGACCGTGACCAGCCGGATGAGGATGAACAGCGTCGCGACGGCGCCCAGGATCACAGTGAGCAGCGCTGGGCCTACCGGGCCGATCGCGGGCAGCCTCAGGTTGGCGACCATTCGGGCGGCCACCAAGCCCGCGGCGGCGAACGAGAGCACGATCGCGAACACGGCGAGCGGGCCGCTGCCCCA
The DNA here is from genome assembly GCF_001854645.1 of Pseudofrankia sp. EUN1h. Classification (NCBI taxonomy): domain Bacteria; kingdom Bacillati; phylum Actinomycetota; class Actinomycetes; order Frankiales; family Frankiaceae; genus Pseudofrankia; species Pseudofrankia sp. EUN1h. The sequence continues at coordinate 468,709 of NZ_MBLN01000002.1, read as the reverse complement.
GCCCATGTGCATGCTGCCCCGGTAGTAAAACCAGTCGATCCCCATCCACGGCAGGAAGCTGGAGATCAGCACGACCACACCACCGGCCACGATGCCGACGTCACTGGTGGCGACGTCGCGACCAGCGATCTTCACCATCGGGACCAACCCMACTTCGTCCGGAATGCCCAAGCGCCGGACCCTAGTTCACCAAGCGCCGCCGAAAAGTCCTAACGCATTCTCCCCATGCCGGCGTCCGCGCGCCTGCCGGCCCCGACGCGCCGGCCAGGCTGCCAGACGAGCGTGGGCCACCCGGCCGGGCAACCGCCGCGGCCGGGTGGCCCACTTCGTACCAGTACTGCCCTACAGCGAACGCATGATGTCGGCCATCAGACGCGCGGTCTCCGACGGCGTCTTGCCGACCCGCACACCGGCCTTCTCCAGCGCTTCCTTCTTCGCCTGCGCGGTTCCGGACGAACCGGAGACGATCGCGCCGGCGTGCCCCATCGTCTTGCCCTCCGGCGCGGTGAAGCCCGCGACGTAGCCGACGACCGGCTTGGTGATGTGGGCCTCGATGTGCGCGGCGGCCCGCTCCTCGGCGTCGCCACCGATCTCACCGATCATCACGATCGCGTCGGTCTCGGGGTCGGCCTCGAAGGCGTCGAGGGCGTCGATGTGAATGGTCCCGATGACCGGGTCACCACCGATGCCGACGCCGGTCGAAAAGCCGAAGTCGCGCAGCTCGTACATCATCTGGTAGGTCAGCGTGCCACTCTTGCTGACCAGGCCGATGCGTCCCGGCGGGGTGATGGTGGCCGGGATGATGCCGGCGTTCGACTTGCCGGGGCTGATGATGCCCGGGCAGTTCGGGCCGATGATGCGGGTCTTGCCCTTGCCCTGGGCGTAGGCGAAGAACTCGGTGGTGTCGTGCACCGGGACGCCCTCGGTGATGACGACGGCGAGCGGGATCTCCGCGTCGACGGCCTCGATCGCGGCGTCCTTGGTGAACTTCGGCGGGACGAAGATGACGGAGACGTTCGCCCCGGTCTTCTCGATCGCCTCGGTGACGGACGCGAACACCGGCACGCCGTCCTGGGACTGACCGGCCTTGCGTGCGTTCACGCCGGCGACGATCTGGGCGCCGGACGCCGCCATGCGCTTCGCGTGCTTGCTGCCTTCGGAGCCGGTGATGCCCTGCACCACGATCCGGCTGTTCTCGTCGAGCCAGATGGCCATTGCGAGCGGTTCCTTTCACCCAGGCCGTGGGGGGCGCGGTCGATTTCTCGGCGCGCCCCGGAGGCCTGCCGGGTAATTGTCAGGCCGCAGCGGCGGCGAGCTCGGCGGCGAGCTTCGCCGCGCCGTCCATGGTGTCCACGGGCTTGACGACCGCGAGGTTGGCCTCGGCGAGGATCCGCCGGCCCTCTTCGGCGTTGTTGCCGTCGAGGCGGACCACCAGTGGGGTGGTCACCTCGCCGACCAGCTCCAGCGCCTTGACGATGCCGTTGGCGACCGCGTCGCAGGCGGTGATGCCGCCGAAGATGTTGACGAAGACGCTCTTGACGGACGGGTCCGACAGAATGATCGACAGACCGTTCGCCATGACCTCGGCCGAGGCGCCGCCGCCGATGTCGAGGAAGTTCGCCGGGCGCTGCCCGCCGAACTCCTCGCCGGCGTAGGTGACGACGTCGAGGGTCGACATGACCAGGCCCGCGCCGTTGCCGATGATGCCGACCGAGCCGGTCAGCTTGACGTAGTTGAGGCCCTTTTCCTTGGCCTTCTGCTCCAGCGGGTCGACCGCGGAGACGTCGACGAGCGCCTCGTTCTCCGGGTGACGGAAGTCGGCGTTCTCGTCCAGGCTCACCTTGCCGTCGAGCGCGATCACCCGGCCGTCACCGGTGAGGATGAGCGGGTTGACCTCGACCAGGGTGGCGTCCGCCTTGACGAACGTCTCCCACAGCTTGACGAGCAGCTCGGCGGCGCCCTCGAGGGCGGCCTCCGGGAGCTTGGCGGCGACGGCGATCTCGCGGGCCTTCGCGAGGTCGACGCCGGTCAGCGGGTCGAGGTGGATCCGAGCGAGGGCCTCGGGGTTGGTGGCCGCGACCTCCTCGATCTCCATGCCGCCCTCGCGCGAGGCCATCGCCAGGAAGGTGCGGTTCGCGCGGTCCAGCAGGAACGACGCGTAGTACTCCTCCGCGATGTTGCTGGCCTGCTCCACCAGTACCGAGTGCACGGTGTGGCCCTTGATGTCCATGCCGAGAATGGCGGTCGCCTTCTCGTACGCGTCCTCCGGCCCGTCGGCGACCTTGACCCCGCCGGCCTTGCCGCGGCCACCGGTCTTGACCTGGGCCTTCACGACGACCTTGCCGCCCAGCTCCGCGGCGATCGCGCGGGCCTCGTCGGGGGTTGTGGCGGTCTTACCGGTGGGCACCGGGACGCCATGCTCGGCGAAGAGCGCCTTCGCCTGGTATTCGAAGAGATCCACGGTCCGTCCAGTCGGGTGCGGTCGGTCAGGGGATGCACGGAACGGATGCGAGCCTACTGACGCACCCGCCGTGACGCGCGCCTGCGCGGCGAGGCCCACAAATGACTCCGCGCCAGCCGGATGACGCCGCGGCGCCGTGCGTGAGCCGTGCTACACGGTCCGGCTCGACTCTGGGCCGCCCAGGGCCGCCTGTCGACGGTCCGAAGCGCCGATGCCAGGGCCGATGCCGCCCGTATGCGCGCGGCAGAACCGTACAAAACCCCCCGCGCGGCTGCCGGCGGGGTGCCCGCGGCGGCGGGGACGGCTACCTGCGGCCACAGGCATCGGCCGACGGCCCGCCGGCTCCGGCCAACGCATATGTCCGATCTCACACGGTGTGATGTGTGAGGAGCGTGCCACCGGTGGGCCAGGCGCCGCCCGGACTCAGCCGTGGCCCGCGACATATCCCAGGTAGAGCAGCGCCGCCACGAGGCCGGGCCAGCCGAGCACGATGCCCACCACCGCCAGCCGGTCTCCTGGCCGCGGGCCGCCCCGGGCAGCGGCCCGGGCCCGGTAGCCGAGGTACACGCCGGCGGCGCTGCCGACCCCGAACAGCCACAGGACGGCAAGCAGCGCCGAGAGCACCGCCGGGATGTTCCACCCGGGACTGGGCTGGCGGCGCCTGGCCCGGCCGCCCCCCGCCGGCCGGCCGGTCGACGCGCCCGGCGGACGGTTGACCGCCGCCGGGCCGATCTCGGCCGGTGGCGCGCCGACCGGCGGTGGCGACGATGCCGGCGGCAACGGCGCCGGGCGGAACGCGCCCGCCGGCGGTGGCACGCCCAGCGAGCCGGCACGCGCCGATCGCCAGTCCCCGTCCGGTGCCCGCCGGGTTGGCGGGGACGCCAGCCTGGGGTCCACATGGTCGACATGGTCCGCGTAGGTGGCTTCCGGGGGAGGCGGCTTCCTGGCCGACGGCTGCGCGTACGAGTGCTCGGGGTCCGCGTACGCGGGATCCGCGTGTCGAGCCTCGGCCCGCGCGGGTTCGGGGAGCGCGGGCGCGCGATACGCGGGTCCGGGGTGCGCAAATCCTGGACTTGAGGCGTCTGGGTACGGGGTCCTGGCATAGGGACCCGCGGAATATCCCGACTCCAGCTGAGGAGGCTCCGGATATGAGGAGGGCGGGCCATACCGGTGGTCCGGCTGGGGTCGCCAGTCCCCTTGGCTTCCGTCCAACGGCTGGACGGGCCCGGGCGGCAAGGGCGGGGCGGACGGCAGAGCTCGTACTGGCGGGGGGAAGGACGCCGGCGAGGGAAAGGACACCGGCGGCGAGACGGGCACCGGCAACGGCGAGGATGCCCAGCCGCCCTGGTCCTGGTGCCCAGCCAGGYCGCGCCGCGCGTCGACGCTGGGTAACTGACCGGTCCAGTCGCGTTCCAGCACCGTTTCGGTCGCGCGGTGCGCGTCGCTACTGCTGCGCACCGGCTGGCCGCTGAGCGCGGCCAGCAGCGCCGCGGCCGACGGGCGCAGCCGCGGCTCCTTCTCCAGCGCCGGCACGACGGTGTCGAACAGATAGTCGGGCAGATGCTCCAGGTCCGGTGGGTCGCGCTGGATGCGGAACGCCAGCGCCTCGGCCCGCTCGGCGTGGAAGGGATGCCGGCCGGCCGCTGCGTAGGCGACGCAGCAGCCCCAGGAGAAGATGTCGGCCGCGGGGCCGGCCTGCTCGCCACGCATCTGCTCGGGAGCCATCCAGGCGAGCGTCCCGACGACGTGGCCGGACCGGGTCAGCGTCGCGTTGCCGTCCAGTTGCGCGATCCCGAAGTCGATGACCTTGGGCCCGTCCCACGCGAGCAGGATGTTCGACGGCTTGAGGTCGCGGTGAACGACACCCACCTCGTGAATCGCCACCAGCGCGTCGGCGAGACCGGCGGCGAGACCACGGACCAGTTGCTCCGCCAGTGGCCCGCGCTGGCGGACCGCGTCGGCCAGGCTGGTGCCCTCCACGTACTCGGTGACCATCCACGGCCGTTCGGCGGTGGTGTCGGCGTCGAGCACCGCCGCGACCGCGCCGCCGTGGACCCGCTGTGCGGCCCTGACCTCCCGCTGGAAGCGGCGGCGGAACTCCACGTCCTCCGACAGCTCGGCGGAGGCGACCTTCACCGCGACCGGGTGCCGCCGGTCGGTGAACGCGAGGTAGACGGTGCCCATGCCGCCCTCACCGATCCGGTTCTGCAGCCGGTACGGACCGATGGCGATGGGATCGTCGTCCGTGAGCGGTGTGAGCATGGCCCCCCTCGCACTGACGGAGCCGCGGCGGCGTGTGGCGCCCCGTCGGACCAGCTGCGCCGACCGCCTCGCGGGCCGGCCTCCGGCCGATGTCCGCCGCCGAACGCCGACGGCGCCGGCGGCCAGGGCAGGGGCCCGGCGACCGGCTGGCTGGACCGTTTTCCACCAGCCGGACGGCCCGGGCCGAAGTAGGCATCCGGACGCTATCGGCATATTGCGACTCCGGACAGTATGCACACCCCTCCGCACGCCCACACACGCAGATCACCACGGAGGTGGGGTCACGGCGTTACGCTCCGCCGTCCACCGCACCGACGGCGCCAGGACGGGCAGGTCCTGGTTCTGGCCGGCCGCGGTCGGCCAGAACCAGGGCGGCGCGGCCATCACCCACCAAAGGACGGTGCGCGCAGTGACATTCCGCTCCGCGCGACGACATGGCGCCTCGGTCGGTCCGACGATGCGGACATGCCCGATCGCGCCGCGTCGCCGACAGGCCCATCCCGCCCGCCTGGGCAGGAGCTCCCTGGCACCCCCGCCGAAACCACTCCGCCGCCCCCGTCCGCGGACGCCGACTGGCGCGCGCGGCTGCTCGCCAGCGTGACGCGCTGCCCACGCAGCGATCCGGCACCCAACCGTCTGTGCTGGCCCGGCTACGCCGCTACCCAGGCGGTCTGGTGGGGCGAGGGCCCGGTGGCCGGCGTCGACTGCGTGGTCGTGGCCTGGGAGTTCAGCGTGTATGGCGGGAGCTTCGGCGAGGTCGACGCCGCCGCGTTCGCCGCGGCGGCCGAGCACGCCGCCGTCACCCGCCGGCCGTTGTTGTCCTTCCTGCGCAGCGGTGGCACGCGCTTGCAGGAGGGGGTCGCCGGACTGGTCGGGCTGCCGAGGGCGACGCTCGCCGCCGCCGGCCTCGACGAGGCCGGCGTGGCGCATGTGGCCGTGGTCGACCATCCGACCACCGGTGGCGTGTGGGTGACGATCGCCTCCAGGGCTGACCTGCGCTGCGCGGTGGCCGGGGCGACGGTCGGCTTCGCCGGCCCGCGGGTCGTCGCCGCCGTGACCGGCACGGCGCCCGGTGCCGACAGCCACACCGCCGAGGCCGCCTGGCGGGCCGGCCTGGTCGACGCAGTCGTCGAACCGGATGCCATCCAGGCCTGGCTCGCGGCCGCCCTCACCGCGGCGGCCGGCACGCCCACGGCAGCCGGCGCCATCCAGACGCTGGGAGACAGCCCAGCGCCGGAGGACGAGAACGTGGCAGCCGACGAGGTGCGCGGCTGGGCCCAGGTGCTCGCCGCCCGGGCGGCGGGCCGGACGAGCGGCGGCGCGGCGCTCGACGCCGTGACGGCGCACGGGGTCGAGCTGGCGGGCGGTGATCCCGCCGTGCGGGCGCGGCTCGGCCTGCTCGCCGGCTCGACGCCCCCGAGCTCGACGCCCCCGAGCTCGGGGGCGCTGGGCATCGTGGCGGTGGCCGTGGCGGCCGAGCCGGGGGGTGCCCCCGGGCCGGGCGGCTACCGGCTGCTCGCGCGGGCGGCTCGGCTCGCGGGCAAGCTTCGGTTGCCGCTGGTCCTGTTCGTCGACACCCCGGGGGCCGACCCGAGCGCGCAGGCCGAGGCCGACGGCGTCGCGGCGGCGATCGGCTCCGCGATGGAGGCGGTGCTGCGCTGTCCGAGCCCGACCGTGTCGGTCATCGTCGGCGAGGGCGGCTCCGGCGGCGCGCTCGCGGCCGCCTGCGCCGACGCCGTGCTGATGACACCGGACAGCTACCTGACCGCGCTCTCGCCGGAGGGCGCGGCGGCCACGCTGCGCATTCCGGCCGAGCGAGCCGCCGACCTGGGTGGCCTGCGACCCATCGACCTGCTCCGGCTGGGCTTCGCCGACGAGGTCCTCCCCTCGGGGGCCCCGGCCGCCGTCGCCGGTGCCATCGCCACGACGCTCGCCCGGCTCACCACCCTTGACCAGGGCGTTCGCCTGTCCACCCGGTGGAGGAAGTGGTCGACAGCACTACCCGGCCACCTGTAACGTCACTGTCCCCTCCTTCCCGACTACCCGACTTACGGATCATGATCACCCGCTTCCGGCCTCGCTTCTCCCGCGGGCCGGCACCTTTGGGCTGGCTGCCGTGCGACCGGACACCGAGCTTCCCCTAGAAGGCCGCGAGGGCACCCGACCGTGGCTGCGCCAGCTCGGCACGGCCGCCGGCCGGTACACCCGCGACGTGGCGACGGCCCCGCTTGGCGTCGGCCGGGTGCTGACGCGCCGCATCGGCGCGACCCCAGCCGCCGTACGCGGTCTCGTCACCGAGGCCGCGTGCATCGCGACGCACGCGGCCTTCTACCCGGCCGGCGTCCGCGCGGGCCGGGTCCCCGTGGCGGACCGGTACAGCCTGGCCAGGCTCGGCCCGCTGCAGCGTGGCCTGCTGGTCGGCCACCCGGCCGCCGCCGGCATGCCGATCCTGCTGGTGCACGGGCTGGTCGACAACAGGTCGATCTTCGCTCGGCTGCAGCGCACGCTGCGCCGACGCGGGTTCAGTCACGTCGAGACGATCAATCTGCCGCTGTACGCGACAGGTGTCCCGCAGGCGGCCGCCACGCTCGAGGCCGCCGTCGCCGACATCCTTTCCCGGACCGGCTACCAGCAGGTCCACATCGTGGCCCACTCGCTCGGCGGGGTGGTGGCCCGGTACTACGTGCAGCGGCTCCGCGGCGACGAGCAGGTCCACACGCTGGTCACGCTCGGCACGCCGCACAGCGGCACGAGGCTCGCCCACCTGGTGCCCCGGGCCGTCCCGTACCGGCTGGTCGCGTCGCTGCGGCCCGGTTCACCGCTGCTGGCGGAGCTCGCCCAGCCCGCGCCGGGCTGCCGCACCCGCTTCCTCGCGATCGGCGGCGGCCTGGATTCGGTGGTACGCCCGGAGTCGGCGGCGCTGAGCCATCCCGATCTCGCCGCGCGCAACGTGACGATCCCCGGCCTCGGCCACCACGCGCTCCCGTTCAACGGGGACGTCGCCCACGGGATCGCCGTCGCCCTCGCCGGCCTCGACGGCCCGGTCGCCTGGCCCTACGAGCCGCCGACCCACCAGGCCCCGCCGCCCGCGCGGACCTGCCCGCCGGAGTCCTAGGAACCCGGCAAACAGACGGACCCCTTCGATCGGGGAACCGGCCGGGCGCTCCGCGACCACGGACATTCGCTCCCACCCCGTACAGGCACGGGGACAACGCCTGACGCTACATATACGACCGGGTCGGTTGACGAGTGCGACACTGATGCTAAGTTGGCACTCGGCACGTGAGAGTGCCAGCGACAGAGGCGCCTGTTCACCCGCGACGGCAGGCCGCCAGGGTCGCTCTCTCATCCAGCGCAGGAAGGGGAGGTCGATCGTGACGACCGCCACCAAGGTTGCCATCAAGCCGCTCGAGGACCGCATCGTCGTCCAGCCGTCAGACGCTGAGACGACCACCGCCTCGGGCATCGTCATCCCGGACACGGCCAAGGAGAAGCCCCAGGAGGGCACGGTCCTCGCGGTCGGTCCCGGCCGGTTCGAGGACGGCAAGCGCGTCCCGCTCGACGTGAAGGTCGGCGACGTGGTGCTCTACAGCAAGTACGGCGGCACCGAGGTCAAGTACGCCGGTGAGGAGTACCTGGTCCTCTCCGCCCGCGACGTGCTCGCGGTCATCGAGAAGTAGTCGAGCGGGGGTGTGCCACGATCGGGATCACTCTGTTCGGCGGCCGTTGGCCGCCTTCCCGAGCTCCCGCGCAATGTCTGCCCAGGGGGGCGACCCCCTGGAACCCCCGCCAGCCGGCGTGACCGGAGATCCAATGTGGCGGGAAGACACGTGACGCGATCCTTCGGGGCGCACCCCCTCGGCGTTGTGCCGGGAACGGCAGCGGGAGGACCCCCAATCAGATGAGTAAGATCCTCAGTTTTCGCGAGGACGCGCGCCATGCGCTCGAGCACGGGGTGAACACCCTGGCCGACGCGGTGAAGGTGACGCTCGGCCCGCGCGGTCGCAACGTCGTCCTCGACAAGTCCTACGGCGCGCCCACGATCACCAACGACGGCGTGACGATCGCCCGCGAGGTGGAGCTCACCGACCCGTACCAGAACCTTGGCGCGCAGCTCGTCAAGGAGGTCGCGACCAAGACCAACGACGTCGCCGGCGACGGTACGACGACGGCGACGGTGCTGGCGCAGGCCATGGTCCGTCAGGGCATCAAGGCGGTCACCGCCGGCGCGGCGCCGGTGTCGCTGAAGGTCGGCATCGAGGCGGCCGTCGAGGCCGTCACGAAGGCGCTGCTCGACTCGGCGATCGAGGTCAACTCGAAGGAGACGATCGCGCAGGTCGCCGCCATCTCGGCGCAGGACACCCAGGTGGGTGAGCTGATCGCCGAGGCGATCGACAAGATCGGCAAAGATGGTGTCATCACCATCGAGGAGAGCCAGACCATGGGTCTGGAGCTCGAGCTCACCGAGGGGATGCAGTTCGACAAGGGCTACATCTCCCCGTACTTCGTCACCGACCCGGAGCGGATGGAGGCGGTCCTCGAGGACGCCTACGTCCTGCTGCACCCCGGCAAGATCGGCTCCCTGAACGACCTGCTCCCGGTGCTCGAGCTCGTGGTGCAGGCCCGCAAGCCGCTGCTGATCATCGCCGAGGACATCGAGGGCGAGGCGCTCTCGACTCTGGTCGTCAACTCGGTGCGCAAGACCTTCCAGGTCGTCGCCGTCAAGGCGCCCGGCTTCGGCGACCGTCGCAAGGCGATGCTGCAGGACGTGGCCGTGCTCACCGGCGGCCAGGTCGTCGCCGAGGAGGTCGGCCTGAAGCTGGAGGCCGTGACGCTGGAGGACCTGGGCCGCATCCGCCGGGCCGTCATCGACAAGGACAGCACCACCCTCGTCGACGGCGCGGGCGACAGCGAGTCGGTCGTCGCGCGGGTCAAGCAGATCCGCCAGGAGATCGAGGCCAGCGACTCCGACTGGGACAAGGAGAAGCTGCAGGAGCGGCTGGCGAAGCTCGCCGGCGGCGTCGCGATCATCCGGGTCGGCGCGGCCACCGAGGTCGAGCTCAAGGAGAAGAAGCACCGCCTGGAGGACGCGGTCTCGGCCACCAAGGCCGCGATCGACGAGGGCGTGGTCGCCGGTGGCGGCTCCGCCCTGGTGCAGGCCGCCACGGTGCTCGACGGTGGCCTGGGCAGGACCGGCGACGAGCGCACCGGAGTCAACCTGGTGCGCACAGCGCTGTCCTCGCCGCTCCACTGGATCGCGCGCAACGCCGGTCTGGATGGCCCGGTCGTCGTCTACAAGGTCGCCGAGCTGCCGGTCAACCACGGCTTCAACGCGGCGACGAAGACCTACGGCGACCTGATCGCGGACGGCGTCATCGACCCGGTCAAGGTCACCCGCTCGGCCGTGGCCAACGCGGCGTCGATCACGGCGCTGCTGCTGACCACGGAGGCGCTGGTCGTGGAGAAGCCGGCCGAGCCCGTCGCCGCCGCCGGCGGGCATGGTCACGGGCACGGGCACGGGCACAGCCACGGCCCCGGCTTCTAGCCCTCGCACCAACGAAGGAGCCCGACCGGTGGGACCGGTCGGGCTCTTTTCGTTGCCTGGCCTTGCTCTTCCTGGCCTTGCTCTTCCTGGCCTCCGCTGCCCGATCTTCGTGGCCGGTCCTCGTGGCTGACCCGCGCTGGCGGCAGCTCCGCCTGGCAAAGGGACGGAAGCATAGCCGCTCCGTTACCACGTCGCCAGACTCGCGGTGGCCGGCCGCCCCCGGCACCCGTCGCGGGTGAGCCAGCCGGCGCGGCGGCGATGTCGGCATCTGGCGGAACTACTCGGCTGTCGGACCATCCGCTGTCGGACCATCGACCATCGACCATCGGAGCACGACCGCTGGGCCGCCCGGTCACGTGCCGCCCGCCACCCCGCGGCCAGGCGCGAAGCGCCCCACGGTCGGAGCGCTTCGCGCCTCCGCCTAGGCGACGATGGGCGCCTGGTGGGCCATCGAGCCAGCCGCGGAACCGGCCGGGACCGGGGCCTGGCGGGTACCCGGTCCTCCTCGGTCCACTACCTCCCGGATCGGCGAAGCGGATCCGGCGGGAACCCCCCCATCGATGAGCGGGGAGGCGGCCCGGCGGCGGGTGCGGCCGGTCAGGATCGCCTCGCGCTCCGATTCACTCATTCCACCCCAGACTCCGTAAGGTTCGCGGGCGGACAGCGCGTGTTCACCGCACTCCTTGACGACGCAGCAGCGGGCACAGATGGCCTTCGCCGCCGCCTCGCGGGCGGCCCGCGCCGGGCCGCGTTCCCCCTCGGGATGAAAGAACAGCTCGGTGCTCTCACCCCGACAGGCGCCGTGCAGCTGCCACTCCCACTTTTCCGCTCCGGGACCTGGTAGACGTCGGACGTCGGTCATCGGCCTGAGCCCCCCCTTTGCGACGAGCCGAAGGCACACGCGGGTACGCGCTCGCCCCGGGCGGCGACGCGCGCCGCCCGCACACCGTAGGCCGGCTCACCCCTCTGATCGATCTTGGAAATTCACCCCCCGGCGGTGCCGCGCGTCGCGGCCGCGCGCCGCGCGACCACGGCCGCGCGGCGCGCTCGGAACAAGGAAGCCCGTAGGCGACAGCCCCTCTCGGCGTCGCCAGGCCCAGAAGGCGCCTCCGAAAGCAACGGTCCTGTCGCTACCCCCCACCGACTCACCCAACCGGCGAGCCAGGCCGGAGTTTTCCCAGATCAGGGCACATCCCGCGCGAACCGGCCGGCCACCCGCCGGTCGTCGCGGCCCGCGGCCCCGCCCAGGCCGGAGATCGGGGCGTAGCGTGGGCGGCGTGAGCGACGAGCCCATCGACCCGTTCGCGGGCGACCCGGAGGATCCCGCTTCCGAGCTCTCCCGGCTGGACCCGGTCGAGGACGTCGACCTGCTCGAGCCGCTGTCGCTGCACGAGCGGGAGGAAGTCCTCGCCGAGCTCGGCGACCTGGACGTGTTCAGGACGCTGCTGGAGCCGCGGGGATACCGCGGCCTGGTGGTGGACTGCGAGGGCTGCGAGGAGCCGCACTTCTTCGACTGGGACCTGCTGACCGGGAACCTGCGCCAGCTCCTCAACGAGGGGCGTACTCGGGTGCACGAGCCGGCGTTCGCCCCAGACCCGAGCTGCTACGTCTCCTGGGACTACGCCCGCGGCTACGCCGACGGCGTCTGCGAGGCGTCCGAAGCGTCGGAGGCGTGATCCCGACGTGATCTCGAGGGCCGAACGCGCTCCGGCGGTCGGGCCACGGTGAGCGCGGATCGGCCCGGGCTGTCGGCCGCGGGCATGGGTGACACTCCCCACGTTGTTGCCGCTAGGTAACGCCGCATCCCTGGCAGGCGAGGGGTAGGCCACACGGAACCCTGTGGCCTTGCCTGCTTACCTGGCGTATAGCGCCCTACGGGGGGCCATGATGTCTATGCGGGGGCGGCTCCCCGCCGCTGGTCGGCGTAACCAGAACGGAAGGTGCCATGGACGCTCCCGTCGCCACCCCGACCCCGATCGCGGCCTCGGCCGCGCCGGCCACGGCCCGGGACTCGCTCCCGCCGGCCGGCGACGCTGACAGGGCACTCGTCAGGCCGCCGGGCGGCGAGGCCGGAATCATCCCCGCGCCGAAGCTCGCCATGCTCGGTCTCACCTACGACGACGTCCTGCTGCTGCCCGCGGCATCCGACGTCGTGCCGGCCGAGGTCGACACCTCGACCCGGCTGTCGCGCAACATCCGGCTGGCCATCCCGCTGGTCTCCTCGGCGATGGACACCGTGACCGAGCACCGGATGGCGATCGCGATGGCCCGCCAGGGCGGCGTCGGCGTTCTGCACCGCAACCTGTCGATCGAGGACCAGGCGCAGCAGGTCGACATGGTCAAGCGCTCGGAATCCGGCATGATCACCGCGCCGATCACCTGCGGTCCCGACGCCTCCATCGAGGAGGCGAACGCGCTGATGGCCCGCTACCGGATCTCCGGCGTGCCGGTGACCGCCGAGGACGAGACGCTGCTCGGCATCGTCACCAACCGCGACATCCGCTTCGAGCGTGACTACTCCCGCCCGGTCAGGGCGGTGATGACGTCGATGCCGCTGATCACCGCTCCGGTCGGCGTGAGCGCGGACGAGGCACTGGACCTGCTGCGCCGGCACAAGATCGAGAAGCTGCCGATCGTCGACGACCGTGGCCGGCTGCGCGGCCTGATCACCGTCAAGGACTTCACCAAGCGGGAGCGCTACCCGCTGGCGACCAAGGACGCGGACGGCCGGCTCGTCGTCGGCGCCGCGATCGGCGTCGGCGAGGACGCCTTCAAGCGGGCGCAGGTGCTGGTCGCCGCCGGCGTGGACTTCCTCGTCGTCGACACCGCGCACGGGCAGCACCGAGCAGTTCCCGAGATGGTCCAGCGGATCAAGGCCGAGCTGCCGACCGGTCCGGACGGCCGCCCGCTGGACGTGATCGCCGGGAACGTGGCCACGGCCGCCGGAGCGGCAAGGCTGATCGCCGCCGGCGCCGACGCAGTCAAGGTCGGGGTCGGGCCGGGCTCGATCTGCACCACCCGCGTCGTCGCGGGTGTCGGTGTGCCACAGATCACCGCCATCTACGAGGCCGCGCAGGCGGCCCGGGCGGCCGGCGTGCCGGTGATCGGCGACGGTGGTCTGCAGCACTCCGGCGACATCGCCAAGGCGATCACCGTCGGCGCGGACACCGTCATGCTCGGCGGTCTGCTTGCCGGCGTCGACGAGAGCCCGGGCGAGCTGATCTTCATCAACGGCAAGCAGTACAAGGCGTACCGCGGCATGGGCTCGCTCGGCGCGATGCGCAGCCGCGGCGGGGCGCGCTCCTACTCGAAGGACCGCTACTTCCAGGACGACGTTCTCTCGGACGACAAGCTGGTTCCCGAGGGCATCGAGGGTCAGGTGCCCTACCGGGGGTCACTCGCCGCCGTCGCCCACCAGCTGGTCGGCGGGCTGCGCGCCGGGATGGGCTACGCGGGCGCGCAGACGGTCCACGACCTGCAGGAGTATGGCCAGCTCATCCGGATCACGTCCRCCGGCCTGATCGAAAGCCATCCCCACGACATCCAGATGACCGTCGAGGCGCCCAACTACACCGGCAGGTAAGTCGGGCGGGCTGGGTTGAAGCTCGCCCAAGACACACGGACCCGCCTGCGCCCAGGTTGGCGACGTTCACGGTCAGAACCCGGTGACCACGCTGGGCGCGGAGGCGCGCCTCGCGGAGGCCCGGCCCCGGACGGTCCGGCCTGCGCCTAGGTTGGCGACGTTCACGGTCAGAACCGGTGACTACGCTGGCGCGGAGGCGCGCCTCGCGAAGGCCCGGCCCCGGAGCGAAGCGACCGGGGTCGGGCCGCAGCGAGGTCGCCGGAGCGCACGTTCGCGGAGGAGGACACGGCGCGGAGGTCCCTTGGGAGCGAAGCGAGTAAGGGGCCGGAGCGCCGTGCCCGGACGGAGCGAACCAGAAAGAGAGCCAGCGTTGGCTGAGGTTGAGATCGGCATTGGCAAGAGCGCCCGGGTGGGGTACGACCTCGCGGCGGTCGGCATCGTCCCGTCGCGGCGTACCCGGGACCCAGCGGACGTCTCGCTGGCCTGGCAGGTGGACGCCTACCACTTCGATCTGCCCATCGTCGCGGCGGCCGCCGACGCGGTCAGCTCACCGGACACCGCGATCACGATGGGCAAGCTTGGCGGCCTCGGGGTCCTGCATGTCGAGGGGCTGTGGACCCGGCACGAGGACCCGCTGCCGCTGATCGCCGAGCTGGCGGAGCTCCCCGCCCAGGCGGCCACCCGCCGGCTGCGCGAGCTCTACCAGGCGCCGATCCGGCCCGAGCTGATCGCCGAGCGGCTCGGGCGGGTACGCGACGCCGGGCTGGTCACGGCGGCCGCGCTGCGGCCGCAGAAGGTCCGGGCGCTGTTCGGTGACGTCCTCGCCGCCMAGGCGGACCTGCTGGTCATCCATGGCCCGGCGGTCTCGGCCGAGCATCAGTCGACACGGACCGAGCCGCTGAACCTCAAGCGTTTCATCGGCGACATCGACATCCCCGTGCTGGTCGGCGGCTGCGCGTCGTTCTCCACCGCGCTGCACCTCATGCGCACCGGCGCGGCGGGCGTCATCGTCGGGGTCGGCACCGGTGGTGGCGACGCAAACCGCGCGGAGCTCGGGATCGGCGTGGGGCTCGCGACCGCGATCGCCGACGCCGCCGGCGCTCGGATGCGATACCTGGACGAGTCCGGCGGCCGGTACGTCCACGTCATCGCGCACGGGGACCTGCGCACCGGCGGGGACGTCGCGAAGGCCGTGGCCTGCGGCGCCGACGCCGTGATGATCGACGGCGCGCTCGCCGCCGCCGAGGACGCCCCGGGGCAGGGCGGCCTGTGGTCGATGGACGTGCTGCACTCCGACCTGCCTCGCGGGCGGTGGCAGCCGGTGGAGCGGGCCGGCACGCTCGAGCAGATCCTCGTCGGCCCGGACCCGGCCGGGCCCGCGGGCGGGGCCAGCCTGGCCAGTGCGTTGCGGACCGCCATGGCCACCACCGGCTATGCGACTCTCAAGGAGTTCCAGAAGGCCGAGATCATGCTCGCCTCCCCACCCATCGGCTGACCGGTACATGCCAGGGCATCGGCCGCGCTTGCCAGATGTCCGTTGTGGTCATATTGTCCAAATCGTGACGGGCTAGCGCCCGCGCTCACGGGTGCCCCGCGCGGGGCACCCGTGAGCCTTGTGAGCCAGGAGTGTTCTTGCTCACAATTTCACAATGGAATACCCCCGAATCTGCGCTCGCGCCGCTCGTGGCACCCTTGGAGCGTCCGTCTCCACTCCGAAGGATCACAAATGCGCCTCGACGAGCACGGCCGCTGGGTCAGCGACGACGGCGCCTACGTGTGGGACGAGAGCGCCCAGACCTGGCAGCCAACGTCTCGCCCGCCGGGCGGTGCGGCGGTTCCGGGGGCCGGCGGCCCCGCGGCCGCGGCCCGCGGAGGCGGCGCCCCCGGCTACGGCTCCGCCGGCACCGGCGGGCGGGCGGCGACGCCGGCGGATCCCGGCGGCTACGGCGGGCGTCCGGGTGGCGGCCAGCAGGCCTACAACGAGCCGAGAACCGGCAGCTTCCCCCTGTTCGGTTCCGAGGAACGCACGAGCAGGGACCGGGAGGCGACCTGGTCGCCCGTCACGGGCCCCTATCCGCAGCCCGGCAGGGCCGGCGGCTTCCCGGCCGACAGCCACTCTCCGGACACCGGCGCCGACTGGCGCGGCGGCCCGGCCCCGGCCAGGGGCGGGGCGCCGACGCGCGGCGGATCCCCCACTGGCCACGAGCCGGGCGGCCCGTCGTCTCCCGGGTCGACGGGTGGCGGCGCGGGCTCGACCGGCCAGTCCCGCTCCTGGCCGGCCAGGGACCCGTTGGGCACCGGGTCCTACGACCGGCCCGACCCGCTCGCCACCGGCACGGGCCGTGGCTACGACCGCGACGACCCGCTGACGGGACCGTTCGGCCGTGCCGACCCGCTCGGCACGGGTTCCGGCACCGGCAGCTGGGCGCGGGACGCGGGCCGGGGCGTTCCGGGAGGAAGCGCGCCCGGCACCGGCCCGGGCGCGGGCCGAAGCGGATCGGGCACCGGCCCAGGCGTGAGCCGGGGCGGATCGGGCACCGGCCCAGGCGTGAGCCGAGGCGGCCCGGCGCTGACCGGCCCGCTCGACAGCCCCGGCACCGAGGCGATGAACCGGCCGACCACCCCCGTGACCGGCCGGCCGGACGCGACCGGCCCGTTGCCGGAGGACCCGACGCGTACCGGCGCTCGGGGTTCTGCCCGGCAGGCCTCCCAGGTCAGCTTCCCTGAGACGGCGGGAGCCACGGCCGACCCCGACGCGAGAGGTTCGGGTCGTTTCGCCGCGGCGTCGTTCGCCAAGACCGGCGTAGGCACCGGCCCGCGCGCCGCCTCTCCCCCGGAGGGTCGCACCCTCGACCGGGGCCGCGGTCGCGACCTGGACCGTGACGCCCCCGGCCTGCTCGATGACGACGACCGTGACGACCGCGACGAGGACGACGACCCGAGCGACGGCCCCGGCTGGCGGGGGGCGCGCGACCGGTTGCGGGGCCTGGCCGGCGGGCGGCTCGGTTCCGCCCACGACGAGGACGTCCTCGATGACGACGATGACGACGACGAGGACGACGGCCGGGAGAACGGCGGCGGTCTCGTCGGCAGGCTCAGGACGGGCCGTGGCCGGGTTCTCGTCTTCGGCGCGGCGGCGCTGGTCGTGGTGCTGGTCGCTGTCATCCTGCTGCTGAAGGCGACCGGCGACGACGGCGGTTCGCCCGCGGCGACTGGCGGCTCGTCCACCACGGCCGGCCGGCAGTACGACGCCTCGGTCCGCAAGACCTACCTCGACACCTGCGTCGGGGGCAACAACGGCATGACGAACTACTGCAACTGCACCCTGACCAAGCTCGAGGCCGGCTACAGCCAGGACGAGTTCCTGCGCCTGAACGCCGACGTGGAGTCGGCCGCCGCCCAGCGGGTGATCAAGGAAATCCGACAGGCCTGCGACAAGCTCAAGTAGGGGCCGGGTCGCGCGGCGCCCGGTGGGTCAGGTTCGTGCGCTGGACGCGGCAAGTCATACTGGTTGATGACCTTTGGTCGGCTTCGCCGGGACTCGTGACGTTCCGCCGTCGAGAGACACGACATTGACGCTCCACGGCCGCTAGACGCGACGTGGCACTGAGCAGGGGGGCAGGGGTTGCCCACCGACGACCACGGCCGCTTGCTGAGCGATGACGGCGTCTGGGCCTGGGACGCGGCTTCCCACCAATGGGTTCCGCGCGCGCAGCAGCCCGCCGTCCCCGCCGCACCGGTGACCACCCGCCGCGACGACTTCTTCGCGGTCGAGCGGGTCAACGCGCCCGAACCGTCCGCTCCGGCTCACCCCACCCCGGCCTACCCCACGCCGTCCCATACCGGCCAGGCCGCCACGGCCACCGTCCCCGGCGCGCCCGAGTCCGCGTGGCGCCCGCTCGCGGCGGGCCATCCGCCGGCCGCCACCACCCAGACCGGCGCCACCCAGACCGGCGCCGGCTGGAGCGGGACGCCCGCGCCCACCGATCCGCGCGCGAGTCCCGATCCGTTCGCGGTCGGCTCCCTCTGGAGCAGCTCCTACGTCAGCGGGGACACGGGGCTGTCGGTCACGGCGATCGACGTCGGGCCGGCCCCACCGGCCGTCGTCCCGCCGCCGGTGACATCGAGCCAACGCCCCGAGTCGACCGCCGGATACCAGCCGGGCCCGGCGCGCCCCGCGGCGCGGGACTACGGAACGCCGGCCCCCGCCGCGCCGTATCTCCCACCCGCGCAGTCACCGGCCGCGACCGCACACCCGTCGCCGAGCCCGCACCCCTCCCCGAGCGCCTACCCCTCCCCGGCGGCCTCGCCGTTGCCCCGGCCAGCCGCCGTCGCACCGGCACCGACGCTGTTGCCGTCGTCCTGGTCGGCGCGACTTACCGGCCAGGAGGGCACGCCGACCAGCGGTGCCGCCGCCGCGGCACCCGGCCCCCGCCCGGCGAGCGGTCCCGTCCAGATAGGACCGTTTCAGACCACCCGCGTCGGCGGCGTCCCAGCGGACGTTCCCGATCAGCGTCCGGACCTCCCCGACCGCCTTCGCCAGTCGGGCAGGAGCCCCGGGTCCGACTGGGACCCCGGACCTCGCCGATCCGGCGGGAACCCGGTCTCCGATCCGCCAGGGTCTCGGGGCTTCGCCGACCCGCCGGGAGATCGGCCGGGAACCGCGGGCTTCGCCAACAGTGGCGGAACCCCGGGCTTCGCCGCCCCAGGGAGCACCTCGGGGTCCGTCCGGGTCGGCGGCGACGCCCGTGCCCGCTCGGCCGGCACGCCAGGCAGTGGCTACCCACCCGCGGGGAGCATCTCGCCCTGGGAGCCCGCGCCGAGGTCTCCAGGACCCCCCGGCCCAGGAACCGGCGCCGGGGTGGTGGCTGTCGGTGGCCCGGCCGGCTCCGGCGTTCCTCAGGCGCGGGTGTCTCCCGCCCCGCAGGCTCCCGTGTCCCGAGCGGACGGCGGCTCCAGCCCCCCGCCGGCGAGGGACGAGCGGGCGCCGAACATCTTCTTCACCCCGGCGCGGGGCCTCCCTCGGCCCACGGCCGGAACGCCCGGCCCGGGTGGCCCGGGTGGCCCGGGCTTTCCTGGAGGCGGCCCAGGCTTCCCCGGCGCGGGTATGCCGGCCAGCGCACCCGGTGGTCCGCGTACCCCCACCCGTCCCGGGGAGAGCCAGCCACCTGGCGGTGGGCAGGGCAACCGCGCCGCCGGGGTGTCCGCGCCGCCGTCGTCTCCCTGGCGGGTACCCGAGACGGACCCGAGGTCCACCACGGGGGTCGAGCCCACGGGCGGCACCGGATGGTCGCCGTTCACCAGGACGCCGCCCCAGGACGCGACCGCGAGGAGTTCCGACGGCCCGCCGGGCACAGGCTGGCGCTCGCCGCCTCCACCGGTCACCGATCGGGCCGGCGCGCGGTCTCCAGCGCCCCCCGAGCTCGCCGCCAGCACGCCTGCGGGCAGGCCCGTCATCGACCCGCGTGACCCCCTGGGCACCGGCGACCTCCTCGGCCTGCCCCGGCGTCCTTCGCAGGCGACCGGTGCGCCGAGTGGCCCGATGCCCAGCCGCCCCTCGGCCCCTGGTGGCCCGCTGCCCGGCGGCGCGGCACCAGGTGGCCCGGCCACGGGCGGCCCGTTCACCGGCGGCCGGCCCACCGGCGGTCCGGCCGGCGGCGGTCCGTTCCCCGGGCAGCCGATCGACGGGCTCAGCGGAGCCCACCAGAACCTGGGGACGCATCGTCCCGACGCCGGGCCCGCGGACCGCGGGCTGCCACCGGGGACGGCCGCGCCGGTCCCGTGGGGAAGAACAGGCGCGGAGGCCGTGCCGTCCGCGCGGGACGGCTCCCAGACTCGCGGTGGCGGTTGGCGAGGCCGCCGCCGCGATGGAGAGACCGGCCCGCGGACGCCCGCGGAGGCGCCCGGGCTTCCGACACCCGGGCTTCCGGCGCCCGAGCGGGCTGGGACGGGGCGCCAGCCCGCGCCGCCGACGGCACGCGCCGACGGGACCTCGCCAGCCGACTCGTCGGCGCCGCGGGAGGCTCGGGGCGCCGACGGGCACGGCACGTCGACCAGCGAGCGGTCGACGGCGTCGCGACGGCCCGCGCCCGTCGAGATGACCTCCGTCCTGTCCAGGACGGCTGCCAGCCTGCCGCGGCGCGGCATGATGCGCAGTGTGCCGGCGGACCGGCGCAGGACGCCGAACCCGATGACCGACTCGATGAGCCTGCAGGCGGTCACGCCCGCCGCGTCGCCCGGGGCTCCCGAACGCTCGGCGGGCCGGCGGGCACGCGGTGGGCAGGACCAGACCGGCGCGACGACCGGGTCGAGGACCAGCTCCAGAACCGGCCCCGAGACCAGTCCAGGCAGGAAGTCGCGCGGCGCCGGTGAATCCGACGAGCCGCCCGCGGACCCTGGGCGCTCGGCCGGTCTGGCGGGAGCGCCGCGGGGCCTCGAGGCCGGGGCCGGCGTGGGTGGCGGCCGGGCCGGGCAACGCGAGGACGGGTCACGGCCGCGGCCGCACGACCCCGGGGCGGGCCTCGACCCGCTCACCGGGCCCAGGGGCGCCCAGGAAGCCGTTGGCTCGGACGATGGCGGCCGGCTGGCCGGCCGGGGCGCCACCCAGTCGAGAAAGCCGGCGGGCGGTGCCGGACGCCGCTTCGCCGCGGACGACCTCGAGGACGCGTTGGAGCTGGGCGAGGCCGAGAGAACGTCGCGGCGGCCGCCCACCACGGACGGCGACCACGCGGCGGACGACCGGCTGGCGTGGTTCCGGCAGGGCTGGCTCGGTCCCCTCACGGTCGCGGTCGTCGTGGCGCTTGTCTCGCTCGGGATCTACGTGCTGCTCGCGGGGCGCGGGGGTGGCGGCCGCTCGGGCGCAAGCGGCGCCGCGGCGAGCGCCACGCTCTCGCCCGCCGGGACCAACGCCGACGCGAAGGCCGGCAAGGCGCTGGTCGATGGCACCTACAGCTGCGTGGCGGGCGCCGCTCCGGCCGCTCCCGCCGCGAGCGCCACCGCGGCGGCGGGCGCGACCCCGGGCACCGCCGGGCCGTCGGCGGCCGGGGGAGCCGCTCCAGGCGCCCATGCGGGTGCCCTCGTCATCCCGCCCACGAGCGGGAAGTACCAGTGGAACGGACAGCAGGGCGACTACACGATCGCCACCCCGAAGTTCGATGACGCGTCCAACGTCATCGCCGCCGTGGCGTTCACCAGCGGCCCACTCCAGGGACAGGTCGGCAACAGCATCGCCGTCTGGCCGGCTGGCGCCCGAGTTCAGGCCACCGTGTACGTCACCAAGGGTGGCAACATGTCCTGCGCCCTCGACTAGTGGATTCTCAGAGTCACCAATAGAGCGCGAAACGTCGGATACGGGCGCGGCATGCTCACGCGGCACTACGCAGCGAGTTCTCTCGACCGGCGGCGGGCCGTTCCAGCCACACCGAAATGGACCCAGTCGACAGGTTTAGACCGGGGTGCGGCAGGATCAGAAGCCATGCGCAGGTCTGACCGGTTGACGGGCAAAAAGCGGCCGATCTCTCAGGCAGCCGACGGCAGCGACGCCGCGGCCCGTCCTCAGCTTGCCTCCTCCCCCACGACCTCCCCCACGACGGTGGTCGACGCCGCCCACGGCCTCGCCGCGCCCGCCGCCGCTGACGGGCAGCGGCAGCCCGTCGTGGCCGGTGGCCAGGGTTTCCGGTTCGTCGACCGGCGCGCGCTGCTGCGGCTCGCGGGCACGGCCGCCCTCGCCGCGCCGGCGGGTGGCCTGCTCGCCGCCTGCAGCGGCTCCGACTCCTCGTCGACCTCGAAGATCCGGCCCGTACGCATCGGCCTCGTGACGCCCCAGTCCGGCGCGCTCAGCAGCTTCGCCGACGCCGACCTGTTCGTGACCGACGTCCTGAAGAACTTCTTCACGAGCAACGGCGGACTGTCGGTCGGCGGCACCACCCATCCGGTCGAGATCTACATCCGGGACAGCCAGTCGACCTTCGCCAGGGCGGCCAAGGCGGCGAGCCAGCTGATCTCCGACGACCAGGTGGACATCGTCCTGGTGGGCGCCACCTCGGACACCGTCAACCCGGTCGCCGACCAGTGCGAGGTCAACGGCGTCCCGTGCATCTCCACGATGGCGCCCTGGCAGTCGTGGTTYGTCGGCCGCGGCGGTGACATCAACAAGCCGTTCACCTGGACCTACCACTTCTTCGCCGGCCTGGGCGAGTACTTCAGCGCCTTCTCGTCGATGTGGGGGCAGGCGGAGGTCCCGAGCAACCACACGGTCGGCGCCCTGTGGCCGGACGACGTCGACGGCCGGACCTTCGCGAACCAGGGCCTGCCGTTCCGGCAGAGCCTCGCGGCCACGAACCTCGAGCTGGCCAGCGCGGGCGACGCGGTCGGGACCACGGACTACCACCTGTACCCGCCGGGCACCAAGAGCTTCACCGACATCATCGACCGGTTCAAGGACCAGAACGTCCAGATCGTCACCGGCATCCCCCGCGCGGCGGACTACATCCAGTTCCAGCGGGACGCCGTCGACCAGAAGTTCTTCCCGCGGATCATCACCCTCTCCAAGGGGGTGCTGTTCGACACCGACCTGAAGGTCCTCGGTGGCACCGTCGCGGACGCGCTGACCACCGAGATGTTCTGGTCACRCAGCCTCCAGACCCGCAGCTTCCTGACCAACTGGACGCCGGCGCAGCTCGCCGACCAGTACCAGAAGGCGAGCGRCCAGGGATGGTCGCAGCAGCTCGGCACCTCGCTCGCGCTGTTCGACGTCGCGGCGCAGGCGCTGGCCAAGGTGAACTCCCTCGACGACAAGAAGGCGATCGCGGACGTCCTGAAGAACAACTTCACCGCCCGCACCATCGTCGGCGACGTGAAGTTCGGCGCCCGCAGGGACGTGCCGCAGAACGTCGCCACGCTTCCGCTGAACGGCGGCCAGTGGCGCTGGCACGCGGACACGTTCACGTTCGACCTGGAGCAGATCAACAACTCTGGTAACGGGAACATCCCGAACACCGGCAGCCTCAGGCAGCTCAACCAGGACGCCTAAGCCGTCGCACGCACGAGAAAGCCGTCCTCGGCGAAGACCAGCTCGCCGAGGACGGCTTCTCGTCGTGCTCGTCAGTTCAGCGGCTCTGTGCCGCCGCCCAGGCATACGAAGGCACGCGAAGGGGGAGGGCGCGATGCCCTCCCCCTTCGTGTTGCCGGCGTCGTCGTCCTAGGCGCGCAGGGCGGCCCGGGACATCGTGTGCTCGACGACCGCGATCAGCGCGCTCTTGGTCGAGTCGCGGTTGCGCGCGTCACAGGTGATGATCGGAACCGACGGCCCGATCTGCAGCGCCTCACGCACGTCCTCGATCGAGTGCCGCAGCACCCCGTCGAAGCAGTTCAACCCGATGACGAACGGCAGCTGGCGCTGCTCGAAGTAGTCGACGGCGGCGAAGCAGTCCGCGAGCCGGCGGGTGTCCGTGAGCACGATCGCGCCGATCGCACCGCGGACGATGTCGTCCCACATGAACCAGAACCGGTACTGTCCCGGCGTTCCGAACAGATACAGGATCAGGTCCTCGTCCAGCGACACCCGGCCGAAGTCCATCGCCACCGTGGTCGTGGTCTTGTCGACCAGGTGAGTCAGGTCGTCGACGTGCGCGCCAGCCTCGGTCATGACCGCTTCAGTACGAAGCGGGACGATTTCCGATACAGAGCCCACAAAAGTGGTCTTCCCTGCGCCGAAACCGCCGGCAACCACGATCTTGACCGAGGTGGTCGCGACCGAGGAGTTGACCCTTCTGTTGTCAGAGCTTTCGTAGGCCACTGAGAACCCTTTCGAGCAACGCGAGATCCGGTGCCTCGTCGCGGTCCGGCTGCTGGTGTACGCGGACGAAGCCCTCGTCCGCCATGTCACCGACCAGCACCCTGGCGACCCCGAGGGGCACCCGCAGGCCGGCGGCGATCTCCGCCACGGACCGGACCTGACGGCACATCGCAGCGATGGACTGCTGCTCAATGCTGAGGCCGATCGCGCGTTCCTCGCCGTACTGGGTAGTGATGACGAGCGCCTCGATGGCGAGTTCGTAACGCGACCGGGTTCGCCCTCCGGTCATGGCGTACGGCCGGACCACCGGTCCGGGCGGCCCACCCATGTCACTCACGCTGACTCCMTCGTGGTAACTCCGGGGACAGAAGCCACCGGGCGCGCGCGGGCGGACCGTTTCCGCGCGCCCGGTGGCCCGCTAGCGCCGGACTGGTCCGGGGCGGCCGTGCCCTCGCTCATCGCGGGAGCGTCCCTTGCAGCTCCTGGCGCAGCTGCGGCGTGAGTACGTCCTTCGCCCGGTGCACGAGCAGCGCCATCTCATAGCCCACCAGGCCGATGTCACACGACGGCGCGGCCAGCACCGCCATGCTCGCCCCGTCGCTGATCGCCATGATGAACAGGAACCCGTGCTCCATCTCGACGACCGTCTGGGTGACCATCCCGGCCTCGAAGACCCGGGCCGCGCCCTGCGTCAGGCTGACGAGGCCCGACGACACGGCCGCCAGCTGGTCCGCCCGGTCGCGTGGAAACCCGTCCGACACCGCGAGGAGCAGACCGTCGGCCGACACGACGACGGTGTGCGCGACACCTGGAACCCGGTCGACGAAATTGTTGATCAGCCAGTTCAGGTTCTGCGCCGCTGCGCTCACCGGTCTCACCGTTCCTCCTGCCCGTCACGGCGGGCGCTTCTTGTCTCGGCACCCATGTCCYGTCCCTGCCGGACACCCTGGTAGAAGCTGGCAAGACGCCCGCCTACCGCCTCGGGGGACCTGGCTGCCTCGTCGGCTGGCCGTGGCGGGGCCGCCTTGCGATTGCTTGCCGGCTCGGCCGAGCCGGGCACCAGGTTGCTCATCGGCACCCGCACCGGCAGCCCAGCCCTGGTCGTGGACGTGTCCGACCCACCGGGCTGGCGCAGCACCTCGGCCGCCTGCCAGCCGGCGTCGCCGGCCGACTCCCAGCCGCCCGAGTTGTCTGCGCCACCGCGCCTCGGCAGCGGTTCCACGGGCGCCTGGACGGGCCGAGGGCCAGTCGCGGAGCCGTTCGAACCGTTGTCGGCGTACGCGGCGGGCTGGCGGTACCCGGAGTCCGGCGCCGGCGTCCGCATGGCCGCCGCCGGCCGGACCGGCACGGCGGCCGGCGCCGGCGCCGGCTCCTGACGCTGGATCGGGTGATCCGTGGTGCCGTTGCCCGCCCCGTTGCCCATGATGCGCATGCCCGCCGATGCCCGCGGCGCGGTGAACGCGGGCGGCGGCGTCGCCTCGACGACCGGGTCCGGCGCCGTGGGAACGGCGCGGACCTCGTCGCTGGGCGAGCGGCGCTGGAACCAGGCGGAGACGGAGTCGAAGATCGGCGTGGTGTCCAGGTCCTCGCCGTCGCCGAGGTAGATCTCGCCGGTGTCCTCGGCCTGCGGCCGCGGGTAGCCACCCGTCGCCGCGGCCGGCCGCTCCTCCCAGCGAGGCTGGGGCACGTCGACCGGATCCGGCTCGGGCCGGTGTGGCGGCCTGGCGAAGACGTTCTCCTGCGGGCCCGAGTAGTCCGCCTGCTGACCCGCGTAGTCGCGCTTGTCCGCGTAGTCCCGCGGCTCGGCGTAGCTCTGGGGAGGCTGCTCCGGTGGTCGGTAACCGCCGCCGGCGCCGTTCGACCCGTAACCACCCTGGCGGGCCATCGGGCCGGTCTGGCGAGGCATCGGGCCGGTCTGGCCCGGGGACTCCGGCGCGGCCGGGCGCTGGAACCCGCTGTTCCAGTCATCCCGCGGGCCGCGCGTGTCCAGCGGGCCGGTCGCCGGGCCGCCGGGCTGCTCCGCCCGGTCGGGACCGTCGACGCCCGGCCGCTGACCGGACCTGGCCACCGGCTGCCCGTTGGTGAACGGGTTCGACCCGAGCCGCTGTGTGTCCTGCTCGGTGTACCGGCTGGCCGGCTCCCGGCTCGGCAGCGGGCCGGTCATCGGGCCCGAGGGCGCGCCGTCGCGCTGCTGGGGTCCGCCCGGACCGAGCGCCAGCGGCGGTGGCCCGAACCGGCTGGCGTCCGGGGGTCCCGCCGGATCGGCGGGGCCCGGGGTCGGGGGGGTCTGCCTCGAGGTCAGGGCCGGAAGCGGGCCGCTAGGTGGCGCGAACCGGTCCCGGTCGCCCATCTCCTCGAGCAGATCGTCCGGGTGCTGCCGAGGACCGCCACGCCCACCATCGGCGCCGGTCGTCGGCGGACCGTACTGCTGTGGGCCGCCGTAGGCCGGCTGGCGCTGCGGACCGGTCTGCGGGGTCGGGACGGAACCACTACCGAGCTCCGGCCGGCCGGCGGGCGGGGGCCCGAAGGCACCGAACGCCTGGGCCGGCCGAGCGGGGGCCTCACCGGTCCGGCCGATCGCCGCCGGCCGGGGGGCGGCCGGGCTGGTACCGCCGGCGCCGTCCCCGGTGACCAGCTTGGCTGGCAACCGGATGACGGCGGTGATGCCGCGTGACGGCGACTCGCGCAGCTGGACGCGGATGCCGTGCCGGCTGGCCAGCCGGCCGACGGCGAACAGACCCATCGTCCGGGACACGGAGACGTCCACGACCGGCGGGTTCGCGAGCCGCTCGTTGATCCGCTCCAGGTCCTTGGCCGGCATGCCGATGCCCTGGTCGACGATCTCGATCATCGCGCCGGCGCCGGGGCCGAGGGAGTGGCTGGTGACGACGACGTCCGTCGCCGGCGGGGAGTACGCCGTGGCGTTCTCCAGCAGCTCGGCGATGAGGTGGACGACGTCGCTGACACCGTTACCGGCGATGGACACCGGCGCCGCGTTGGTCTGCTTGACCCGGGTGTACTGCTCGACCTCGGAGATGGCCGCGAGGACCACCTCGTTGAGCGGGACGGGGTGGGTCCAGCGGCGGGCGGTGTCGGTGCCGGCGAGGACCAGGAGCGACTCGTTGTTCCGTCGCATACGGGTCGCGAGGTGGTCCAGCTTGAACAGGTTGGACAGCTGGTCCGGGTCCTGCTCGCGGTTCTCCAGGTCGTCGATCAGCCGGAGCTGACGCTCGACGAGGCCCTGGCTTCGCCGGGAGAGGTTCACGAACATCGCGTTGACGTTKTTCCGCAGGACCGCCTGCTCGGACGCGAGCTTGACCGCCTCGCGGTGGACCTGGTCGAACGCGCGCGCGACCTCGCCGATCTCCTCGTCGGTATCGATACCGACCGTTTCGATCTCGTCGTCGATCACCTGTTCGGACGAGTCTCGGATCCGCCGGACGGCCTCCGGCAGGCGCCGGTCCGCGATGTCGAGCGCCGCGGTCCGCAGCGCGAACAGCGGGCGGATGAGCGACTGCGCCACGATCAGGGTGATGACGAGGGCGGCGGCCAGGATCAGGACGGTGAACAGCGCCGACAGGAGCGCGCGCCGCTGGATGTCACCGCGCAGGTTGTCGACCCGGCTGTCGATCTGGCTGAACAGCTTGTCGACGACGTCGTAGTTCAGCTCGATGTTGGCGCGGGTGTTCTGCAGCCATTTCGTCTGGTCGATGCCGTTGACGCCGGTAAGCGTCCCCTGGTCGCCGGTGAGCGGCCGGTCCGGCAGCGCGTTCAGCACCAGGGCGGTGTACTGCTGCGTCTTGATGACGTCACCGTTGGTGCGCTGGTTGACCGTCGACGTGAACAGCGCCAGCTGCTCGGGCGTCGCCGCCTTGGCGAACTCGTCCAGCTCGGTGCCGCGCTGGGAGTCGAGACTCAGCGCCGCGCGGAAGTCCTCGTTGTTGAACGGTAGCTGCGACGACAGGTAGATCTCGATCTGCGCCTGCTGCTGGGCCAGCATGTCGGTGGCGCGCACGAGGTGCGTCGTCGCCTCGACGGAGCTGTCGAGCTCACGGTCGTCGTTGCCCTGCGGGATGAGGGCGACCAGGTCGGTGAGCGGCTCGATGACGGCGTCATAGGCCTCCATCACGGAGGCCGGCTCGGTCATCTTCACCAGCACGTCGCGCTTGGTGTTCAGGTTTTGCATTTGCAGGGCGACGGCGTCGAGCGCCTCGTTTACCTGGTCACCGAAAGTCCCGCGCTTGCCCTCGGCGACATCCTGATAACCCTTGTAGGCACGGTCGACGTCTGTACGACGGGCTTTGACCGGGTCGAGGGTGGCTGTCGATTTCCGCGGGCTCAGCTGGGCCGCGACATAGTCGACGGTGAAGGTGCGCTCGCGCTCGAGCTCGTAGGTCAGCTCGATGGCCGCCCGGTTGATGGTGACCAGGTTGGRCACCCGGTTGATGTCACGGGTGCTGGTGAGCACCGAGCTCGCGTCGATCAGCGCGTTGACGATGATCGCAACGACCGGGATCGCGAGGATCGCGATCAGCTTGGTACGGACCCGCCAGCTCGTCGGGCTGGTCAGGACGCCACCGCGAGCGCGCGTCCCGTTGCCGTCGTCGGGGGGTCGGGCCGCGGCGGGCCGCTCGCCGTGACCCCCGTCGTCCACAACGGGGGAACCCGGTGCCGGCACCGGCATCGAGTCCGCGGCGAGGCCCGTGCTGCTGGCCATCGGTTGTCTGCGCACGTACTTCGCAACCTCTCCGCCGGCCTCCCGGAACAGGGCACTCCCAGGATGGCCCGGTATCGGACCGGATGTCCCTCGGTCGGCACCATAGCGGTACCGAGTTAGCGCGTGAAAGGCGGCTACCTTACGCCATGTTCTAGGAAGCCACGAGTTGTGCCCCTGATGCGAGTGTCATGAGGCCTGACGACACCCCAGACGGGTCCGAGCCCGAGGGTCGATGTCACGTGCGTCACCACCCGCTTACCCACGGGTCATCCACGATGCGACCGCTTCGCCGGCCACGACACAGATCGGTAACAGTATGGGGTGGTCTGGGCGCCACGGGAACTTCCTCCCCGTCAAAGGCCCAAACTGGTCGCCGAACGTCCCATGTCAGATACGGATGGTCGGGGCTCCAGCCAATCTCGACATTCCGATCCAACTCTCGCYGCCACCCCGGCTGATGGCCAGACATCGCGGCAACGCGTCCGCGAAGACMCGCCGCGGGCGCGCCTCCGTAGACTTGGGAGGTGAGCGCACCCTCGGCCGGCCGAGCCGGCTATGACACCGCCCTGGTCATCGACTTCGGCGCCCAGTACGCGCAGCTGATCGCGCGCCGGGTGCGGGAGTGCCACGTGTACTCCGAGATCGTCCCCTGGAACACCCCGGTGTCGGAGCTGCTCGCCCGCCGCCCCACCGCCGTGATCCTCTCCGGCGGCCCCAAGTCCGTGTACTCCCCCGGCGCGCCCCGGGTGGATCCGGCGCTGTTCGACGCTGGCATCCCCGTGCTCGGCATCTGCTACGGCCATCAGGTGATGGCGCAGGCCCTCGGCGGAACCGTCGAACGCACCGGCACCGCCGAGTACGGGGCGACGGAGCTGGCCGTCACCAGCCCCGGCGTGCTTTTCGACGGCCTGCCGATCCAGCAGCAGGTCTGGATGTCGCACGGCGACGCCGTCACCGCGGCACCCACCGGTTTCGACCTCACCGCGTCGACCCGGTCGACCCCGGTCGCCGCGTTCGAGGACGTGCGGCGCGGGCTGTTCGGCGTGCAGTTCCATCCCGAGGTGCTGCACACCGAGCACGGCATGGAGGTGCTGCGCCGGTTCCTGCTGCACGGCGCGGGCGCCCGCCCCGCCTGGACGATGGTCAACATCGTCGACGAGGCGGTCGCCGCGGTGCGCGCCCAGGTCGGCGACGCGAAGCTGATCTGCGCGCTGTCCGGCGGCGTGGACTCCGCGGTCGCGGCCGCGGTCGTACACCGGGCGATCGGCGACGCGCTCACCTGCGTCTTCGTCGACCACGGCCTGCTGCGCGCCGGTGAGGCCGAGCAGGTCGAGCGTGACTTCGTCGCGTCCACCGGCGTCGAGCTGGTGCACATCAAGGCCGCGGACCGCTTCGCCGCGGCACTGGCCGGGGTCACCGACCCGGAGCAGAAGCGCAAGATCATCGGACGCGAGTTCATCCGGGTCTTCGAGGAGGCCGCCCGCGAGCTCGACGCCCGCGCGGAGGCCGCAGGCAGCCGCATCGAGTACCTCGTCCAGGGCACCCTGTACCCGGACGTGATCGAGTCAGGTTCGCCGGACGCCGCGAAGATCAAATCGCATCACAACGTCGGCGGGCTGCCGGAGGACCTCCAGTTCGGCCTGGTCGAACCGCTGCGGACGCTGTTCAAGGACGAGGTGCGCCGGCTCGGCGAGGAGCTCGGCCTGCCCGAGGAGATCGTCTGGCGCCAGCCGTTCCCCGGCCCGGGGCTCGCCGTGCGGATCATCGGCGAGGTCACCCAGGAACGGCTGGACATCGTGCGCGCCGCCGACCAGATCATCCGCGACGAGATCCGCCGCGCGGGGCTCGAGCGCGAGATCTGGCAGGTGTTCGCCGTCCTGCTGGCCGACGTGCGCTCGGTGGGCGTCCAGGGCGACGAGCGCACCTACGGCCATCCGGTCGTGCTGCGCGCGGTGACCAGCGAGGACGCGATGACGGCCGACTGGGCGCGGCTGCCGGCGAACGTGCTGGAACGCATCAGCAACCGCGTCGTCAACGAGGTCCCCCAGGTCAACCGCGTCGTCTACGACATCACCTCCAAGCCCCCGGGCACCATCGAATGGGAGTAGAGGAGTGACGGGCGCTTCGCGCCCGTCACTCCCGCCCTGTTTTGCCGCCGAGACCCGGCCTCGCCAATGTGGTCACATTGGGCCTACAGTTACCACATGGCGAGGCCGGCCCGAGATGTTGATGATGCCGACGACGAGGATGACGAGGAGCACACGGTCGGAATTCGCGATCTGTCGCACCACACCAGCCAGGTCCTGGGCAGGGTCCGAGCCGGCGAGAGCATCACGATCACCGATCGCGGCGAGCCGATCGCGAGGATGGTTCCGGTCCGCGTTCGGGAATGGACGCGGCCGTCTGTAGGGTTCGTCGACAGCGGCGACCCGGACTGGGCGGCTCGCGCCGCCGAGGAGCTCCGAGGATTCGGCGAGTGATCATCGCGGACACGAGCGCCATCCTCGCGTCCATCGACACACACGCGGCCGACCATGCCGCCTGCACGGAGATCATTAAGCGTATCCAGCGTCCGATGCTGGTCTCGCACATGGTCATCGCCGAGGCCGACTACCTGCTCACCACCCGGTTCGGCCTTGCGGCCGCGAACCGGTTTCTGACCGACGTCGCCCGAGGCTCGTGGGAACTGGCGGCCAGCGATACCGACGACATCAACACCGTCGTCACCATCAACACCCGCTACGAGGACCTGAAACTCGGCGCCACGGATTGCCTCAACGTCGCACTTGCCGCCCGGTACGGCGCCCGGACGCTGTTCACTCTTGACCATCGCCACTACCGCGTTACGRCCCAGCTCGGGCGTTCCGAGCCGTTCGCGCTTCTCCCCGCCGACCGCGACTCGTGGCTCAAGCAGCGACGTCACTGAGCCCGTGGTCCCGGGCCACGACCCAAGGCCCAGGGTCGGACGTGTCCTACCGTAAACGGTTTACAGTAGCTGTTAAGTAACGATGGGTAGCCGGTTTGACGAGCGCAGGGGTGGCGGAGCACCGTAGAGGAGTGCAGCGGCACCTCATGGCCATTACGTGGGCGCGCGACTGAGATCGTCACGACGATCTGGCCGCGCGCCAAGCCTTCCGCGTCTGCGGGGGGCTTTTTTGTTTGCCGCGGCCACGGCGCACAGGTGGCCGCCCAGCCACCAGTCACTCTGATTCACGGCCGCCGAGTGTGCGAAGAAAGATCATTTTCGCACACTCTTTGGCCCGAGGAGCAGCCCCGATGACCCAGCCAGCAGCGACAACGCCGTCGCCGCGCGCCTCCGACCCCGCCGGAAAACCGGGCCAGACCGGGGTGTTTCGGACCTCTCGGATCGACTCCGCGAGCTCCCAGACCTCCCCGATCGGCTTCGCCAATCGGGCAGGGACCCCGGATCCGGCAGGAACCCCGACCCCGGCGTCGCCCGTCGACCAAGCCGACGACGTAGCGGGAACTACCAGCCAGCCGGACGACGGCCCCGAGGGCGTCGACGTCGGGACCCTGCTGCGGACGGTCGACGTCGAGCGGGCCGCCGCCACCCTCGCCGGTGTCTCCCGGCTCACCCGGGTCGTCAGGCATCCGGGGCTCGGCCTGCGCACGGGCGCGTCGATCTGGCTGAAGTGCGAGAACGAGCAGCACACCCGGTCGTTCAAGCTGCGCGGCGCCTACAACCGGGTGGCGCAGGCCGACCCGTCGCGACGGGCCCGCGGCCTGGTCGCGGCCAGCGCGGGCAACCACGCCCAGGGCGTCGCGTACGCGGCGGCCCAGTTCGGCGTCGAGTCGACGATCTTCGTCCCGACCGGTGCCAACCCGGTCAAGGTGGCCAGGACTCGCCGCTGGGGTGCCCGAGTGGAGCACGTGGACGGCGGTGTCGACGCGGCGCTGGCCACCGCCGGGGCGTTCGCCGCCGACGGCGGCCGGCTGATGGTCCACCCGTTCGACGACCCGGCCGTGATCGCCGGCCAGGGCACGGTCGGGCTGGAGCTCCTGGAGCAGGTACCCGGCCTGCGTACCGTCATCGTCGGTGTTGGCGGCGGTGGTCTCGTGACCGGGATAGCGGCGGCCCTGGCGGCCCGCGGCGCGGACACCAGGGTCATCGGCGTGCAGGCGGAGGGCGCCCCCGCCTTCGCCGACTCGTTCCACGCGGGTCGGCCGCTGTCGCTCGCCGCCGACACCGTGGCCGACGGGATGGCGGTGCGCACCCCCGGCCGGCTCACGCTCGCGCTCGCCGCGTCCCTGCTCGACGACGTCGTGACCGTCGACGAGGACGCGTTCTGGGAGGCGATGGTGCTGCTGCGCCGCACCGGTGGGCACGTCGTCGAACCGGCCGGCGCGGCGGGCGTGGCCGCGCTGCTGCGCCACCCGGACCTCGCCCAGGGCCAGACCGCGGTGGTCCTCTCCGGCGGCAACCTCGATCTCGCCACCGCCGAGCGTGTCACCACCCTGGCCACCGCGGCCACCATCCCGGCCGCCCGCGCCCGCTGAGACGGCGCCGCGGCCGGGCTTTTGGTAGCTGACCTCGGTGGCCGAAGAGCCTCAGAGCTTGGTGAGGGGGGCGTAGCGCAGGAGGAGGTCCTTCGTGCCGGTGCCCTCGCCGAAGTCGACCTTGGCCTGGGAGGACTCGGCGACGCCGCTGGTGGCGATGACGACGCCGAGGCCGAACACGTCGTGGGTGACCCGGTCGCCGGCCGAGAGCTGGATGATCGGGCGGCTGGCCGGGCGGGAACGGGCCTGCCCGGACGGGGAACCGCTCGCGGCGCCGGCCCCGCCCGCGCCGCGGCCCCCGCCACCGAAGCCACCACCCCCGAAGCCACCGCCCGCGCCGAAGCCACCGCCGAACCCGCCGCTGGGGCTCGCCGKGGCGGGGGCGAGGCGGCGCCAGTCCAGCAGGGACTCGGGCACCTCGGTGAGGAAGCGCGACGGCGGGTTGTAGGCGGGCTGGCCCCAGGCGCTGCGGACCAGCGAGCGCGTCAGGTACAGGCGCTGGCGGGCGCGGGTGATCCCGACGTACGCGAGCCGGCGTTCCTCTTCCATCTGTGTCGGGTCGCCGAGCGTGCGCAGGTGCGGGAAGATGCCGTCCTCGAGCCCGGTGAGGAAGACCACCGGAAACTCCAGGCCCTTGGCGCTGTGCAGCGTCATCAGCGTGACGACGCCGTCCGAGCCGTCGTCGGAAGGTATCTGGTCGGCGTCGGCGACGAGCGAGACCTGCTCGAGGAAGCCGGCGAGCGTGCCCTCGGGGAACCGCTGGACGTACTCCCGGACGACCTCGACCATCTCCTGGAGGTTCTCCACCCGGCCCTGGGCCTCGACGGTGTCCTCGGCGACCAGCTCGGCGAGGTAGCCAGTCCGGTCGAGGATGGCCTCGGCCGTCCCGACCAGGTCACCGTCGGCGGTCTCGCGCAGCTCGTCGAGCAGGGCGGCGAACTCGCGGATGGCCTTGGCGGAGCGGGTCGCCAGCCCCGGTACCTCGCCGACCCGGCCGAGCGCCTCGGCGAACGGGATGCGCTCCCGTTCGGCGAACGCGCCGAGCATCGCCTCCGCCCGGTCGCCGATCCCGCGCCGGGGCACGTTGAGGATGCGGCGCAGGTTGACCGTGTCCGACGGGTTCGCCAGCACCCGCAGGTAGGCGAGCAGATCGCGGATCTCCTTGCGCTCGTAGAAGCGCACGCCGCCGACGACCCGGTAGGGCAGGCCGACGCGGATGAAGATCTCCTCGAAGACCCGGCTCTGCGCGTTGGTCCGGTAGAAGACGGCGACGTCGGCCGGGCGGGCGTGGCCGTCGTCGGTGAGCTTGTCGACCTCCTCGGCGACGAACGCGGCCTCGTCGTGCTCGTTGTCGGCGACGAAGCCGACGATCTTCTCACCGTCGCCGGCGTCCGACCACAGCCGCTTCGGCTTGCGCTGGCTGTTGCGGGCGATGACGGCGTTGGCCGCGGACAGGATGGTCTGGGTCGAGCGGTAGTTCTGCTCCAGCAGGACGACCTTCGCGGCCGGGAAGTCCTGCTCGAACTCGACGATGTTGCGGATGTCCGCGCCGCGGAACGCGTAGATCGACTGGTCGGCGTCGCCGACGACGCAGAGCTCGGCCTGCCCCGGCATGCCCTCGTCGGCCGCCCGCCCCGCCGTCGAGACCGAGCCGCCGACGAGTTCGCGGATGAGCGTGTACTGGGCGTGGTTGGTGTCCTGGTACTCGTCGACGAGCACGTGGCGGAACCGGCGGTGGTAGTGCTCCGCGACGTCGGGAAACGCCTGCAGCAGGTTCACCGTCGTCATGATCAGATCGTCGAAGTCCAGCGCGTTGGCCTCGCGCAGCCGGCGCTGGTAGAGGGCGTACACCTCGGCGACCGTTCGCTCGGGGTGACTGGCCGCCTTGGCCTGCGCGGTCTCGTGGTCGATCAGCTCGTTCTTGAGCGTGCTGATCTGGGCGGCGAGCCCCCGGGCCGGGTGGCGCTTGGAGTCGAGATCCAGATCGCGGCAGACCAGGGTGATCAGCCGCTGCGCGTCGGCGGCGTCGTAGATCGAGAACGAGGAGCCGAACCCGAGCCGCTTCGACTCGCTGCGCAGGATCCGCACGCAGGCCGAGTGGAAGGTACTGACCCACATGGCCCGCACCCGGCCGCCGACGAGCGCGCCGACCCGCTCCTTCATCTCGTTCGCGGCCTTGTTGGTGAAGGTGATCGCGAGGATCTCGCCGGGGTGCACCTGGCGGGCGGCGAGCAGGTAGGCGATCCGGTGAGCGAGCACCCTGGTCTTGCCGGAGCCGGCGCCGGCGACGATCAGCAGCGGAGCGCCCTCGTGCACCACGGCGGCGCGCTGCTGCGGATTCAGCTCGGCCAGCAGCGCGTCCGGGTCCAGTCGCGGTGCCGGCCGGCGGCCCTCGGCGCCGGGCGGGGTGACCGGGGCAGCGGCCAGCACTCCGGGCGCGAACATGTCGTACGGGTCGTACGGCTCGTAGGCCGCATCGCCCGCCGGGGCACCCGCATTGGAGCCACCCGCGCCAGGGGCACCCGCGCCAGGGACCATGTCGTCGAAAAGGGTGCTCATGATTCCTCGATCGTACGTTCGAGAGGCCGTCCGCCCTGGCCGCCGCGGAAGTCGGGGGTCGGTCGCTGGCCAACTAGGCATAGCCCCGTGGATTCGATCCGCCGGGGCGGATCGAATCCACGGGGACCCCAACGGCTTCTGACTGAACTAGGGCGCCACGCGGCGACCTCGGGGCGCTCAGCACCGCTGGGCGCGATGTAGGCGACGCCATCTGTCGACCCTACGTAGCTTCGGAGCCGTCAGGTAACAACGGCTCACCATTGCGTGGCTAAGCGCCGACATTACGCAGAGCCTCCCGCTTGGAGAGCGGGGAGAGTCGATCAACCCGCGTCGCGACGTAGCGGCGGACCTCGTCGGGGTCCGTCCAGGCATACTGCCGCAGCGCCCAGCCGATGGCCTTGCGGAGGAAGAAGTCCGGATCGTCGAGGTTCGCCTCGATGCAGGCGTAGAGCAGGTCCAGGTCCGTGTTCTTCTTCGCGCCGAGCTGGCAGATGATCGACGTGCGGCGCAGCCAGCGGTCGGGGTCGCGGCTCCAGCGCAGCATCACCGGTCGCAGCGCCTCGGGGCTCGCGGCCAGCAGCGGGCCGATGCGGCGCGAGGCGAGCTCGTCGACGTAGTCCCACCAGGCACCAGTGACGATCATCTCCTGGTAGACGGGCAGCGCCGCCGGGGTCCAGTACACCTGGTAGGGCCGGTGACCGGTGAGCGTGATCGCGGCATAGCGCTCCTCGCGGAAGCCCGCGTCGCGCCAGAGCCGCAGCGCCGCCGTCCGCCAGTCCGTCATCGTCTCCAGCCGGTGCGCGGCGAAGACGGGCCGCAGCGCCAGCTCCCTCGGCGGCTTCGGGACGCCGAGGTAGGGCATCGAGGACTTCATGTAGGCCTGCATCCCCGGCGCCTTCACCGGGTCGGCCGCCGCGGCCAGGGCCGCGCGCACCGCGTCGACCAGCCGGTCCACCGCCGGAGAGGAGTCCACGGCCGAATTGTCTTCCAAGGGGTGGACGGGCGATCTCCCCAGGTCACCCCGCACCTGGGCGCCGGGCCGCCCCAGCGCGCCGATATGCCGGGATCACCGACGGAAGTCCGCCAACAATGCGAGGCGGCCGAGGTGAGTTTGAGCCTGGACTACCGCCTGGCCACCACCCAGGACCCGGTCGTCGCCACGTCAGGAGAGCAGGCTCTGCCGATCGCGCCCGGCACGACCGCGTCGTTCCCGGTCACCACGACGACGTCGACCTGTGACTGCCGCTGGCGGGTCGAGGTCGAGCTGCTGGCCGGCGATGAGCGCGAGGTGGTCACCGTCGGCCCGGACGGCGCGCGCCCCGGCACCGCGGCCGACAATCCCGACCAGCCGTCCTTCGAGACGACGACGGCGGACCAGACCGGTCTCCCCGTCCGCTACGTCACCGGACGATGGCAGCTGGACCGGCGGACCGAACCGGCCATGCCCTATCCGGCCACTCCCGTGTGCCCGCTCGCGTCCACCTCCGAGGTCATCGCGGCGCTGGACTCGGTGGGCGTGACGGCACGGAGCACCGCCCGGTTCAGCGCCGGGGCGAACCAGAACACGGACACCCCTGGCACGCGGGAGACGGCGATCTGCTCGTGGCGGCTCCCGTCCGCGTCCACGGATCTGGGCGCCGTCATCCTCGTGGGCGCCACGATGGCGGACGAAACGGCGGCACGTACCGAGTTCGCCGCGTGGAAGCAGGCATTTTCATTTTCGACCGCCACCGTGGATCAATGTGGCTTCCTGTCCAACCGCCCGCCCGTTGGCCTCGCGGCGGTCGGGGGCCTCGGCGACGAAGCGGCCAGTTTCCCTGGCCTGCTGGTCGCCCGGGCCGGCAACCGGATCGTCCGCGCCAGCGTGTGCGCCCCCGCGAGCGACGACGGCGATCCGGCTCGCGCGCCGGCGGCGCCCGGCGACCTGGCGGGGCTGCGCCTGGTGGCCGAGGCGCTCCTGGGCAGTACGTGGTGACGGGCGCCTGAAGGGCGCCGACGCGGGGCAGGATGGGCGGCATGCGTGCTGCTCATACCGTGGCGCAGGTGCGCGCCGCCGAGGCTCCGTTGCTGGAAGGCCTGCCGCCGGGGGCGCTCATGCAGCGGGCGGTGCACGGGCTGCTCAGCCACGCCGTGCGCCGCCTCGGCCGGCGGGTGTACGGAAGCCGCGTCGTGGTGCTCGCGGGCGGCGGGGACAACGGCGGGGACGCGCTGTGGACTGGTGCGCGCCTCGCCRCCCGCGGCGCCCGGGTGGACGCGCTGGCCCCTGGCCGGACCCACCTGGAAGGTACGGCGGCGCTGCTCGCCGCCGGCGGCCGGTTGCACCCCGTCGCCGCGCCGGGCGAGGTCCCAGCCGAGCCGACCGAGGACGGCTCCGAGGCGCTGCCGGACGCCACGGTCGCCGCGCTGCTGGCGAGGGCCGACCTCGTCCTCGACGGGCTGCTGGGGATCGGCGGGCGGGGCGGCCTGCGGGCGGCGCACGCCCGGCTCGCCGAGCTCACGCCGCCCGAGCGGACGATCGCCGTCGACGTGCCGAGCGGGGTCGACGCCGACACCGGGGCCGCGCCGGGCACCGCCATCCGGGCGGCCCTGACCGTGACGTTCGGGACGTACAAGCGCGGCCTGCTGCTCGGCGACGGTGCCGCGCACGCCGGGGAGCTGGCGCTCGTCGACATCGGCCTGGGCCTGCCCGCCCCCGACCTGGTCGCGCTCGACGACGCGGACGTCGCCGCCCTGCTGCCCGCACCGGGGCCGGCGGACTCGAAGTACACGCGCGGCGTGCTGGGCCTCGTCGGCGGCAGCGACCGGTACCCCGGAGCGGCCGTGCTCGCGACCGGCGGGGCGCTGCGCGGCGGCGCCGGCTACCTGCGGGTCGTCGCCGAGGCGCGGGCGGCCGAGCATGTGCGCGGCGCGCACCCGGAGACGGTGGTGACCGTCATCGAGCCGGGTGACGCCGACGCGATGCTCGCGGCCGGTCGGGTCCAGGCCTGGGCGTTCGGCCCGGGGGTCGTGCCCGACGCGGCCGCGCGCCGTCTGCTGGATGCCCTCGTCGCCACCGACGTGCCGCTGCTGCTCGACGCCGGCGCCCTCGACCCGTTCGCCGACGCGTTCGCCGCCGGCTTCCCCGCCCGGGCCGGCGCGGGCGTCGGCGTCGGCTTCACCGCGGGCTTCACCGGGGGCGGCGGGGGCGGCGCCGCCCGGTCCACCGGGCGGGACGTCCTGGCCCGGCGCGCCGGGCCGGTGGTGCTGACGCCGCACGAGGGCGAGTTCGCCCGGCTCACCGCGACCGCGCTCGGCTGGGATGCCGCCGGGACCCGGCGTGAGCTGGCCGACGACCGGCTCGGCACGGTCCGCCGCGCGGCCGCGGCCCTGGGCGCGACCGTGCTGCTCAAGGGCAACCGGACGCTCATCGTCGGGCCGGACGGTGCCACTCGGGTGAACACCACCGGCACACCCTGGCTGGGCAGCGCCGGCACGGGCGACGTCCTCACCGGCCTGGCGGGCTCCCTGCTCGCCACCGGTCTCGGCGCTCTCGACGCCGCCAGCGTCGCCGCCTACCTGCACGGCGTGGCCGGTCAGCTCGCCCCCCACCCGCTGTCGGCCGCGGATCTCCCCGTGGCGCTTCCCGCCGCGATCGCGCGTGTCCTCAGGAGCGCCGCYGGGTAGGAATTCGGCCCGATGGCCCGGTTGATGCCTCGGTGGGCGGATAGCGGGGTACTCACCGGTGCATCATCGGGTGCGGGCCGGTCACGACCGGTCGATAACCATGTGGGTCGACGAGCGGCGAGGTGGGCGGGTGGCGGGCGCGGCGACGGGGGTCGGCGGTCTCGCGCGGGGCGCGGCGACGGGTGCCGTCGACCTGATGGGCACCGTGGCAGGGTCGAAGACCGTCCGGCGGACGGGCGGCGGTCTGGGCCTGGCCGGCGCGGTGATCGCCGCCGGCCTGATCGCCGAGCGGCACGCGGTCCGGCGCGCGAGGGCCCTGCCGGACGTTCCCGTCGAGCACCGGCCGGGCCCCCTCGCCGGCCGGGCCACGACCGTGATCGCGACCGACGGCGTCCCGCTGCACGTCGTCGTGAGCGGCCTGGACGACGTCGCCGCCGCGAGCAACGCCCGGCAGGCGGCCAGCGCCGACTCCTCGGCCACCGCCGGCCACGAGGACCCGGGGGCGAGGGCCAACGGCGACGGCAACGGTGACGGTGACGGCGACGGCGACGGCTCGCACCACACTGCGGCCTGGACACGACGGGCGCGTCGGCGCCGTTCGGCGCCGGACGGCCCGACATTCGTGTTCGTCCACGGGTTCTGCAACACCGCCGACTCGTGGTGCTTCCAGCAGCGGGCGCTGGCGGACCTCGGTCCGATGGTGTTCTACGACCAGCGGGCCCACGGCCGCTCCGGGCCGTCGGAGGTGTCGCGCTGCACGATCGACCAGCTCGCCGACGACCTGTACGCCGTGCTCGCGGCGACGGTGCCGACCGGGCCGGTAGTGCTGATCGGCCACTCGATGGGCGGGATGACGATCCTCGGCCTGGCCGAGCGCCACCCGGAGTTCTTCGACGACCGGGTGATCGCGGTGGCGCTGTTGTCGACCAGCGCCGGCGATCTCGCCCGGGTGACGTTCGGTCTCCCGGCCGGGGTGACGGCGGCGGTCCGGCGGGTGCTGCCCGGGCTCGCCGTCGGCATGCGGCACACCCCGTCCCTGTTCGAGCGGGCCCGGCTGCGCGGCAGCGACCTCGCGTACTCGATCACCCGACGGGTCGGCTTCGGCACCACCGACGTCCCGCCGTCCGTGGTCGAGTTCCTGGAGGGCGAGATCGCCGGCACCCCGATCTCGGTGATCGGATCATTCCTGCCGACCCTGCTCTCGCATGACAAGCTGGCCGCCGCGGCCGTGCTGCGCCACGTCCCGACACTGCTCATGGTGGGCGACCACGACCTGATGACCCCGCTGCCGCACAGCCGCACGCTCGCCGAAGCCCTGCCCGAGGCCGAGCTCGCCGTCGAGGAGGGCGCGGGGCACGCGCTGCCGCTGGAGCGGCCCGACGCGGTCAACGAGCGGATCCGCGCCCTCATCGCCCGCGCCCACCCGGTCCGCCGCCCACTCCTGCGCTGGCCGCTCCCAGGCCGCCACGAGCACAGCCAGTCAGCCGCAGGCTCAGGCTCAGAGCGCGAGAGTTGACGACGCGGGCAGGTCCAGCGAGGACGGCGCGACGCCGGCGGCCGCCTTCAGCGAGCCGAGAGCGGCGACCATGGCGCCGTTGTCGGTACACAGGCCGGGCCGCGGCACACGCAGCGTGATGCCGGCCGCCGCGCAGCGCTCGGCGGCGAGCGCGCGCAGC
This sequence comes from Pseudofrankia sp. EUN1h, assembly GCF_001854645.1. Lineage (NCBI taxonomy): Bacteria > Bacillati > Actinomycetota > Actinomycetes > Frankiales > Frankiaceae > Pseudofrankia > Pseudofrankia sp. EUN1h. The sequence continues at coordinate 427,929 of NZ_MBLN01000002.1, read as the reverse complement.
CGGCTGTTCGCGGCCACGCCGCCGCCGATGACCAACGTCTCGACGCCGTGCTTCCTCGCCGCCGCGACCGCCTTCGCCGTCAGCACGTCGACGACGGCCTCCTGGAACGACGCGGCCACGTCGGCGACCGGGACCGGCTCGCCCGCGCGGCGGCGCGCCTCCACCCAGCGGGCGACGGCCGTCTTCAGCCCGCTGAACGAGAAGTCGAAGGTCCCGTCGCCGGCCTTGCCGCGCGGGAACGGGATCGTCGCCGACCCGTCGCGGGCCGCCCGGTCGATCGGGGGCCCACCGGGGAAGGGCATCCCGAGCAGTCGGGCGACCTTGTCGTAGGCCTCGCCGGCCGCGTCGTCGACGGTCGCGCCGAGCGAGACCACCGGCGCGCTCGCGAGGTCCTCGACCAGCAGCAGCGACGAGTGGCCGCCGGACACCAGCAGCGCGACCGACGGCGACGGCAGTGGGCCGTGCTCCAGGGTGTCGACGGCGACGTGCGCGGCGAGGTGGTGGATGCCGTAGAACGGCACGCCGAGAGCGAGCGCGTACGCCTTGGCGGCCGCCACGCCGACCAGCAGCGCCCCGGCGAGCCCGGGGCCGGCGGTGACGGCGACGGCGTCGATGTCGGACGCCTTCGCGCCCGCTGACGCGAGGGCGCGCTCGATCGTCGGCACCATCGCCTCCAGGTGCGCCCTGGCGGCTATCTCCGGGATGACGCCGCCGTAGCGGGCGTGCTCGTCGACCGAGGAGGCGAGCGCGTCGGCGAGCAGCACGCCGTCGCGCACCAGCCCGACGCCGGTCTCGTCGCAGGACGTCTCGATCCCGAGGACCAGCGGCCCCGGTGCTCCCGAGACCGGCGTTCCCGGGGCCCGGGTACCCGGGATCGTCCCGGTCAGGGTCGGCCGGCTCATGTCGTTCCTTCCACGGGGTTGCTGGCCACGGGGTTGCTGGTCGGGGTGGCRCCCGCTCTCACCACGTCCGCGGCGGCCTCGCCGTCCTTCTGGACCAGCGCGGCCCAGGCCGCGTCGAGCCGGGCACCATAACCGGGGGTGTCGATGGGGCGGGCGCGCATGACGTAGGCGTCGCCGCCGGACGGCTGGTAGTAGCCACGGCGTATGCCGATGTCGACGAAACCGAGCCGGGCGTAGAGGGCGCGGGCGCTCAGGTTCTCGGTACGTACCTCCAGCCCGCAGCTGCGCGCCCCCCGCCGGCGCGCCTCGCGCAGCAGCGCGACCATCAGCCGGGCGCCCAGCCCACGCCCCCGGTGGCCCGGCTGCACGCCGACGGTCTGGACAAACGCCTCGTCGTCGGTGATCGCGAGCCCGGCGTAGCCGGCGATACGACCGCCAACCAGGGCGGCGACGTAGTACCGGCTCGCTCCCTGAGCGAGCTCGGACCAGAACATCTCCGGTGTCCACGGGTCGAGGTCGAAGACGTCCTTCTCGAGCTCGGCGACCTCTGCCAGGTGCCACCAGCGAAGCGGGGTGAGCTCGACGGCGGGCGGGCCTGGAGGCGGCCCGCCGCCGGCGGTCATCCCGTCACCGCCTTGGCCGGGCCCGGCTCGGCCACGTCCGGCCGCCGCAGGTAGATCGGGGTCAGCGGCCCGGGGGCACGGCCGGCGAGCAGGTCGGGTGCCGCGAGGACGGCGAGAACCGCGGGATCCGGGTATTCGGGCACCGCGGCGCCGGCACCGGCGCCGCCCCGAGCCGCGGTGAAGTCCGCGAACGCGTCCGGGTAGAGCGCGAGCCCCGGCCCGGTGGCGTCGCCCACTCCGTCGGCGCGCAGCAGCTCGGCGGCTCGCACCGGCCTGTCGACCGCCGGGCCGGCGATCCGCGCGCCGTCGGCGTAGGCCGCCCAGAACACCTCCCGGCGACGCGCGTCGGTGACCACGCCGGTTCGCCCGCCGGTCGCCGCGCCGAGGCCGTCGAGCGAGCAGACGCCGTGGCAGGGAAGGCCCAGGGCTGCCGCGAACGTGGCGGCGGTGACGATCCCGACCCGCAGGCTGGTGAACGGGCCCGGTCCCAGCCCGACGACGACACCGGCGAGATCCGCCGGCTTGACGCCGGCCTCGACGAGGGTGTCCCGCGTCAGCGGGCTGAGCAGCTCCCCGTGCCGGCGGGCGTCGACGACCTGCCGAAAGGCCAGGGGACGCACCGCCGCGGGCCGAGGCGCAGCGTCCACTACGTTGACGAGCGCCACCGAGCAGGCCGGCGTCGAGGTGTCAAGGGCGAGCACCAACACCTGTCCAGCCTACGGACCGCGACCAGTGCCGCCTCGCACCGATCCAGTGGCCCGCCCCCAGTGGCCCGCCGCGTCAGCCGGTCAACGGGTCGGCGCCGCGGGCGGACGGGCGACTGGTCAGCCGATCGGCCCGTCGGCGGTGAGCAGCGCGCGGAGGCGGGCCGACCAGTCGGGCCCGGTGGGCGTCAGGCGGACGCGGCGCGCCTCGCCGGCCTCCTCGCCCTCGGGGCGTTCGATGTCGACGCGCAGGTGCTCCTGCGCGAGCTGCTCGACCCGGCCGGCGCCCCATTCGACGACGGTCAGCGCCACGTCGGTGTCCGCGTCGAGGTCCAGGTCGTCCACCTCGGCGATGCCGCCGAGCCGGTAGGCGTCGACGTGGACCAGCGGCAGCCGGCCGCCGGTGTGGACGCGGGCGAGCACGAACGTCGGCGACGTCACCGGCCCGCGCACGCCCAGCCCGGCGGCGATCCCCTGCACCAGCACGGTCTTGCCCGCGCCGAGCGGGCCGGCCAGCACGACCAGGTCCCCGGGCCGCGCGACATCGGCGACCCGGGCGCCCAGCAGCCGCATCTGCTCTGGCGTCTCCACGACCAGCGGGTCCGCCCCGGCGGGCGACGCGATGCCTGGCGGCGCGCCAGGCGAAGGTGAGATCGTCACCAGCTCATCATCCGCCCGCCCGGAGATGGAAGCGCCGCACGGCGCGGGCCTTTAGTGCGAGCAGCCGGGACCGCAGCCACCACCGCTGGCGGTGCCACCGAACGCGCCACGACCCGGACGCACCCTGACCACCTTCGGGGCGGCTTCGGCCACCGCGGCCTTCTCGACCTGCTCGCGGGTGGTCAGCATGAGCATCACCGGCCCGCCCGCGCCACCCGTCCCGCCCGGCTGAACCGGCCCCGCGGGCTCGTCGAGCCCGTCGCGGTCGTCCAGGGCGCCAAGCTCGTCAAGGTCATCCAGGTCGTCGCGCTCGTCAAGGTCCACGCCACCGGTCGGACCAGTCGCCGTGGTCGTGCGCCGCTCACCGCGTCGCCAGAGCCTCACGTCGTCTCCTCCACCATCACTTTTCAGCCAGCCACGGAGTCTTCGCCATCGATGACATCCGGCACCCGTGGCCCGCCCGCGCACGCGCGCCCTTCATGTCGAAGGTAGGTCGCCTCCGCCTCGCCGTCTCGGCGAGCCCGTATGCGGCGACCCTCTGTGACAGATCTGGCGAACGGCGCGCGGCGGGGAGATGCTCCAAAGGATGCTGATCGCGTCCTTCCTGGAAGGAGGGAACGCATGGCCGGCATGAACGGCCCCTGGCGGCCCGGAGAGCCGGCCGGCTCTCCGGGGCGGGACCACGTCGGCTCGGCGCGAGACCCCGACGCGCCGGACGGCCCGCTGGCGCGCCTGCTGACCGCGGCGTCCGGCGCGGCGCGCCGGGTGCTCGCCCGGCCGGGTGGCCGGGCCCTGGCCGCGGTGGGCGCCGTCCTGCTGCTCGCGGTCGCGGGCGGCGCCGTCTGGGTCGCCACGGCCGACCCGCCACCCACCGGCCCGAGCTGCGACGCGGCCGGCGTGGTCTGCACCCGTGAGGCGCGGTTCGCCGCCCAGACGGATCCGGACCGCGCCATCCTGGACCTGTCCGGCGTCCCCGCCGTCGCCGGCGCCGTCGGCGAGAGCTACGTGACCACCCGCCCGGTCGACTCGCTGCCACCGCCGCCCACTGGCGGTCGCGACGAGTGCGCGGGGCGGGCCGCCTGGGCCGCCTCGATCGGCGCGGCCCAGGCCGACGTCTCGCCCGTGCGCCTCGATGTCAGCGCCCGGCGGGACGTGCCGGTCGAGGTGCTCGGCTTCGAGGTCCACATCGACGCCAGCCACGTCGACGAGCCGGAGGGCGCCCTGCTCACCTGCACGGCGGCCGAGCGGCCGGACCAGTTCTCCCATCCGGTCCACCAGCTCCCGCAGGCGCAGGCGCTGGCCCGCGCCGACGCGGTGCTGCTCGACCTCGCGCGCATCACCTCCGAGCTGATCCCGCCGCGGCCGGAAGTCGCCACGGTCACCGTCCCGCCGTCCCCGCGCACGGTCGAGGTGGCCGCGGGCCGGACCGAGTCGATCCTCGTGGCCGGCCTCGCCGGCGCCTGTGACTGCCGGTGGCGCCTCGAGGTCTCGCTGGCGGTGGGCGGTGAGCGGCAGGTGGTCACGGTCGGCCGGGATGGCGCCCGTCTCGGCTCCGCGGACCGCAACCCGGGGCAACCACCATTCCAGACGGTGTCGTCGACGCAGCTCACCCCGTACCGCTACCTCGAGGGCCGGTGGCAGCCGGCCGAGCTTCCCCTGGGAGCCGCCCAGCCGGTCTGCCCGCTGCTGCCGTCCACCGAGGTCGCGGCCGCGTTCGGCTGGCGGACATCCGACCAGCAGAAATCCGATCCGTTCTTCCAGACCTACGCGCAGGAGAGCGAGATCCTGGGCTCCACCGACCGACCGGCTCACCTGCTGTCCTGCGCCTGGCAGGCCGACCCGGACCGCTACGGCGTGGGAAATCTCAGCGTGGACGTGCTGGAGCTCGCGGACGGCGCGGCCGCCCGGGCCGAGTTCGAGGCCGACCGGGCGCTGCTCGGGGGCGCGCAGCCGCTGTTCAACTGCGACCCGGGGGCAGGCACCGGCGGCACCGCGACGGTCCCGGTCACCGGAGTGGGCGACGACGCGGCCCGCGCGCCGGGCAGGCTCATCGCCCTCGCCGGCAAGAAGGTCGTCCGGGTCGAGCTGTGCGCCACGCCGCGGCCCGACCCGGACCAGCCCGCACCGTCCACGACGACGCCCGCGTCCAATCCGTCCGGGATGGTCGGCGATCCGGCCGCCCTCGCCCGCGTGGCCCGCGCCGCCCTCGCCGCGTAGCGGCGCGGGGTGGGGGCGGCTCGCGAGGTGAGGACAGCGCGGGGTGGGGGCGCCGCGGCGCGGTGACGGCGCGCGCCGTCAGGCGCCGCGGTAGACGCGGGGGACGCGGACGCCGACGCGGGTGACGATCTCGTAGTTGATGGTGTCGAGCGCGGCGGCCCAGTCGTCGGCGGTCGGCTCGCCGTCGTCGCCCGCCCCGAACAGCACCACCTCGTCACCGGCCGAGACCCGGTCGTCGCCGACATCGAGGACGAACTGGTCCATGCAGACGGTTCCGGCGATACGCCGGCGCCGGCCGGCCAGCAGCACCTCTCCGACGTTCGCCGCCGACCGGGGGATGCCGTCGGCGTAACCGACCGGGACGACCGCGAGCGTCGTCTCCGCCTCGGTGGTGTAGCGGTGGGCGTACGAGACGCCGGTACCGGGTGGCACCCGCTTGGCGAGTGTCACCCGGGCCGTCAGCCGCATCGCGGGCCGCAGGCCCAGCTCGGCCGAGCGGCCGACCTCCGGGCCAGGCGAGAGCCCGTAGACCGAGATCCCCGGTCGGACCAGGTCGAAGTGGGCCTCGGGGCTGACCAGGGTGGCGGCCGAGTTGGCCAGGTGGCGGACCTGGGGACGAAGCCCCGCCTTCTCGGCCACCGCGACGGCGTCGGTGAACCGGCCGATCTGCCCCTGCACCGTCGGGTGGCCAGGCGCGTCGGCGAACGCGAAGTGGCTCCACACGCCGACGACGTCGATGAGCCCCTCGGCGCGCAGCGCGGCCGCCGCGTCGCACAGCGCCGGCCAGTCGGCGGGACCCGCGCCCGCGCGGCCGAGCCCCGTGTCCGCCTTGAGGTGTACCCGCGCCTGGCGACCGGTCGCTCGGGCCGCCGCGGCGATCTCGTCCAGCGCCCAGCCCGCGGACGCGGACAGGTCGACGTCGGCGGCGAGCGCGTCGCCCAGCGGCTCACCGGGCGCCATCAGCCACGACATCACCGGCACCGTGAAGCCGGCGGCGCGCAGGGCCAGTGCCTCCTCGAGGACGGCCACGCCGAGCCAGGTCGCGCCGCCGTCAAGCGCCGCCCGGGCGCACGGGATCATGCCGTGGCCGTAGCCGTCCGCCTTGACGACGGCCATCGTGGCGGCGGACCCGGCCCGAGCCACCAGCGTCGCGGTCGACTCGCGCACCGCGTCCAGGTCGACGATCGCGCAGGCACGCGGTGCCACGGAGGCGTCCGGCTGGCTCATCGGCTCTCCAGGGGTCGGACGAGGTCGGAGTGAGACGGGGGCCTGTCCTGGTGGACACGGGCCTGCCAGCACCCTACTGGCCGCCGCGTCGCCCCCTCCGTTCCCGACAGTCCACGCCTGATGCGGCCCGATGCGCTCCGGACTGGCCCATTTGGGCGTGACACCACCGACGGGCCCGGAGGTCGCGCCTCCGAGCAAGGAACCCGCGGAGGCGGGTTGGTAGGGCGGGTGCGTAGGATTGGACGGTGATCATCAGGGTTTCCGGGGACGGCCCGCACGACGAGGTCGTCCTCACGCCGCTCGAGGCGGCCTTCACCGAGACCGCCTGCGCGGAGCTCGCGGGGGCCGAGACCTTCAGCCGCGGAGTCGGGCTCGCGCTCCTCGGCCGGGTCGCCGACCTGCGGATCCGGCCGAGCGACGCCACCGGAACCGTCGAGGACAGCCGCGAGTTCACCGTCAAACTGGCGGTGGGCGAGGACGGCCCGCAACAGCAGTGCACCTGTGAACGCGCGGCCGTGACGGCGCTGTGCCAGCACGGTGTCGCGGTAGCGCTGGCCGCGACCGGCCTTATCCAGGCCGACGACGACGAGGACGACCAGGACGACTACGTTCGCGCCGCCGTCGGCGTGTTCCTGGAGAGCCTGCCCAAGGCGGAGCTCGTCGATCTCGTGCTCGGCCTGGCCGACGACAACGAGGACCTCGCGGACGCGCTCTGGGACGAGACCGTCCGCTGGTATCACGACCGAGCCACCAGCGAGGCGGCGGACTAGCGGACGCCCCCGCCCCCGGTCGCGGGGCGGGGACGAAACGCCTGCCCGGCCGACGAAACGCCTGCCCGGCCTTATTCGACGGTGACCGACTTCGCCAGGTTGCGGGGCTGGTCCACGTCGAGGCCGCGGGCGAGCGCCAGCTCGCAGGCGAAGACCTGCAGCGGGATCGTCGTCACCAGCGGGGCGAACAGCGACGGCGTCGCCGGCACCCGGATCAGGTGGTCGGCGAACGGCTCGACCAGATGGTCGCCCTCCTCGGCGATCACGATCGTGCGGGCGCCGCGGGCCCGGACCTCCTGGATGTTCGAGACGACCTTGTCGTGCAGCACCGCGCGGCCGCGTGGCGAGGGCACCACGACGACCACGGGCACGCCCTGCTCGACCAGGGCGATGGGCCCGTGCTTGAGCTCCCCGGCAGGGAAGCCCTCGGCGTGCATGTAGGCGAGCTCCTTCAGCTTGAGCGCGCCCTCCAGGGCCACCGGGTAGCCGACGTGCCGACCCAGGAAGAGCACGGTCTTGGCGCCGGCGAGGCTGCGGGCGAGCTCGCGCACCGGGCCGACGGTGCTGAGCGTGCGGGCGACCAGGTCGGGCATCTTCTGCAGCTTCTCGACGTAGGCGCCGACCTCGTCGCCGTAGAGCACGCCGCGGGCCTGCGCGAGGAAGAGCCCGACGAGCAGGCAGGCGGCGACCTGGCCGAGGAACGTCTTGGTCGCGGCGACCCCGACCTCCGGCCCGCAGCGGGTGTAGAGCACCGCGTCGGACTCGCGCGGGATGGTCGACCCGTTGGTGTTGCAGATCGCCAGGACCCGGGCCTTCTGCTCGCGGGCGTGCTTGACGGCCATCAGGGTGTCGAGCGTCTCGCCGCTCTGGCTGATCGCCACCACGAGCGTCGAACGGTCGAGCACCGGGTCGCGGTAGCGGAACTCGGAGGCCATCTCGACCTCGCAGGGCAGCCTGGTCCAGTGCTCGATCGCGTACTTGGCGATCAGCCCGGCGTGGTAGGCGGTGCCGCAGGCGACGATGAACACCTTGTCGATGTCGCGAAAGTCCTCGCCGGAGAGGCGCTCCTCGTCGAGGACGATCGCCCCGTCGGCCGACAGCCGCCCGCGCAGGGTGTCGGCGAGCACCGCCGGCTGCTCGCTGATCTCCTTGAGCATGAAGTACGGGAAGCCGCCCTTCTCGGCGGCGCTCGCGTCCCAGTCGACGTGGTACGGGCGGCCCTCGACCGGCTCGCCGCTGAAGTCGATGACGCTCACGCCGTCGCGGCGGGCCTCGACGATCTGGTCCTGCCCGATCTCCAGCGCGTCGCGGGTGTGCGCGATGAAGGCGGAGACGTCGCTGGCGAGGAACGTCTCGCCCTGGCCGAGCCCGATCACCAGTGGGCTGTTGCGCCGGGCGCCGATGACCACGTCTGGGAAGTCCCGGTGCAGCACCACCAGGGTGAACGCGCCGGCCAGCCGCTGGCAGACCCGGCGCACCGCCTCGGTGAGCGGGTGGCGCCCGCCCTCGGCGCCCTCGGCCGCCGCGGCCATACCGCCCGAGCCCCGCGTCGGCTGGCCGCCTGCCAGCCTCCCAGCCGACGCGGCGAGGTTCGCCTCGCCCGAGCCCGGCCGGCCGAGCTCGGCCTCCAGGAGGTGCGCGACCACCTCGGTGTCGGTCTCGCTGACCAGCTCGTGCCCGGCGGCGAACAGCTCGGCGCGCAGCGCGGTGAAGTTCTCGATGATGCCGTTGTGAATGACGCCGATCGCGCCGGTGCAGTCGGTGTGCGGGTGGGCGTTCACGTCCGTCGGGCCGCCGTGCGTCGCCCACCGGGTGTGGCCCATGCCGGTCGTGCCGGCCATGCTGTCGCCGACGACGGCGCCGTCGTCGCTCTCCGCGAGCGCCTTCTCGAGGTTGGCCAGCTTTCCGGCGCGGCGGACGACCCGCAGCGCGCCCGCGCCGACCACGGCGATTCCCGCCGAGTCATACCCTCGGTACTCGAGCCGGCGCAGTCCACCGAGGGCGACCTCGAGAGCGGACTGCTCCCCCACGTAGCCGATGATCCCGCACATGCGGCTCAGCGTACGCAGCCTCGCCGCCGCCGTGCCGACGGACCCACGAAGCCGCGAGCGGTTTCACGAGCAGTCCAGCCCAGAAGCCGCGAAGACCCTGCCCGCGTTTCGTGAGTTTTGTTACGCCCGTTCCCGTCCTGGCTCACTGGGCCGCCGCGGTGCCCAGTTCCCGTTTGACGGCCTCCGCGAGGCGGGTGGCGATCGCGCGGGCCTGGGCGTCGGTGGGCGCCTCGACCATCACCCGCACCAGCGGCTCGGTCCCGGACGGGCGCAGCAGCACCCGGCCCTCGTCGCCCAGCTCCGCCTCGGCGGTCCGGACCGCGGCGGCGAGCCCGGCGGACGTGGACGCCCGGGCCCGGTCGACCCCGCGCACGTTCACCAGGACCTGCGGCAGCCGGGTCATCGCCTTGGCCAGCTCGCCGAGCGGCTGGCCGGTCTCGCGCATCCGCCCGACCAGCGTGAGCGCGGTGAGCAGGCCGTCGCCGGTGGTGGCGTGCCGCAGGAACACCACGTGGCCGCTCTGCTCGCCGCCCAGCGCGATGCCCTCGCGGCGCATCTCGGCGAGGACGTACCGGTCGCCGACCGGGGTGGCGAGGACCTCGATCCCGGCTTCCCGCATGGCGTGGTGGAAGCCCAGGTTGGACATGACGGTGACGACCACCCGCCGGTCGGCCAGCTCGCCGCGCTCGGCCAGCGCCAGCGCGCACACGGCCATGATCTGGTCGCCGTCGACGACCTCGCCCGCGGCGTCGACGGCCAGGCAGCGGTCCGCGTCGCCGTCGTGGGCGATTCCGACGTCCGCGCCGTGCTCCAGGACGGCGGCCCGCAGGCTGTCGAGGTGGGTGGCCCCCGAGCCGTCGTTGATCAGCTTGCCGTCGCCGTCAGCGTGCAGCGCGACGACGTCGGCGCCGGCGGCGCGCAGCACCCGCGGCGCGAGCGTCGACGCGGCGCCCTGGGCGCAGTCGACGACGACCCGCAGACCATCGAGCCGGACGGGCAGGGTGGACAGCAGGTGCTCGACGTAGCCGTCGACGAGCCTGGCGATGTAGCCGGGCTCGTCGCGGACACGCCCGACCGCGGCGCCGGTCGGGCGCCGCGCCGGCGGGGCCGCGAGCCGGGTCTCGATGGCGTCCTCGACCTCGTCGGGCAGCTTGTGGCCGCCCGCGGCGAACAGCTTGATCCCGTTGTCGGGCATCGGGTTGTGGCTGGCCGAGAGCATCACGCCGAGATCGGCGCCGGTCGCGGCGACGATGTGCGCGACCGCGGGCGTCGGCACCACGCCGACGCGGACGACATCCGCGCCCCTGGACGCGAGCCCGGCGACGACCGCCGCCTCCAGGAACTCGCCCGACGGGCGGGTGTCCCGCCCCACCACCACCACCGGCCGGCCCGCGTCCGCCGCCCGGTCCTCGGTGAGCACCTCGACCGCCGACTCCGCCAGCCGTAGAGCCAGCTCAGCGGTCAGGTCCACGTTCGCCACGCCACGCACGCCGTCCGTACCGAACAGCCGCCCCATGGGGATCTCCCAAAACCAGTCGCACATCGCCGAGCACCTTCACGGACACCGGCGGCGCCCCCGCGCTCGCCACGTCCTGTGGCGGCCGCCGGCGCCGCTCGCCGGCCTGCCCCGAGGCCCGGGCCGCCTCGTCCGGCCCTGGCGTCAGAGACACGCCTGAGCCCGCGGGTGCAATCAGGCTCGCCACATCTTCGCCGACCTGGCGCCGGCTTCCTACCGAGCCTCGCCACGAGTCGGCCAGCCTCGCCCGGAGGGCGGGCAGGCGGACGGGCCCGCCGCGACGGGCGGGCAGGCCCCGCGGGCGGGCGCGGCGGGCACAGCAAAGCCGCCCGTCGAGGACGGGCGGCTTGCCGTGCTGGGTGCCCCGCCGGGCGGGTACCCATGGAGCTCTGGCTACCGCTTGCTGTACTGCGGAGCCTTACGGGCCTTCTTGAGGCCGTACTTCTTGCGCTCCTTGACCCGGGAGTCGCGGGAGAGGAAGCCGGCCTTCTTCAGGGTCGGCCGGGACTCGTCCTCGACGATGAGGAGCGCCCGCGCCACGGCGAGCCGCAGCGCGCCGGCCTGGCCGGAGATGCCACCGCCGTGCAGCAGGGCGATCACGTCGTACGACTCAGCCCGGTCGAGAGCCTTCAGCGGCTCGTTGACCATCTGCTGGTGCACCTTGTTCGGGAAGTAGTTCTCGAGGGTGCGCCCGTTGAGGGTCCATTTCCCCGTGCCGGGCAGCAGGCGCACGCGGACAACGGCCTCCTTGCGGCGGCCGGTCGCCCTCGGGTTGCCCTGGACGTCGGTCACGACAGACACGTCGCGTTCCTTCCTTACATTTGGTGGTCGCGCCAGGCGCGAGATCGGGGGTCCGGGGCCCCTGGGTCCCGGGGATCCGGGCTAGCGGATCCGCGAGGGAGATGCTCCCCCGGGCAGACATTGCGGCCCCCTGGAAGCCGACCGAAGGCGTTCCCCTCGCGGATCAGCGGGGACCCCTTCTGGCGACCAGGGCAGGCCGGCTGGGTCCGCGGCTACTGCGCGACCTGGATGATTTCGAACGGCTGCGGCTGCTGCGCCTGGTGCGGATGGGTCGGGCCCGCGTAGACCTTCAGCTTGCGCGCCTGGGCGTGGCCGAGCCTGTTCTTCGGGAGCATGCCCTTGATGGCCTTCTCGACCAACAGCTGCGGCCGGGTGTCGAGCAGCTCGCCGTAGCTGGTGCTACGCAGACCGCCCGGGTAGCCCGAGTGGCGGTAGTACTGCGACTGCTCCCGCTTCGACCCGGACAGCGCCACCTTGCCGGCGTTGATGATGATCACGAAGTCGCCGGTGTCAAGGTGTGGGGCGAAGTACGCCTTGTGCTTGCCACGCAGCAGCTGGGCAGCCTGGCTCGCCAGCTTGCCGAGGACGACGTCGCTGGCGTCAATGACATGCCACGCACGCTGGACATCCGCGGGCTTGGGCTGGTACGTGCGCACAGATCTGCCTTCTTCGTCGGGACGACGCTCGCGATACCCACCCGAGTCCGACCCAATTGGATCTGATCCCCAGACGACGAGCACGTCAAGAATGTGAGGAACGGACACGTCGACAGTCATGTCACGCGTCGCAGTCCTTGAGGTTACCAGGCTCCGGACATCTCCCGTCGCCGGCGTCTCCCGCGCGGCTCGTTCTGGTGCTCAGCCCGATGCTCGCCCCGGTGTTCGGCGCCTCGGGCCGGTGCCCGGTGCCCGGCCCGGACGATCGCCGGACATGTCCGGCGACGGAGCCAACGTCGGGAGGATCATAATTGTCAGCTACCGTCGGTCGAATGAGCGGCACGGATCCATGGCCGGACGCCGATCGGTACGACAGCGCGAGACCTGTCGGTCACGGCGGCGGGGCCCACGACGCGGCGACCCCCGCTGACCGGAGCCCGACGGGCGGCTCGGTGCCMCGCGGCGCCCGGGCCTCGGACGACGCTGCGCGGGACAGTTGGGGACCGTCGCCGCGCCGCCAGGCGTCGCCCGGCGGCTGGACACCGGGCGACGACCCGCTCTTCGGCCCGATGCCCTCCGAGCCCGCCACGGGCGGCCTGGCCAGGCCGCGCGGTCTTCCCGGCCGCTTCGACGGCGATGCGTACCCCGCGGCCGACAGCGCCGGGGCGGACAGACTGGGCGAGGCCGGCCCTCGCTTCGTCCGTGCCTGGAACAGCCGCCGCGGCTTCCCCGACGGCGACTACGGCGACGACGCCGCGGACGACCAGTCAGACCTCGATGAGGGGTTCGAGGACGACGGGTTCGACGAGGACGACGGCTTTGGCGGGGAGGGGTTCGACGAGGACGGGTTCGGCGACGAGGAGCCCGGCAACGCGACAGCCCCGCACGCGCTCGGCCTCGACGGCCTCGACGAGGCCGAGGGCGTGGACGAGGGTCCGTATTCCCGGGCTGGTGGCAGGGGTCTGGGTGCCGGGGGTCTGGGTGGCGGATCCAGGACCGGCGGTCGTTTCGGTGCCCGAGGGGCGCGCCTCGCGGCTCGGCGCTGGTCGGAGGACCCGCCCGGCGAGGATGCCGACGGGGACCCCTACGACGAGGCGGATCAGCCACGTGCCGACCGGGTGGGCGGGCCGTCGCGACGGAAGTGGCGGCTGTTGTTCATCGCGGTCGGCGTGCTGGCGGTGCTTGCCGTGACGTACCGAACGATGACGGGCTCCCCCACCGAGAGCACCCCGGCGGCTCCCATCCCCTCGGTCAAGCCGGTTCCCGCCGACTTCCTCAATTCCGCGGCCACCGACGCCGATCCCGTGACCGAGAACGAGTTCTTCCGGGACGCGACCGTCACAGCCGGAAGCCACACCTACTCCAGGGTCGCCCGCAAGCTCGACACCGGCTGCCCCGACCTCACCGGCCAGATCAAGAGCGCGCTCGACCACCCAGCCGTGCCGATGCCGCCCGCGCCCGCGGCGCCGAGCGCCGGACCCACCTCCGTGGCCGCGGCGGCACCCACCTCCGCCGGCCCGGCCTCCGCCGCGGCGCCCACGGCGGCGCCCACGCTCACGGGGCCCGCCTGCCGCCAGCAGGTCCGGGCGCTCTACCTCGGTGAGCCCGACAAGAACGGGCGGCGACTGCTGGCCGGCGTGACCGTCCTCGTCGTCGACAACGCGGACACCGCGCGGCAGACCGCCCAGATGCTCGAGACCCGTCAGGGCGGGGTGAGCCCGCTGCCGCTGCCGAACGGGGCACTGCCCGGCGCGAAGATCACCGGGCCGAACGGTGACAACGAGCTGCGGGGCGCGTTCGCGGACGGTCACTACGCGATCATGGTTCAGCTCGCCTACTCCGACGGGAGCCAGGGCGCGCAGAACGACAAGCAGGTGTCCGACGCCGCCGCCGACCTGCACGCCCTGACGAACCAGCCGCTCGACGAGCGGTTGCTGATCGGCCGCGGCTACCGGGGCTGAGCCACGCATACCGGAGCCGAGCCGCGCGTCCTCAGCCCGACAACGTCGGCGAGACGCGAACCGCGCGGGTGGCCTCCGCGCGGGCGGCGAGCGCGGAGTCGGGCGGGTAGCGCACCTCGACGAGCGTGAGCCCGTGCGCGGGGAGCACGGTGACGCCCGGGTCACGGACGGCCCTGGCCAGAATGTGGGACACCCAGCCGGCCTGGTGCCGACCCTCGCCGACGGCGACCAGGGCCCCGACGAGAGCCCGGACCATCGAGTGGCAGAACGCGTCCGCCTCGACGTCGGCGATGACGACTCCGTCCGTGGCGCGGCGCACGTCCAGGCGCAGCAGCGTCMGGATCGTCGTCGCCCCCTCCCGCCGGCGGCAGAACGCGGCGAAGTCGTGCTCACCGAGCAGCACCAGCGCCGCCCGCCGCATCCCGTCGGCGTCCAGCGGACGCGGCCAGGCCAGCGTGTCGTGCCGGCGGAGTGGGTCGGCGCCGTAGGAGGCGTCGCTGATCCGGTAGGCGTAGCGCCTGGACAGGGCCGAGAACCTGGCGTCGAACCCCGGCGGCGCCGGCGCGAGCCCCGTGACCCGGACCGCGCGGTCGAGCACCCCGTTGAGCCGGCGGGCAAGGCCGCCGAGCGGGACCTCCGCGGGGATGTCGACGTGGGCAACCTGCCCGGCCGCGTGCACCCCGGCGTCCGTCCGGCCCGCGACGGTGAGCCGCACGGCGGGCAGCCGGGCGACCCGCATCAGGGCGTCTTCCACCTCACCCTGCACCGTGCGCTGCCCAGGCTGGCGGGCCCATCCGGCGAAGGGCGTGCCGTCGTAGGCGATGTCTATCCGCAGCCGCTGGAGGCCGTCCGCGCTGATGCTCGTCAAGGCGGCTCRTATCTCCTTGCTTCCCGCGCTTCCCGGGACTGTCCGAACGATCCGCGTATCCATTGGCGCACGGGATTCTGTGAGCTCGGTGCCCGCATAGATCAGAAACAGCTCTCCGGGACCCGGGAAGTGCTCATGGTCGCACTTTCGGCTGCTCTTTGTCAGCGGGGACCGCCCGCCCAGCTTTGTGCCGGCGCCAGCGCCTGCGCCTGCGATCACCGGTGCAATGCCGGCTATGGGCGCCAAACGGCGAGAAGCCCGTCTCCCTCGCGGGGGACGGGCTTCCTAGCCGCCGAGGTTGACCCAGACGGAGACGGGCTGCCCTCGGCGTCGACCACCCTCAGCGGGTCCTGACGGAGCCCCTGACGAGGCTCGGGTCCGGCGCCCCGCTGAGGACGGGGGTCACGCTCAGGCGTCCTTGGTGTCGCCCTCGGCCGTTTCCGTGGCCTCAGAGGCCTCGGGGGCCTCGACCTCGGCGGTCTCGGACTCGGCGGCGGTGGCTTCGGCGGCCTTGGCCTCCTCGGCCTCGACGGCGACGGCCGCCGCGGTCGGCGACTCCTTCGCCAGGTCGGCGGCGGCCTCGGCGGTCGCGCCGGTCGGCGCCTTGCGGTCGGCGAACCGGGTGCCGCGGGCACGCTCGGCCTCGGCCACGGCCGACTGGCCGACGGTCAACGCCTCGACCAGCTCGATGCGGGCCAGCTGGGCGTTGTCGCCCTTGCGGAAACCGATCTTGGTGATCCGGGTGTAGCCACCGGGCCGGTTCTCGTAGCGCGGGCCGATCTCGGTGAACAGCTCGTGCACGACCGACTTGTTCCGGATGACGCGCATGACGTGCCGGCGCGCGTGCAGGTCGCCGCGCTTGGCCAGCGTGACCAGCCGCTCGGCGTACGGGCGCAGCCGCTTCGCCTTCGTCTCGGTCGTGGTGATCGCGCCGTGCTCGAACAGCGCGGTGGCCAGGTTCGCGAGAATCAGCCGCTGGTGCGCCGGGCTACCGCCGAGCCGAGCGCCCTTTGTCGGAGTGGGCATCGAGTTCCCTCGTTCCTTTCACGGTGCTGAGCACCTATCGGACGACCTCCCGACGCGCGAGAAACACCTGATCACGCATCGTTCAGCCACGACCGGGACGGACATTCCACGGCCACCAGCCGTCTTCCGACAAACCGGCGGCATCGGCCCGCCCGCTGCGAACTCGTCGCCTCAGGCGGACCAGGTCGGGCTGGTGTTCCGGAGCCCCGGTCGGCTCCGAAACACCACCCAACGTGGATCCCTGCGAACAGGTCCTACTGATGAAGCAGTCCTTGCTGGTAGAGCTGTCTTACCGGTCGAGCTGTACCCGAGCTCCTCGCCGGCAGGCCACCAGCGAAGCCAAATGGCTCCCCGCGAACAGGTCTTACCGGTTGAGCAGGCCTTACAGATCTTACGAGTCGACCTGTGCCCGAGGTCTTCGCGTAGTCGGGTGGGCCAGGAGGCCACGAGCGAAGCGAGGTGGCCTCACTGGCCCACCCGACGGAGCGAAGACCCGTTCGTGGCGGAGGACACGGCGCGGAGGTCCCGACCGGAGCGAAGCGAGGATCGGGGCCGTAGCGCCGTGCCCGGACGCCACGAACAAAGCAACTCAGTACTGCTCGGTCTCGACGTACTCGGTGCCGTCCTCGTCCTGGCCGGCGGAGAACGGCGGGTTGTACGTGTCGGTGCCGTAGGTGTCGACCGCCTGCCGCGGGTCGAATCCGGGGGGCGAGTCCTTCAGCTGCAGGCCCATGGCCCCAAGCTTGGTCTTCACCTCGTCGATCGACTTCTGGCCGAAGTTGCGGATGTCGAGCAGGTCCGCCTCGCTGCGCGAGACCAGCTCGCCGATCGTGTGGATGCCCTCGCGCTTGAGGCAGTTGTAGGAGCGGACGGTCAGGTCCATCTCCTCGATCGGCAGGGCGAGGTCCGCGGCCAGCTGGGCGTCCTGCGCGGACGGGCCGATGTCGACACCCTCCGCCTCGGCGTTGAGCTCCTGGGCCAGCCCGAACAGGCCGACCAGGGTCTTGCCGGCGCTCGCCATCGCGTCCCGCGGCGAGATCGACGGCTTGGCCTCGACGTCGACGATCAGCCGGTCGAAGTCGGTCCGCTGCTCGACACGGGTCGCCTCGACCTTGTAGGTGACCTTGAGCACCGGCGAGTAGATCGAGTCGATCGGGATGCGACCGATCTCCTGGCCGGGCTGCTTGTTCTGCGCGGCGCTGACGTAGCCACGGCCGCGCTCGACGGTCAGCTCGATCTCGAGCTTGCCCTTGTCGTTGATGGTCGCCAGGTGCAGGTCGGGGTTGTGCACCTCGACGCCCGCCGGCGGCGCGATGTCCGCCGCGGTGACCTCGCCGGGGCCCTGCTTGCGCAGGTACATCACCGTCGGCTCGTCGTTGTCCGAGCTGACGACCAGCTCCTTGAGGTTCAGGATCAGGTCGGTGACGTCTTCCTTGACCCCGGGAACCGTCGAGAACTCGTGCAGCACGCCGTCGATCCGGATGCTCGTCACCGCCGCGCCCGGAATGGACGACAGCAGGGTGCGACGCAGCGAGTTGCCGAGGGTGTAGCCGAAGCCCGGCTCCAGCGGCTCGATCACGAACCGGGACCGGAACTCGGCGATCGGCTCCTCAGTCAGAGTGGGACGCTGAGCGATAAGCATGTGCTACTTCCTTCCAACCACGACGCCCGCCATATGACGCCGTGCAGGGCACTCCCCCTGTGCCACTAGGACTCCGAGGGAGTCACGGCGGGGTACGGCCTCTGTCCGCCCGCCCCACCGTCACGCGCGCCGGGCCCAAGCCACGACGCGCCGTCTTCCATTGTGCTCCCGTCCCGCCCAGTGGGCGGACCGGGCAGGAACGCAGCCATGGCCGCCGGGAAAATCCCGGCGGCCAGCGACCACTACTCCGCGGTTACTTGGAGTAGAGCTCGACGATCAGCTGCTCCTGGACCTGGGTGTCGATGGCGGCCCGAGCCGGCAGCGAGTGAACCAGGATCCGCATCTGGCTGGAGATCACCTCGAGCCAGCCGGGGACGGTCCGCTGACCGGCGGTCTCCCGCGCGATGATGAACGGGGTGAGCTCCCGCGCCTTCGGCGCGATCTCGACGATGTCGCTCTCGCTGACCCGGTAGCTGGGAATGTCCACCTTGTGGCCGTTCACCTGCACGTGGCCATGCCGCACCGCCTGGCGGGCGGCGTCCCGGGACGGAGCGAAGCCCGCGCGGTAGATCACGTTGTCCAGCCGCGACTCGAGGATCTTCAGCAGCTCGTCACCGGTCTTGCCGCTGCGGCGGTTCGCCTCGTCGTAGTAGCCGCGGAACTGCTTCTCCAGGATCCCGTAGATCCGGGCGCACTTCTGCTTCTCGCGCTTCTGGAGCAGGTACTCGGAGTCCTTGGTGCGCCCACGACCGTGCTCACCCGGCGGGTAGGGCCGGATCTCGATCGGGCACTTCGGCGACTCACACTTGCTGCCCTTGAGGAACAGCTTCGTCTTCTCGCGACGGCAACGCTTGCAGTCCGGGCCGACGTAACGRGCCATTCGTCCTTCTTCTCTCTGTCTCGTCCGGCTCGGACTGGTCAGACCCGGCGCCGCTTCGGCGGGCGGCAGCCGTTGTGCGGGGTGGGGGTGACGTCCTGGATCGTGCCAACCTCGAGGCCCGCCGCCTGCAGCGACCGGATCGCGGTCTCTCGACCGGAGCCCGGGCCCTTCACGAACACGTCCACCTTGCGCATGCCGTGCTCCTGCGCCTTGCGGGCCGCGTTCTCGGCGGCCATCTGCGCGGCGTACGGCGTTGACTTACGGGAGCCCTTGAAGCCGACGTGGCCGGCCGAGGCCCAGGAGATCACGTTCCCACTCGGGTCCGTGATCGAGACGATCGTGTTGTTGAACGTGCTCTTGATGTGGGCGTGCCCATGAGCGACGTTCTTCTTTTCCTTGCGGCGCACTTTCTTGACACCGGCACCGCCGGAGCGAGTCTTGGGAGGCATGTGCTGTCGTGGTCTCCGTCTGCGAGGTCGTCGGTCGGCCGGTGGGCGCCGCCCCGGGCCCAACGGGCGGGGGCGGCGGACCGGTGACTACTTCTTGCCGGGCTTCTTCTTGCCGGCGATGGCGCGACGCGGGCCCTTACGAGTGCGGGCGTTGGTGTGCGTCCGCTGGCCGTGCACGGGGAGGTTGCGCCGGTGGCGGATACCCTGGTAGCAGCCGATCTCCATCTTGCGCCGGATGTCCTGCTTGATCTCTCGCTGCAGGTCACCCTCGACGCGGTAGTTCGCGTCGATCCACTCACGCAGCTTGATGACCTCGTCCTCGGTGAGGTCGCGGACCCGGGTGTCCGGGTTGACCCCGGTCGCAGCCAGGGTCGCCCTGGAGCGGGTGCGCCCGATCCCGAAGATGTAGGTCAGGCCGATCTCGACCCGCTTCTCGCGGGGCAGGTCAACGCCTGAAAGGCGTGCCATGAAGGTGGTTCCTTCCTGCTTGCTTCGGAGGTTTCGGGCGTCGCCGCCCCCATCGGTCCCATGACCGACGAGGCCCCGGCCTCCGACCGGGGGTTGCGACGCGGGCTGCCGACCGCGCATTCCGCGTGAACGGCCCCACCGCGCCCTGACGACGCTTCTACTTGGTGAGAGCTGCTGCTCCGGTGAGACTCCGCAGAGCCTTCGCTCAAGATCTCACCAAGGGCAAGGACGAGCTTACTCCCCGCCTGACCGGCACTCTCACACTGCGTGCTGCGCGAGAGCCGGCCCTTCACCCGGCGGCAGGCTCAGCTCAGCCCTGCCGCTGCTTGTGGCGAAGATTGTCGCAGATGACCATCACGCGCCCATGACGACGGATGACCTTGCACTTGTCGCAGATCTTCTTGACGCTCGGCTTGACCTTCACGGCTGCCGTTACCTCCCGCGCGCAGCCGTAAGCCGCGCCTGAGTGAACTTGTACAGATCCAGCGAACACCCTGGGGCCAAGCGAAGCTCGACACCGGGGCTCCGGGGTCGCCCCCGGAGCAACATCAGTGGCAGAACTCTCGAGGACCAGCCAAAGGTCGGCGAACAGAGTCACCGCGACCGGACACTCGCTGAATTTACACGGATCCAGCGAACCCCTCGGTCGAGCGAAGCTCGACATCGGGGGTCCGGGGGTCGCCCCCGGAGCAATATCAGTGGCCGGTCCCCTGGGAGCCAACCGAAGGTTGGCGAACAGGGTTGCCCCGACCGGTCACTTGTAGCGGTAGACGATGCGTCCGCGGGACAGGTCGTAGGGCGACAGTTCGACCACCACCCGGTCCTCCGGAAGAATCCGGATGTAGTGCTGGCGCATCTTGCCGCTGATGTGGGCGAGAACGCGGTGACCGTTCTGGAGCTCCACGCGGAACATCGCGTTGGGAAGCGGCTCCACAACTCGGCCCTCGATCTCGATGGCCCCGTCCTTCTTCGGCATGTCCTCCACTGTCCTGACGTATACGACTGTCGGGGGTCCGGGGTGTTCCCCGGACCGATATCCCGGGCCCGCGAGGAAGCCGACCCGAAGCCGGCGACCATGCTGGGCTGCCTCGGTGGCCCATCCAGCCGCGCCCAGTCAGGAACGCCCAGTACCACCAACCGACGGCAACCGGGCGATCGAGAGGTCCGCTCGCCGCGGACGCTCTACACGCTGATGATCACCCGCCCTGGCGATCGCCCAAGCGAACGACCATCCACGCGAGCGATCAGGCGAACCTGCGCCACGGCACAACAGATCGGTGGACGCGAGAGACCACCGCCTTGAAAGTCTACGCGCCGCCTTCGTCAAGGGCTAATCGAGCGTGGGCTCAGGTGGACGCTCCGGCCGGCTGGCCGCAGGTGACGCCGAGAGCCGCGAGCCTGGCGGCGCCGCCGTCGTGGGCGGTCAGGACCCATGGGCCCCGCGGCGTGATGGCGACGGTGTGCTCGGTATGCGCCGCCCAGGAACCGTCGGACGTCGAGACCGTCCAGTCGTCCGCCAGCACCTTGGTGTCCGGCGACCCCAGGGTGATCATCGGTTCGATCGCGAGCGCGAGTCCCGCGACCAGCTTGATCCCGCGGCCAGGCCGGCCATGGTTGAGGATGTGCGGCGGCTGGTGCATCTCGGTACCGATGCCGTGCCCGCCGTAGTTGTCCACGATGCCGTAGCCGAACGGGCGGATGTGCTGCTCGACGGCCGAGGAGATGTCCGTGAGCCGGCCGCCGAGCTGTGCCGCGGCGAGCCCATGCCACAGCGAGTCCTCGCAGACCCGGATCATGTCGAGCACCTCGGGCGCGACGTCGCCGATCGGCACGGTGATCGCCGCGTCGCCGTGCCAGCCGTCGACGATGGCGCCGCAGTCGATAGAGATGATGTCGCCGTCGCGCAGCACCCGACGCTTGTTCGGGATCGCGTGCACCACCTCGTCGTTGACCGAACTGCAGATCGACGCCGGGTACGGGGGGTGCGCATAGCCCTTGAAGGAGGGGATGCCGCCGCCGGCGCGGATCGTGCGCTCGGCGACCGCGTCCAGGTCGGCGGTCGTCACGCCTGGCACCGCGGCCTCGCGCAGCCGGTCGAGGGCCTGCGCGACCAGCAGGCCGGCGATCCGCATCTTGGCGATCTCGGCCGCCGTCTTGATCTGGACATGCTCTCGTCGCGCCATACTCTGTCCCGGTCTCGCCTCTCGATGCTGCCCCCGCCGACCCGCTCGCGCAGCGATGGCCATCAACGCCCGAGCTGCCCAGCACCCGACGTGCTCAGCAACCCGACCGTAAGCCCACCCAGCGGGAACCTCGCGCCGGGCCCGGATGTTTCGGCACGTTCTACCCGGTCCGTCCCGTCACGCGATGCGGCCTGTTCAGAAGACCATAGCCCGCCACACCCAGCAGGGCGCCGAGTAGATCTTGTCTACCGCGCCGCATCGGCCCAAAAGGAGGCGCGCGACCAGGACATGGATCAAGGACGGCCCGTCCATGCCAGGCCGGATCAGGCGATGGGGGACGCGAGACCTCCCTCAGGCGAACACCTCGGGCACCTCGGGCGCACGCCCTGGCGCCCCCGTCCGCCTTAGGCGCCGTGGTGACGCAGCGCGTCCAGAGCCCGCTCGGTGACGTTGTCGACCGGGCCGGTGGCGTCGATACCGATCAGCACCCCGCGCTCCGCGTAGTAGGCCACGAGCGGGGACGTCTGCTCGGCATAGACCTCGAGGCGGTGCCGAACCGTCTCGGGGAGGTCGTCGTCGCGCTGGAACAGTTCGCCGTTGCACCGGTCGCAGACGTCCTCGACGGTCGGCGGGTCGAAGTCGACGTGCCAGATGTGCCCGCACGAGCGGCACGTGCGTCGCCCGGACAGCCGGCGGACGACCTCGTCGTCATCGACGACGAGCTCGAGCACCACGTCCAGCTGAGTGCCCATGGTGTCGAGCATCCCGCCGAGCACCTCGGCCTGGGGGACGTTGCGCGGGAACCCATCGAGCAGGAAGCCCTTGACGGCGTCGTCCTCGGCCAGACGGTTGCGGACCATGCTGATCGTGATCTCGTCGGGTACGAGGTCGCCGGCGTCCATGTAGCGCTTCGCCGCGACACCCAGCTCCGTGCCTTCTCGGACGTTCGCACGGAAGATATCACCGGTGGAGATCTTGGGGATCGACCGCGCCGTGGCGATGAACGCGGCCTGCGTACCCTTACCTGCTCCCGGTGGTCCGACCAGTACGAGGCGCACTACCGGAGGAAGCCTTCATAGTTGCGGAGCATGAGCTGGCTCTCGATCTGCTTCACGGTCTCCAGTCCCACCCCCACCATGATCAGCACCGACGTCCCTGCGAAGGGGAAGGGCTGGTCCTTCGTCAGGTTCAGCAACGCGAGCGGTAGAACGGTGATCACCCCCAGGAACAACGAGCCCGGCAGGGTGATCCGGGAGAGGACATGATCCAGGTACTCGGCCGTCGGCCGGCCGGGCCGGATACCCGGGATGAAACCGCCGTACTTCTTCATGTTGTCGGAGACCTCGGTCGGATTGAACGTGATCGCGACGTAGAAGTACGTGAAGAAGATGATGAGCAGGCCGTAGGCCGCCAGGTAGAGCGGATGGTCCCCTCGAGAGAGGTAACGAGACTCGAAGTCCTGGAAGGACTGGTTGTTCCACACCTGGCCGACCAGCTGCGGAAGCTGCAGCAGCGAGGAGGCGAAGATGACCGGGATGATGCCGGCCTGGTTCACCTTGATCGGCAGGTAGGTCGAGGTCCCGCCGTACATGCGTCGACCGATGAGCCGCTTGGCGTACTGCACCGGGATGCGTCGCTGGGACTGCTCGACGAAGATGACGAAGACCACGATCGCGAGGCCCAGCAGGCAGACCAGGGTGAAGACGACGCCGCCGGCGACCTGGAGGATGGCGGTGCCCTGCGAGGGCAGCCGCGCCGCGATCGAGGTGAAGATCAGCAGCGACATGCCGTTGCCGATGCCGCGGGCCGTGATCAGCTCACCGAGCCACATGATCACACCGACGCCGGCGGTCATCGTGATGACCATGGTGGCGATCCGGAACAGGCTGGTGTCCGGGATGACGGCCGCGTCGCAGCCGGGGAACAGCCGGCCGCTACGGGCCAGCGCCACGATGCCGGTCGCCTGCAGGATGCCAAGCGCGATGGTCAGGTAGCGCGTGTACTGGGTGATCTTCTGTTCACCCGCGCTGCCTTCCTTCTTGAGCTGCTCCAGCCGCGGAATGACCACGACGAGCAGCTGAAGGATGATGCTCGAGGTGATGTAGGGCATGATGCCCAGCGCGAAGATCGACAGCTGCAGTAGCGCGCCACCGCTGAACAGGTTGATCAACGAGTAGACGTTGCTCGCGCCCGTACTCGCCGTGCTCAGGCAGGTGTTCACGGCCCTGGTCGACACGCCCGGCGACGGCATGACGCTGCCGATCCGGAACAGAATCACGATCCCGAACGTGAACAGCAGCTTCTTGCGCAGGTCCGGCGTGCGGAAGGCCCGCGTGAAGGCGGTGAGCACGGCTCCTCCTGCCGGGGGGGGAAGGACGCGAACAGCTACGGCGCCTGGGTCCGCGTGGCGGGTATCCGATGGATCGTCCAGACGCCGTGAGCCGACTGTAACAGCACCGGAGGCCCACGAGTCCCGACATGACATCGGCCAACGCCTGTCGGGTGTCCGTGGTCCTTCCGGTTCACCGGGCGACCGGCGCGGCGAGGATAAGTCGGCGCGCAAGCCCAGTGTCCACCGAAAGGGGACGAGCGTGTGCACGCCCGTCCCCCAACTCACACTTCGGTGACGCTCCCGCCGGCCGCGGCGATCTTCTCGCGCGCGGAGCCGGAGAACGCATGCGCGCTCACCCGCAGCGCGACGTCGAGCTCGCCGTCGCCCAGCACCTTCACGAGCGTGTTCTTGCGAACCGCGCCCGCGCCGACGAGCGCCTCGACGGTCACGTCGCCGCCCTGGGGGAACAGCTCCGCGAGGGTGGCGACGTTCACCACCTGGTACTCGACGCGGAAGCGGTTCTTGAAGCCCTTGAGCTTCGGCACCCGCATGTGCAGGGGCATCTGGCCACCCTCGAAGGTGGCCGGGACCTGCTTGCGGGCCTTGGAGCCCTTGGTACCGCGACCGGCGGTCTTGCCCTTCGACCCCTCACCGCGCCCGACCCGCATCTTGGGCCGGTTCGCGCCGGGAGCCGGCCGCAGGTGGTGGATCTTGAGCGCGCGACCGCGCTCGCCACCGCTGGCCGCCGTCGTGCCTTCGGCGGTGGMGTCCTTGGTCAGTTCCGCCATCTTCAGTTCACTTCCTCAACCGTGACGAGGTGCGCCACGGTCCTGATCATGCCACGAACCTGCGGGGTGTCCTCACGCGTGGTGGTCGCCCTGATCTTCCGCAGGCCGAGGGTCCTCAGCGTCGCCCGCTGGTTATGGGTGCCGCCGATCTCGGACTTCACCTGGGTGATGAACAGGGAGGCCATCACGCACCAGCCGCCGCGGCCCGGGCTCGCAGCATCGCCGGCGGGGCCACGTCCTCGAGCGGCAGGCCGCGGCGAGCCGCGATCTCCTCGGGACGGGTCAGCCCACGCAGCGCGGCCACGGTCGCGTGCACGATGTTGATCGGGTTGGACGAGCCGAGCGACTTCGACAGCACGTCGTGCACGCCGGCGCACTCCAGCACCGCGCGCACCGGACCACCGGCGATGACGCCGGTACCCGGGGACGCCGGCTTGAGCAGCACGACGCCGGCGGCCGCCTCGCCCTGGATCGGGTGCGGAATCGTCGCCCCGATCCGCGGGACCTTGAAGAAGTGCTTCTTGGCCTCCTCGACGCCCTTGGCGATCGCCGCGGGCACCTCCTTGGCCTTCCCGTAGCCGACGCCGACGGTGCCGTCCGCGTCTCCGACCACGACGAGCGCGGTGAAGCTGAACCGGCGGCCACCCTTGACGACCTTGGCTACCCGGTTGATCGCGACGACGCGCTCGACGTAGGCGGTCTTCTCCTGCGCCTGGCCGCCTCCCGAGCGGTCTCTGCGCTCGCGGCGGTCGGAGCCGCCGCCGGCGCCGCCGCCACGGCGCTGCTGCCCTGGCATCTCTAGAACATCCCCTTAGTAGAACCCATCAGAAGTCCAGCCCCGTCTCGCGGGCCGCGTCGGCGAGCGCCGCGATTCGGCCGTGGTAGGTACGCCCACCGCGGTCGAACACCACGGCGGACAGCCCGGCGGCCTTCGCGCGCTCGGCTATGAGCTTGCCGACCTCGCGAGCGAGCGCGGTCTTGTCGCCTTCGGCGCCGCGCAGCGAGACGTCGAGCGTGGAGGCGGAGGCCAGGGTGTGGCCGGCGACGTCGTCGATGACCTGGGCATAGATATGCCGCGAGGAACGGCTGACGACGAGGCGTGGACGAACCGGGGTGCCGGAGACACGCTTGCGCACCCGGACGTGCCGGCGCAGCCGCGCGGTCCGGCGCCGAGCGCTGGCGGTGAGGCTCACAGCCATGATCTATCTCCTACTTCCCGGTCTTCCCGACCTTGCGGCGGACGACCTCGCCCTGGTATCGCACGCCCTTGCCCTTGTACGGGTCGGGCTTGCGCAGGCCACGGATCTTGGCCGAGACCTCGCCGACCAACTGCTTGTCGATGCCATGCACGACGAAGCGGGTCGGGGCCTGGACCTCGAACCGAATACCCTCCGGGGCCTTGACCGGCACCGGGTGGCTGTAACCGAGCGCGAACTCCAGGTCTGAGCCCCTGGCCTGGACACGGTAGCCGACGCCGACGATCTCCAGGGTCTTCGAGTACCCGGTGGTGACACCGATGACCATGTTGGAGACCAGCGTCCGGGTCAGGCCGTGCAGCGCGCGCGAGTTGCGCTCGTCGTTGGGACGGCTGATCACGATCTTGCCCTCTTCCTGGGCGACCGTGATCGGCTCGGCGATGGTGTGCGAAAGGGTGCCCTTGGGGCCCTTGACGGTGACGTGCTGGCCGTCGAGGGACACCTCGACGCCACTCGGCACCTCAATCGGCAGACGGCCGATGCGTGACATGTCGGCGTCCCCCTACCAGATGAAGGCGAGGACTTCGCCGCCCACGCGCCGCTTACCCGCCTGTCGGTCGGTCAGCAGCCCCGTGGACGTGGAGATGATCGCCACGCCCAGGCCGCCGAGCACCTTCGGCAGGTTCGTCGACTTCGCGTACACCCGCAGGCCGGGCTTGCTGATGCGCTTCACACCCGCGATCGAGCGCTCCCGGTTGGGGCCGTACTTCAGGTCGACAACGAGGTTCTTGCCAGGCCCGTCGT
Source organism: Pseudofrankia sp. EUN1h (assembly GCF_001854645.1). Lineage (NCBI taxonomy): Bacteria > Bacillati > Actinomycetota > Actinomycetes > Frankiales > Frankiaceae > Pseudofrankia > Pseudofrankia sp. EUN1h. Next base: position 401,205 of record NZ_MBLN01000002.1, on the reverse strand, counting down.
TCTCGGGCTCCTCGACGTGCCAGCCGAGGATGTAGCCCTCCTGCTGCAGGATCTCGGCGATGTGCACCTTGATCTTGCTGTGTGGCATCACCACCCGGTCGTGGTACGCCCGGTTGGCATTGCGGACGCGCGTGAGCATGTCCGCAATCGGATCGGTCATCGTCATGAGGTGACGCCTTCCTCACGGGGGTTCCCGCGCCCCTGCTGGGTGCCGGGCCTACCGCGATGGGTGGTGTTACTGAGCAGACCTTCGAAGAGAGCCCCGAAAGCCCGAAATGATCTTACCAGCTGCTCTTGGTCACGCCCGGGAGCTCGCCCCGGTGCGCCATCTGCCGCAGACACACCCGGCAGAGCCCGAACACCCGGTAGACCGAACGCGGACGGCCACACCGCTGGCAGCGGGTGTAGCCACGGACCGCGTACTTCGGCTTGCGAGCGGCCTTCTCGACTAGCGCCTTCTTCGCCATGCTTCTAGTTCTCCCTGAACGGGAAGCCCAGCGCGCGCAGGAGCGCCCGGCCCTCGTCGTCAGTGGTGGCGGTGGTGACGACCGTGATGTCCATACCGCGCACCCGGTCGATCCTGTCGATGTCGATCTCGTGGAAGATCGACTGCTCGGTCACACCGAACGTGTAGTTGCCGCGCCCGTCGAACTGCTTGGGCGACAGGCCGCGGAAGTCGCGGATGCGGGGCAGCGCGATCGTCACGAGCCGGTCGAGGAACTCCCACATCCGGTCGCCGCGCAGCGTCACCTTCGCGCCGATCGGCATGCCCTCGCGCAGCTTGAACTGGGCGATGGACTTCGTAGCCCGGCGCACCGCCGGCTTCTGCCCGGTGATGGCGGCCAGGTCGCGCAGCGCGCCGTCGATGAGCTTGGCGTCGCGAGCCGCGTCGCCGACGCCCATGTTGACGACAACCTTCACGACGCCAGGGGTCTGCATGACGTTCGCGTAGCCGAACTGCTCACGCAGCGCCGGCGAGATCTCCTCGCGGTAGCGCTGCTTGAGCCGCGGCAGCGCGGGCGCCTCAGTAGTCACAGTCATTAGTCGCCCCTACAGCTCGGCACCCGTGCGCCGCGAAATGCGCACCTTGGTACCGTCATCGTTGATCTTGTATCCGACGCGGGTCGGCTTGCCGTCGGTCGGGTCCACGATCGCCACGTTGCTGACGTGGATCGGAGCCTCCTGGGTGACGATGCCACCCGACTGCGAGCCACGGGTCGTGGTCTGGACGCGGGTGTGCCGGGTGACCCGGTTCGCGCCCTCCACGACCACCTTGTTCTCCGCGGGGATGGCCCGAATGACCTTCCCCTTCAGGCCGCGGTCCTTGCCGGAGATGACCTGGACCGTGTCGCCCTTCTTGATCTTCAAACCGGCCACGGTCTACAGCACCTCCGGTGCCAACGAAATGATCTTCATGAACTTCTTGTCCCGCAGCTCGCGGCCGACCGGCCCGAAGATGCGGGTGCCTCGCGGGTCCCCACCGTCCCGGATGAGCACGGCGGCGTTCTCGTCGAACCGGATGTAGGAGCCGTCCGGCCGCCTGCGCTCCTTGGCGGTGCGCACCACGACCGCCTTCACCACGTCGCCGCGCTTCACGCCGGCGCCGGGCAAGGCGTCCTTCACCGTGCCGACGATGATGTCGCCGATCCCCGCGTACCGACGACCCGAACCGCCGAGCACCCGGATGCACAGGATCTCCCGCGCGCCCGTGTTGTCGGCGACCCTCAGGCGCGTCTCCTGCTGAATCACTTCAAGCTCCTGACCCGCTTGCGGCGAATTTCCTTATCACCGTTGAAGCCCGCCGCGACCGGGAGGCTTCGCCATCCTGCCGGACGCTCCGCCGCCGATCGCGACGGAGCCTCCGGCACCGCCTGTTACTACTTGGCCTTCTCCAGCACGCGGACGACGCGCCAGCGCTTGGTGGCCGACAGCGGCCGAGTCTCCATCAGGAGCACCCGGTCGCCGACGCCACACGCGCTTTCCTCGTCGTGTGCCTTGACCTTCTTCGTCCGGCGGATCGTCTTGCCGTAGAGCGGGTGCTGCACCCTGTCCTCCACCGCCACGACGACCGTCTTCTGCATCTTGTCGCTGACCACGAGGCCCTCACGGACCTTGCGGAAGCCCCTGGAGGCGCTGTCCGCGCCGCCGGGCTCGTTGGTGCTCTCGTCTGCCACTGCGCTCACTCCGCTGTCTCGTCGGCAAGGCTCGGGTCGACGGTCAGGCCGAGCTCGCGCTCACGCATCACCGTGTAGATCTTGGCGATGTCACGCCGGACGGCCCGCAGCCGCCGGTTGTTGGAGAGCTGGCCGGTCGCGTTCTGGAACCGGAGGTTGAACAGCTCCTCCTTGGCCTCGCGGAGCTTGTCCACGAGGTCATCGCCGGACAGCGCGCGCAGATCGTCCGCGCTGGTGGCGGTAGCCATCACGCACCACCTTCACGGGTCACGAACCGGCACTTCATCGGGAGCTTGTGGATCGCGCGGCGCATGGCCTCGCGGGCCACCGGCTCGGCGACACCGGACAGCTCGAACATGATCCGGCCGGGCTTGACGTTGGCGATCCACCACTCGGGCGAACCCTTGCCGGAACCCATCCGGGTCTCGGCCGGCTTCTTGGTCAGCGGGCGGTCCGGGTAGATGTTGATCCAGACCTTGCCGCCACGGCGGATGTGCCGGGTCATAGCGATACGAGCCGACTCGATCTGCCGGTTGGTCACGTACGCCGGCTCCAGCGCCTGGATCGCGTACTCGCCGAACGCGATCGAGGTCCCGCCCTTGGCCGCACCGGTCCGCCTCGGGTGGTGCTGCTTGCGGTGCGCGACCTTACGGGGAATCAGCATTGTCCTACTCCTCCGCCTTCTCCGGCGCGGCCGACTCAGCGGCCGGTGCCGGCGACGCGTCCGGGGTGACCGCGGCGGCGGTCGGCTCCGGCGCCACGGCGGGCGTCGGCTCCGGCGCGGCCGTAGCCTCAGGCCCGGCGGGGGTCGTCTCGGGCGTAGTCGGCGTCTCGGTCGCGGCCTGCTCGCCGCCACCGCCACCGCCACCGCCACTGCCGCCCCGGCCCCGGCGCTCGCCGCGCTGCCGCTCGGCGGCCGCGCGACCTGCCTCGGTGCCGCCCGCCGTCGTGCCGGACGAGCCGGACCGCGGACCGCGACGCGTCGGACGCTCACGCCGGTGCTGGCGCGTCAGCGCCTCCTGGGCCTCGCGCTCGGCGCGGCTCTGCACCACGTCGCCCTTGTAGATCCAGACCTTCACGCCGATACGRCCGAAGGTCGTGCGTGCCTCGTAGAAGCCGTAGTCGATGTCGGCCCGCAGGGTGTGYAGCGGCACGCGACCCTCGCGGTAGAACTCCGACCGGCTCATCTCGGCGCCGCCCAGGCGTCCGGAGCACTGCACCCGGATGCCCTTCGCGCCGCCCTTCATCGCGGTCTGCATCGCCTTGCGCATCGCCCGGCGGAAGCTGACCCGGCTGGACAGCTGCTCGGCCACGCCCTGCGCGACGAGCTGCGCGTCCACCTCGGGGTTCTTGACCTCGAGGATGTTGAGCTGGACCTGCTTGCCGGTCAGCTTCTCCAGGTCGCCGCGGATACGGTCGGCCTCCGCGCCGCGGCGGCCGATGACGATGCCCGGCCGGGCGGTGTGGATGTCGACGCGCAGGCGTCCCTGGGTCCGCTCGATGTCGACCCGGCTGATGCCGGCCCGCTCCATGCCCTTGGACATCATCTTGCGGATCTTGACGTCCTCACCGACGTACGCCTTGTACTGCTTGTCGGCGTACCAGCGCGACGTGAACTCCGACGTGATGCCGAGCCGGAACCCGTGCGGGTTGACCTTCTGCCCCACTACCGGGCCCTCCTGTTCGTGGCATCCTCCGCGGGCGCAACGCTTTCAACCACGATCGTGATGTGGCTGGTCCGCTTGCGGATGCGGTAGGCGCGGCCCTGCGCCCGAGGGCGGATCCGCTTGAGCGTCGGGCCTTCGTCCACGTACGCCTCGCCGACGAACAGCGTGCTCGGGTCGAGGCCGTGGTTGTTCTCCGCGTTCGCGATGGCGCTGCGCACGACCTTGTAGACGTCGGTGCTGGCGGACTGCGGCGCGAAGGTGAGGATGTCGAGCGCCTCCTGCGCGGACCGGCCGCGGACCAGGTCGACGACCCGGCGGGCCTTGGTCGGCGAGATCCGCACGTAGCGGGCCGTGGCCTTGGCGCCGGGCAGGCCGGCGCGGGTGAGGCCGTCGACGAGGTCGTCAGCCACGGCGCGACCTCCGGTCTTCCTTCACGTGGCCGCGGAAGGTCCGCGTCGGGGCGAACTCTCCGAGCTTGTGACCGACCATGCCCTCCGTGACGAACACCGGCACGTGCTTGCGGCCGTCGTGCACCGCGATGGTGTGGCCCAGCATGTCCGGAATGATGGTCGAGCGGCGTGACCACGTCTTGATGACGTGCTTGGTGCCCTTCTCGTTCTGCACGTCCACCTTCTTGAGCAGGTGGTCGTCGACGAACGGGCCCTTCTTCAGGCTGCGTGGCATTGTGTCTCCTCCTCCCTGCTCAGCGGTGATTCCCGGCGGGAACGCCGGCGCGGTGGCTGGATGCGGCCTGGGCCGCGGTCACCGTGCTCATCGGCGCTTCGCCTTCTTGCGGCTGCTGACGATCAGCTTGTCGCTGGCCTTGCGGGTGGCCCGCGTGCGGCCCTCCGGCTTGCCCTTCGGGTTGACCGGATGACGGCCACCGGAGGTCTTGCCCTCACCACCGCCGTGCGGGTGGTCGACCGGGTTCATGGCCACACCACGGACGGTGGGACGGCGGCCCTTCCAGCGCATGCGGCCGGCCTTGCCCCAGTTGATGTTGCTCTGCTCCGCGTTGCCGACCTCGCCGACGGTCGCGCGGCAGCGGACGTCCACCCTGCGCATCTCCCCGGAGGGCATCCGCAGCTGGGCGTACGGCCCGTCCTTGGCGACCAGCTGCACGCTCGCGCCGGCGCTGCGGGCGATCTTCGCCCCGCCGCCGGGCCGCAGCTCGACGTTGTGGATGACGGTACCCGTCGGGATGTTGCGCAGCGGCAGGGCGTTGCCCGGCTTGATGTCCGCGCCGACACCCGAGCTGACCACGTCGCCCTGCTTGAGCTTCACCGGGGCGACGATGTAGCGCTTCTCGCCGTCCGCGTAGTGCAGCAGCGCGATCCGGGCGGTGCGGTTCGGGTCGTACTCGATGTGCGCGACCTTGGCCGGCACGCCGTCCTTGTCCCGGCGGAAGTCGATCAACCGGTAGGCGCGCTTGTGGCCGCCACCCTGGTGACGAGTGGTGATCCGGCCGTGCGCGTTGCGGCCGCCCTTGGAGTGCAGGGGGCGGACCAGCGACTTCTCCGGATGGTCACGAGTGATCTCGACGAAGTCGGAGACACTCGAACCGCGGCGGCCCGGGGTGGTGGGCTTGTAACGACGAATTCCCATGACTAATCCAGCTCTCCGTTACGCGCCCGGGCCACCGAAGATCTCGATGGAGTCCCCGGGGGCCAGGCTGACCATGGCCCGCTTGGTGGCCTTGCGCTGGCCCCAGCCGTACTTGGTCCGCTTGCGCTTGCCAGGCCGGTTGATGGTGTTGACGCTCAGCACCCGGACGTTGAAGATCTGCTGGACCGCGATCTTGATCTGGGTCTTGTTCGCGTCTGGGCGGACGATGAACGTGTACACGTTCTCGTCCAGCAGGCCGTAGCTCTTCTCCGAGACGACCGGCTTGAGGATGATGTCGCGCGGGTCGGGGATCACTGGTCCGCCTCCTCGGCGCCGTCCGCCGTCTTGCCGCGGCCGACGAACGCGGCGAGCGCGGCCTCGGTGAACACGACGTCGTCACTGATCAGCACGTCATAGGTGTTGAGCTGGCCCGGGTCGAGCAGGTGCACCGCCGGGACGTTGCGCAGGCTCTTCCAGGTCAGCTCGTCGATGCGCTCGGCCACGACGAGCACGTGCCGGCTGCTGGCGAGCGTGCTCAGCGCGGTGATCGCCGCCTTGGTCGACGGGGTCTCGCCCTCGGCCAGCGAGGAGACGACATGCACCCGGTTGGCGCGGGCCCGGTCCGACAGGGCGCCGCGCAGCGCGGCGGCCTTCATCTTCTTCGGGGTCCGCTGCTCGTAGTTGCGCGGCGTCGGGCCGTGCACGGTGCCACCGCCGGCGAACTGCGGCGCGCGCGTCGAGCCCTGCCGGGCGCGACCGGTGCCCTTCTGCCGGTACGGCTTCTTGCCACCGCCGCGAACCTCGCCACGGGTCTTCGTGTCGTGGGTGCCCTGACGGGCCGCGGCCTGCTGGGCCACCACGACCTGGTGGATCAGCGGGACGTTCACCTGCACGTCGAAGATCTCGCCGGGAAGCTCGGCGGTACCGGCCTCGCCGCCGGCCAGCGCGTGCACCGTCACGGTGCGCGTCTCGCCGGCGTCGGCCTTGCGGAACGTCGTGGTCATGCCGACACCTCAGCCTTCTGAGCGTCCGCCGGCTGGAAGTCGGCCGGAGCCGGCCGCTTCGCCGCGCTGCGCACGAAGACCAGCCCGCCATCCACACCGGGGACGGCGCCCTTGATCAGCAGCAGGCCCCGCTCGGCGTCGACCGCGTGCACGGTCAGGCCGGCGACGGTCACCCGCACGTTGCCCATCCGACCGGCCATCCGCAGGCCCTTGAAGACCCGGCCCGGGGTGGCGCAGCCACCGACCGAACCCGGCGAGCGGTGCTTGCGCTCGACGCCGTGACCGGCGCCCAGGCCCTTGAAGCCGTGCCGCTTCATGACACCTGCGAAGCCCTTGCCCTTGGACGTGCCGGTGACGTCGACGACCTGGCCAGCCTCGAAGACGGAGCTGTCGAGCTCAAGGCCGGCGGTGTAGTTGCCCGCGTCGGCGGTCCGCAGCTCGGCCAGGTGGCGGCGCGGAGTCACGCCGGCGACGCCGAAGTGTCCCCGGGCCGGCTTGTTGACCTTGCGGGGGTCGATCTCGCCGTAGCCGAGCTGGACAGCCGAGTAGCCGTCGGTGTCCGGGGTCTTCACCTGGGTGACCACGTTCGGACCAGCCTCGATCACGGTGATCGGTACGACGCGATTCTGCGCGTCCCAGACCTGGGTCATCCCGAGCTTGGTGCCCAGGATCCCTCGGTAGTTTCGGTTGAGCATGGCTGCGCCCGGCCCCTTACAGCTTGATCTCGATGTCGACACCGGCGGGGAGGTCGAGGCGCATCAGCGAGTCGACCGTCTTCGGCGTCGGGTCAAGGATGTCGATAAGCCGCTTGTGCGTCCGCATCTCAAAGTGCTCGCGGCTGTCCTTGTACTTGTGCGGCGACCGGATGACGCAGTAAATGTTCTTCTCCGTCGGCAGCGGCACCGGACCCGCGACCTGCGCCCCGGTCCGGGTCACGGTCTCGACGATCTTGCGCGCCGAGCTGTCGATGACCTCGTGGTCATAGGCCTTGAGCCGGATGCGGATCTTCTGTGCCGCCATGGTGGGCTTCGCCTGTCCTGTCTGTCTCGTCACCCGGGGTACCGCGACCGGGCTATCTGGGCTTTCACCAGTCGCCGGGCGTTACCGCTTCTTCTCTGCCCATCCCCCGGGCGCTCCGGGTTCAGGGCCGCATACCAGCCGCGGGGCCGAAACCCCCCGACTGGCGGTCGTGCTGATAGCCAGCGGCGGGCGGCGGGGCCTGGCGCCAATGACGCCCGGCCCACGCCGCCCCCCTTGGAACTACTTGACGACCTTCAGGACCTGGCCGGCGCCGACGGTGCGGCCACCCTCACGGATGGCGAACCGCAGGCCCTCCTCCATGGCGATCGGCTGGATCAGCTCGACCACCATCTCGGTGTTGTCGCCCGGCATGACCATCTCGGTGCCCTCGGGGAGGGTCACGACGCCGGTCACGTCGGTCGTCCGGAAGTAGAACTGCGGCCGGTAGTTGTTGAAGAACGGCGTGTGGCGGCCGCCCTCATCCTTGTTCAGGATGTAGACCCGGGCCTCGAACACGGTGTGCGGCGTGATGCTCTTCGGCTTCACGACGACCTGGCCGCGCTCGACGTCCTCACGCTTGATGCCGCGCAGGAGCAGACCGACGTTGTCACCGGCCTGGCCCTGGTCGAGCAGCTTGCGGAACATCTCGACACCCGTGACCGTGGTGGTCTGGGTCTCGTTCTTGATGCCGACGATCTCGACGGTCTCCGACACCTTGACGATGCCGCGCTCGACTCGACCGGTGACGACGGTGCCACGACCGGTGATCGTGAAGACGTCCTCGATCGGCATGAGGAACGGCTTCTCGATGTCGCGGACCGGCTCGGGGATCGACTCGTCGACCGCGGCCATCAGCTCGAGGAGCTTCGCGCCCCACTCCTTGTCGCCCTCGAGGGCCTTCAGGGCGGAGACGCGGATGACGGGAACGTCGTCACCCGGGAACTCGTACTGGCTGAGCAGCTCGCGGACCTCGAGCTCGACGAGCTCCAGGATCTCCTCGTCGTCGACCATGTCGGCCTTGTTCAGGGCGACGACGATGTACGGCACGCCGACCTGACGAGCGAGCAGCACGTGCTCCTTCGTCTGGGGCATCGGGCCGTCGGTCGCCGACACGACCAGGATCGCCCCGTCCATCTGGGCGGCACCGGTGATCATGTTCTTGATGTAGTCGGCGTGACCCGGGCAGTCCACGTGCGCGTAGTGCCGGGCGTCCGTCTGGTACTCGACGTGCGCGATGGAGATGGTGATACCGCGGGCCTTCTCCTCGGGCGCCTTGTCGATCTGGTCGAACGGGGTGAACGGGTTCAGGTCCGGGTGGGCGTCGTGCAGGACCTTGGTGATCGCCGCCGTCAGCGTGGTCTTGCCATGGTCGATGTGACCGATGGTGCCAATGTTGACGTGCGGTTTGGTCCGCTCGAACTTCTGCTTCGCCACGGGTGTCCCTCCAAGGACGGGTGGTGTCTTGCTGTAGATCGTCTTGTTCGGGGTCCGGGGGGACCGTGCCCCCGGGCCTCCGCTGGCGCGGAGATCCGGGGACCGCTGGGCCCCGGGCGGGTATTACTCCCCGCGGGCCTTCGCGATGATGTCCTTAGCTACGTTGTTGGGGACTTCGGCGTAGGAGTCGAACTGCATGGAGTAGTTCGCCCGGCCCGAGGTCTTCGACCGCAGGTCGCCGACGTAGCCGAACATCTCCGACAGTGGCACCAGCGCCCGGATGATCCGGGAGCCGCCGCGCTCGTCCATCGCCTGGATCTGCCCGCGCCGCGAGTTCAGGTCGCCGATGACCTCACCCATGTAGTCCTCGGGGGAGGTGACCTCGACGGACATCATCGGCTCGAGCAGCACCGGGTCGGCCTTCCGTGCCGCGTCCTTGAACGCCATCGAACCGGCGATCTTGAAGGCGAGCTCGGAGGAGTCGACCTCGTGGTACTGGCCGTCCAGCAGGGTGACCTTCACGTCGACCAGCGGGTAGCCGGCGAGCACGCCGAACTCCATGGCCTCCTGGCAGCCCGCGTCGACGCTCGGGATGTACTCCTTCGGGATGCGGCCGCCGGTGACCTTGTTCTGGAACTCGTAGCCACCGCCGTCACCGCCGGAAGGCTCCAGGCTGATGATCACCCGCGCGTACTGGCCGGAACCACCGGTCTGCTTCTTGTGGGTGTAGTCGACCTTCTCGACCTTCCGGCGGATGGTCTCCCGGTACGCGACCTGCGGGCGGCCGACGTTGGCGTCGACGCTGTACTCGCGCTTCATCCGGTCGACCAGCACCTCGAGGTGCAGCTCGCCCATGCCCGAGATGACCGTCTGACCGGTCTCCTCGTCGGTGCGGACCTGGAAGGTCGGGTCCTCCTCGGCGAGCCGCTGGATCGCGGTGCCCAGCTTCTGCTGGTCGGCCTTCGTCTTCGGCTCGATCGCGACGTGGATGACCGGAGCCGGGAATGTCATCGACTCCAGCACGACCGGCGCGTTCGGGTCGCAGAGGGTGTCACCGGTGGTGGTGTTCTTCAGCCCGACGACCGCGACGATCTGACCTGCGCCGACGCCGTCCCGGTCCTCCCGGTGGTTGGCGTGCATCTGCAGGATGCGGCCGATCCGCTCCTTGCGGTCCTTGGTGGAGTTGAGCACCGCGGAACCGGACGAGAGCTTGCCGGAGTACACCCGGATGTAGGTCAGCTTGCCGACGTACGGGTCAGACATGATCTTGAAGGCGAGCGCGGAGAACGGCTCGTCCTCGCTGGCCTCGCGGACGACCTCGACCTCTTCGTTGCCCGGCTTGTGACCGACGGTCTTGCCGACGTCGGTCGGGCTGGGCAGGAAGTCGACGACRGCGTCGAGCATGGGCTGCACGCCCTTGTTCTTGAACGCCGTGCCGCACATGACCGGGTTGATCGCACCGGTGAGGGTGGCCCGCCGGATCGCCGCGAGCAGTTCCTCGACGGTGGGCTCCGTGCCCTCGAGGTACTTCTCCATGAGGTCGTCGTCATTCTCGGCGACGGTCTCGAGGAGCTTGTCGCGCCATTCCTGCGCGGCTTCCTCGTGGTCGCGCGGGATGTCGACGACGTCGTAGGAGGCGCCCTTGTCCTCGGAGTGCCAGATCAGGCCCTTCATCCGGACCAGGTCGATGACGCCCTTGAAGTCGGACTCGACGCCCCACGGGAGCTGGATGACGGCCGGCGTCGCGTCGAGCCGGTCGATCATCATCTCCACGCAGCGGTGGAACTCCGCGCCGACGCGGTCCATCTTGTTGACGAACGCGATCCGCGGCACGTTGTACCGGTCAGCCTGGCGCCACACCGTCTCGCTCTGCGGCTCCACGCCGGCAACCGCGTCGAAGACCGCCACCGCACCGTCGAGCACCCGCAGCGACCGCTCCACCTCGACGGTGAAGTCGACGTGGCCGGGGGTGTCGATGATGTTGATGGTGTGGTCGCGCCAGATGCAGGTGGTGGCGGCGGAGGTGATGGTGATCCCCCGCTCCTGCTCCTRCTCCATCCAGTCCATCGTGGCGCCGCCGTCGTGCACTTCACCGATCTTGTAGTTCACACCGGTGTAGTAAAGGATGCGCTCGGTGGTGGTGGTCTTGCCCGCGTCGATGTGGGCCATGATCCCGATGTTGCGGGTCGTGGCCAGGGTGGCACGTACGTCAGCCATGACAGGTCACCAGCGGTAGTGGGCGAAGGCCTTGTTGGACTCCGCCATCTTGTGGGTGTCCTCCCGGCGCTTCACGCTCGCGCCGAGACCGTTGCTCGCGTCGATCAGCTCGTTCATGAGCCGCTCGGTCATCGTCTTCTCACGGCGGCCGCGCGAGTAGGCGACCAGCCAGCGAAGCGCCAGCGTGGTGCTACGGCCGGCGCGAACCTCGATCGGCACCTGGTAGGTGGCGCCACCGACCCGGCGGCTGCGCACCTCCAGCGTCGGCTTGACGTTGTCCAGCGCGCGCTTGAGCGTCACGACCGGGTCGTTGCCGGTCTTCTCACGGGCGCCCTCGAGCGCGCCGTAGACGATCCGCTCGGCGATCGACTTCTTGCCGCTCATCAGCACCTTGTTGACCAGAGAGGTCACCAGCGGCGACCCGTATACCGGGTCGACGACGACAGCGTGCTTGGGAGCGGGCCCTTTGCGCGGCATCAGCCCTTCTCCTTCTTCGCGCCGTAGCGGCTGCGAGCCTGCTTGCGGTTGCGGACACCCTGGGTGTCCAGCGCGCCACGAACGATCTTGTAACGAACGCCCGGGAGGTCCTTCACTCGGCCGCCACGGACCAGGACCATCGAGTGTTCCTGGAGGTTGTGGCCGACACCCGGGATGTACGCGGTGACCTCGATCCCGCTAGACAGCCGGACACGGGCGACCTTGCGCAGCGCCGAGTTCGGCTTCTTCGGGGTGGTCGTGTAGACCCGGGTGCACACGCCACGACGCTGCGGGCTCCCCTTGAGGGCAGGGGTCTTGGTCTTCTCGACCTTGTCCTGCCGGCCCTTGCGGACCAGCTGCTGGATCGTGGGCAACTGCGCTCCCGTTCCTCTTCCGTCGCGGTGCTGTTCTTCTCGCCTGGCGTGCCGGACACCCGAAGACAGCCCACCACCTGGGATTCCAGGTGGCTGGCCGACCCACGAGGTCGGGCGTGTCGCGCCTGCCAGCACGTATCGACCGAGGGCCGATCGTCCTGAGAGGAGCGCGCCTACCCGCTCGTCACCGCGGTCCCGCCGGCATTGGCCGGCGTCCCTTGAGGTGAAGCAGGCCCGATAGTCGCCGACGGCAACCAGCCCGCCGACCGTTCCTGGTCGCGGTTGGCCCGGGGATACCCGTAGGTCACCCGCGCTCCGCGGCCCGCGTCACCTACCCGGGAAGAGATCCCCAGGCAGCGACGCTCGGTCGTCAGTCTGGCGCCACAGCGCCACAACGGGGCGCAGGACACACGCCAGAGCCGCATGGACTCTGGCCACAGGACGCAACATTACTCCACGCCCACGTCAAGTGTCGAACCGGGTGTCATCCGCGCCCACGGCTCTTCTCAGAGCCGCCCGCCGAGCGCCATCGGAGCTGGGGCCGCCTCGCCCGCCGCCTCCAAGATGACCTGCCGAGTCCGGGATGTCCCCCGACTCGCACAGCCGGTCAGTTCGTCGCCGTTGACGTGTCGTGTGCTGGCTATGGGGCCAGCCGCCCGGTTCCGCCGCTACGGCGCCCGCCAGCTCGCGGTGGGTTGCCGATGTCGGTCCTGCGGGAGTCATTGTGCAGCTCTGGCAGGCCGAGTGGGAGTGAAATGACAAGGTTGGTGTTAAGAACCCACCGGCGGTCACCGAGCCTTCGCCCAACGATGACGATGGGAGCGCGCATGGTGAGCACAAATCCCGCGACCCAGGTAGCACCGGACATCAGTGCCAGTACCGGGACCAGCGCGAACGCACCCGCCGACCCGCGCCGCAGGCCGACCCGGGCCGAGCTCGACGCCGCCTACGGACGGGCCGTCCCCGATCTGGTCGCCCCTGGCCTGAAGGTCCTCATCTGCGGGATCAACCCGTCGCTCGCCGCGGGCGCGACCGGCTTCCACTTCGGCGGCACCGCGAACCGGCTGTGGGCGACGCTGCACCAGGCGGGCTTCACCGAACGCCAGCTGCACCCGTCCGAGACGGGCGAGCTGCTCGCCCACGGCATCGGCATCACCAACATCGTCAACCGCGCCACCGCCCGCGCGGACGAGATCCACGACGACGAGATCCGCGCCGGCGTCGGCCGGCTCACGACCACCGTCGAGCGCTACCAGCCCGGTTGGCTGGCCTTCCTGGGCCTCGGCGCCTACCGCGTCGCGTTCGGCCAGAAGAAGGCCCCCGTCGGCCGCCAGCCAGATCACCTCGGCTCGACGGGAGTCTGGCTCCTCCCCAACCCGAGTGGCCTCAACGCCCACTACTCGCTCCCGGCTCTCGTCGAGGCCTACCGCGAGCTCTACGACGTCGCCTACGGGCCTTCCCTTCCGTAGCTAGGTCCATCGAGCCTGGGAGCACTTGGCGCCCCTCCACGTCGCCGTCACGCGGCTTGGCGTCGCACCACCCAATCGGCGAGATCGGTGAGTGGCACCAGCAGGCTCCGCCCCTGGTCGGTGAGGGAGTAGTCGACGGCCGGCGGAACCGTCGGATGGACCGTACGGGCGACCAGCCMGTCGGCCGTCAACGTCTGCAGTGTGCGAGTAAGCATCCGCTGGCTGATCCCGCTGATCCGCCGCCGAAGCTCGTTGAACCGATGCGGCCGCTCTGCCAGCAGCATGAGGACAAGAAGAATCCATTTGTCCCCAAGCAGGCGGACCATCTTCGTCACTGGGCAGGCCTCGTACTCCGCCGACTCGACCTGCTCCGGAAGTTTCACCGTGAGCGCCGTGGCGAGCCGAGCGGCGGTCACATCCGTGTTCCCAGCTGACATGAAAGTGCCTTCTTCCAGATCCTGCGCGCGGCGGTCAGGGTTGGCTTCCGACGAAGCTACGTGGGAGGCAACATGGGTTCGACGGGCACACTGCTGGTACTGGGCGCGGGACCGGGCCTGGGGATGTCCGTGGCCCGCCGGTTCGGCGGGGCGGGATACGCGGTCGGCCTGGTCTCACGCGGCGCCGACCGCCACGACGGCTATCTGACCGACCTCGGACGCGCGGGCGTGCACGCGTTCGCGACAGCCGCGGATGCCCGCGACCCCGGCCAGTTGCACCATGCTCTCGACGTGGTGGAGTCCGCGCTCGGCCCGATCGACGTCCTCTATTGCGGCCCCGGCGCCGACAACCCGGCGGCCTATCCTGTCGACATTCTCCAGACCGGACCTGGGGATGTCCTCGAGGCGGTCGCGGCGGCCGTGAGCCCCGCTGTCGAGGCCACGAACTACCTGCTGCCAGCCATGACCAAGCGTGGAACCGGCGCGCTGGTGTACGTGACGGGCCTGAGCGYCGTGGTACCCCTGCCGTTCCTCGGCCCGCTCGCTCCCGCGTCGGCGGCGCTGCGGACGTACGCCCTGACGGTCGCCGAGGCGGTRGCCCCACGCGGTATCCAGGCCGGCGCCCTTGTCGTTGGCGGCCTCATCGAGCGTGGCGACATCCACCGACTGGCCACGGCGGCCGCCCCGGACKGGGCATATCCGACCCTCGACCCCGACGACCTGGCCGACGCCGTCTGGCGGATCGCCATCGACGGCGAGCGCGAGATCGTCGCCAGCGCGTTGCCGGTTTCGGGTACCTGATCTCCATCGAGGCAGGCGAAATTGGGCCGGAAAGCGTGGTCGCGGCCCAATTTCACCTGCCTCGGTACGCCGACCCGTGCTTCTCCCTGGCGTCGGCGCCCGATGCTATTTGCTGTCCAGCTTCTCGATGACCACGGTCCGATAGGGCGCTGCCAGGCGGGACAGATCGTCGGGATCGCCCGTCAGCACTACCCCACCGCCAACCTCGACCGCCGCTGCGACAGCATGGGCGTCCGCAAGGTATTCAGAACCGACGCGCGCTTCCGCGAGGATCGCCCCAACGAGGCGGGCGAGCCCCCGGTCGGTATCGCGCAGCAGCAGAGCGGCTGACTCACGCGCCAGCATCGCATCCAGAGCACGGTTGCGGCCGGCGCCTCGATAGAGCTCGGCGAGTGTCACGGTAGGAACGACGACGTCACGGCCGAGTCGCTCGGCCGCCGTCATCGCGCGTCGGACGGCGAGCCGTGCCGGATGCCGCTCCTGAATGAGCGCGTTGATCGCCTCCGCGTCGAGTACGACGTTCACCGAACGGGACCGCGCCGCGCAGCCGGCTGGTCGGCATCGTCGGCCGGACCGCCCAACAGCCGCATATACCGCGCGATCTCCTCCTCGTCCTCGGYGGTGTCGAGCGGGCCATCCTGCTCGTCGAGACGCTCCAGCAGAGTCCGCAAGGCCCGCCGCCGACGGCGGCGGGCCAGCTCGTCCCGGAGCACCAGGTTGACCTCCGCCGACAGGCTCTCGCCGCCGGACTCCACCTCCGCGACGAGGTCCGCGTCGAGCGTCAGCGAGACCTTCCGCTTCGCGGGCTGAGGCTGAGGTTCTCGGATCACGATCTAATCCTACCCCCATCCTCCTTCAGTCCTACCTCCAGCAGGGCGCGGCGGTACACCTGGCCCTACCAGGGCGAACGCCCGGCCCGGAATCGATCATCCGCCTCCGAGAGGTAGCGCAAGCCACCCATCATGCTAACTAGCAGTTAGTTAGCATGATCTCTTGAGGTCCGGTCAGACGGTTGGGACGGTGCCACCGTCGATGACGTACTCGGCACCGTTGATCGACTGGGCCCGGTCGGAGACCACGAACGCCACCAGTTCAGCCACCTCCTCGGGCCGGGCCGGGCGGCCGATCGGAATGCCGCCCAGAGAGTCCATGAGCCGTCCGAGCGCGGCGTCACGGTCGATACCCGCGACGCGCGCGAGGCGGCCGACGAGCGCCTCGGCGCTGTCGGTCTGGATGAACCCAGGCGCCACGACGTTCACCCGCACACCCCGTGGCCCGACCTCGTTCGCCAGTCCCTTGCTGTACGTGGTGAGCGCCGCCTTCGCTGCGGCGTAACCAAGGGTGGCGTCGTACAACGGCATCCGTCGCTGGATGGACGWCACATGCACGACGGCGCCGCGGCCAGCATTGATCATCGCGGGCAGTAGCGCCCGGTCGAGACGCACGGCCGCGAGAAGGTTGAGATCCAGTTCCTCTCGCCAGTCGTCGTCGCTGAGCGCCGCGAAGCCACCGGGACTCGCGTGCGAGCCACCAAGGGAGTTGACCAGAATGTCTACGGCCCCCAGTCGCTCGCCTACCCGGTTGACCACCGCGCGCACACCCTCAGGCGTGCTGAGATCGGCGGCCACGAAAAGGCTCGGATCCGGGTGCCCGTCGGGGATCGCCCGCGCGGTGGTGAGCACGGTCGCCCCGGCCGCGGCGAGGCGCGCCACGATCGCCCCACCGGCGCCCCGGCTCCCACCGGTCACCAGCGCCCGCCGCCCCGCGAGCGAGTCGCCGATGACCGTCATCGCGGCCTGGACCGTCATCGCGGCCCGGTCTCGTTGAGGAGGAGCGCGAACGGCGCGGGGGGCGCCGTATGGGTAGACGTGGTCATCAGGACCTCCTCGGTGGCGCCGGCAGCGGCGCCCCGGTGCGGCGCCTGTCCTGCGGGGACATGGGCTACCGTCGGGCCTCCCCCGCAGGGAGAGTCAAAGCGCGTTCCGCGACCCGTCCGAGTTGCCCCTCCCCCCGGGGGGAGGGCGCAGAGTGCGGCCATGCGCACTGCCCTGACCATCGGCGACTTCTCGCGGATCACACACCTGAGCGTGAAGATGCTCCGCCGCTATCACGAGGCAGGGCTCCTGGAACCGGATGAGGTCGACGAGTCGACCGGCTACCGCTATTACTCGACCGAGCAGGTGCCCACCGCCCAGGTGATCCATCGTTTCCGCGAACTCGACATGCCCGTCCAGGAGATCAAGAAGATCCTCTCCACCTCCGACCCGGAGACGAGAAGCGCCCTGATCGCCGGGCACCTGGCGCGGCTAGAGCGTCAGCTGGACGCGACCCGCGCCGCTGTGACCTCGCTGCGTCGCCTCCTGGATCCCGCGTCGCCACCGCTCCAGGTCCAGCTACGGGCATCGGCCGCGATCACGACCGCCGCGATCCGGGCGACGGTGGCTCACGACGAGATCCTGCCGTGGTACGACGGCGCGATGGCCGAGCTCGCGACGGCGCTGGCGGCCGTGGGGCTCGCCTCTTCGGGGCCCCCCGGCGGTCTGTACGACGACGCTCTGTTCACCGACGAGCGGGGCTCCGCGGCCGTCTACCTGCCGGTCGCCGGGACACCGCCGACCAGCGGCCGGGTGACACCGTTCGTCGTACCGGCCGCCGAGCTCGCCGTGACGGTGCACCGCGGGCCGCACGATGACATCGACGTGACCTACGGCGCTCTCGGCAGGTACGTGACCGAGCAGGCGCTCGGCGTCGCCGGTCCCGTGCGCGAGGTCTACCTCGTCGGCCCGCGCGACACGGACGACGAGACAGCCTGGCGCACCGAGATCGGCAGACCTGTCTTCCGGACCTCCACAACCTGAGCGTCCCGAACGCCGACGGCGGGCGCCCCCGAGGGGACGCCCGCCGTCGTTCGTGCGGCCGGGGTTACCGGTTATTACCGACTACCGGTAGTCGCGGCTGCCGAAGTCGAACTCATCGAGCGGGACGGCCTGGCCGGTGCCGGTGCCGAAGGCGCCGTACTCGACCGTGCCGGCGTCGTCGAAGCCGCCGACCGTGTACATCGCGGCCCGCGCCTCCTCGGTCGGCTCGACCCGGATGTTGCGGTACCGCGGAATGCCGGTACCGGCCGGGATGAGCTTGCCGATGATGACGTTCTCCTTCAGGCCGACCAGCGAGTCCGACCGGGCGTTGATCGCCGCGTCGGTGAGCACCCGGGTGGTCTCCTGGAAGGAGGCCGCCGACAGCCACGACTCGGTGGCCAGCGAGGCCTTGGTGATGCCCATGAGCACCGGCCGGGCCGACGCCGGCTGGCCGCCGGACTCGACGACGCGCCGGTTCTCGCCCTCGAACCTCGCCCGCTCGACCAGCTCGCCCGGCAGCAGCGTCGTCTCACCCGACTCGAGCACGTTCACCCGCTTGAGCATCTGGCGAACGATGATCTCGATGTGCTTGTCGTGGATCGACACACCCTGCGACCGGTAGACCTCCTGCACCTGCTCGACCAGGTGGATCTGCACCTGGCGCGGGCCGAGGATGCGCAGCACCTCGTGCGGGTCGACGGCACCGTCGATGAGCTTGGTGCCCACCTCGATGTGCTCGCCCTCGGCGACCCGCAGGCGCGAACGCCGCGGCACCGGGTAGGCGATCTCCTCGGAGCCGTCGTCGGGGACGACGACGACCTTGAAGGTCTTCTCCGTCTCCTCGATCTTGATCCGGCCGACGACCTCGCTGATCGGGGCCTTGCCCTTGGGGCTACGGGCCTCGAACAGCTCGACCACTCGCGGCAGACCCTGCGTGATGTCGTCGCCGGCGACGCCGCCGGCGTGGAACGTACGCATGGTCAGCTGGGTGCCCGGCTCACCGATCGACTGGGCGGCGACGATGCCGACCGCCTCGCCGACGTCGACGAGCTTGCCGGTCGCGAGCGACCGGCCGTAGCACTGGGCACACACGCCGCGGCGCGACTCGCAGGTCAGCGCCGAGCGAACCCGGACCGTCTCGATCCCGGCCTCGAGCAGCTGGCCGATGACGACGTCGCCCAGGTCGGCGCCCGCGGGCACGATGACCTCGCCGCCGACGTCGACGGCGTCCGCCGCCAGCGTCCGCGCGTAGGCCGAGGTCTCCGCGTACCTGTCACGCACCAGCTCGCCCGTCTGGGCGCTCTTGGTCGCGATCCGGGTCAGCACGCCGCGCTCGGTGCCGCAGTCGTCGTCACGGACGATGACGTCCTGGCTCACGTCGACGAGCCGGCGGGTCAGGTAGCCGGAGTCGGCGGTCCGCAGCGCGGTGTCGGCGAGGCCCTTGCGGGCGCCGTGCGTGGAGATGAAGTACTCCAGCACGGACAGGCCCTCGCGGAAGTTCGCCTTGATCGGCCGCGGGATGATCTCACCCTTCGGGTTGGAGACCAGGCCACGCATGCCGGCGAGCTGACGGATCTGCATCATGTTTCCGGCCGCGCCGGAGTTGACCAGCGTCGCGACCGGGTTGGTCGGCGGGAAGTGGTCCTCCATCGCCTTCGCGACCTCGCTCGTCGCGTTGGTCCAGATCTGGACCAGCTCGCTGCGGCGCTCGTCGTCGGAGAGGAAACCGCGCTCGAACTGCTTCTGGACCTTCTCGGCGAGGTCCTCGTACTTGCTGAGGATCTCGGTCTTGTTCGGCGGCGCGATGACGTCCTCGATCGCGACGGTCACGCCGGACCGGGTGGCCCAGTAGAAACCGGCGCTCTTGAGCGCGTCCAGCGTCGCCGCGACCTGGGCCTTCGGGTACCGCTCGGCCAGGTCGTTGACGATCGCGGCCTGGTCCCGCTTGTGCAGCAGCGCGTTGATGAACGGGTAGCCCTCTGGCAGCGCCTCGTTCAGCAGGCAGCGCCCGAAGGTCGTGTCCAGCGTGAACGGGTCGCCGGGGATCCAGTCCGCCGGCGCCTCCCACTCGGTCGGCGGCGTGTGGTCGCGCAGCCGGACCTTGATCTGCGCCTGCAGCTCGATCTCGCGCGCGTCGTAGGCCATCTGCGCCTCGGCGACGCTCGAGAAGAACCGCCCCTCACCGACGAGGCCCGTCGAGGTCCGGGACAGGTGGAACACCCCGGTGACCATGTCGAGGCTCGGCATGGCCAGCGGACGACCGGACGCCGGCGAGAGGATGTTGTTGCTCGACAGCATCAGGATCCGGGCCTCGGCCTGCGCCTCGGCGGACAGCGGCAGGTGCACCGCCATCTGGTCGCCGTCGAAGTCCGCGTTGAACGCGGTGCAGACCAGCGGGTGGATCTGGATGGCCTTGCCCTCGACCAGCTGCGGCTCGAAGGCCTGGATGCCGAGGCGGTGCAGCGTCGGTGCCCGGTTCAGCAGCACCGGGTGCTCGGTGATGACCTCCTCGAGCACGTCCCACACGACCGGCCGCGCGCGCTCCACCATCCGCTTCGCGGACTTGATGTTCTGCGCGTGGTTGAGGTCGACCAGCCGCTTCATCACGAACGGCTTGAACAGCTCCAGCGCCATCTGCTTGGGCAGGCCGCACTGGTGCAGCTTCAGCTGCGGGCCGACGACGATGACCGAACGGCCGGAGTAGTCGACGCGCTTGCCGAGCAGGTTCTGGCGGAACCGGCCCTGCTTGCCCTTGAGCATGTCCGACAGCGACTTGAGCGGACGGTTGCCGGGCCCGGTGACGGGGCGGCCGCGGCGGCCGTTGTCGAACAGCGCGTCGACGGCCTCCTGCAGCATCCGCTTCTCGTTGTTGACGATGATCTCGGGCGCACCGAGGTCGAGAAGCCGCTTGAGCCGGTTGTTCCGGTTGATGACCCGGCGGTAGAGGTCGTTCAGGTCCGACGTCGCGAACCGACCACCGTCGAGCTGCACCATCGGGCGCAGGTCCGGCGGGATGACCGGGACGCAGTCGAGCACCATCCCCATTGGGGAGTTGCGGGTGTTCAGGAACGCCGAGACGACCTTGAGCCGCTTGAGCGCGCGAGCCTTCTTCTGGCCCTTGCCGGTGCGGATCGTCTCCCGCAGCGACTCGGCCTCGGCCTCGAGGTCGAAGTCGGCGAGGCGGCGCTGCAGCGCCTCCGCGCCCATGCCGCCGTCGAAGTACTGGCCGAACCGGTCGCGCAGCTCGCGGTAGAGCAGCTCGTCCGGCTCCAGGTCCTGGACCTTCATGCCCTTGAAGCGGTCGAAGACCCGGTCCAGCTCGTCGATCTTGCGCTGGGCGCGGTCGCGGATCTGGCGCATCTCGCGCTCGGCCGACTCCCGCACCTTGCGGCGCGCGTCACCCTTGGCGCCCTCGGCCTCGAGCTGGGCCAGGTCGGACTCCAGCTTGCGCTGGCGAGCCTCGACGTCGGCGTTCTTGCGGTCCTCCATGCCCTGCTTCTCGACGCCGATACGGGCCTCGAGGGTCGGCAGGTCACGGTGGCGCGCGTCGACGTCCACCTTGGTGATCATGTAGGCGGCGAAGTAGATGACCTTTTCCAGGTCCTTCGGCGCCAGGTCCAGCAGGTAGCCGAGCCGGCTCGGCACACCCTTGAAGTACCAGATGTGGGTGACCGGGGCGGCCAGCTCGATGTGCCCCATCCGCTCACGGCGCACCTTCGCGCGCGTGACCTCGACGCCGCAGCGCTCGCAGATGATGCCCTTGAACCGGACCCGCTTGTACTTACCGCAGTAGCACTCCCAGTCCCGGGTCGGACCGAAGATCTTCTCGCAGAAGAGCCCGTCCTTCTCCGGCTTGAGGGTGCGGTAGTTGATGGTCTCCGGCTTCTTGACCTCGCCGTGCGACCACTGGCGGATGTCGTCCGCGGTGGCCAGGCCGATGCGCAGCTCGTCGAAGAAGTTGACGTCCAGCAAGACTGTCGCCTGCTCTCTCTTTCTCAGTCGGGACGCTCAGTCGGGTCAGCGGGTGCCGGCCGGGCCGCCCAGGTAAGCGGGCGGCCCGGCCAGACCGTTAGACCTCTTCGACGCTGCTCGGCTCACGCCTCGACAGGTCGATCCCAAGCTCCTCCGCCGCCCGGAACACGTCCTCGTCGGTGTCGCGCATCTCGATCTGAACGCCGTCACTGRAAAGCACCTCGACGTTCAGGCACAGCGACTGCATTTCCTTGATGAGCACCTTGAAGGACTCGGGAATCCCGGGCTCCGGGATGTTCTCACCCTTGACGATCGYCTCGTAGACCTTGACCCGGCCGTGGACGTCGTCGGACTTGATCGTCAGCAGCTCCTGCAGGGCGTAGGCGGCGCCGTACGCCTCCAGCGCCCACACCTCCATCTCGCCGAACCGCTGGCCACCGAACTGCGCCTTACCACCCAGCGGCTGCTGCGTGATCATCGAGTAGGGGCCGGTCGAGCGAGCGTGGATCTTGTCATCGACGAGGTGCAGGAGCTTGAGGATGTAGATGTAGCCGACCGCGACGGGGTACGGGTACTGCTCACCGGTGCGGCCGTCGAACAGCTTGGCCTTGCCGGATGCCCCGATCAGCTGGACGCCGTCCCGGTTCGGGAGGGTGGAGTCCAGCAGGCCGGTGATCTCTTCCTCGCGGGCACCGTCGAACACCGGAGTGGCGACGTTCTGGCCCGGGTTGGCAGCGTCCGCGCCGATGGTGCGCAGCCGCTCCTTCCACTCTTCCTTGCCGGCGTCGACCTGCCAGCCGGTCTTGGCGACCCACCCGAGGTGGGTCTCCAGGATCTGGCCGATGTTCATACGCCGCGGCACACCGTGCGGGTTGAGCACGACGTCGACGGGCGTGCCGTCCTCCAGGAACGGCATGTCCTCCTGCGGCATGATCTTGGCGATGACGCCCTTGTTGCCGTGGCGGCCGGCGAGCTTGTCACCGTCGGTGATCTTCCGCTTCTGGGCGACGTAGACCCGGACCAGCTCGTTCACGCCGGGCGGGAGCTCGTCGCCGTCCTCGCGGGAGAACACCCGGACGCCGATGACCTTGCCGGACTCACCGTGCGGCACCTTCAGTGAGGTGTCCCGGACCTCCCGGGCCTTCTCGCCGAAGATCGCGCGCAGCAGCCGCTCCTCCGGGGTCAGCTCGGTCTCGCCCTTGGGGGTGACCTTGCCGACCAGCACGTCGCCGGGGTTCACCTCGGCGCCGATCCGGATGATCCCCCGCTCGTCGAGGTCGGCGAGGACCTCCTCGGCGACGTTCGGGATGTCGCGGGTGATCTCCTCCGGGCCGAGCTTCGTGTCCCGGGCGTCGACCTCGTGCTCCTCGATGTGGATCGAGGAGAGGACGTCGTCCTGGACGAGCCGCTGCGAGAGGATGATCGCGTCCTCGTAGTTGTGCCCCTCCCACGGCATGAAGGCGACCAGCAGGTTCTTGCCGAGCGCCATCTCGCCGTTGTCGGTGCACGGGCCGTCCGCGATCACCTGGCCGGACTCGACGCGGTCACCCTCGTCGACGATCGGCTTCTGGTTGATGCAGGTGCCCTGGTTGGAGCGGCGGAACTTCGCCAGCCGGTAGGTGCGGCGGGTGCCGTCGTCGTGCATGACGGTGATGTAGTCCGCGGACAGGTCCTCGACCACGCCGGCCTGCTGACAGACGACGACATCGCCGGCGTCCTTGGCCGCGCGGGCCTCCATGCCGGTGCCGACCAGCGGCGACTCCGAGCGCAGCAGCGGCACGGACTGCCGCTGCATGTTCGAGCCCATGAGCGCGCGGTTGGCGTCGTCGTGCTCGAGGAACGGGATCATGGCGGTCGCGACCGACACCATCTGGCGCGGCGAGACGTCCATGTAGTCGACCTCGTCGGGCGGGATGAACTCGACCTCGCCGCCCTTCCGGCGCACCAGCACCCGGTCCTCGGCGAAGGAGCCGTCCCCGGTCAGCGGGGCGTTCGCCTGGGCGACGACGTGCCGGTCCTCCTCGTCCGCGGTCAGGTAGTCGATCTGGTCGGTGACCCGGCCGGCGACGACCTTGCGGTACGGGGTCTCGACGAAGCCGAACGGGTTGACCCGCGCGAACGTCGACAGCGAGCCGATGAGGCCGATGTTCGGGCCTTCCGGCGTCTCGATCGGGCACATCCGGCCGTAGTGGCTCGGGTGCACGTCGCGGACCTCCATGCCGGCCCGCTCACGGGACAGACCGCCGGGGCCGAGCGCCGAGAGGCGGCGCTTGTGGGTCAGGCCGGCCAGCGGGTTGGTCTGGTCCATGAACTGGGACAGCTGGCTGGTGCCGAAGAACTCCTTGATGGAGGCGACGACCGGCCGGATGTTGATCAGGGTCTGCGGCGTGATCGCCTCGACGTCCTGAGTGGTCATCCGCTCGCGGACGACCCGCTCCATCCGGGCGAGGCCGAGCCGCACCTGGTTCTGGATCAGCTCGCCGACCGTGCGCAGCCGCCGGTTGCCGAAGTGGTCGATGTCGTCCACTTCGTACGCCGGGTCGATGCCCTCGTGGAGCTTCACGACGTACTCGATCGTGCGGACGACGTCTTCCTCGGTGAGCACGCCCACCGGGCCCTCGACGTGCAGGCCCAGCTTCTTGTTCACCTTGTAACGGCCGACCTTGGCGAGGTCGTAGCGCTTCGGGTTGAAGAACAGGTTCTCCAACAGCGTCTGCGCGGACTCACGCGTCGGCGGCTCGCCAGGGCGCAGCTTGCGGTAGATGTCGAGCAGCGCGTCGTCCTGGCCGGCGGTGTGGTCCTTCTCCAGCGTGACGCGCATCGACGGGTAGTCGCCGAAGCGCTCGAGGATGCGCGCCTCGTCCCAGCCGAGCGCCTTGAGCAGCACGGTGACGGACTGGCGCCGCTTGCGGTCGATGCGGACACCGACCGTGTCCCGCTTGTCGATCTCGAACTCCAGCCAGGCACCCCGCGACGGGATGACCTTGCAGGAGAAGAGGTCCTTGTCGGACGTCTTGTCGAGCGACTTCTCGAAGTACACGCCGGGCGAGCGGACGAGCTGGCTGACGACCACCCGCTCGGTTCCGTTGATGACGAACGTGCCCTTCGGGGTCATGAGCGGGAAGTCGCCCATGAACACGGTCTGGCTCTTGATCTCACCGGTGGTGTTGTTGGTGAACTCGGCGGTGACGAACATCGGCGCCGAGTACGTCATGTCCTTGTCCTTGCACTCCTCGACGGAGTACTTGGACGGCTCGAACCGGTGATCCCGGAACGAAAGGGACATGGAACCGGAGAAGTCCTCGATCGGAGAGATCTCCTCAAAGACCTCCTCCAGACCCGAGGTGAGGGGAACATCGTCACGGCCGGCGTCGATGGACTCCTGGACCCTCTCCTGCCAGGTATCACTGCCGATCAGCCAGTCGAACGACTGCGTCTGTAGGGCGAGAAGGTCCGGGACCTCGAGGGGTTCGACGATCTTGGCGAACGAGATGCGGGAGGCGGAGCGCGAGGCGGCCAAGGTGGTCCTTCCGGGGGCCTGGCGTCGGGCGGGAGACGCCGAGGAGCCGTCGGGGTGGTCAGGTGATCAGTGTCTCGCCGCGTTTACACGCGGCGCCAGCGGGGTAGTGCGCAACTCGTCTCTGTGGTGACCGTCACGCCAGATCGATTCGAACGCCGGGACCGTCAGACGTGTTCCGTCGGTCCCGGTCGCGCGAGGCGCGGCACCAGGAGGTCCGAAGTCGTCTGAGGGCGGGCGTCGGAGCCCGCCGGGCCGGCTGACACCGGCAGGCGGGACGAACTAGCTGGGCGGTTCTCTCGTGGATGGGCGGGCAAGGACCACACCGGCTTGTAGCCGGCACGATCACGCTGGCCCCTTTTCGCCGCACAGAGCCCACCAGACCAGGTCCCACGGGTACGCGAGCCCACCGGCCCGAACATGCGGCGGCGGGGCGTGGCTTCAGTGGCTCCGCGGGATGAGTACCGGCGGATCCACCACGGCTGGCGGGAACGAGTCTGAGCGGCTCAGTGCAACGAAAAGGACAGCGCAAACTAGCAGTGTAGCCCTAGGCCGCACTGCTGACAAGCCCCGTCGTCATGTCCGTTGTGCACTACTTTCGCGCTGCTCACTGTCTGCCGCTGACCTGCCGTGTGCCCGCCGCTCCCGCCTTTCCTGTCCGCCCGTCGGCCGCGCGCCCGTCTGACGCCCACGGCCCTCCGGCCACCGCCACGCTGTGTCGCCATCGTGAGGTCGTCGCGGCCAGCCGACCCCAGGGCCCCAGAGCCCTGGATCGACCGGCCACCCGACGCACCGGCTGGTCGGCTGGGTTGCCCCGATGGGAGATACCCTGCCCGACTTCACCAGATCACGGCGGTGGTCCGCCAAATGATGGAACTCCGTTGTTGGGGATCGAGTCAACCCCTCAGACGGACCCCATGTGCGGGTAGTTACCGTTCTGCCGCCCCCGCCGGGCTGCAACCGTGTCGTCCCGATGTCACACCGGGCCGGCAACGCCCGGCCATCTGGCCTGTCCCCAGCCCTACGCCGAGCGTCCCACCAGCATCGGACACCCTGGCGGCCGCGGCCACTCCGGAGGACTGGCGGTGCGCGCCAGCCCGCTGTGCGCTGAACGCCGAATGCGTTCCCTGTGGTTCCGGGCCGAGGCCACCTGGCGGTGGCCGGCCTTGTCGTGGGCCGGTGCGAGGGACCCGGGGCGCCGGGCTGATGCGCCGTCCCCGGCGGGCGCCCGGCCCGACGGACCGTAACGCATCTCGCCAGAGGCAGGCCACAACCAGGTCGGCGCGGCGGCGGCCCCGCCGGGGTTCCCGCCGGATCGGTGGAGGTTGCGGGGCCGATCCGGCGGGTCCGGGACTCTTCGCGCCCCGGACATCCCAGCAGACCTGCCAGATCACGACCTCCCAGATCGGCTTCGCCAATCCGGCAGGGACCCCGTTCGCCGATCTGGCAGGGGACCCCGGCTTCGTGATCCGACAGGCACCCGGCCGGGCACCGCCTGCCAGGCGCGCAGCGCCCTCCCTGGTGGCACTTCGTCGGTTGGCTGTGGCTGGTCGGTCGCGGTTCGTGCGAGGCGTGGCAGCTGCCCGTTGGGGTGGGTCTACGTGCGGAGACAGGTGGAATTGGGGCGAAAGCGCGGTCGAGGCCCCAATGTTGGCTGCCTCGACGAAGACCGGGTGCCGAGGATGGTGGTCATTGRCTCCCGGCGGTCCCGCCCAGGCCGGCCGCACGAAGTCACGGCCAGGCCAACTCTCGTGGACCTTTGCTGACGAGGCCTGGAAGCCCGTCTGCATACCCAGTTTGTGATCTTCGACGCGCCCAGGAGCTGTGCCGCCGGAAGATCGCGGGCTGGGTATGCACAAGTTGGACAAACCGGGCCACGGTGCGCCAGTTCGCATACCCACTCGACAATCATGGGGTGGATCTCGGCCGTCGCGGCCCGGTGATCGCCAGTTGTGTATGGGGACTGCGCCCGGCTGCCGGCGAAAGCCGTTCCCGAAGATCCGCGGGAAAGCCTGTCGGGCGCGCAGCGCCTCCCCAGCCGGTTCCGGGCTGATGTATTTGGCGGTGGCTGGGCTGATTCCGGGCTGACGACGTGGTTGTGCTGACGCTGCGCTGATGCGCCGTCGACGGGCACGGATCAGACGGGGAAAGCACGAAGCGAGCCCGGTGGCGGGGCCACCGGGCTCGCTTCGTCGCACGGCCAGAGCGGCCGCGCGGGTGCTACTTGACGGTGACCTTGGCGCCGGCGCCCTCGAGGGCCGCCTTGGCCTTGTCCGCCGCCTCCTTGGTGGCCTTCTCCAGGACCGGCTTCGGCGCGCCGTCCACGAGGTCCTTGGCCTCCTTGAGGCCCAGGCTCGTCAGGGCGCGGACCTCCTTGATGACCTGGATCTTCTTGTCGCCAGCGGCCTCGAGGATGACGTCGAACTCGTCCTTCTCCTCCTCGGCCGGGGCAGCCTCGCCGCCGCCACCCGGGCCCGCGACGGCCGCGACGGCGACCGGGGCGGCGGCGGTGACGCCGAAGGTGTCCTCGAACTGCTTCACGAACTCGGACAGCTCGAGCAGCGTCATCTCCTTGAACGCGTCGAGCAGGTCGCCTGTCGAGAGCTTCGCCATGATGGCGGTTCCTTCCTGTTCTGTGACTTGGATCGTCGTGGTGCGGTCCGGCGGCCGGGCCGCATGGTCTGGCCGCCGTCGCGGGTGATACCTGGCTGGCTTGTCGCCGGCCGGGACGGCTACTCGACGGAGACGGCCTCGGCAGGCGTCTCGGCCGAAGCCTCGGCGGCGCCACCGGCCTCCGCCTCGCGCTTGGCGCGCAGCGCCTCGGCGAGCCGGGCAGCCTGCGACAGCGGCGCGGCGAACAGGCCGACGGCCTTGGCCAGCGAGCCGTTCATGGCGCCGGCCAGCTTGGCCAGCAGGACCTCGCGGGACTCGACGTCGGCGAGCTTGCGGATGTCGTCAGCCGACATCGCCTTGCCCTCGACGAAGCCGCCCTTGACGACCAGGGCCGGGTTCGCGCGGGCGAAGTCCCGAAGGCCCTTGGCCGCCTCGACCGGGTCGCCGCCGACGAACGCGACGGCGGTCGGCCCGACGAGCAGCTCGTCGATGCCGGTCACGCCGGCCCGCTCGGCAGCGATCTTGGTGAGGGTGTTCTTGACGACCGCGTACTTGGTGCTGGCGCCCAGCGACCGGCGCAGCTCAGTGATCTGGCTGACGGTCATGCCGCGGTACTCGGTCAGGACGGCCGCGGTGGAGCCACGGAACTGGTCGGTGATCTCCGCCACGGCGGCGCTCTTCTCAGGGTTCGCCATCGGGCTCCTTGTGGGGAACGGTGCCGGCCGTACCCGAAAGCCCCTCGAGAAACGACGAACGCCCCGGCGCAGGCGCTCGGGGCGGGATTCCGTACTCGCGGGGCTGGCACCTGGTGGGCCCGCCGCCTCGGCGTACGGTTCGCGTCCGTCACCTGCGCGGGCCGCCCGGACGTGTCTCCGGGACCTTCGGTCGTCCTCCCCGGCGGAGCGGGCGGACGGCGACCAGCGGTCTGTGGTGTGGAACTACTACCAATACTACAGCTCCCAAACCACACACCGGTGGCGCCCGGCCGCATCCCTCAAACCACACACCGGTCACGCCCGGTACAGCTCTCAAACCACACATGCTTTGCCGGTCAGAGCAGAAGGTTGTTTCTGGTTCGCTCCGTCCGGGCGGCGCGCTCCGGCCCCTTACTCGCTTCGCTCCCAAGGGACCTCCGCGCGCCGTCCTCCTCCGCTCACGGGCGCTCCGGCGACCTCGCTGCGGCCCGACCCACCTCGCTTCGCTCGTGGGCCGGGCCTCCGCGAGGCACGCCTCCGCGCCCGCACGGTCGCCTACCGCTGAACGTCACCAAACCAAAGCAGGCTCGTCCGTCGGGCCACTTCGCTTCGCTCGTGGCGGGTCTCCCGGCCAGGGTGATTACGTGACCCGCCGAACGGGACGAGCCGTGCCGGTCTAAGACCGGCACGGCTCGGCGCGCGTATCAGGAGGTAGGCCCCAGGGGGCGGGCGGCTCAGCTCGCGGCCGCGTCCTCCAGGAGGTTGCGGGTGCGGTTCGGGTCGACCGAGATGCCGGGGCCCATGGTGGTGGCGATGGTGATCTTCTTCAGGTAGCGGCCCTTGGCCGCGGACGGCTTCACTCGCACGATCTCGTCGAGCGCGACGCCGTAGTTCTCGACGAGCTGCTGCGCGGTGAAGTTCGTCTTCCCGATGACGATGTGCAGGTTGTTCTGCTTGTCGATCTTGAAGTTGATCTTACCGCCCTTGATCTCCTTGACCACCTTCGTGACGTCGAGCGTCACGGTGCCGGTCTTGGGGTTGGGCATCAGGCCACGCGGGCCGAGGATCCGGGCGATCCGGCCGACCTTGGCCATCTGGTCGGGGGTCGCGACGGCGGCGTCGAAGTCCAGGAAGCCCTCCTGGATCCGGGCCACCAGGTCGTCGCTGCCGACGACGTCCGCGCCGGCCGCCTGCGCCTCGGCGGCCTTCTCACCGGCGGCGAACACCACGACCCGCGGCGACTTGCCGGTGCCGTGCGGCAGGTTCACCGTGCCACGGACCATCTGGTCGGCCTTGCGGGCGTCGACGCCGAGCCGGAAGGCGACCTCGACGGTCGCGTCGAACTTGGTGGCCGACGTCTCCCTCGCGAGGTTCGCGGCCTCCAGCGGGCTGTACAGCTTCTCCGGGTCGATCTTCTCGGCCGCCGCCCGGTATGCCTTGCTGCGCTTCATTGCTTCTCCTCGTGGTCCTGGCGGGCCCCCCAGGCAGACGCCTGGCGCCCTCCCACCGGTGGGACTGGCTGCCTTTGCCGTACCGCCGTGCTCTCGCCCGGCCTACTTCTCGACGACGATGCCCATGGAGCGGGCGGTGCCGGCGATGATCTGCTCCGCGGCCTCGATGGTGGTGGCGTTGAGGTCGGGCATCTTCATCGTGGCGATCTCGCGCAGCTGCGTCGCGTTCAGCTTCGCCACCTTGTCACGGTGCGGCGTCGCGCTGCCCTTGTCGACACCGGCGGCCTTGAGGATCAGCCTCGCGGCCGGCGGGGTCTTGGTGACGAAGGTGAACGAGCGGTCGTCGTAGACCGTGATCTCGACCGGCACGACGTTGCCGACCTGCGACTCGGTCGCCGCGTTGTACTGCTTGACGAACTCCATGATGTTGACGCCATGCTGGCCGAGCGCCGGGCCCACCGGGGGCGCTGGGGTGGCCTTGCCGGCGTTGATCTGGAGCTTGATCACCGCAGTGATCTTCTTCTTCTTGGGAGGCATCTCGTTCTTCCTGAACTTTCGGTGGCCCAGCCCGGCGGCCCACCGGGACGGATCAGATCTTCGCGACCTGGTTGAACTGCAGCTCGACCGGCGTCTCGCGGCCGAAGATGGAGACCAGCACCTTCAGCCGCTGGGCATCCGTGTTGATCTCGCTGATGGTCGCCGGCAGCGTCGCGAACGGCCCATCCATCACGGTGACGGACTCGCCGACCTCGAACTCCTGCACCTTGACCGTCTCGACCTTCTTCTCCTTCTTCGCCACCGGGGCGAGGATGGAGAGCACCTCCTCCTTGCGCAGCGGGGAGGGCTTGTTGGTCAGGCCGACGAACCCGGTCACGCCGGGGGTGTTGCGCACAGCGGACCAGGACTGGTCGGTCAGGTCCATCCGGACGTAGATGTAGCCCGGGTACTTCTTCTGCAGGACCAGCTGGCGCTTGCCGTTCTTGACGACCGGCACCTCCTCGAGCGGCACCTCGATCTGGAAGATGAAGTCCTCCATGTTGAGGCTGGAGATCCGGGTCTCGAGGTTGGTCTTGACCTTGTTCTCGTAGCCCGCGTACGAGTGGATCACGTACCACTCGCCGGGTGCGTCCTCGAGAGCTCGACGCAGCTCGTCGGCGTCGTCCTCGTCATCGGCGGCGGCGACGCTGGCGGAGCTGGGGGTGGCAGGCGAGCCGGCGGTCAGGCCGGCCGGCGCGGCGGCCGTGTCGTCCTCATCCGGCGCGGCGCCGGCGTCCGTGCTCGCCACCTCGTCGTTCTCGAACGCCGCGAGCGGGCTGAGACTGTCGAGAGCCTCCCCCTGCTCGGAGGCGGCATGCTCGGGAGACTGGGACACGCGGACGATCCTTACTCGTGTGGTCGCCCGCGGAGCACGTTCGGTTACGTGCGCCTCCGGGCGGATGCGCTGGCTCGTGGCTTTGACTCGGACCTTGACTCGGACTTCGCGGCTCGTACTTGTCGGTGCTGGCGGGCTGACGCTGGCGGAGCGACCGTCTGACCCACATCCAGTAGTACCCCGACTCGCGCGAGGCACCGGCCCGACCGGTCACGGTCGAACCTCCGCGCCCGCCCTTCCGAGCCGGTCGGCACCGGCCACGGACCGCCAGCACCGCCGCATCCGGCGGGCACGGACCGGTCAGCCGAAGATCTGGAGCACCAGCTTCGTGAGGCCGAAGTCGAGGGAGGCCACGATCGCGGTCATCACGGACACGAAGATGAGCACGACCACCACGTAGGTGATCAGCTCAGTCCGGCTCGGATAGACGACCTTCCGCAGCTCCGCCACGACCTCGCGGTAGAACCGCAACGGTGTCGTACGACGCCGGYCRCTCGCCMGCGCGGGCTGCTTGGCCCGCGGGGCCGCGTCAGTGTCGGTCGCCGCCACAGCTCTTCACCACTCTCGATCGTCTGACCTGCGCAGGGGCGACAGGACTCGAACCTGCAACCGCCGGTTTTGGAGACCGGTGCTCTACCAATTGAGCCACGCCCCTTGGAGCTACCCGGGCCTGACTCCGCCTGGTAACTACTCGCGCTGCCTGGCTACCAGCGGTTAGCTACCAGCAGGCGCGCACGTACACCGGCGATGACGGCCCGAGCGGATCGAGCATACCCCCTGGAGGCGAGCAGGCCCCGCCTGGCTCACACGAGGCTCCCAACATCTCTGGCAGCATGGTCGCCATGAGCAGGATCTCGCGCCGCATCGGCGGCATCGCCCCATCCGCCACTCTCGCCGTCGACRCCACCGCCAAGGCGCTGCGCGCCGCGGGCCGCGACGTGATCGGGTTCGGCGCGGGCGAGCCCGACTTCCCGACCCCGGACCACATCGTGGCCGCCGCGGAGAAGGCATGCCGGGACGTGAAGATGCACCACTACACCCCGGCCGGCGGCCTGCCCGAGCTGAAGGAGGCCGTCGCCGAGAAGACCCGCCGCGACTCGGGCCTCGCCGTCGAGCCGAGCCAGGTGCTCATCACCAACGGCGGCAAGCAGGCCGTCTACGAGGCGTTCGCGACCCTGCTGGACCCGGGCGACGAGGTGCTGCTGCCCGCCCCGTACTGGACCACCTACCCGGAGGCGATCCGGCTCGCCGGCGGCGTGCCGGTCGACGTCGTCACCGGCCCCGAGCAGGGCTACCGGGTGACCGTCGAGCAGTTGGAGGCCGCGCRCACGCCGCGCACGAAGGTCCTGCTGTTCTGCTCGCCGTCGAACCCGACCGGCGCGGTGCACAGCCCCGAGGAGGTGCGCGCGATCGGCCAGTGGGCCGTCGAGGCC
This sequence comes from Pseudofrankia sp. EUN1h, assembly GCF_001854645.1. Taxonomy (NCBI): domain Bacteria; kingdom Bacillati; phylum Actinomycetota; class Actinomycetes; order Frankiales; family Frankiaceae; genus Pseudofrankia; species Pseudofrankia sp. EUN1h. The sequence continues at coordinate 368,615 of NZ_MBLN01000002.1, read as the reverse complement.
GGCCTCTGGGTGGTCACCGACGAGATCTACGAGCACCTGGTGTACGGCGACGCGCGGTTCACGTCGCTGCCGGTCGAGGTGCCCGAGATCGCCGACCGGTGCGTGGTGCTCAACGGAGTGGCCAAGACCTACGCGATGACGGGTTGGCGGGTCGGCTGGCTGATCGGCCCGGCGGACGTCGTGAAGGCGGCTTCGAACCTGCAGTCGCACCTGACGTCGAACRTCGCGAACGTCTCCCAGGTGGCGGCGCTGKCCGCCGTCGCCGGCCCGCTGGACGCGGTGGCCGAGATGCGCAAGTCCTTCGACCGGCGCCGGCTCGCCATGCACGGGATKCTCAGCGACATTCCCGGCGTGCGCTGCCCGCTGCCGGAGGGCGCCTTCTACGCCTACCCATCCCTGCGGGACGTCGTCGGCCGGACGATCCGTGGCAGGACGCCGGCGTCGTCGAACGAGCTCTGCCAGGTGATCCTCGAGGAGGTCGGGGTGGCGATCGTCCCCGGCGAGGCCTTCGGCACCCCCGGCTACGCCAGGCTTTCGTACGCCCTCGGCGACGACGACCTCGCCGAGGGTGTGCGCCGCATCGCCACCCTCCTGGGCGAAGCGGTCTGAGACCGCCCCCGCGACGGGCGGTCCGCGCCCGTCGCGGGGCAGGTTCTCCGCGTCTTCCCCACGTCCGCTTCTCCAGGTCCGCCCGCCGGCCGCTGAGCCTCGCCGGCCGTGGGGCCGGTTCGTCAGGCGAGCTGGACCTTGGCCTTGGCCGCCATGAGGACCTTCGCCCCGTCGCAGCGGACGGTCAGGTTCACGACCACGACGTTGTCGGGAAGCTTCTTCTCGACGGTGGCACGAACCTCGACGAGGGCACCGGTGTCGCCGCCCGGAACGACCACCGGCGACGAGAACTTGACGCCGTACTCGCGGATCGCGCCCGGGTCGCCCGCCCAGTCGCTGACGACGCGGCCCGCGGTCGCCATCGTCAGCATGCCGTGCGCGATCACGCCCGGCAGGCCGACCTCGGCCGCGATCTTCTCGTTCCAGTGGATCGGGTTGAAGTCGCCGGAAGCGCCGGCGTACCGGACCAGATCCGCGCGCCGGATCGGAAAGTCCCTCGCGGGCAGCTCCGCACCGACCTCGACCTCGTCGTACCGGACAAGCGCGACCCGAGCGGCTCCGCCGGACACCTCGGCCGCGCCCACCGCGCCGGCCGGCGCCCCGACGCGCACCGGGCCCGCGTTCGGGTCGGCGGTGCCGCGGGACACCAGCCCGCACAGACCGGTCGCCACCAGCTCACCACCGCTCGTGCGGAACTCGTAGCCCGCGGTCAGCACCTCGTTGGTCGCGACGGTCCGCAGCCCGGTGAGGGTGGTCACCGCGGTCAGCTCGTCGCCGGCGACCACCGGGCGCAGCAGGGTGAACCGCTGCTCGCCGTGCACGATCAGCGAGAAGTCCATGCCGAACGCCGGGTCGTCGACCGGCAGGCCCAGCTGTCCCGGGATGGCGGCCACCAGGAAGGTCGGCGGCGCCACCAGGTCCGGGTAGCCAGCGGTCCGTGCCGCCGCCAGGTCGTGGTGAAGCGGGTTGGGGTCCCCGATCGCCCGCGCGAACTGCCGAATGTGCTCGCGGCCGACCAGAAAAGGCCGTGCGGCGGCGAACTCGCGCCCGACAAACGCCTGGCTCAGCGGCATGAACGGCTCCGATCCACAAGGTGTCCCGGCTCTGACCGGGACGACCATCCCTACCACTACCACGCGACCGCGCCTGTCGGTCCCGCGCGCCGCCCAGCCGCCCGACGCGTGGATGAGGTGTGGACTGCCCGCGTGCGGGGCGGGCGGGCGGCGCCCAGTTCCGCGTCGAACAGGCCTCCCGCCCCGCCGAGCCCACCCGGACTGTCGGCGGGCCATGGCACCGTGCCGATATGGAGCAGCGGATCAGCTTTGTCACCCTGGCCGTCGCCGATCTCGCCGCCACCCGTCGCTTCTACCTCGACGGGCTGGGTTGGACGGCCGAACTAGACGTGCCCGGCGAGGTGCTCATGATCAGAACTGGCGAGCGCCTCGTCCTCTCGCTCTGGGCTCGGGAGGAGTTCGAGAAGGAGGTCGGCGCGATCGGGACCAGAGTCGGCGTGCCGCCGATCACCCTCGCCCACAACGTTCCGACCACGGCCGAGGTCGACGCCGTCCTGCGTACAGCCCGCGCGGCCGGCGCCGATCCGGTGCACGACGCGGTGGAACGCGACTGGGGCGGCTACACCGGTTACTTCGCCGATCCCGACAGCTACCGCTGGGAGGTGGCCTACAACCCCGGCCCGATCGGTCAGCTGGTTCTGCCGTAGCCGACGCGAGGTATGGGCCGAAGGATCGAGGCGGTTAGGACAAACACAACCAGGCCGGCGACCGTCGGTCGCCGGCCTGGCCGGTGCGCGTGCGAAACCCTCGTCGTTGTCACCACCGGCCCGACGCGCGAGGCGCGATCTCGGGGCCGCGGGGAGCCGTCTCCCGCCGGCGTCCGGTGGTGGAGCCGAGGACTAGCGCGTCTCGCGGTGCTCCGTGTGCTTCCGGCAGTTCGGGCAGAACTTCTTCAGCTCAAGACGGTCCGGGTCGTTGCGCCGGTTCTTGCGCGTGATGTAGTTCCGGTGCTTGCACACCTGACACGCCATAGTGATCTTCGGACGAACGTCGGTGGCGGCCACGGCGTGTTGCCTCTTCCTCTAGCGGTTATCGGGTGCAATTCTCAACAGCCGCGAAGCCGCCCCCTCTTCCCGGGGCCCGCCACTCCACGACCAGCCGCACGCTACGCGCGACCCCTCCAGCCCGGGACTAGCCCCAACCGAAGTCCTGACGAGTCTAGCCGACAGCCAGACCCCTACTCCGCTCCCACCGTCCCACCCACCCCGACCACGCCACAGCCAGGTCCCAGTGAGCACCCCCGAGGACCGAACATCCCGCAAAGCTCCCCGTAGGGGAGCAAGCCACCCGAGAGCGCCCCGCAAGCCCAACGAGGGCCTCGCACCCACAAGGAAGCCGGCAAAGCGCGAAGCGCAAGCCGGCGGGGGTGTCGGGGGCAAAGCCCCCTGACCCGGGGTTCCAGGGGGTCGCCCCCCTGGGCAAACATTGCGGGCGCCCCGCGAAACTCCCCCGAAGGGGAGCAAGCAGGATAAGCCCGCCTCGGTAGCGGTGGCCGGACTTGAACCGGCGACACAGCGATTATGAGCCGCTTGCTCTGCCAGACTGAGCTACACCGCCTTGGACCGCTACGCGGCGACCCCTGCGACAGCGTACCGGCTGGGACCGCCGCGTGACACCAATCTGATCATGGCGACTGGCGGACCGTCGAGCCCCTTTACGGAATCGAACCGTAGACCTTCTCCTTACCATGGAGACGCTCTGCCGACTGAGCTAAAGGGGCGCGCTCTCATGCTCACGCGGGACACACGTTACACGATGGCTGGGCCAGTGTGGGAAGCAGGTTCCGCGGCGATGCCCATGGTCGAACCCATGCCCAGCGCGGCCCTTCCCGAAGGTCAATCCTTTCTGGCGCCGCCGCCCTACCAGGCGCTTGCCAGCCGACCGTGATCCACCGCGGGCCGTCGCCCGGCGGCCGATCGACGGCAGCCGATCGACGGCAGCCGACCAGCCGTCGGCCGACGACCAGCTGACCGGCGGTCAACGCCGCGACGCCGCGACGCCGAGCGCGCCGAGGCCCGCCACGCCGAGTCCTCACCCGCGCTGGAGGCGGCGGCACATCGGCGGCGCCCGGATGGCCTGATCTTCCGGAAACGCCGGGACATGCCGAGCGATCACGAGTGAGGGCATCGACAAACTCGTTGCGACCCGCGAACTGATTGCGCTAGGTAGCCAAGCTCGCGCTTAGCGTAGTCGTCGGCCGTCGGCATCCGCTGATCGGACGCACGGCCGCGCTCTGTCCGAGCGGACCCGAGCGGAACCCGCGAGCAGCGAGGGTTGCCCATGCGCTTCACGCACCACCCCGGCCGGCACCACCAGGACAGACAGGCGACACCCTTCGGCGGCGCGGCCGACGATCTGCCGCCAGGCAGCGGCCTGCTGTGGACCCAGGGCGTGGAAGGTGGACCGCGCGGCATCCAAGTGCCGGCAGGCACGCCGCTGCCGCCCGGCACGACCTTCGGCGACCCTCGGCAGAACAGCCACCACCGTGCCATGCCGTTTCGCGGGTTGCCACCGGCGCAGCCGCCCGCCCGCGACCAGCGCCTCGGCGGCAGGCATTCCACCCGCGGGCAGGACGTCGCGGCCGTCACGATGAAGGTCGCTCCCGGCCGCACGGGCGGCCTGCCGCGAACTCGTCCTCCAGGCGGTCGCGAACCGCGGGCGGCCGAACAGCGGCGGAACGGGCAGCTCGCGCCGCGGATCGCCCTGTTGGCCGTCACCGCCCTCGCGCTCTCGACGACGGCGACGGCCGCCGCCGCCGCGCCGAACCCGGCCTGGCCACGCGGCGTCGACATCTCGTCCTGGCAGCATCAGAACGGCGCCTCGATCGACTGGAACGCCGTCAAGGCCGCCGGCAACTCGTTCGCCGTCATCAAGGCGACCGAGGGAACGAAGTACACCAACCCGAGCTACGCGGCGGACAAGGCCGGCGCCCAGGCCGCGGGCCTGGTGGTCGGCTCCTATCACTACGCCCGGCCCGCGCTGCCGATCTCCACGGCCATCGACCAGGCCCACCACTTCCTCGCGGCGGCGGGCAACGTCAACACCCCCGGAATGCTGGCCCCGGTGCTCGACCTGGAGATCACCGGTGGCCTCAGCCCCACGGACCTGACCGCCTGGACCCAGGCCTTCCTGCGCGAGGTGGAGAGCCAGACCGGCCGGACCCCGATCCTCTACACCTTCCGCTCGTTCTGGACCGACAAGATCGCCAATACCCAGTCGTTCGCGAAGTACCCGCTCTGGTTCGCGATCTACAACAGCAACGCCGACCCCGGCTGGCTGCCCGGCGGCTGGCAGAAGTGGCTGATCTGGCAGTACGACTCCGGCGGCGCGGTCCCTGGCATCCCCGGGCATGTCGACGTCAACGCGTTCTGCTGCAGCGCGGCCGACCTGACGAGCAGCGCCGACGGAACCCGCGACGAGATCGCCGCCCGGTACGCCGCCGAGCCGCTGCTACACCTCTCCCTGGGAGCGCCGGCCCGCGCCGAGGGCCCGGCCGGCGGGGGCGGCCGGTGGCAGCCGTACGCCAACGGGCTGATGTTCTGGTCGGTCGAGACCGGCACACGCGCGCTGTTCGGCCCGATCGCGCAGAAGTATCTCGCCTACGGCGGCAGCAACGGCTCGCTGCGCCGCCCGCTCGAGGACGTCTCCTGGACGACGGCGCCCGACGGCCTGCAGGCCGTGTTCGAGGGCGGCCGGATCTACTGGCACCCGGCGCTCGGCGCGTTCGTCGTACGCGGCGAGATCCTCAACAAGTACCTGGCACTCGGCGGCTCCGCCTCGTGGCTCGGCATGCCGGTCAGCGACGAGTACGACGTGCCCGGCGGCAGGGAGAGCGCCTTCCAGAACGGCAAGCTGCGCTGGAACGCCGCCACGAACCAGGTCACGGAGATTCACAACACGCCGGTCCCGGCACCCGCGCCGTAGCTCAGGCTCGGTCGCCGTCGCCCCGTGGCGCCGCCGGCCGGCAGCGATGCCGGCCGGCGGCCAATGCCACTCGGCGGCCAATGCCACTCGGCGGCGATGCCACTCGGCGGCGATGCCGACCAGCGGGGTCGAGGGCGCGCCGCGATACGGCGGCCAGGACAAGGCCGCTCCCCCGACCGTCACTCCCCGACCGCGGCTCGCCGCGGTCAGACGTCCGTGCCCGGGCGCAGGCGGTCGGCATAGCGGCGAAGCCAATGTGACGCGAACCAGTCGGGATCCCAGTCGTCGCCCGCCTCGACCTCACCCACAGCCCGCCAGGCATAGGTCAGCGCGCCCGGCGTCGCCCCCCTGCCCGGGCCCGCTCCCTCATTCGGGCCGTCCAGCCCGTCACCCGCACCGAGGGTGTGCGCCTCTACCGGGCACAGGACGTACGCGTCGCCCTCGAAGTCGTCGAGCACGGCCCACTCCGCCGCGCTGAGCCCGGACAACACCAGGCCCGACGCTCGCCGGCCCGGCGCCGGAACCAGCCCTGGGTACACCAGCCCCGGCAGCCGGGCGGCGCGCCAACCCGGGGCCACCGCCGCCGTGAGGTCGGGGCGGCGACCGAGAAGCTCCTCCACGATCTCGCCGAACATCAACGTGCCATAGACGAACAACGCGAGTCCCGCGCGTTCGTTCACCGGTATGTCCGCCTCGACTATCTCCGCCTTGGCCATGTCCGCCTCGGCGATCCCAGCCCGCTCGCGCGACCGCATCGCGCCTCCCGTCGGTCCCTGGCGGTCCGCGCCGGCCGTCGTCACGGGTTCGCGGCCAGGAGGCGTGGAAGATCCGCGACCGAGTCGATGACGTGGTCCGGGGTACCACTTGCGGCCGCGAGCGTCTCCGCCCGGAACTTGCCGGTACGGACCAACACTCCGGTCAGGCCCATCGCCTGCGCGGCAAGCACGTCGCTGGTCACGTCATCGCCGACCATCAGCGCTTCCGCGGCCTCGACGCCGACCAGGTCCAAGGCGGCGCGGAAGAACTCGGATGCCGGCTTCCCGACGACGCTCGCGCGCACACCGGCCGCCTGTTCCAGGCCGGCGAGGTAGGCCCCGGTATCGAGGGTGAGGCCGCCGTCGGTCGCCCAGTAGTGGTTGCGATGCAGCGCGACAAGCGACGCGCCGTCGAGCAGGTGCCGGAACACCGTGGTCAGCGCCTCGTGCGTGAACTCGGGTCCCGCCCCGCCGACGATGACGACGTCCGGTCGCTCGTCGGGGCCGGCGACGGCCACACCCGTTAGGTCCGCGGTGATGTCGCCGCTGTTGAGCAGGTGCACCCGCGCCCCGGGATGGTGTCGGCGCAGGTACGCGGCGCCGATCACCGGGGCCGTGATGATCTCGTCATCGCCGGCCCCGATCCCGGCCGCCCGCAGCGCCGCCCCGATGGCGGCCCTGGTCCGCGAGGTCGTGTTCGTCAGGAACGCCACCGCCAACCCCGCGTCCCGGAGCTGGCRCACGGCATCCGCCGCCCCCGGCAACGCCCGCCAGGAGACGGTCAGCACCCCGTCGATGTCAAAGAACACCGCCCGACACCCCATGCCCGGCACCGTAACCGCCGACGAGCACCCGAAAACCCGCTCCCTCAACCCGGAACCCAGCCGTAACACCCGCCCTCCGGTCCACCCACCTATCACCCCGCGCCCACCTCAACCCGTACTCACCCCTATCCCCACCCGTCCGCTCGTCCACCCGTCCACCCGTCCGCTCGTCCGCTCGTCCGCTCGTCCGCTCGTCCGCTCACTCGCGGCCGCCCGGGAATCAGTCAGACGAAGCGCGTCACCCATGACGCGGAGCGTCTGACTGATCTTGAAAGGTCGCCCCACGGGCGGCTGTCCACAGGCGGCCGGGTGCGGGTGGCGGGTCGGCGGGATTCGGATCACCGTCGCAGGGTGAACGACGTCGGGGCGGAGGGCCTCTGGGCGGCCCGGTCCCCAGACCGGAGCCTCGCCGAGCTGGCCGCGCGGCAGGAAGGCGTGGTCTCGCGTGGCCAGCTGCATCTGTTCGGCGTGTCGCGCCACCTGATCAGGTCGCAACTGCGGGCCCGACGGTGGCGCCTGGTCGCCCGCTCGGTCGTCCTCCTGGATCGTGGCCCGGTCGGCGAGTCGCGGCGACGATGGGTCGCGGTGCTCGCGGCCGGTCCGCACGCTGCCCTGTGCGGGGTGACCGCCGCGAATCTCGATGGATTGCGCGGATTCAGCGACCACCTCGTGCACGTCCTGGTCCCGCGCGGTTTCGGGACCCGCGTCCCACGGCTGCCCGGCGTCCAGGTCCATGAGTCACGGCGGTTTCTCACCTCGGACGTCCATCCGACCCGAATGCCGCCGAGAACCCGGACCGCCCGGTCCGTGATCGACGCGGCGGGTTGGTCAGCGAACGCGACCCGCGCCGCCGCGCTCATCGCCGCCACCGTGCAGCAGCGGCTCGTCCCGGTCTCGGCTCTTCGGGCAGAACTCGGCGCGGTGGGCCGGCTGCGCCATCGTCGCCTGCTCGCCCTCGTTCTCGACGACGTCGAGGGCGGCGCCCATTCCCTTGCCGAGCTGCGCATGGGCGCGCTCGTCCGGCGGGCCGGACTGCCGCCGGCCACCCGCCAAGCCGTCCGAACGGACGCCGCGGGCCGACGGCGCTACCTGGACATGTTCTGGTCCGGGCTCGGGCTATGGGTCGAGATCGACGGCGGGTTCCACTGGCACGGTGAGACCTGGTGCGACGACATGCTCCGCCAGAACGAGATCACCATCGCCAGCCCAGACATCTCATTTCTGCTCCGCTTCCCCAGTCTGATCATCCGCACCAGACCGGGCATCGTCATCGATCAGCTCACCCGCGCCGCCCGCCAGGCCCTTCCCCACCGCCAACGACCAAGTCACGGCCTAGCCCACGATCAGTCAGACGGAACGCGCCGCCGGTGACGCCAACCGTCTGACTGATCTCGGAAGACACGGGACGCGGGCGACCTCACGGCGGGCGCGAAACGCGATGGTCCGGTTGGCGTCGACGGTGGTGATCCGCGGTTGCGTGCCTGGGTGGGGTCCTTGGTCTACGCCACATGCGCCGACGGCGCCGACGTGGTGGCCAGCCGGTGAATCGAGGCCGCGCCGGCCCTGGACGACGACCGGCGGCCGCGCACCGCCCACGGCCCACGGCCCACGGCCCACGGCCCACGGCCCACGGCCCACGGCCCAGCATCGTCCACGGCCACCCGGCAACGGCAACGGCAACGATCGACCAGGACTGGCCGTGGGCATGAAAAAGGCCCCGGTGTTCGCTCCGGGGCCGGTGACCTGCCGCTTTGCGACTAGATCGGGGTGGTGGCAGGTGATGGATTCGAACCATCGTAGGCTGAGCCGACGGTTTTACAGACCGCTCCCTTTGGCCGCTCGGGCAACCTGCCGTGTCGTGGATGAGCATACCGGTAGCGGCGGAGGTGCCGCCGGGGCGAGGTCCCCGGTATGCGGCCCTGGCCTCGTGGGCAGCGGCGACTGCCCCTCACAACCGACCCCGACAGGAGGCTCCTCGCTGTGGCGGACCCGTCCTTCGACATCGTCAGCAAGGTGGACACCCAAGAGATCGACAACGCGGTCAACCAGACCGCCAAGGAGATCAAGAATCGCTTCGACTTCCGGGGCACCGACGCCGCCGCGACCCACACCGGCGACTCGATTTCGCTGGTCGCGAACAGCGAGGAGCGGGTCAAGGCGGTGCTCGACGTGCTGCAGGAGAAGTTCGTCAAGCGCGGCATCTCGCTCAAGGCCCTCCAGCACGACGAGCCCAAGCAGGCCGGCAAGGAGTTCCGCCTGGCCATCACCGTGACGCAGGGCATCCCCGACGAGAAGGCCAAGGCGATCGCCAAGAAGATCCGCGCGGACGGCCCGAAGGGTGTGCAGGCCCAGATCCAGGGCGACCAGCTCCGCGTCAGCGGCAAGAAGCGCGATGACCTGCAGGCTGTCATCCAGATGCTCAAGTCCGAGGACTTCGAGGTCGCGCTGCAGTTCATCAACTACCGCTGACGGACTGTCGAGCCGCCCGATCCCGCGATCATCGCGGTCGGTGGGGCGGAAGCGGGGGTGGCTCCGGAGTGATCTCCGGAGCCACCCCCGCTTCGCGAACCTGGCCATCCGGCCTGGTCATGCGGCTTCGGCATGCGGCTTCGGCATGCGGACCGACTATGCCGCCTGCCTGCCTATGCCACGGCGTCGAGCTGGGCGCGGGTGAGCGCCGGGTGGAGGGTCAGACCGAGGTCGGCCAGACGCTCGGCGCCGCCTTCCTGACGGTCGATGACGCAGACGACGTGCTCGACGGTCGCGCCCTGCTCGCGCAGGACCCTCGTCGCGTCCAGGACCGCGCCCCCGCTGGTGACGACGTCCTCGACGAGTACGACGTACCGGCCGGCGAAGTCACCGCCTTCGGCGATCTGACGGGTGCCGTACTCCTTCGCCTTCTTGCGGACGAAGCGGGYCGGAAGCCCGGTGCGGGCCGACAGCAGGGTGGCCAGCGGAACCCCGCCGAGTTCCAGGCCGGCGAGCAGCTCGGCTCGGGCCGGCAGCAGCGGGACCATCGCGGTGACGATGTCCGCGAGCAGGACCGGATCCGCCTCGAACCGGTACTTGTCGAAATACTCGGTGCTCGTCTTCCCGGAACGCAGTACGAAGCTGCCGGTCAACAGCGCCGCCGCCCGAACCCGGGCAGCCAGCGTCGAGATCTCAGTCGCGGAGTCGTCGGCCACGTCTGCCGACTCTAGCGATCGACGACCTCCGCTCACCGCCGCCAAGTCCTTTCAAGATCACTTTTGTGCGGCGGCGACGACGTCGCGGCGCGGGCACGTCCGGCCGCGCGACGCGACGACGACCGGAAGGACCGGATCGGCCAGAAGATCCCGGCAACCGGCGAGATCAGCGGTAGGGGTTCAGACGGGCCATTTCTTCCAGGCGGGCGATGCGCTCGTCCATCGGGGGGTGGGTGGAGAAGAGCTGGACGACCCCGCCCGCCCGGAACGGATTGGCGATCATCAGGGAGGAGACCGGGGCAAGCCGAGAACTCTGGGCAAGCGGGCGGGCGGCGGTGCCGGCCTCCAGCTTGCGCAGAGCGCTGGCAAGACCGAGCGGGTCGCCGGTCAGGGTCGCGCCGGACGCGTCGGCCTGGTACTCCCTGGCGCGGCTGATGGCCAGTTGAATGATCGTCGCGGCCACCGGGCCGAGGATGATCAGGAGCAGCAGCTCGAACATGCCCGGGCCGTCCTCGTTGCGTCCGCCACCGAAGATGGCGGCGAACTGGGCGAAGTTGGCGAGATAGACGACCACGCTGGCGAGCGCGCCGGCGACCGAGGCGATGAGGATGTCCCGGTTGTAGACGTGGCTGAGCTCGTGGCCRAGGACTCCGCGCAGCTCGCGGTCGTCCATGAGTTCCATGATGCCCTCGGTGCAGCACACCGCCGCGTTCTTAGGGTTCCGGCCGGTGGCAAAGGCGTTGGGCGCGCTGGTGGGACTCAGGTACAGGCGCGGCATCGGCATCCGAGCGCGCGTCGCGAGGTCGCGGACGATGGCGTAGAGGCGTGGCTGCTCGACCTGGCTCACCGGGTACGCGCGCATGGCACGCAACGCGAGTTTGTCCGAGTAGAAGTACGAGAAGCCGTTCATCAGGACGGCGAGGACGAGCGCGATGATCAGCCCGTTCCGTCCGAAGATGGATCCCACGGCCAGGATGGCGGCCGACAGCACTCCGAGTAGCAAGGCGGTCTTGAGACCGTTGAGGTGAGACATGGCGTCCCGTTGTCCTGTCGTGTCAGAAGGTTGCACCCAGCTCAACGCCAGAGACGTCGCGAGGCGTTCCCATCCATGCCCGTTGCGTCGGTAACGCCCGGCTTGCACGGCAATCTCCGCAGGCCGAGCCTGCCTCGTAGGTTCCCCRACCATCCCCGGACCGCGAGGCCCTGAACCCTCCCGGCTCGGATCATGACCGGTCGGGCCCGTTCGGCCCGTCCGACCTGTCCGACCTGTCCGGCCCGGCGGAGGCGGCGGAGGTGCCGGAGGCTTCGAGCGTGGCACGGAGGTCCGCGGCGGCGCGAGTAGAGAGGAGACCGGCGGCCACCAGGCGCTGAACCGCGAGCTGGGAAAGCGCGCGGTAGGCGGGGACGGCGGCCGGGTCCGCCGCTCGCAGCGCCTCGAGATGGGCGGCGACCGTACTGGCGTCGCCTCGGCGCACCGGGCCGGTGGTGGCGACGTCGCCGTCGCGCAGCGCGTTGTCGAGTGACACTCGCAGCAGCGGGGCAAGCGCCGCGCTCGCGTCGGTCACGCCCGCGGCGGCCAGCAGGTCGGCGCTCGCGCCGGCCAGCGCCGCCAGGTAGTTCGCACCGAGCACCAGCGCCGCGTGGTAGAGGGTGCGCGCCTCGTCGGGCACCTCGACGAACCGGCCGCCCACGTCCGTGACCACCCGCCGGGCGACGGAGGCGGCCGCCGGATCGGCCGTAACGCCGAAGGTGGTGGAGCGCAGGTGGGCGGCGTCCATGGCCGGGTCGAGACCGGCCAGGCTCATGATCGGGTGGATCGCGGCGCGGCTCGCGCCGCGGGCCACGACCGGCGCAAGAGGGGCGAGCCCGTGCCGTCCGCTCAGGTGAACGACGACGCTGCCCGCCCGCGGGCCCGCGGGTTCGGTGGCGCTGGCGAGCTCGGCGGCGACGGGAGCGATCGCGTCGTCGGAGACCGCGAGGATCAGCACGTCGACGCGGGCGGCCAGCTCCGTCGCGGCCAGTGGCGGGGCCCCGGGGAGGAAGCGGCGGGCGCGGGCGGCCGAGGCGTCGGAGTGTGTTGTCACCCCGACGAGACGATGGCCGGCCTCGGCGAGCGCCACGGCGAACGCCGCGCCGGCGCGGCCGAAGCCGACGAACCCGACGTCGAGGGCGCCCGTGGGGGTGCCGTGGAAGGCACGCCCACGGGCGCCGTCACCGGTCTGGCCGGTCCTGTCGGGACCGGCCAGACCGACGGGGGCTGAGCCAGCCGAGGCGGAGTTGGGTGGGTCGGCATCCACCGGCCGATTCTCCCGCCGTCCGTACCCCACTTCCTTCTCCCGCTGTCCGTCTCCCGCTGTCCGTCCCCACTTCCTGCCCGGCCGGACCGCGGTTTTCACCGGTCCGGCACGTCTCGAGCGGCCCGGGTCTTGGGCGGCCGGGTCTTGGGCAGAGCCCGTCGCGACCACGAGAGAGACGAATCACACACTGTGGGCGAAGTCATCGGATGAGGTGTGCGACGACTGGCTGGAATGGCTCGCGCCATGCCATGCCGGGAAGTGGCGGTTGCGATCGCCCGAGTGACAAATACCCGACATCGGCGGCCGGCGAGGAGCCGACGTGCACAATTTCGCCGACAGGGGTGCCGTCCTGGCCAACGCCGTCCTGGCTCGTGGCACCGTCACCCATCCGACAACGCGCGAGTGACACGACAGGCAGAGATGCCGCCAACACAGAGCGTGATAGGACTACGGACGAGCTGGTGCCACCCCGACCTGCTGGACGGCTCACCCCCCGGCAGCACAGGCGCCGCTATGCGCGCGCCCAAATAGGCCGCCAGGTAGGCTGGGCCGGTACCTGAGGAGGTTACTGAAGGTGTCTGAGCAGGTCCGCGAGCAGGCCCGGGAGCGGGAGACCCGCCGGCTCGACCGGGTCGTCGTGCGGTTCGCCGGCGACTCCGGCGACGGTATGCAGCTCACCGGCGAGCAGTTCACGAGCGAGACGGCGACATTCGGAAACGACCTGTCGACGCTCCCGGACTTTCCCGCCGAGATCCGCGCACCAGCGGGTAGTCCGGCCGGTGTGTCCGGTTTCCAGCTGCATTTCTCCGACCACGACATCCTGACGCCCGGTGATGCGCCGGATGTCCTGGTGGCGATGAACCCGGCCGCTTTGAAGGCCTACCTGAAAGACCTCCCGCCGGGTGCCGACCTCATTGTGAACACGGACGCCTTCACGGGTGGAAACCTGAAGAAGGCGGGCTACACGGCGGATCCGCTGACCGACGGCACGGTGGACAAGTACCGCGTGCACAAGGTCCCGCTGACCTCGATGACCATCAACGCGGTGAACGCCACCGAGGGCGTGGCCGGCGTGGTCAACAAGAAGGAGGCCGAGCGGGCGAAGAACATGTTCGCCCTAGGCCTGATGAGCTGGCTGTACCACCGGCCGACCAAGGGCACGGAGGAGTTCCTCCGGCAGAAGTTCGCGAAGCGCCCGGAGATCGCCGAGGCGAACGTCGCCGCGTTTCGTGCCGGGTTCAACTACGGCGAGACGACCGAGTCCTTCTCGGTGACCTACGAGGTCGCGCCGGCCCGGATGAAGGCGGGCACCTACCGCCGTATCTCCGGCAACCTGGCACTGTCCTACGGCCTCGTCGCCGCCGGTGAGCTCACCGGTCTGCCGGTGTTCCTCGGCAGCTACCCGATCACCCCGGCCTCCGACATCCTGCACGAGCTCTCGAAGCACAAGCAGTTCGGCGTCCGCACCTTCCAGGCCGAAGACGAGATCGCCGGCATCGGCGCGGCGCTCGGCGCCTCGTTCGGCGGCTCTCTCGGGGTCACCACCACCTCCGGCCCGGGTGTCGCGCTCAAGTCCGAGACGATCGGCCTCGCGGTCAGCCTCGAGCTCCCGCTGCTGATCGTCGACATCCAGCGCGGCGGCCCGTCGACGGGGCTGCCGACCAAGACCGAGCAGGCCGACCTGCTGCAGGCGATGTTCGGCCGCAACGGCGAGGCGCCGGTGCCGATCATCGCCCCGCGCTCGCCGTCGGACTGCTTCGACGCCGCGATCGAGGCCGCCCGGATCGCGACCAAATACCGCACGCCGGTGTTCCTCCTCTCCGACGGCTACCTGGCCAACGGCTCCGAGCCGTGGCTGCTGCCGGTCCGGGAGCACCTGCCGGAGATCCCGGTCCAGCTCACGACCGAGCCGAACCACGACGGCGACTTCTGGCCGTACCTGCGTGACCCGCAGACGCTGGCCCGCCCGTGGGCGGTGCCGGGCACGCCGGGTCTGGAGCACCGGATCGGTGGCCTGGAGAAGGCGGACGGCTCGGGCACGATCTCGTACGACCCGGACAACCACGACCGGATGATCCGGCTCCGGCAGGCGAAGATCGACGGCATCGCCGCCGACATCGCGCCGCTGGAGGTCGACGACGTGTCCGGCTCGGCCCGGGTGCTCGTGCTCGGCTGGGGCTCGACATACGGYCCGATCGCCGCGGCCGTCCGCCGCGTGCGGGCCAAGGGCCTGCAGGTGGCCCAGGCGCACCTGCGCCACCTCAACCCGTTCCCCGCCAACACCGGCGAGGTACTGCGGTCCTACGACCGGGTGCTCGTGCCCGAGATGAACCTCGGTCAGCTGCGCACCCTGGTCCGGTCCGAGTTCCTGGTCGACGCGATCGGCTACAACCAGGTCCGAGGCCTCCCGTTCAAGGCGGCGGAGCTCGCGGGCGTTCTGGAGGATGTGATCAACCAGTGACCATCACCACTAACGGCAAGGTCAGCGCTGGCCGGGTAACCAACCGGCTGCTCGACCTGGTCCCGGCCGCGCCGGGTCCGCAGAGCCGCAAGGACTTCGCTTCGGACCAGGAGGTCCGCTGGTGCCCGGGCTGCGGTGACTACGCCATCCTCTCGACCGTGCAGGGCTTCCTGCCGGAGCTGGGGGTAGCCCGCGAGAACATCGTCTTCATCTCGGGCATCGGCTGCTCGTCCCGCTTCCCGTACTACCTGCAGACCTACGGCATGCACTCGATCCACGGCCGCGCGCCCGCGATCGCGACGGGCCTCGCCACCTCGCGGCCGGACCTGTCCGTGTGGGTGATCACCGGTGACGGCGACTCGCTGTCGATCGGCGGGAACCACCTGCTGYACGCGCTCCGCCGGAACGTGAACATCAAGATCCTGATGTTCAACAACCGGATCTACGGCCTGACCAAGGGTCAGTACTCGCCGACCTCCGAGATCGGGAAGATCACGAAGTCGACCCCGCACGGCTCGCTGGACCGGCCGTACAACCCGACGTCGCTGACGCTCGGCGCGGAGGCGACCTTCGTCGCCCGCTCCATCGACTCGGACCGCCAGCACCTCACCTCGGTGCTGCGGGCCGCCGCGGAGCACCCCGGCGCGGCCTTCGTCGAGATCTTCCAGAACTGCAACATCTTCAACGACGGCGCCTTCGAGACCATGAAGGACCGGGACACCCGCGACGACGTGACCCTGCGCCTGGAGCACGGCCAGCCGCTCGCCTTCGGCGCCGACGGAAGCAAGGCGATCCGCCGGGCCGCCGACGGGAGCCTGGCGGTCGGCGCTGCCAGCGACGAGGGTGTGCTCGTCCACGACGCGCACGCCGTCGACCCGAGCCAGCAGTTCGCCCTGTCTCGGCTGACCGGTGACTCGCACGGTGTCACCCCGATCGGCGTCTTCCGCGACGTCGACGTGCCCAGCTACGACGAGGAGCTCAACGCCCAGATCGATCGGGCCAAGGAGCGCCAGGGCGAAGGCAATCTGATGTCCCTGATTGCCGGCAAGGAAACCTGGACGATCTCCTGATCCGGAGCTGGCCGAGGTCAACCGAGGTCAGCGGGCAGCGATCTCCCGATGGCCGGGGCGGCACACATGCCGCCCCGGCCATCGCCGTTTTGGCTGGATTTTGACCGGGCTCTGGCCGGACTTTGATCGAGCTTTGGCCGGAGACGACGGCAGAGCCCGCGGAAGGGTCCGGATGACGCCGAGTACCGCACCGTCGTCGGGGACGACTAGCTTCTACCGGCTAGTCCGGCAACGGTAGGGCCACGAACTCTGTGCCAACTCACCCGCCGCGTGAGGGTCGCGGGTATCCGGTGGAACTATGGTCAGTAGCAGGCCCCGTTCCATTCGCGGACGGCGGCATGATCGATCGGTCCAGGGACGCGGAGGCGCTACCGGCGATGGATGGCAACCCGACCGAGCCCGCCGGCCCGGACGGCGCCGCGTCCCGCCGGGACGACGTCTCCCCGTGGCCGCGGACCGGCGAGTTCGCGCTCTCCTACCAACCCCCGCCCACCGACTTCGGCGGCGGCTTCATCCCCAGCGAGACGAGCGCCATTCCGCTGGGCCCGCTCTACCTGCAGACTCCGTACCGCGATCCGGCCGACTACGTGGCGCCCGCGCCGCCGCCCGGCTATCCGGGACAGACTCAGGGCCAAGGCGGCTACCCGCCGCCGTATCCCGATCCCGCGGCGCCCGCGGGCGACGCCACTTACTACGAGCAGGCGTCCTACCACGAGCAGGCGCCGCCCTCGCCCTGGCAGGAGCAGTCCGTGCCCTGGCCGGCGGCTCCCCCGGAGCAGCAGCCGGGCTGGTCGGCGGGACAGCCGGGGCCGGCGGAACAGTCGGGCTGGCCGGTGACTCCCCCGGCGGAGCAGTCGAGCTGGCCGGCCGCCTCCCCAGCCCCAGAACCGCCGGGCTGGCCGGCGTACGGCGAGTCCGGGACGCACCTGGCGCCCGGTCAGGCGTCGGTGCCCATCGACGCTTCGGCGGACTACGGCATTCCACCGCCGGCGCCCTATGGCCAGTGGGTATACGGGCAGCCCGACCAGGGGTCGCCGCCAGATCCCGGCGACTGGTTCACGCCCGCCGACACCGGCGCGATCCCGATCGGTCCCCGCCACGAGTCACCGCCGGTACCCCAGCAGTACCCGGCCGCCCCGTTCGCCGGCCCGCCCACCCAGCTGCCCGGGCCGCCATACGAGGGCCAGTTCACGCCGGACGCGTATGGCGGCGGGTACGGCGCGTATGGCGCGTATGGGCAGAGCCCGTCCTACGGCGACCAGCCGGACCCGGAGCAGTCCCGCCAGGTCACCGGCTACCAGGTCGAGTTCTACGCCTACCAGCGGACGATCTACCAGCAGCCGCCGGGCGCTCCGGGAAGTACGCCGTTCCCGCCGGCGGAGGACCCCGCGGCGCAGACCGGCGCGTTTCCGCTCTACTACCCGCCGCCGCCGGCGGACCTCGGTGGCAGCGGGTTCGCCGCGACGGACACCAGCGCCATCCCGATCATGCCGGTGGCGCCCGCCTGGTCCGACGACCTGACGCAGCAGGCCACCGCGGCGCCGGACCTGGCCCCGGCTGACACGGCGTGGCCATACTCGACGTGGCCGGCCGACGCCGGCGACGCGTGGCCACCGATGACGTTCGCGGCTCCGGACGCCACGGCGGTTCTCCCCGCGGGAGCCTGGGCGGACGGCTCAACGGCCGAAGGCTCCACGGACGACTCGACGGCCGGCGCGACGTCGGCGGACGAGCCTGCGGCGTCGAGCGACGAGCCGGCCGCCACGGGGGCCGTCGTCGCACCGACGGGAACTCGTGGTCTACGGGCGCGGCGGCGCCGGCGGCGGCGGGTCGCGCTGCTCGCGGTCTGCTGCCTCCTGGTGGCCGCGGTCGCGGGCACCCTCGCGCTGCGGCTGGTCGGCGCGGGCGATGACCAGGGTGGCCGGGACGCGTTGACGGCCGGGACGCTCGCCCCCGGCGGTGAGCAGCCGCGCGTGACCAGGACCTATCCCTTCCCAGTGATCGCCCTGACCCAGCGCGGTGCCGCTGGCGCGCCGGCCGCGCCGGCCACGTCGGCGGCCGGGACGATGCCGCCGGGCGGCGCCTTCGGCCAGGCCGTCGGTGCCCCCGTCCACCCGTCGCAGGCCGGCGCGACCCCCAGCGTGGGGAAGCCGCGCGCGCCGGCGCCGGCGCCGACGACGACCGTGACGCCAGCGGTGCGCGGGAACTTCCCACCAGCTCCCCCGGCCCCGTTCCCGGTCCCAGGGGAATGATCATCCGCCATCCGTTGACTAGTTGTTGTCTGCCCGGACGGTTTCCGATGGTGGCACCCCGATACGCGAACGTGATCGATGTCCGGTATGGTGTGGTGTGCGCGTGGGGGTGCGTGCGGTGTCGCCCGGGGGGGTCCACACCGATCCAAAGCCGGAGGCTCCGTGCATCGCCGTAACAGGCACAGTCACGACTGGCACAGGCGCAACTGCCGCCACCATGAGAACGCGGTCGGGTGCCATCTGGTGCTCGTCGGCGCGCTGACGCCCACTGGAGCGCGACGTGGCTAACTACACCGCCGGTCAGCAGAGCTGGGCCGGCACCCAGGACGCCCACCTGGCCTACCCACCGGCCGAGGAGCCCGCGGGCTGGCCATTCGCTCGCGGGCACGGCCTCGCCTCCAGGGGCGTGCCACCCCAGCCGACCTTCCAGGCGTCGGTTCCACCGCGCCCGGCGGTGCTTMCGCCCGGCGAGCTCGACACGGTGACCGGCCCGATCTCGCTCAGTACCTCCGCGCGCCGCGACCGCGCCGCCGAGCCACAGGGCGGCGGTTACGGGCACAGCTACGAGGGCTATCGGAGCCACCCGGACCCCGCCGGCCACGGCCGCCCCGACTACTCGGGCGGCCACGGCTACCCGCCGGGCGGCCAGGCCTATGCCGATGGTTACGGCTACGGCTACCCGAACGCTGACGGTGGCTACGCCGCCGACAGCGAGTACGCGGACGACACCGACTACGCGGTCCTCGATGACGGGTCGTCCTACGACGACGCACTGGTCATCCCGGCCGTTCCACTGGGCACGACGTTCGTCGCCGCCACCCCGGCCGCTCGCTCGGCGCGGGGCACCGACACCAGGGCCTTCGACACCGGGGCCGACCAGGAGACGCGTACCCCCGGCAGGCGAGGCGCGCCGGGCGGCGGCAGCACCCGGGCAAAAGGCGAGAAGAGTGAAGGCGCACAGCAACGGGCTCCGGGAGCGCACCGGGCGCCTCTCGGGCGGCCTGGCAGCGCCAGGGCGAAGCTCGCCATCGCGAGCACGGCCTCGCTCGCCGGTCTGTCCGCGCTCGTGGGCAGCGCGGTGCTCGCCACGGACACCGGACCGCTGACCATTCCGGCCGGGCCGGGTGGCGGCACGTCGACGGGCCAGTTCCCAGCCGTCCAGTCGTCCGGCTCCGGGGCCGACTCGTCCGCGGCGAGTGCCTCGTCGCCGATCACGCCGGGCCTTACACCAGCGGTGCCGGTGATACCGCTCGTGCCCAACCAGTCCGACTCCTCGGACGCCGGTGACGGCTACCTCGACGCCGCGGCCGGGTACGACCCGACGCTCGAGGCCCTCGCCCCGACATACGACGGCACGTACGACCCGACCGTGGACACCTCCACGGACTCCTCGTACCCGACGGACGGGCTCGGTAGCGGCGGGGTTCCGATCATCCCGCTCACCCCGCGAGACGTGTCCGCGCCCGACCCGACGACCGGCACTCCGGCCACCACGGCCGCGGACCAGCCGCCGACGGAGGGCTCGGTCTTCAACTGGTTCGGGATCGGCACCGTCCCCGAGACCGAAGCCGGCACGCCAAGCCCGTCGCCCACGGCCTCGCCGGGGCAGGACGACACGGCGCCCCCGCCGGACGCCACGACCGACCCCACCACCGCCCCCAGCGCCGCGGCGCCGACCGATCAGGCACCCGCACAGGCACCGGCACAGGCACCGGCATCGCAGGGGACCGACCAGGCTTCGACCACCCCGCCGCAGGACACGGCCACCCCGGCCGCGACCGACTCGGGCACCCCGGCCGACTCCACGGCCTCGATGCCCGTCGACCCGATCACGGTCGTCACCCTGGACCCGCTGGAGAACGTCGACTATTTCACCAAGGCGACGATCGGCTGGTTCTCCTAGCCGACAAGGTCGACTGGTTCTCCTAGCCGACGAGGAGCCCGAAAAGCAGGCCGGCCCCGTTCCCGCATCGCGGGACGGGGCCGGCCTGCGTCCGGGTCCGGTTGGGACGCGCTGATGGTCGGTCTGCTGGTGGTCGCGGTCTAGCCCGTGCGTGCGACGACGAAGTCGGCCAGGCTCTCGAGAGCGGCCTTGGCGGAGCCCTCCGGCAGCGGAGCCAGGCAGTCACGGGCGCTCGACGCCCAGGAGCTCAGCTGGGCGCGGGCCTCGTCCATTCCGGGGTGGGCGCGCAGGATCTCGATCGCCTCGCCGAGCGCCGCGTCCGAGGCGAAGCCGTCGGCCAGCAACTCGCGCAGCCGGTCCGCCCCCGCGTCCCGGCCGCGCAGGGCGTACAGCATCGGCAGCGTGCGGACGCCGGCCCGCAGGTCGGTGCCGGGGGTCTTGCCGGAGGCGGYGCTGTCGGAGGCGACGTCGATGATGTCGTCGGACAGCTGGAAGCCGACGCCGATGCGCTCCCCGAAGGTGGCCATGATGTCGGCCGTCACCGGGTCGGCGCCGGCCATCATCGCGCCCAAGCGGCCGGACGCGGCGATCAGCGACGCGGTCTTGCCGGTGACGACCCGAAGGTAGTGCTCGACGGGGTCGTCGTCCGGCATCGGCCCGACGGTCTCGCGGATCTGGCCCTCGCACAGCGTCGCGATCGTCTGCGCGAGGATCCTGGTCGCCTCGGGGCCGAGGTCCGCGGTGATCTCCGAGGCCCGAGCGAACAGGTAGTCCCCGACGAGGATCGCCACCGTGTTCGTCCACCGGGCGTTGGCGGACGCGGCCCCGCGTCGCAGCGGGGCCTCGTCCATCACGTCGTCGTGGTACAGGGTCGACAGGTGGGTCAGCTCGATGGCGGCCGCGGCCTGGATCACCTCCGGCGCGGCCGAGTCGGCGAAGTGCGCCGCGAGCAGCACCACCATCGGACGGAAGCGTTTCCCGCCCGCGTCGGTGAGATGCCGCGACGCCTCCGTGACGAACGTGAACTCACTGCGGACCGCCTCGCGCAGGAGTCGCTCGACGTCGGTGAGGCCCGCTCGCACGGCGGATTCGAGATCAGGGTCTGCCCTGATCCCCATCGTGTCCAGCCCGGTTCTGCTCATACCGCCATCAGCGTACGAAGCCTGAGGCCGCCGCGTGACTGGCGAGGTCCAACAAAGGCTGCGGAGCCACGCCGAGAAGCAGGGTGACGAGCGCGCCGACGCCGACCGTGGCGTAGGTGAGGCTCGGCCGGGTGACCACGACCGGGCCGTCGGCCGGCGGGTCGGAGAAGAACATCAGCACGATCACCCGGACATAGAAGAACGCGGCGATCGCGCTGCACACCAGCGCGATGACGACCAGCGGGGTGGCGTCCCCCTCGATGGCCGACTGGAACACCGCGAACTTGCCGGTGAAGCCGCTGGTGAGCGGGATGCCGGCGAGCGCGAGCAGGAGGAAGGCGAAGATTCCCGCGAGCCATGGCGATGTCCGCCCAAGACCCTGCCACTGGGACAGGTCGCTGGCCTCGCCGTCGCTGGTGCGGACCAGCGAGACGACGGCGAACGCGGCGATCGTCGTGAACCCGTAGGTGACCAGGTAGAACATCGAGCCGGACAGGCCGTCGGTGTTCGCGGCCGCCAGCCCGACGAGCAGGAAGCCGGCGTGCGCGATGGCCGAGTAGGCCAGCATCCGCTTGATGTCGCGCTGGGTCAGCGCCAGCACGGCGCCGATGGCCATGGTGAGGATCGCTACACCCCAGACGACCGGCCGCCAGTCCCACCGCAGCCCGCCGAAGGCGACGTAGAAGACCCGCAGCAGCCCGCCGAAGGCGGCGACCTTGGTGGCCGCGGCCATGAAGGCGGTGACCGGCGTCGGCGAGCCCTGGTAGACGTCCGGCGTCCAGGAGTGGAACGGCGCCGCGCCGATCTTGAAGAAGAAGCCGACGGCGAGCAGACCCACCCCGAGGTAGAGGTAGGTGTCGTTCGCGCCCGCGGTGCCGGCCGCGTCGGCGATGGCGCCGAGGCGCACGGTGCCGGCGTAGCCGTAGATCATCGCCAGGCCGTACAGGAAGAACGCCGACGAGAACGCGCCGAGCAGGAAGTACTTCAGCGCCGCCTCCTGCGAGAGCAGGCGCCGGCGGCGGGCGAGCCCGGCCAGCAGGTAGAGCGGCAGCGAGAGGATCTCCAGCGCGACGAACATCACCAGCAGGTTGTTCGAGGCGACGAACATCAGCATCCCGGAGACCGAGAAGGCCAGCAGCGGGTAGGCCTCGGTCTGGACCTCCTTGGAGGTCTGCATCGCGGTCGACCCCGCCGCGCCGGGAGTGACCGCCGCCGAGGCGACGATGGCACCGCCCGAGGAGTCCAGCCGGCGTTCGGCGACCAGCAGCACCGTGAACAGGCCGAACAGCAGGATCGTGCCTTCCAGGAACAGCGTCGGGCCGTCGATGGCGAGCGCGCCGGACACCAGCGTGGAGCGGCGGGAGTGCAGCAGCACGACGGCGATGAACGCCGCGGCGAAGCCGGCGAAGGCAAGCAGCGGCTGGATCCGCCGGCGGGCCGCGGGCGCCGCGAACGCCTCGACCAGGATGCCGGCGAACGCGAGCCCGAGCACGATCAGCAGCGGRCTGATCGAGGAGTACTCGACGTGCGGCGTCTGGATCGGGGCGATGGTCGTCGCGGACGAGGCGCCGAGGAAGACGGGAGCGGCGCTCACTAGTGGCCTCCGGTGGTGGTCACACCGGCCACCGGGACGCTCGGTGCCGGGTCGTGGTGCCCGACATCGGAGAACGTGGCCGTGACCGTCGGGTTGATGATGTCGATCAGAGGCTTCGGGTAGACGCCCAGGGCGACGATGAGCGCGACCACCGGTGCGACCACCAGCTTCTCCCGCAGGGAGAGGTCTGCGACGAGCTTGTTCTCCTCGTGCACGACCGGCCCGGTCATCGTCCGCTTGTACAGGTGCAGCACGTAGAGGGCCGCCAGCACGATGCCGCAGGTCGCGACGATCGCCAGCGCCTTGTACTCGGTGAACGTGCCGACCAGGACGAGGAACTCCGACACGAAGCTGTTCAGGCCGGGCAGCGCCAGCGACGAGAGCCCGGCGACGAGGAACACGCCCGCGAGGACCGGGGTGACCTTCGCCATGCCGCCGTAGGCGTCGACGTCCCGGCTGCCGCGGCGGGCGACCAGGAAGCCGACCACCAGGAACAGCAGGCCGGTCGACAGGCCGTGGTTGACCATGTAGAGCACCGCGCCGGTGCCGGCCTGCGAGGTGAAGGCGAAGCAGCCCAGCGCGATGAAGCCGAAGTGGGCGAGCGACGTGTACGACACCAGCCGCTTCATGTCACGCTGCCCGATCGCGAGCAGCGCGCCGTAGAAGATGCCGATCACCGCGAGCGCGAGCACCAGCGGGGCGAAGTAGTCGGCCGCGTCCGGGAACAGCGGGATGCAGTAGCGGATCAGGCCGAAGGTGCCGACCTTGTCGAGCACCCCGACGAGCAGCACCGCGCCGCCGGTGGGCGACTGGGCGCCCGCGTCCGGCAGCCAGGTGTGGAACGGGAACAGCGGAGCCTTGATGGCGAACGCGATGAAGAAGCCGAGGAACAGYCACTTCTGCGTGCCCTCGCTGATGTGCATCTGGCGCAGCGCGGCGAAGTCGAACGTGCCGTGCCCGAGCTGGTGCACCGAGACCACGTAGAGGCCGATGACCGCGGCGAGCATCAGCAGGCCGCCGAACAGGCTGTAGAGCAGGAACTTGACCGCCGCGTACGAGCGCTGCGTCTGCTCCTTCGGCGCCCCGTAGCTCCCGATGAGGAAGTACATCGGGATGAGCATCGCCTCGAAGAAGACGTAGAACAGGAACACGTCGGTGGCCGCGAAGACGCCGACCATGCCGGCCTGCAGCGCGAGCAGCAGCGAGAAGAACGCCCCGACGCCGCGCTTGCCCTGCTCGGACTCGTGCCAGGAGGCCAGCACCACGACCGGCATCAGGACCGAGGCCAGCAGGATCAGCACGATCGAGATGCCGTCGGCGCCGACCGAGTAGGACACGCCGAACTGCTTGATCCAGTCATACCGCTGGGCGAACTGGAAGCCGGGCTTGTCGGGCTCGTAGGCGATGGTGGCGAGCACCGCGAGCACCAGCTCGACGAGCGTGAGGAACAGGGTGGCCTGCTTGGCCAGCGTGCTCGCACTCTTGGGCAGCAGCGCGACCAGGATCGCGCCGGCGACTGGGATGACCAGCAGGATCGTCAGCCAGGGAACGCTATGCACGTCAGCCCGCCCTCACCAACAAAAGGGCACCGACCACGAGGACCGTGCCTCCCAACATCGAAAGTGCGTACGTGCGGACGTAGCCGGTCTGGGTGCGCCGTAGCCGGCCGGACAGGCCACCGATGGCCGCCGCGGTCCCGCCGACCAGGCCATCGATGATGATCTTGTCGAACCAGACCAGGAAGCGGACCAGGTAGTTGCCCGGGATCATGAACGCGGCCTCGTTGAAGGTGTTCGCGTACAGGTCGTGGCGGGCGGCGACGGTGAGCGGGCTGACCGCGGCGTCGGGCTTGGCCACCGCGTCCACCGGGCGCAGCTGGTAGCGCAGGACGGCGCCGGCCAGGCCGCCGGCGCTGACGACCAGGGTGAGCAGCGTGAGCACCGTCGGCGAGATCGTGTGGTCGGCCTCGCCGTGCTCGCCGACGACGGGGGCCAGCCAGTCCTGCAGGGTGCCACCGAGGACGAGCAGCGCTCCGGCGGCCACCGAGCCGACGGCCAGCAGGATCATCGGGCCGGTCATCGTGACGGGCGACTCGTGCGGGTGCTTCGCGTCCTCACCCTCGTGGGACCAGCGCGCCTTGCCGTGGAAGGTCATCAGGAACAGCCGCGTCATGTAGAAGGCGGTGATCCCGGCGCCGAGCAGGGCGACGATCCCAAGGATGTAGCCCGATGTCCCACCCTTGTCGAACGCCGTCTCGATGATCTTGTCCTTGGTGAAGAAGCCGGAGAACGGCGGGCAGCCGATGATGGCCAGGTAGCCGAGGCCGAACGTCACCCAGGTGACCTTCATGTACTTCCACAGGCCGCCGTACCTGCGCATGTCCTGCTCGTCGTCCATCGCGTGGATGACCGAGCCGGAGCCGAGGAACAGGCCGGCCTTGAAGAAGCCGTGCGCGAGCAGGTGGGCGATGCCCAGGGCGTAGCCGGCCGGCCCGAGCCCGACGGCGAGGAACATGTAGCCGATCTGGCTGACCGTCGAGTAGGCGAGCACCTTCTTGATGTCGTCGTAGGCGCAGCCGATCACGCACCCGATGAGGATGGTGACCGCGCCGATGATGACGACGACCGTGCGGGCGTCCTGCGTCTCGTTGAAGATCGGCGCCGACCGGGCGATCAGGTAGACACCGGCGGTGACCATCGTCGCCGCGTGGATGAGCGCGGAGATCGGGGTCGGGCCCTCCATGGCGTCCGGGAGCCAGGCCTGCAGCGGGAACTGGCCGGACTTGCCGCAGGCGCCGAGCAGCAGCAGCAGCGCGATCGCGGTGATGGTGCCCTGGCCGATGCCGCCGCCCGCGGCGGCGGTGAAGACGTGGTCATAGCTCGTGGAGCCGAGCGTGCTGAACATGAACATGATCGCGATCGCCAGGCCGACGTCGCCGACGCGGTTCATGTAGAAGGCCTTGTTCGCCGCGGTGGCCGCCGCCGGCTTGTACTCCCAGAACTTGATGAGCAGGAAGCTGGAGAGGCCGACGAGCTCCCAACCGGCGTACAGCGACAGGAAGTTGTTCCCCAGCACCAGCAGCAGCATGGAGGCGAGGAACAGGTTCATGTAGGCGAAGAACTTCCGCCGGCCCGGGTCGTGGGCCATGTAGCCGATCGAGTAGACGTGGATCAGCGTGCCCACACCGGTGATCAGCAGGACGAAGACGGCCGAGAGCTGGTCGACGAGCAGCCCCGCGTCGACCTGGAACCCGTTCACCGGTATCCAGGTGAACAGATGCTGGGAGACGGCGCGGTCCGAGCCGTCCCGGCCGACGAGAGTGAAGAAGACGACCAGGCCGACGACGAAGCTCGCCAGTGCCGCGAGCGTGCCGAGCACGTGGCCGAACCTGTCGGTGCGCTTCCCGCCGAGCAGCAGCACCAGGGCGCCGGCCAGCGGCAGCGCGATGAGCAGCCAGGTCAGCGAGAACGCACCGCTCGCGGCGGCGTAGTGCACGGCGCCGCCCTCGGCGGCCGCGGGAAGCTCCGGCGTCATCGCGGACCGGTCCCGAGGTGCGACGGCGTAACGCCGTCGAGGACTTCCAGCTTCACTGCAGTTCGTCCGTTCTTCGCTTAGCCGGCGGCGCGCACGCGTCGCGCGCCTGCGTCGGCCTAGTCCGGATCACTTGTGGGGCGGCTGGACGGGCTGGGCCCGTCAGTACTTCCAGAGGCAACGGCCGCCGGGCGTGCGGAGAAGATCTCTTCCGCGCGCCCGTAGGCCCGTCAGCACCTCAGAGGCAAGGCCGCCGGACGTACGAAGAGGATCATTTTCGCACGCCCTTTGGCCCGTCAGTACTTCAGCAGGTTCACGTCGTCGACCGACGCCGACCTGCGCGTTCGGAAGATCGTCAGGATGATCGCGAGCCCGATGACGACCTCGGCAGCGGCCACCACCATCACGAAGAAGGCGATGACCTGGCCCTCGAGGTTGCCCTGGATCCGGGAGAAGGTGACCAGCGACAGGTTCACGGCGTTGAGCATCAGCTCGACGCACATGAACACGACGATCGCGTTGCGCCTGACCAGCACCCCGACCGCGCCGATCGCGAACAGCAGCCCGGACAGCACCAGGTAGTTCCCCGGGTTCACAGTCCGCTCCCCTTCCCGGCGCCGACCGGCGCCGTACCGTCAGCCGCGCCGGGCCCCGTGGCGTCCGGGCCGGATGGGTCCTCGCCGCCGGGCGCATCGCCGCCGACCGCGTCGCCGCCGGGCGCCAGCTCGGACGGCGCGCCGCCGACCAGGCCGTTCGAGCCACCAGGCAGCATCGGCCGCTGGTCGGCCGAGTCGGTCCGCGCGTACACGCCGGGGCCGGGCAGCGGAGTGAGCACCCCGCCGCTCTCGAACCGCCTGCGCAGGGTCTCCTTCTGCGACGGCCTCGGCCCGGTCCGCTCGCGGTGGCTGAGGATCATCGCGCCGACGGCCGCGATGACCAGCAGCGCGGACACCGCCTCGAAGGCGAACACGTAGTCGGTGAACAACAGCCGGGCGATGGCGTGGATGTTGCCACCGCCGGCCTTGTTCACGTCCGCGACACCGGMCGCGGGCTGCCCCTTGATGACCTTCCCTAGCGGGAAGACGAGCAGGCCCGCGAAGCCGAGGCCGAGCACGGCCGCCGCCAGCCGCTGCCCGCGCAGCGTCTCGACGAGGGACTCGGTCGAGTCGACGCCGATCAGCATCAGCACGAACAGGAACAACACCATGATCGCGCCGGTGTAGACCACGATCTGCACGAAGCCGAGGAACGGCGCGTCCTGCAGCAGATAACAGACCGCCACACAGAACAGGTTGGCGACCAACAGCAGTGCGCCGTGCACGGCGTTCTTCGCGAGCACCATGCCGAGCGCGCCAAGCACGGCGATCGGAGCGATGATCCAGAAGGTCAGCGCCTCACCACCCGAGGTGCTGGTGATCGGCGCCGCCGCGGCGAGAAGGTGCGGGTCCATCAGTGCTCCGAACCGGACCCGCCGTCGCGCGCCAGCTCCTGGAAGGCGGGCAACGGTGTGTTCGGGTCCCAGCGGTAGTAGTCGGTCTCGCTGTCACCGAGGTACATCGGGTGGGGCGCTGCCTCCATCCCCTCCCGTAGCGGCGCGAGCAGCTGCTCCTTGGTGAAGATCAGGTCGTTCCGGCTGTCATCGGCGAGCTCGTACTCGTTCGTCATGGTCAACGCCCTGGTCGGGCAGGCCTCGATGCACAGCCCGCACATAATGCAGCGCAGGTAGTTGATCTGGTAGACCTTGCCGTACCGCTCGCCCGGTGAGAAGCGCTCCTCATCGGTGTTGTCGGCGCCCTCGACGTAGATCGCGTCCGCCGGGCAGGCCCACGCGCACAGCTCGCAGCCGACGCACTTCTCCAGCCCGTCCGGGTGCCGGTTGAGCTGGTGACGGCCGTGGAAACGCGGCGCCGTCTCCTTCTTCTCCTCCGGGTACGACTCCGTGACGGGCTTGCGGAACATGTTGCCGAAGGTGAGGCCGAAGCCCTTGAAAAAATCGAAGGAGCCCATTGTTCAGCTCTCCTGACGCTGGCGCGGGCCAGCCGGCACGACGATGGGTGGCGCGGCGGGGTTCGCGGCGCCGTTCTCAGCGGGCGGGGGCCACGGGATGCGTTCGAGGCTCGGCGGCCCGACGTCTTCCTCGTCCTCGTCGTCGTCCGCACCCCGCCGGCCGCCGAACGCGAACTCGGCGACGACGAACAGGCCGAGGATGACGGCGACGGCGATCAGCCAGGGACGCAGGCCCGAGGTGTTGTTGTCCCGCATCGTCCGCAGCGCCGCGATGAACAGCACCCAGACCAGCCCGACCGGGATGAGGATCTTCCAGCCGAAGCTCATGAACTGGTCGTAGCGCAGCCGGGGCAGYGTGCCGCGCAGCCAGACGAAGAAGAACATCACGATCAGCAGCTTGACGATGAACCAGATCAGCGGGACCCAGCCGTGGTCGAGACCCGACAGCCCCGGAATGGGCGGGGGCTGCCAGCCGCCGAGGAACAGCGTCGTCATGACCGCCGAGACGGTGACCAGGTTGACGTACTCGGCGAGGTAGAAGAACGCGAACTTGATCGAGCTGTACTCGGTGAGGAAGCCACCGACCAGCTCGCCCTCGGCCTCGGGAAGGTCGAACGGCGTCCGGTTCGTCTCGCCGACCATCGAGATCATGTAGATCACGAACGACGGGAACAGCGCGATGTACCACCAGTCGTGCTGGCTCTCCACGATGCCCGAGGTCGACAGCGTCCCGGAGTACATGAACACCGCGACGAACGCCAGGCCCATCGCGATCTCGTAGGAGATGATCTGCGCGGCCGACCGCAGCGACCCGAGCAGCGGGTACGTCGACCCGCTGGACCAGCCGGACAGGATCAGCCCGTACACCCCGAGCGACGCCGCCGACAGCAGGTAKAGCACGCCGACCGGCAGGTCCGCGAGCTGCAGCATGGTGTGGTGACCGAAGATCGAGACCTCGGGGCCGAACGGGATGACGGCGAACGCGATCAACGCCGGGATCACCGACACCAGCGGCGCGAGGAGGAACACCGGCCGGTCCGCCAGCGCCGGGATGATGTCCTCCTTCAGCATCAGCTTGACGCCGTCGAAGAGGCTCTGCAGCCAGCCCTTCGGCCCGTGCCGGTTCGGGCCGAGCCGAACCTGCATGCGGGCGACGACCTTGCGCTCGAACACGATGCCGAACAGCGTCATGATCATGAGGAAGGCGAAGACCGCCACGCCCTTGATCAGGACCAGCCAGAACGGGTCCGAACCGAACCTGCTCAGGTCGGGGTCGGCGCCGGTGCTGCCCGCGGCGAGCAGCACCGTGGAAACCGATCCGCTCATGCCACACCTCCGGCCGTGATCTTCACGATGCCGCCGGTGGACCCGGCCAGCGCCCGGCGGACGTGCGAGCCGGGCGAGTGGGTCGGTACCCAGACCACCCGATCGGGCATGTCGACGATCTCCACCGGGAGCGTGACCGATCCCCGCTCGGTGCTGACGGTCAGCGGGCCACCCGCGGCCACGCCCGTCTCGGCGGCGGTCGCCGCCGAGAGCAGCGCCACGGCCGGGCGGGCGGTACCGGCGAGGTAGGGCTCGCCGGCCTGCAGCGCGCCGTCGTCGATGAGCTGGTGCCAGCTCGCGAGCACCGCCTGCCCCGCGGGCGGGGTGACCGGCGCGGCGGCCGAGGCGGCGGGTGYGGGCACCCGGGCGACCGCGGTTCCCGCCCGGCCGAGCGCGGCGAGCTCGCGGGCGGCGGCGCCGACGTCCGGGACGCCGAGGTCGACGCCCATCTTCGCGGCCAGCAGGTGCAGCACCCGCAGGTCCGGCAGCGCCAGGGTCTCCAGCGCCCGCTGGAACGGGCGCAGCCGCCCCTCCCAGTCGACGAACGAGCCGGCCTTCTCCGCGACCGGGGCGACCGGGAACACCACGTCGGCCACCTCGGCGACGGCCGAGCGGCGGATCTCCAGCGAGACCAGGAACGGCACGGACGCGAGCGCCTCGAGCGCCGCGGCCGGGTCCGGCAGGTCCTCGACGTCGACACCCGCGACGACCAGGGCGTCGAGCCCGGCGTTCTCGAGAGCCGCGGCGGCGAGGATCTCGGCGGTGCTCCGGCCGGGGGCGCCGGGGACCTGGGTCCCCCAGACCGCCTCGACCTCGGCGCGCGCGGCCGGGTCGGCGGCCGGGCGGCCACCGGGCAGCAGCGACGGGAAGGCGCCGGCCGCGAGCGCGCCGCGCTCGCCGGCCCGGCGCGGCACCCAGCCGAGCCGGGCACCGGTCGCCTCGGCCAGGCGCAGCGCAGCGGTCAGCGTGCCGGGCGCCTCGGCGGCCCGTTCGCCGACCAGGATGACCGCGCCCGGCTTGCGCAGCGCCTCCGCGACGCCGGCCGCGAGCTCGCCGTCCGGGCCGGGCCGGGCGCCGGCGATGCCGGCGAGCAGGTCGGCCTCGCCGCCCGGCGCCACCGGCAGCAGCGTGCCGGCGAGCTTGCCGAGCGCGCGGGTCGCGACCGGGCCGACGGAGTAGACGGCCGTGCCGAGCCTGCGGACCGTCTTGCGCAGCCGCAGGAAGACGATCGGCGACTCCTCCTCCGGCTCGAAGGCGACGAGCAGGACGGTGGGCGCGGTCTCCAGGTCGGCGTAGGTGACGCCGATGCCGGTGCCGGCGACCGCGTGCCCGAGGAACGCCTCCTCCTCGGCCGAGTGCGGCCGGGCCCGGAAGTCGATGTCGTTGGTGCGCAGCGCCAGCCGGGCGAACTTCGCGTAGGCGTAGGCGTCCTCACGGGTGAGCCGGCCACCGGCCAGCACGCCGACGCCGTAGCGGTCGCGGGTCTCGGCCAGACCGCGCGCGGCGTAGTCGAGCGCCTCGGTCCAGCTCGCCTCGACCAGCTCGCCGGTCTCGTCGTCCCGGATGAGCGGGGTGGTCAGCCGGTCGGCCTGGCGCGCGTAGGTGAACGCGAACCGGCCCTTGTCGCAGTTCCACTCCTCGTTCACCGCGCCGTCGTCGCCGGCGAGGCGGCGCATCACCGTGCCGCGCCGGTGGTCGGTGCGCAGCGAGCAGCCCGACGCGCAGTGCTCGCACGCCGTCGGCGTGGAGACCAGGTCGAACGGGCGGGAGCGGAACCGGTAGGCGGCGCTGGTGAGCGCGCCGACCGGGCAGATCTGCACCGTGTTGCCGGAGAAGTAGGACGCGAACGGCTCGTCGCCCGCCACCGCGACCTGCTCGGCGGCGCCCCGCTCGAACAGCTCGATGAACGGGTCACCGGCGATCTGCTCGGAGAACCGGGTACAGCGGGCGCACAGCACGCACCGCTCCCGGTCGAGCAGGATCTCCGAGGAGATGGCGAGCGGCTTCGGGTAGGTCCGCTTCTCCTCCTTGAACCGCGACTCGCTGCCGCCGTTGGCCATCGCCTGGTTCTGCAGGGGGCATTCGCCGCCCTTGTCGCAGACCGGGCAGTCCAGCGGGTGGTTGAGGAGCAGGAACTCCATCGTGCCGGCCTGCGCCTTGCTGGCGACCGGGGACGTCAGCTGCGTCTTGACGACCATGTCGGCGGCGACGGTCGTCGTGCAGGCGGCGACCGGCTTGCGCTGGCCCTCCACCTCGACGATGCACTGCCGGCACGCGCCGACCGGGTCGAGCAGCGGGTGGTCGCAGAACCGGGGGACCTCGATGCCCAGCAGCTCGGCGGCCCGGATGATCAGCGTGCCCTTCGGGACGCTGACCGGCAGCCCGTCGATGGTCAGCGTGACGTGGTCGGGCGGCGGGGCGGGAGGCCCGCCCGGTCCGGCCGAGGCGTCCGCGGTGACAGTCATATTCCGACCGCTCCCATGATCAGTGACGTTCCCATGTCAGTGCGCCCCCGCCAGGGCGGCAGGCCCGGTGACGACGCCGCCCGCGGAGTCCTGCGCCGGGGCCGCGGGCCGCGGCTGGGCCGCCGCGGCGAACTCCTCCGGGAAGTGCTTGATGCCGGAGACGATCGGCGAGACCGCACCGTCGGCGAGCGCGCAGAACGCCCGGCCGAAGATGTTGTCGCAGGCGTCGGTCAGCGTGTTGATGTCGCTCGGGTCGCCCTGCCCGCGTTCCATCCGGGACAGGATCTGCACCATCCAGGTGGTGCCCTCACGACACGGCGTGCACTTGCCGCAGGACTCGTGCGCGTAGAACTGGGTGAGCCGGCGGACGACCTTGAGCATGTCCACCGTGTCATCCATGATCATGAGCGCGGCGGTGCCGAGCAGCGAGCCGGCGGCCTGCACGCCGTCGAAGTCCAGCGGGACGTCGAGGTGCTCGGCGGTCAGCATCGGCGTCGACGAGCCTCCGGGCGTCCAGGCCTTGAGCGCGCGGCCGCCGCGGATGCCGCCGGCCATCTCCAGCAGCTCGCGCAGCGTCGTGCCCATCGGGGCCTCGTACTGCCCGGGCCGGGTGACGTGGCCGGACAGGCTGTAGATCTTCGGCCCGGGCGACTTCTCGGTGCCCATCGAGCGGAACCAGTCGACGCCGTTGTTGACGATGAAGGGCACCGACGCGATCGTCTCGACGTTGTTGACGACCGTCGGCGAGTTGTAGAGCCCGTGCGTCGCCGGGAACGGCGGGCGCAGCCGAGGCTGGCCGCGGCGGCCCTCGAGCGAGTCGAGCAGGGCCGTCTCCTCGCCGCAGATGTACGCACCGGCACCGGAGTGGATCACCAGGTCGAGGTCGAAGCCGCTACCCAGGATGTCCTGGCCGAGGTAGCCGGCCCGGTACGCCTCCACGACGGCGTTGCGCAGCCGCCGGGCGGCGTGCACCAGCTCGCCGCGGACGTAGACGAACGCCCGGTTCGCCCGCACCGCGTACGAGGCGACGATGATTCCCTCGATCAGCGAGTGCGGATCGGTCATCATCAGCGGGGCGTCCTTGCAGGTGCCCGGCTCGCCCTCGTCGGCGTTGATGACCAGGTAGTGCGGCTTGCCGTCGCCCTGCGGGATGAAGCTCCACTTCATCCCGGTCGGGAAGCCAGCGCCGCCGCGGCCGCGCAGGCCGGAGTCCTTGACCAGCTTGATGATGTCGTCCGGGCCCATGCCGAACGCGGTGCGCACCGAGTCGTAACCGCCGTGGCGCTCGAACGTGTCGAGCGTCCAGATGCCGGGGACCTTCCAGCGCGCGGTGAGAACCGGGGTGACGGGCATCGTCACGCCCCCTTTGACTTCGTAGCGGCAGGAGCGGCCGATGTCGTGGTCGGGGYGCCCGCGGCCGGGCTGACACCGGACCGGGCGCCGTCCGCGGGCGCCTTGCCCGGCAGCACGTCGCCGACGGGCGCAGGGCCGGCCGGGCCGGTCGGGCCGTCGGCCCGCTCCGTGTGCGCGACCTCGCCGCGCCAGCCGGCCTGCTCGGCGACCGTGAGGCCCACCACCGACGGCTCGAGGAAGCCTGTGCCCGCGACGCCCTCTGGTCGTGGGTCCTCGAAGCCGGCGAGCTGGCGGGAGACCTCGGCGAACGTGCACAGCGGGCCACCGCGCGTGGGCACGGGCCGCTCGCCGCGCGCCAGGGCCTCGACGATGCCCTCGGCCGCCTCCTCGTCGACGCCGTCGTAGAACTCGTAGTTGACGGTCATCACGGGGGCGTAGTCGCAGGCCGCGAGGCATTCGGCGTGCTCGAGGGTGACCCGGCCGTCGGCGGTCGTCTGGTCATGGCCGACGCCGAGCTTCTCCGAGAGCCGGTCGTAGACCTCCTGGCCGCCCATCAGCGCGCAGGACAGGTTCGTGCAGACCGAGACCAGCCAGTCGCCGACCGGGCGGCGCTTGTACATCGTGTAGAACGTCGCGACCGCGCTGACCTCGGCCGCCGTGAGCCCGAGCTCGCTCGCGCAGAGCTCGACCCCCTCGGCGGTCACGTAGCCCTCGTCCGCCTGGACCAGGTGCAGCATCGGCAGCAGCGCCGAACGCTGCCGGCCGACGGGGTAGCGGGCGACAATCTCCCGGGCGGCGGCCCGGGTCTCGTCCGTCAGTGGCATCAGCGATCAACTCCCCCGAGCACCGGGTCGACCGAGGCGACCGCGACGATCACGTCGCCGACCTGTCCGCCCTCGGTCATCGCGGGCACAGCCTGCAGGTTGACGAAGCTTGGGTCGCGCACGTGCACGCGGAACGGCTTGGTCCCACCGTCGCTGACCACATGCACGCCGAGCTCGCCGCGCGGGCCCTCGATGGCCGTGTAGACCTGGCCTGGCGGCACCCGGAAGCCCTCGGTGACCAGCTTGAAGTGGTGGATCAGGGCCTCCATCGAGGTKCCCATGATCTTGCGGATGTGGTCGAGCGAGTTGCCCATGCCGTCGCTTCCGATCGACAGCTGCGCCGGCCAGGCGATCTTCTTGTCCGCGACCATCACCGGGCCGGGGCCAAGCCGGCCGAGCCGGTCCAGGCACTGCTCGATGATCTTCAGGGACTCGCCCATCTCCTCCAGCCGCACCAGGTAGCGCGCGAAGGAGTCGGCCTCGGTGGCCGTCGGGACGTCGAACTCGTACGTCTCGTAGCCGCAGTACGGCATGGTCTTGCGCAGGTCCCAGGGCAGGCCGGCGGACCGCAGGATCGGGCCGGTGATGCCGAGGGCGAGGCAGGACGACGCGTCCAGGTAGTTGACGTCGATCAGCCGGTTCTTCCAGATCGGCTGGCCGGTCAGCAGCCGGTGGTACTCCTTGATCCGCTTCGGCATGTCGACGAGGAACTCGCGGATCCCGCGCTCGGCGCCGTCCGGGAGGTCCTGGGCGAGGCCGCCGGGCCGGATGTAGGCGTGGTTCATCCGCAGGCCGGTGATCATCTCGAGCAGGTCGAGGATCTTCTCGCGCTCACGGAAACCGACGATCATCGCGGTGGTGGCGCCGAGCTCCATGCCGGAGGTGGCCAGGCCGACCAGGTGCGAGGAGATGCGCTGCAGCTCCATCACCAGGACGCGGATGACGGTCGCGCGCTCCGGCACCTGGTCGGTGATGCCGAGCAGCCGCTCCACGGACAGGCAGTAGGCCGTCTCGGTGAACAACGGGGAGAGGTAGTCCGCCCTGGTCAGGAAGGTGACCGCCTGCGTCCAGGTGCGGTACTCGCTGCTCTTCTCGATGCCGGTGTGCAGGTAGCCGATGACCAGCCTGGTCTGGCGGACCGTCTCGCCCTCGATGTCGAGGACCAGCCGCAGGACGCCGTGCGTCGACGGGTGCTGCGGGCCCATGTTGATGACGATCCGCTCGGCGCCCTCCTCGCCGGCGCCGAGCACCTGCTCCCAGTCCCCGCCGGTGACGGTGTAGACCCGGTTGGCGCCGTCCTCGGTGAAGCCAGCCTCGTAGGGGTTCGCCCCGGGCGTGGTGTGCGTGTCGGCGGTCATGACGCACCTTCGTTCAAAAACTGGGCGTTCAAAAACTGGGTCACGAGTAGCTCCGACGCTTCTCGGGCGGGGGCACCTGGGCGCCCTTGTAGTCCACCGGGATGCCGCCGAGCGGGTAGTCCTTGCGCTGCGGGTGGCCCACCCAGTCGTCCGGCATCATGATCCGGGTCAGCGCGTGGTGACCCTCGTAGATGATCCCGAAGAAGTCGTAGGTCTCCCGCTCGTGCCAGTCCGCCGTCGGCCACAGCGAGGTGAGGCTCGGCATCACCGGGTCCTCGACGGACACGGACACCTCCACCCGGATCCGGCGCCGGTAGGTCAGCGACGCCAGGTGGACGACGGAGTGCAGCCGCCGCCCGGTCGGGTCGTCCAGGTAGTCCGCGCCGGACAGGGAGGACAGCAGCTCGAAGCGCAGCGCCGGGTCGTCGCGCAGGGTGCGCCCGACGGCGAGCAGGTGCTCGCGGCGCACGTACAGCGTCAGCTCGCCCCGGTCGAACACGACCCGCTCGATCGCCTCGTCGAGGCCGGGGAACGCCCGCTCCAGCGCGTCGTAGACCGTGTCCGCCTCGTCGTCGCCGAACGGCCGCTCGCTGGACCCCAGCACCGGCGCCGGGGCGACGAGGCCACCGAAGCCTGAGGTGTCGCCCGTACCCTTCGCGCCGAACGCGTCGTGGCGGCGGCCGCCCGCGGCCGCCGATCCGTTCGGTACCAGTTCGCTCATCAGCCCAGGTCCTCGGTGGTCGGTCCGCCGTCCCGCCCGTGTACGTCGTCGGTCGGCTCGACGTCGAACAGCTCGTCGAGCCTGCCGGTGGTCGCCGGCTGCCCGACGACCGGGAGCTGCTTGCGCCGGCCGAAGACCGACGGCGGCGCGACCGCGGCCGGGCGGCGCGCGTCCAGGGCCGCGGGCTCGACGGCGCCACGGCCGACCGGCAGCGGGGCGTCGGCGGGCATCTTGAAGCGCTTGCGGTCGTTGACCGACAGCGTCCGGGTGTCGAGGCTGCCCGCCGGCAGCGCCGACTGGGCGGTGGCGACCTCGATCGGCTTCGGGTAGGGCGACTCGCCGATCTCGGTGCGGTCGAGCTTCCCGGACACCGGGCCGGTCTGGATCTTCCGGTGCAGCTTCATGATCGCGTCCATCAGCATCTCGGGACGCGGCGGGCAGCCGGGCAGGTACATGTCGACCGGGACGATGTGGTCGACGCCCTGCACGATCGCGTAGTTGTTGAACATGCCGCCGCTGGAGGCGCAGACGCCCATGGCGAGCACCCACTTGGGCTCGGCCATCTGGTCGTAGATCTGGCGCAGCACCGGGGCCATCTTCTGGCTGACCCGGCCGGCCACGATCATCAGATCGGCCTGGCGGGGGCTGGCCCGGAAGACCTCCATGCCGAAGCGGGCGAGGTCATACCGCGCCGCGCCGGTCCCCATCATCTCGATGGCGCAACAGGCGAGGCCGAACGTCACCGGCCACAGCGACGACTTGCGACCCAGGCCCGCTAGCTTCTCGACGCTGGCGAGAAGCACGCCTCCGGGCAGCTTCTCCTCTAGTCCCATTCCAGGCCTCCCCGCCGCCAGACGTACGCGTAGGCGACGAACACCGTAGCCACGAACAGCACCATCTCGACCAGGCCGAACACGCCGAGCCCGCCGAAGGCGACCGCCCACGGGTACAAGAAGATGATCTCGATGTCGAACACGATGAAGAGCATCGCGATGAGATAGAACTTCACCGGGAAACGGCGCGGGCCGGCCTCCTGCGGTGCCGGCTCGATGCCGCACTCATAGGCGTCGAGCTTGGCCCGGTTGAACCGCTTCGGCCCGACCAACATGCTGATCACGATCGACCCGGCCGCGAACGCCGTGGCGATCGCGATCAGGACGAGGATCGGCACGTAGTTGGAGAGCATGCCGAGCTCCTCTCCCCAGAGAAAATGTGGCCGGCGGTGCGCCGGGCTTCCTGCCCGCCTCCGGCCGGTCAGGACCGCTTCCCCCGGAGGCCTGTCTTGGTGGTGCCGTCCCGCCGGTCGCGGCGGCGATTCCTCGCCATCCGCGGCTGGTGAGCTTTCTCGCTTTCTACACGCACGCCCAGGGGCCCTACGCGCTCGGTGCCAGCCGGCACAGCGCGTTGATCACCCGGTCGTGCGCATCACCTCCCCGTGGGTCGGTGAGATTCGCCATGATCTTCAACATGAACTTCATCAGCACCGGGTGCGGCAGCCCGTACTTCGTGGCCAGCCGCATCACGGTCGGGTTGCCGATGAGGTTCACGAAGACCCGCCCGAGCGTGTAGTAACCGCCGTAGCGGGCCCGCACCGCCTCGGGGTACTGGTGCAGCGCTTTCTCCCGGGCGGCGTCGCTCGTCCTGGCCAACGCCTGCGCGATCACCTCGGCGGCCAGCTCACCCGACTCCATCGCGTACGCGATGCCCTCGCCGTTGAAGGGGTTGACCATCCCGGCCGCGTCACCGACGAGGAGCACGCCGTCGGCGTAGTGCGGAGTCCGGTTGAAGCCCATCGGCAACGCGCTGCCACGAACCGGGCCGGTCGCGTTGTCCTCGGTGTAGCCCCACTCCGGCGGCAACGCGGCCAGCCAGCGGCGCAGCAGGTCGCGGTAGTCGGTGTTGCCGAAGGCCGGGGTGGTGTTCAGGATGCCGAGGCCGACGTTACTCGTCCCGTCGCCCATGCCGAAGATCCAGCCGTACCCAGGCAGCAGCCGGCTCGCGTTCGGCCTGCCCTCCCAGAGCTCCAGGTGGGACTCGAGGTAGTCGTCGTGGGTGCGCGGGCTGCGGTAGTAGCGGCGCACCGCGACGCCCAGCGGCCGGTCGTCCCGGCGGCGGATGTCCAGCGACAGCGCGAGTCGCGCGCTGTTGCCGTCGGCGGCGATGACGACCGGGGCGCGGTAGGTGACCGGCTCGCGGTCGGTGCCCGCGCGGGCCGTGACGCCGACCACCCGGCCGGTCCGCTCGTCGCGAACGGCGCCGGCGACCGTGGTGCCCTCATGCAGCCGGGCGCCGGCCTTCTCGGCAGTGCGGGCCAGCAGCTCGTCGAAGTCGGAGCGCGGCCGGACCAGGCCGTAGTCGGGGAAGCTCGCGAGCTCCGGCCACGGAAGCTCCAGGCGCAGGCCGCCGCCGACGATGCGCAGGCCCTTGTTGCGCGCCCAGCCGGAGTCCGCCGAGGCGGCGTCGCCCTTGGTCCCAGCGTTGATGCCCATCCGCACCAGGCTCGCGACCGCCCGCGGCGTGAGCCCGTCGCCGCAGACCTTGTCCCGCGGGAAGGACGCCTTCTCCAGGAGCAGCACGTCCAGGCCGGTGTTCGCCAGGTGGTAGGCGGCCGCAGAGCCCGCGGGGCCGGCGCCGACGACGATCACGTCGGCATCGGCGCCGGCGCGTGCCACGCCATCCGACCGCTTTGTGATCTCCGTCACCCGATTCTCCCCACCGGCAACCGACGACCCAACCGGTTCCACACCTGATCCGCCTTTCCCGGAGATCCGTTGTTCCGCCGCGGATCCCGGGTCGGAGCGATGCGTACTCGGCCGTTCACCGGCTGTTGATCGCACGTTCCTCGCTGCGCTCG
The DNA here is from genome assembly GCF_001854645.1 of Pseudofrankia sp. EUN1h. Classification (NCBI taxonomy): domain Bacteria; kingdom Bacillati; phylum Actinomycetota; class Actinomycetes; order Frankiales; family Frankiaceae; genus Pseudofrankia; species Pseudofrankia sp. EUN1h. The sequence continues at coordinate 329,087 of NZ_MBLN01000002.1, read as the reverse complement.
TGAATTTCTTCACGAGCGTCCTGCCACGGCCGAGTGTAGGCGCTCACACCGCCATTGGCATCAACCAGGATGGGGCGGGCGTGGGGGCAGTCGTCGAGCGCCTGCCCCCACGCCCGCCCGTCGGGCGCAAAGCGCCTTCCCAAGGTGGTTTCGGGCGCGGGCAGGCGCCGGTGGCTCGGCCGTTTTCGCCCCCACGAGGCGACTGAGCTGGGGCGGCTGCGACGGCGCCGTCACCGAAGTGGGGCGAGCCCGCCTCCCGTTTCGAGATTCACGTCACACCGTTACGGCGGGCATCCGGCTCAGGACGAGCCGGCGCTGTCCCGGTCGCCGTGGTGGAGGGCGACGATGCCGGCCGTGAGGTTCCGCCAGCCGACGTGCCGCCAGCCGGCGGACTTCAGGGCGTCGGCGAGGTCAGGCTGGGCTGGCCAGGCACGGATCGACTCGGCCAGGTAGACGTACGAGTCGGCGCTGCTGCTGACGCGGCGGGCCACCGCGGGCAACGCGCGCATCAGGTACTCCAGGTAGACCCGCCGCATCGGCCCCCACGTCGGCCGGCTGAACTCGCAGACGACCAGCCGGCCGCCCGGGCGGGTGACCCGGCGCAGCTCGGCCAGGCAGGTCGGCACGTCGGCGACGTTGCGCAGACCGAACGAGATCGTCACCCGGTCGAAGGCCTCGTCGGGGAAGGGCAGCGCGAGCCCGTCACCCGCGACCAGCCGGACGGTCCCCGACGCGGGTGGCCGGCGGGTGAGCCGGGCCTGGCCGGCGCGCAGCATCCCGACGGAGAAGTCACAGGCGATCACGTCCGTGCCGGCGGCGGCGAACGCGCGCGACGAGGTCGCCGTGCCGGCGGCGAGGTCGAGCACCCGCTGCCCCGGTTCGAGGCGCAGCGCCTTCGCGGTCGCCCGCCGCCAGCCGCGGTCCATGCCGGCCGACAGCACCGCGTTGGTCACGTCGTAGCGGCGCGCCACCTGGTCGAACATCGCGGCGACCTCGTCCGGCCGCTTGTCCAGGCCGGCGCGCTTCCCCCGACCGGCCTCCGTCCTAGGCACGGGCTCTGCCGCCACCACCGCGGGTCAGCTCGCCTGGACGAGCGGGAGGGCGGTGGACGAGAAGTGCGAGGCGACGCGCTCGTCGACCGGGTCCTCGGCCGGGTCGCGGTGGACGACCAGGTGGTTGTAGAGGGTGTCGCGCTGGGCGGGGATCCGGTCGGCCGCGCGGATCAGCTGGATCAGCTCGGACCGGTTGGTGCGGTGCCGCGCGCCGGCGGAGGAGACGACGTTCTCCTCCAGCATCACCGAGCCCAGGTCGTCGGCGCCCATGTGCAGCGTGAGCTGGCCGACCTCCTTACCGGTGGTGAGCCACGAACCCTGCAGATGCGCGACGTTGTCGAAGAACAGCCGAGCGACCGCGACCAGACGCAGGTACTCGAACGTCGTGGCCTGGGTGCGGCCGCGCAGGTGGTTGTTCTCCGGCTGGTAGGTCCACGGGATGAACGAGCGGAAGCCACCGGTGCGGTCCTGGACATCGCGGATCATCCGCAGGTGCTCGATGCGCTCGGCGTTGGTCTCGCCCGTGCCCATCATGAACGTCGCGGTCGACTCCAGGCCCAGGCCGTGCGCGGTCTCCATGACCGACAGCCAGACGTGGCCGGGCTCCTTGAGCGGAGCGATCGCGGCCCGCGGACGTTCGGTGAGGATCTCGGCGCCCGCGCCGGCGAAGCTGTCCAGGCCCGCGTCACGCAGCCGGACGATGACCTGCTCGTGCGTCAGCCCGGACGTGCGGCCGATGTGCACGACCTCGCTCGCGCCGAGCGAGTGCAGCGCCAACTGGGGATAGGCGGCCTTGATCGCGGAGAAGGCGTTCTCGTACCACTCGATGCCGAATTCGGGGTGGTGGCCACCCTGCAGCATGATCTGGGTGGCACCCAGCTCGACCGCTTCGCCACACTTGGCGACGATGTCGTCGAGGTCGCGGACCCAGCCCTCGGGGTGCTTCGGCGCTCGGTAGAAGGCGCAGAACTTGCAGGCGGTCACACAGACATTGGTGTAGTTGATGTTGCGGTCGATGATGTAGGTCGCGATGCCGTCCGGGAAGCGGCGCCGGCGCACGGCGTCCGCGGCCTGCCCGAGCTCGTGCAGCGGCGCCTGCAGGTAGAGCAGCAGCGCCTCTTCGGGCGTGATCCGGCCGCCATCGGCGGCCCGGGCCAGCATGGATCGGATCTCGCTCACCGCCCAGATGCTATCTTCCCGACCCTCGACGCCGGCTTCGTCCGCAAAGGCACGGCGGCCCAGTGGGATCGACCGCACACATCGGTTGCACAGATCGACCGCACGGGTCGAAGGCTCCCGTTCCGCCCCGGCACAGCCGTGCGCCGGGGCGGAGGGGCGGATCCGGGGTCAGTAGCGAGGGCCACCACGATCAGACGAGGACGAGCCGAAGCCGCGGAGCTTGTCCTTGAAGTGCGTGATCTTTGCCTTGTTTTCCGGCTTGGTCGCCTGCGACTTGACCTTGTTGATCATCTCCTGGGTCTTCGGGTTGTGCAGCATCTCCGAGACCCGCTGCGTGAAGTTCGCCATGACGGGGTTGTACCTGCCAAGCGCCTTCATCATGCGCCCAGAACACTTTCTGTCTGGACTGTCGTTACCCAGCGTAGGTAATGGTCAGGGCGTCCCGCCCGGCGAAGCACCGCTAGTGCCGCCAGCGCCCGATTTGTCCTCGAACCGGTCACGCACCTGCCCAGGCAGCTGGTTCATCTGGCCAGGGAGCTGATCGCCGATGTTGGTCGCCTTGCCGCGCCACTCGTCGATCTGCTGCTCCACTCGGTGTACGGCACGGTCCCAGAGCGCCTGGCGCTGCTTGTCGATCGCGCTCGCGATCTGGTCGGCCGCCGAGAGCAGGAGCAAGACGATGATCACGAAGATGATCGTCTTCTTGAACGGGATCCGGAGGCGGAAACCGCGACGGCGGCGAGCGGGGCGCTCGCGACGCGGCGTCGGCGCGGGAGCGGGCGCGGGCGGCGGCGCGGGCGGAGCCGGACGGGCCGGCGCGGGCGGAGCCTGCTGGTACGGCGGCCGGTAGGGCGCCGGCTCGCGGGCGGCCGGCCGCCTGGCCGGCGCGGCGGGGGCGGGCGCGGGAGCCTGCGGCTCCTCGTAACGGATGTAGCCACCGCCGCGGGGCCGGCGGCCGGCATCGCGACCCGCCCGGTCCACCGCGCCGCCCGCACCCGCGCCAGCCACGTAGCCGGCGCCACCCTGGCGGCCACCGGCGCGCGGGTCGGCGGGCTGGCCGTGGCGTCCGTCACCGGCGTAGCCGGCGGGTTGGCGGGGGGTGGCCTGCCCACCCTGGTAAGCCCCGTCGCCGTAGGCGGCGGCGCCGTACCCGGCCGCCGCGCCCGGCCGTTCCCGGGCGCCCGGCCGGCCCGCGGCGCCACCGCCGTGGCGCGCGGGCGCCTCCGTCGGGCCGCCGATCCGGGTCGGGTCGAGCCCGGCGGCGCTCTGCTCGACGCCCGGCCACGTGCCGCCGAGCACCCGGGTCGCGGCCGCCCGGACGTTGCCCCGCCCGGTCTCACCCAGCAGCGTCAGCAGGATCTGGTCCGCCGACGGGCGCAGCCGCGGGTCGCGGCCCAGCGTCGCGGCGACGACGGCGCGCAGCTCGGACGGGAGGCCGGAGAGGTCGGGTTTGCCGACGAGCACCCGTTCGGAGATCTCGTAGAAGGTGCCCTCGCCGTACGGGTGCACGCCCGTCGCGGCGTAGCCGATCAGTAGGCCCCAGGCGAAGATGTCGGTGGCGGGCCCGACCGGGCTGCCCTCCATCTGCTCGGGGGCCATCCAGCCGAGCGACCCGAGCACGATGCCGGAACGGGTCCGGTTCGCGACGGCGTCCAGCGCGCGGGCGATCCCGAAGTCGATCACCCGGGGGCCCGAGTAGGACAGCATGACGTTGCTGGGCTTGAGGTCGCGGTGCACGATCCCGGCGCCGTGGATCGCGGTCAGCGCGCTCGCCACGCCGATGGCGACGCCCTGCAGCGTGGACGTACCCAGCGGGCCGGACTCCTCGACGACGGTGTCCAGCCGCTTGCCGTCGATGTACTCGGTGACGAGGTACGGCTGCCGGGCGTCCGGGTCGGCGTCGAGGACCTCGGCGGTGCAGAAGGGCGCGACCCGCCGGGCGGCCGTCACCTCGTCGCCGAATCGGGCCCGGAACTCGGGGTCGTTGGCCAGCTCGCCGCGGATCACCTTGATCGCGACCCGTCGGCCATTGGAGTTCCGGCCGAGGTAGACGGCGCCCATCCCACCGGCGCCGAGCCGGCTCAGCAGCTCGTACCGGCCGATCATGCGCGGGTCGGACGAGCGCAGCGGCTCACCGGGAACCGGCGGCCCCGCGGCCCGCTCCGTCCAGACCGATCGCTCCGACACTGGCACCCCGCTCGTCGACCTCATTCTATCGTCCACGATCGTCCGCACATCCGGACCATGATCCGGATCGCATGGCGCTCGACTCCCTGGCGGCCTGAAGCTTCCGAAGGCTCCCGAAGACCACTGGACCAGGCCACTGAACCCGTCTCCTGAGCTGGTCTCCTGAGTCCGTCTTCTGAGGACGGTGATCCTGGACCTCTGGCCTTGTACTGGCCGACGGTAACCCGCCGGCCAGCGCCCGCCGGCAACTTGTCTAAGTTCTGACCTTTCCAGCGCAAAAGGCGCGACGGTCGTCACAGTCCACCGGCCACCGCCGACCACCGCGGGCGCTACCGCCCACGTCCGGCGGTCAGCGCGACGCGAGCCGGCCGACTCTCCGACAAGCCGGATCAGGGCACGTGACCCGGGCGTCGGGCAGTATGAGGGCCCAGGAGTACTCCAGTGGCATCGAACCGGAGCCTGGGCGGCCCGAGCGGAAGGACTCCGCCGGGCCGGGGCGTTGTCCTATTAGATCCTTGGGGCAACGGCCGCCGGGCGTGCATAGGAAGATCACTTCCGCACGCCCTTGGCCCTCTGGCACGGTCGGGCCATCGGTGGTCCGGGCCCAGCCGGGCCCGGAGCGATCCCCAGGGCCGGAGCCCGGCTGCCAGCGGATGGAGATACGGCATGGGTGACACGTCCGTCGACCAGTCGGTCGACATGCTCATCGTCGGCGCCGGCCCGGCCGGGCTGTTCGGCGCTTACTACGCGGGCTTCCGCGGCATGTCGGTCGCGCTGATGGACTCACTTCCCGAGCCCGGCGGCCAGGTGACCGCCATGTACCCAGAGAAGGTCATCTACGACGTCGCAGGCTTTCCCGCCATTCGTGGGCGTGAGCTGGTTAACGCCCTGGTGGAGCAGGTAGCGCCGTTCAACCCCACCTACCTGCTCGGCCACCAGGCCGCCGAGATCGACCACCAGCCGGATGGCGTGCTGGTGACCAGCGCACAGGGCCTGCGGGTGCATGCCAAGGTCATCGTCATCACCGGCGGCCTCGGCACCTTCACCCCGCGCCCGCTGCCGACGGGCACCGAGCACCTGGGCCGGGGTCTGGTGTACTTCGTGCCTCGCCTGGACGACTACCGCGACCTCGACGTCGTGGTCGTCGGCGGCGGCGACAGCGCCTTCGACTGGGCGCTGGCACTCGAGCCGCTGGCGAAGTCGGTCACCATCGTGCACCGCCGGGACAAGTTCCGCGCCCACCAGCACACCGTCGACCGCGTGAACGCGTCCTCCTGCGAGGTGCTCACCTTCACCGAGGTCGCCAGCATCACCGGCGACGATCGGATCGAGAAGGTCGAGCTGGTGCACAGCAAGTCCGGCGAGCGTCAGGTCCGCGAGGCCCAGGCCGTCGTCGCGGCCCTCGGCTTCACCGCCGACCTCGGCCCGCTCACCCGCTGGGGCCTCAACATCGACAAGCGGCACATCGTGGTGGACACGACGATGTACACCGGCGTCGAGCGCATCTTCGCCGCGGGCGACATCACCGAGTACCCCGGCAAGGTCCGCCTGATCGCCACCGGCTTCGGCGAGGTCGCGACCGCCGTCAACAACGCGGCCCCGGTCATCGACCCGTCCCTCAAGGTCTTCCCCGGCCACAGCTCCGACGACGGCACCCCCGCCGCCTGAGGCCCCGCGCGGCGGTTGATCGCCACCGGGACCACGCCCGCCCACCAGACGGTGGCGAGTGCGCTTGATCGCCATATCTGTATGGCAATCCGCACTAACGAAGGCTCGCAGTTCGGATTCGGCTACAGATCTGGCGATCTTCAGTGCCCTGAGGGGCGACGCCTGTGTGGCGGCGCAGACTGGGGGCATGCGTGGGCTGCTGGTCATCGGGCACGGGTCGCGACGGGAAGAGGCCAACGCGACCGTGCGGGCCCTCGCGACGGCGCTGGCGGCCGAGCCGACGGTTGACACCGCAACCGGAACATCGCCGGCCTGGGACGCGGTGGAGGCGGCCTTCCTGGACGTGCTGCGGCCGGACATCGCCGACGGGTATGCCGCGCTGGTCACGGCCGGATGTACCGAGATCGTCGCGCATCCGTTCTTCCTGTTCGCGGGAAAGCACACCGCACGGGATATTCCGGACGCGCTGGCGGCGGCCCAGGCGAGGCATCCACACACCACCTGGACGGTGACCGAGCCGCTCGGCCTGCATCCCGGCGTCGTCGCGACGGTCCGGGCCCGCATCGCCGATCGCCTGCCCTAAGTCAGGTCTGGCGGTCCTCGGGGGGCGCCGCCAGGCGGCAGAGGGCGGTGACGAGGCCGGCGATGCCGGGCTCGTCGGCGACCGCGTCGACCCGGATGCCGGCCTCGCGGCAGGCGACGACCGTGCGCCGGCCCATCGCGGCCACCAGGAGGCCGGGCGGCAGCGGGCCGTAGAGCTCGGCGGTCACCCGGGCGGCCGTGGACGAGGCGAACGCGACGGCGTGGAGCGCGGCGCGGCGAAGCTCGTGGGCGATCATCGGGTCCGCCTGCGCCGGGATGTCGGTCTGCAGGGTGATCCGGCGGACCGTCCGGACGCCCATCGGCGGCGCGGCGGCGGCGCAGACGGCGACCCGCAGGCCGGTCACCGGGATCTCGGGGACTATGACGTGTGCCACCTGCACCTGGGCCGAGGACGGGACGTTCGCGAGCCCGAGCGCGTCCAGGGCCGCCACGGCGGACTCGGACGCGGAGACCAGCGTGAGGCCGGCGAGCGCCCGGACGTCCCGCCCGGCGCCACGAAGCAGCGTGACCACGGCGGACACCTCGTCCGCGTCAGCGAGCACCAGCGCGTCCGCGCCAGGCAGCGCCTCCAGGAGCGCGCCCGCGTCCGGTACCGGTGCCAGGCGCGACACCACCGTCTCGACCACCTCGGCGCCCTGGCGGCGCAGGTCGCGCGCGAGCAGGCCGGGGCGGTCCCTGGTGCGCGGCACCAGCACCCGCATGCCCGTCAGCGGGCAGGCGGCGCCGTCCGCCGGCGCCGTGGGCAGCGCCAGCCGGCCCGGCTGGCCACCGCGCTCCTCCGGGGCACCCCGCCTGTCCACGTCCTCGCGTTCCTCCTGCTCACGGTCAGGCCCCGGCCCTGGCCCCAACCCTGGCTGTGGCCTCGACCCGGGATTCGGCTCTGGCCCCGGTTCTGGCCATGACCGCGTTCTCGTCCTGGCCGGCGCCGGGAGGCGCGGCGGGAGGGGACGCGCCGACGCTGGCCGGGAGGCCGTGCCGCGGGCGTCGATGCGGGCCGCGACGTCACCGACGACGATCACGGCCGGCGACCGCACCCCCGTCTCGACCGCGTCCGCGCCCAGCGACTCCAGCGTGGTGCGCAGCACCCGCTGGGCTGGGGTGGTGGCGCGCTCCACCACGGCGACCGGGGTGCTCGGCTCGCGGCCGGCCGCGAGCAGCGCCTCCGCGATCGCGACCAGGTGCGCGACCCCCATCATGATCACGACGGTGAGCGACGGCGAGACGAGCGCCGACCAGTCCACCGTCGAGTCCGGGTGGCCCGGCGGCAGATGGCCGGCGACGATCGCGACGTCCTGGGCGATGCCCCGGTGGGTGACCGGGATGCCGGCGTAGGCCGGACCCGCGAGCGCGGACGACACCCCCGGCACGACGGTCACGCCGATGCCGGCCGCCGCGCACATCTCGGACTCCTCGCCGCCCCGACCCAGCAGGTAGGGGTCACCCACCTTGAGCCGCACGACCCGGGCACCGCTACGCGCGCGGTCGACCAGCACCGCGTTCGCCTCGTCCTGGCCGCGCACGTCCCCATCCGGGCCGACGCGCACGATCTCGGCGCCGGCGCGGAGGTAGCCGTGCAGGGGGGCATCCGCCGCCAGGTCGGTGACGATGACATCGGCGCCCGCGAGGAGTTCGGCACCACGCACGGTGATCAGGCCGGGGTCGCCGGGGCCCGCGCCGACCAGCCAGACGTGACCACGGCGCCCTCCCCCGGCGCCGCCCGAGCGCGACGAGGTCCCGGCGCCGTTCCGCCCCCCGCTGGCCACCCACGGAACGTTACCGACCTAGGGCGCCAACCCGCCGCCCAGTCGCCCCAAGGGCATTGCTCCCACCCAACCCACGGGTCTTCGCGAGCATGTCGACGAGGACGGCCTCGCCATCGACGCGGCGACGACGAGCTTGGTGCCGAACTTGTCGACGCGCTCGACCCAGCCGGCTGTCGGCGACCTGGAAGCGTGCGCAGGCGTTCGGGCAGCCGTTGATGTTGATGCCGATCGGCTCGTCGAAGTCCGGCAGGCGGCGTTCCAGCTCCTCGAGGAGGTTGCCGGCGTTGGCCATGCTCCCCAACCGGACCGGTCAGCCCCGACCTCGCGGCGGCTTCGAGTCGTGCGGCCGGCCGGAGCCTCTGGACTGACCGACGGACGACGGCCGCGCCGCGGTTCTCGGCTTGCCCGAGCCAGGCTCGCTCGGCGACGGGTCGGGCGCGGTGGACAGCGGTTGGGATGCCGCCGGCTCGCCGATCCGCTGGCCTGCCGGATCGGTTCCCACAGCGACGGGCGCGGCGGTCGTCACCGGGTCGGCCGGTGCGGGCACCGTCGAGGCAGGGGCTACGGAGGCCGTCAGCGGCGACCGCTGCGTGTTGGCCGTTCCGGGAGAGCTTTCCGGCGCCGCGGCGACCAGTGCGGTCGCCGTGACGGCAAGTGCGGCGGCCGCACTGGCCGCCGGGAGCAGGACACGCCGTCGCCGCGCACCCGTCCCGGCCCGGGATGCGGGTCGCGGGCCGGGCCTCGTCTCGGCCTGGTCGGCAGGGTGGCCAGCCCAGGCAGGCAGGGATTCGGCGGACCGGTCCCCGCGCGCCGCCCCCTCGGTCGGCCCGAGGACGGCGGCGGCGGTCGAGCCCACCGCGGGTCGCACGCGTAGATCCGTCGTCGGCGCATCCGCCGAGGGCGCGTCGAGAACCGGCCTGTCCGCGCCGGGACCACCCGGGGTTCCCTCAAGCTGCCGCAGGATCTCGCTCGCGGTGGGACGACGCCGCGGGTCCTTGTCGAGGGCCGCCGCGACAAGGCCGCGCAGGCTGCCCCGGATGGCGCGCAAATCCGGAACGGTGTTGACGGTCCGGTAGAGCAGCGCCTCGACCGGACCGTCGCCGAACGGCGACCGCCCGGTCGAGGCGAAGACCAATGTCAGCGCCCAGGCGAAGATGTCGGCCTTGGGGCTCGGCCGGCCACCGTCGACGAGAAGCTCCGGAGCGATGTAGCCGAGGCTGCCCAGCACGATGCCGGACGCGGTCACCGTCTCCGGCAGGCCGGCCACAATGCCGAAATCGATGATCTTCGGACCGTCGGCGGCCAGCATGATGTTGCTGGGCTTGAGATCCCGGTGTACCACGCCCGCCTCGTGGACCGCGCGCAGCGCGTCGGCCACCCCGGCTGCCAAGGCACGCAGCCCGTCATCGGACATCGGCCCGTCCGCCAGCACCGAGTCCGTCAGCGTCAGCCCTGGCACGTACTCGGTCGCCAGCCACGGCTGCTCGGCGAGCGGGTCGGCGTCCAGCAACCTGGCCACCCGCGGGCTGTCGATCGCCGCGACGACGACGACCTCCCGGGCGAACCGGCGGCGCAGGGCCTGGTCGCCGTGGTGGTCGTCGCGCAGCACCTTGACCGCGGCCTGCCCGCCCCAGGGGTCCGAGCCGAGGTAGACAATGCCCATCCCGCCGCTGCCAAGCCGAGCACTGAGCCGATAGTGGCCTACGGCTGTCKGGTCGCTCGCCCGCAAAACCTTGCGGGTCCCATCGCTCGACGACATAGCCACCTCGCTCACAGCGCACTCGACCGGCGCTCTCCCCCGCGTCACCAGCACAAATCGGGATGGGTGGGGCGTTACCCGTCTCATCGGCCGCGAAACGACGTTCGCGACGCCGTGAGGGATCGGGCCGCCGGGACCATCTCGGAGCGAGCGGCGGGGGGTAGGCGGCGGCGATCGAGCGCCGGCGGACCTCCGCCCTTGCCCAAACCATCCGGGCGAGGGCCCCACCTACTGGTCACACCCAACAGGCATTGCTCCCGCCCGGCCCGCGGCGAGGGACCCAGCTATCTTTGCTGGCGCAAAAATAGCTGGGGAGCAATCAATGGATTCCGCACTCGGTCTTGGTGGAGCCGGCCCAGCGGCCGGCGCGGCCGGCGCCGCGCTGGGTGCAGGGCCAGCAGCCGACCGACTCGTAGCCGTCGGACAGCAGCGGGTTGACGATGACGTTGTGCTCGGCGACGTAGCGTTCGACGTCCTCGTCCGTCCAGGTCGCGAGCGGGTGGATCTTCACCTTGCCGCGCCGCTCGTCCCAGCCGACGACCGGCAGTTCGCGCCGGCCGGCCGACTCGGCCCGCCGCGAGCCGGCCGCCCAGGCCTTGTACGGGGCGAGCGCCCGGTCCAGCGGGACGACCTTGCGCATCCGGCAGCACAGGTCCGGATCGCTGGCGTACAGATCCTTGCCGTGGACGGCGTCCTGGCCGGCGACCGTCAGCTGCGGCCGGACGCTGATCAGCGGCAGGTTGTAGGTGGCGGCCACCGCGTCGCGGGTCCCGACCGTCTCGGCGAAGTGGTAACCGGTGTCGATGAAGACGACCGGCACGTCCGAACGGATCTTCGCGAGCATGTCGACGAGGACGGCTTCGGCCATCGACGCCGCGACGACGAGCTTGGTGCCGAACTCGTCGACGGCCCAGCGCAGCACCTCCTCGGCGGGTGCGTCGGCGAGGTTCCTGCCGGCGTGCTCCGCGCGGGTCTTCAATCCGGCGTCCATCAGCCGTTCTCCTCTGGTGCGGTGGTGCCAGTTGTGCGCGGGGTGCGAGAGGTGGTGCTGGTGGTCGTGGTGGCGCTGGCGAGCGCGGTGAGGCTCAGCCGGAAGGAGCGCTGGCAGGCGCGGCACGCCCAGTGGCCGTGGCCCTCGCCCGTCGCGCCCTCCGGGATGTCGGGGACGAGGTCCTCCTCGCCGCAGTACGGGCAGTAGAAAGGCACCGCGCGACCCGTGCTCGCCATCTCAGGTTCGCTCCCGGGGTGCCTGCCGGATCGGCGGAGCCTGCGGAGCCGATCCGGCAGGTCCGGCTTCACTCGCTCCTGCGCTCACAAGGTGCGCCATGACCGCGTCGTGGGTGAGGATCGACTCGTCCGCTCGCTCGACCCAGTCGGCGAACGCCTCGCCGTCGGCGCGCTCGGCCTGGTAGGTCTTCAGCAGCCCGACGACGTAGTCGACCAGCTCGGCCGAGGTGATCTTCAGGCCGCGTGACTTGCGGCCAAGCCGCGAGCGGGTGCCGAGATGTCCACCGAGGTGCAGCTGGAAGCCCTCGACCATCTCGCCGCCCGGCCCGGGGACGAGCGACCCCTTCAGGCCGATGTCGGCGACCTGGAAACGGGCGCAGGCGTTCGGGCAGCCGTTGACGTTGATCCCGATCGGCTCGTCGAACTCGGGCAGCCGCCGCTCCAGCTCCTCGATGAGAGTGGCGGCGTTGGCCTTGGTCTCGACGATCGCGAGCTTGCAGAACTCGATGCCGGTGCAGGCCATCGTGCCGCGGCGGAACACGCTCGGGCGCACCACCAGGTCGAGCGCCGCCAGGTCCTGCTCGAGCGCCGGTACGTCGCTCTCGGCGACGTCGAGGATGACCAGTTTCTGCGACGTGGTCGCACGGATGCGGCCCTGGCCGTACTGGTCGGCGAGGTTCGCGACGGTCGTCAGCGTCGTCCCGGTGAGCCGGCCGGCGCGCGGCGCGAAACCGACGGCGAACCTGCCGTCCGCCTGCCGGTGGATGCCGACGTGGTCGCGCCCTTCGGAGCGCGGGGGCGCCGGCGGCGGGCCGTCCGGCAGCGGCGTGTCGAGGTACTCCTTCTCCAGGGTGGCCCGCACCCACTCGGTGCCCATGTCCGCGACCAGGAACTTCAGCCGGGCACGGGTGCGCATCCGGCGGTAGCCGTAGTCGCGGAACAGGGAGGCGACGCCATGCCAGACCTCGGCGACCCGCTCCGGCTGCACGAACGTTCCCAGCCGGACGCCCAGCTTCGGGTTCGTGGACAGGCCGCCGCCGACCCACAGGTCGTAGCCGGGCCCGAGCTCCGGGTGGACGACGCCGACGAAGGCGATGTCGTTGATCTCGTGGAGCGTGCAGTGGTCGGCACAGCCGGACATCGCCGACTTGAACTTGCGCGGCAGGTTCGCCAGCGACGGGTCACCGACGAAGCGGCGCACGGTCTCCTCGATCGCCGGGGTGGCGTCGATGATCTCGTCGCCGTCGACGCCGGCGAGCGGGCAGCCGAGCATGACGCGCGGGGTGTCGCCGCAGGACTCCTCGGTGGTCATGCCGGCGCCCTCGAGCGCGCCCCAGATCGCGGGGACGTCCTCGATGCGGATCCAGTGCAGCTGGATGTTCTGCCGGTCGGTGACGTCGGCGACGTCCCGGCCGTAACGGGTCGAGATGTCGCCGATCACCCGCAGCTGGTCGGACGTCATCCGGCCGCCGTCGAGGCGGATCCGCTGCATGAAGTAGGAGTCCTCGATCTCCTCGGGCTCCAGGATCGCGGTACGGCCACCGTCGATGCCGGGCTTGCGCTGGGTGTAAAGACCCCACCAGCGGAATCGGCCGCGCAGGTCCTGCGGGTCGATGCTGTCGAACCCGGTATAGGGGTAACGGTTGAGAATCCGGTCACGGACCTCGAGGCCGCCCTGGTCCTTCTTCATCCGCTCGTTGGCGTTGAGCGGCTCGGTGTAGCCAAGGGCCCACTGGCCCTGGCCCTTCGGACGGGCCGGACGGGCGGGCCGTGCAGGAGAAGTCATCTGATCTCTCGCGACGCGGTTAGCGGAGCGCCGAACGGCTGGACGGCGCCAGGATCCGGGAACGTCCCCGGCAGGCAGGACGGACCCAGGGAACTGGGCCGTGACCGGCGAAAGGGAACGGCGGGGTCAGCAGGCGCGACGACAGCAGGCGCTGGCTACCCGGAGCAGGTCGACGTGTAGCCGCTCGACCAGCAGAAGCTCCGGAACATCCTCAACCGCCATGGCCAGTGGCCRCATGGTCGGTTGGGGCGCAGACATGGGACCTATGGTTTCACAGATGTGACCGCCGTGCCGCAGTTGTGGCCTAATCGATCCTCTGCACGCTGAGCTAACCACAATTACCCACCGGATGAATGGGAATAGTGGATGCCGGCGCAGCAGGGGCGGCGGATCGCGGGGATCAGCGGCTGGGGGCCGGACGCCGGCAGACGGCGCGCAGGCGGTCGACGAGCGGGCCCGAGCCGAGCCCCTTCTCCATCACGTCGTCGGCTCCGAGCGCGAGAGCCTCGTCGCGCACGGTGTACGCGGAGAAGCCGGTGAAGACGACGACCCGGGCGGCCGGCGCCAGCCGGCGGACCCTGGGCAGCGCGGCGATCCCGTCGAGCACCGGCATCGCGACGTCGAGGATGACGAGATCGGGACCGGTCTCGGCGACGAGGTCGATCGCCTCGGCGCCGTTGGCGGCCCGGCCCACCACGGTGAAGTCCGGCTCCAGGTCCAGCAGGAGGCAGATCAGGTCGCGCACGCCGTCGGCGTCATCCGCGACGACCACTCGCAACGGGCCCGCCCCGTGGCGGGGCACCGCCCCTTCGGCGCCAGCCCCGGCCAGGCCCGGACCCACGGCCCGGGACGGCTCGACGACCCGGGGACCACTCCCTGGGCTTCCTGGACGCGCGACACCGTCCGGACGGATCTCGCTTCCGACGGGGAAGCTGTCCGGACGGCGACGAACAGCTTGGAGCGCCTCGATCTCAACCGCCTCGGTCTCAACCGCCTCGGCGCCCGTCTGGAGGTGCCGGTCCACTCGTACCGTTCTACCGGACCACACAAGGTGTGCCCATCGTCATTCAGGGTGGTATTCGCGCATGGCCCGGGCGGGGGCCTCACCACGCCCCGGGCGCCCMGGAAGCCGTCGCGATGTGCAGTCGCGCCACATACAACCAGTAATCAAGGTGACCGTACGCGTATGGGACCTTTGGCCTCTAGCCGGATATGGTGCTCGACGCAATAGACTGATCACCAACAGTGACACGCACGTGGGTCATGTGGCGACATGGTCATGCGGCGACCTAATCCCGTCGGTAGGGCCTCCTCGAAGGGCCTCGCCGGTCGGCCTTCGCGGCATGGTCGCCGTACAGCCCGACTGTGCGGCGGGCTGCCGCATCGCGACAGTATGACCGCGGCCGGGACGAGTGGAGCGCAGATGCGGCATTCGGGCAACCGGCAGAGCAGCCGTGGCCCGGAAGGCGCGGCCACCGCCGAGGAGATCTTCCATCAGGAGGTTCGTCGGCACAGGTGCGCCCGCGGGCTCTCCCGTGACGACGTGGCGCGGCGGACCGGCTACAGCCGTCAGTACGTCAGCCAGCTCGAACAGCCGAGCAAGGGAATTCCTCCTCGGCCCGTGGTCGTCGCCGTCGACGCGGCGCTGAGCGCCGACGGGGCGCTGGTCGCGCTGCGCGACCAGGCCATGGCGGCGCGCGCCGAACGGGCCGGCCGGCCGCGCGACCCGGAGCGTGAGTCCCGCCGCCGGGTCGACGACCTGCTGCACAACCGCCGCCGCGACAATGACCTCGACTACCTGGACCGCATGGTGGGCGAGCTGATCGCGATGGCGGACGGCCTCAGCCCCCAGGACGTCTGCGACCAGGTCCTCGACCAGCAGGAGTTCGTCGACGCCCTGCTGCGCACCCCGATGCTGCCGCACCAGCAGTTCCGGCTCTACATGATCGCCGGGCACCTGGCGGGGCTGCTCGCGATCGCTCTGCTCGACATGGGCGACCTCGGCGGCGCGAGCACCTGCTGCCTGGAGGCCGCGGTCTTCACCGAGCTCACCGGCCACGAGGGGCTGCGGGCCTGGACGCTGGCGGTCAACCGGCTGGTGGGTGAGGCGGCGCGGCACGCGGAAACGGTCGTCCACCGCGACGGTGACGACCGCGCGGACCCGTCCCGCGAGGCGGGCCCGGCGCGGTTCATCGACCCGGCCGCCTTCGCCGACCAGCTGAAGCTCACCGACGAGGCCGAGCTGGCCGACACCGGCCAGATCTTCCTGGCCGACGGTTATGTCGACGGCTATGACGAGCCCGACCGGATCGGCTACGCGGCCACCGCCGGCGCCACCGAGGCGTCGTCCGACCCGATCATGCGCCGCGCCGACGAGCTGGCGGCCGGTCGGCCGGACGCCCACGAGCGGGCATTTCTCGACGCCGAGCCGGCCAGCCCGCCGTGGCGCGGCCTCTCGGACCTGATGACCGCCCCCGGCGGGCGGGCCAGCACTCCGCGGCTGGTCGCGCTGGTCAAGGGCCGGATCGCCCGGTTCGCCACCACCAGCGCGCGGCGCGAACGCCCGCCGTACGGCATCTCGCGCGCGTTCCACCCCCCGGTCTAACAGGGGTTCAGTCTGACGAAGACCCAGTCCGACGAGGGCGTCCGAGCCCCCGTCAGACGTCGGCGAAGAGGATCTCGCGCAGCGGGGGGACGGCGCCGCGGGTGCTGGCGCGGCGCGCGAACTCGGTGATGCCCTCGAGCTGACGGGGGCCGAGCCGGAAGTCCAGCGTCGTGAAGTAGCGGACGAGCGAAGCCGGGTCGAAGACCTCCCAGCGCGCCGCGCTGGTCGCGACCGTCGTCACCTCGGCGAGCGCGAGGTCGAGGCTCGCCCGGAAGGCGCCGTGGACCTCCTTCACCAGACCGGGGTGTGCCCGCGCGAAGTCGCGGCGAGCCGCCCAGAGGGCGAAGACCATCGGCAGGCCGGTCCACTCCCGCCAGGCCGCGCCCAGGTCGAGCACGGTCGGCTGGTGGCCCGGCCCACCCTGCTCGTGCTCGTAGTAGGCCCGCAGTGCGACGTCTCCGATCGTCACCGCCGCGTCGGCCTCACGCAGCATCATCGGCACGTCCGGCGGCATCGTGAGGTAGTCGGGACGCACCCCGAAGCGGTCCTCGAGCATCATCCGGGCCAGCAACACGCTGGTGCGCGACGTGGAGCCGAGCGCCACCGAGCGGATCTCGCCGATCGGCACCTGGGTGCTCAGCACCACCGACAGCACCGGCCCATCCGAGCCGACGGCGAGGTCGGGCAGCACGACGAGCTCGTCGGCGTGCCGCAGGTACTCGACGAGGCTGATCGGGCCGATGTCCAGGTCCCCGGCGACGAGCGCCTCGCTCAGGCGGTCCGGCGTGTCCTTGAACAGGTCGAGGTCGAGCAGCGCGCCCGAGTGCACCAGGCCCCAGTAGAGGGGCAGGCAGTTGAGGAACTGGATGTGACCCACCCGCGGCCGGCTCGGGACGCCGGCCGCCCCGGTATGTGGGCCGTCCGCCCCGTCGGGCGCCTCGCCCGCGGCGGCCTCGGAGGCGCCGACGCCGTCGACGCCGCCGGGACCTGCCCGCAGCGTCACTGCTGCCCCCGGCGGGCCTCGAACGCCCGCTGCGCGGCCCGTCGCTGGCGCAGCGCGAGCGGGAAACTCATCACCCCGCTGACGACGAGCGCGGCGAAGAAGGCGAGCCACCCGTTGACGCCGAGCAACAGCACGGCCGCCAGCACCCCGCCGAACAGCACGGCGCGCAGCGCGAAGTAGCGGAGGTTGATCGCAAGCAGCCCCGGCGGCGCCTTGGACGAGGCCACCAGGCCCGTCTCGGGCTTCAGCGGCACGGACTTGGTCATCTGCCCCTCCAGTACTTCCGGCGAGCCATCCGGTGATTTCCAGAATTCTCCGGAACTAACGACGACGGGGACGCTTACGTACCCATCCCAGCCGGAGCAGCACGCTTGGGTAACAGGCCAGGCAGACGATGACCGTCAGCAACCCCAGCAGCGAAGCCGGGCCGAGCCCCAGGCCGAGCGCGTGCAGGACAAGGTAGACCGCGATCCCGGGCACCAGGATCACGATGAACGCCAGTACGAAGATGGACCCGATGCCGGCGTGGCCGGGCGGGAGGGGAGCCGGACGCCCCGCCCGGTCCGGGCCGGGCGCCGGCCGGCCGGCCGGCGCCGAGCCCGCGGACGTGACCGCGGGCGACGACGGCGCGCCGCCGGGCGCCTGGGCGGCCGCGGGAGTCCTCTCCTGATCGGCGGTCACGTCAGCCCTCGTTCACGCGTCGATCGGCTGGGGAACGTCGCGGCGGGCCGGGTCCGGACCGTCGAAAGTGCGGATCACCCGGTAGCGGGTGTCGCGCTCGACCGGCTGGAAGCCGGCGTCGCGAATCAGCGTGAGCAGGTCGTCCCGGGTCATCGTGTTCGGTGTGCCGAACCGGTCGGCATCGTGAGTGATCTTGTATTCGACGACCGAGCCGTCCAGATCGTCCGCGCCGAAGTTCAGCGCGAGCTGGGCGGTCGTCAGGCCGTGCATCACCCAGAAGCACTTCACGTGGTCGATGTTGTCGAACAGCAGCCTGGAGACAGCGAACGTCTTGAGTGCTTCCGCGCCGGTGGCCATCGGCTGGTTCATCAGCCGGTTGCGCGGGTCGCCGGCGGCGTCGTGCTGGAAACGCAGCGGGATGAAGACGGTGAAGCCACCCGTCTCGTCCTGCAGCTCACGCAGCCGGAGCACGTGGTCGACGCGGTGCCGGGGCTGCTCGACGTGGCCGTAGAGCATCGTGCACGGCGTGCGCAGACCCTTGGCGTGCGCGAGCCGGTGGATGCGCGACCAGTCTTCCCAGTGCGTCTCGTGACCGACGATCTGCTGCCGGATCTCCCAGTCGAAGATCTCGGCGCCACCGCCGGTCAGCGACTCCAGACCCGCGTCGATCAGCTCATCGAGGATCGCGTCCGCGGTCAGGCCGCTGATCTTCTCGAACCAGTGGATCTCGGTCGCGGTGAATGCCTTGAGCGCGACGCCCGGCAGCGCGGCCTTCAGCTCGCGCAGCGAGCGGGGGTAGTACCGCCACGGCAGCGTCGGGTGCAGGCCGTTGACGATGTGCAGCTCGGTGATGCCGGACGGCTCCATCTCCTTGGCCAGCCGAACGGCTTCCTCGATGCGCATCGTGTACGCGTCGGCCTCGCCCGGCTTCCGCTGGAAGGAGCAGTAGGCGCAGGAGGCTGAGCAGACGTTCGTCAGGTTGAGATGCCGGTTGACGTTGAAGAACGTCTGGTTCCCGTTCTTGCGGGTCCGCACCTCGTGCGCGAGACCGCCGAGCCAGGCGAGGTCGTCGGTCGCGTACAGCGCCTCTCCGTCGGCCTGGTCCAGCCGTTCTCCGGCAAGGACCTTCTGCTCGAGCTCCCGCTTCAGTCCGGCATCCATAACGAAGAGCGTAGACCCACGGACGACGCGATCATCAACGACGAGACCACCGGCACAAGGGACGCCGGGCCGCCGGCCTCCCCCTGCGTCTCCCTACCCGGCCGAGCTGGCCGAGCTACTTGCCCGGCTTGGCGGTGTCGCGGTGGGCGACGCGCTTCTGGATGCGCGCGATCGGCCAGGTCACGACGGAGGCCGCGATCATCCCGATCAGCAATGCCCAGAGGACGTAGAAGCCGACGAGAATGAGAACCACTGTGATCACGGCGAAGACCGCGATCCGGATGAGGAAGTAGGGAAGCGCCGCCTTCAGGTCTGCCGGCTCGTGCACGGGCTTCTCAGGCTTCTCGGCCGTCGCCTTCTTCGGCCTCACCGTCGTCACGGGCCTCGCCTTGGCCTCCGACGCCTTCGACTTGGCCGACGCCTTCGGCTGCGCCGCGGCCCCCTGGTTCCGCCCGCGTGCCATCCCGATCTCCTTCAGTCCCTTGGTCCGCCGAGGCGCTGGCCCATTCCGGTGCCCGCGTCCGCGTCCGCCCCGTTTTCGCCGTTCTCGCCGGTCGGCGTGTCGTCTACTGTGCCAGGTCCCGGCCGGTACGTACGCGCCGCGCCGAGTTCTCCCGCCCACCGCCGGAAAAGCGTGTTGGGCACACCCGCCGCGTCGAGCACCCGGCCGGCGACGAAGTCGACGAGCGCCTGCGCGTCCGCCGCGCCGGCGTAGAAGCCGGGACTCGCCGCGGCGACGACCGCGCCCGCGTCGTGCAGCGCCAGGAGATGGCGCAGCGTGGCACCGGTGAACGGCATCTCGCGTGGCACCACCACCAGGCGCCGGCCCTCCTTGAGGGTCACGTCGGCGGCGCGCTGCAGCAGGTCCTTGGACAGGCCGAGCGCGATTCCCGCGATCGACGCGGTGCTGGCCGGTACGACGATCATTCCCCGGGTCGGGTAGGAACCGCTGCTCGGCCCGGCGGCCAGGTTGTCGGCGCCGTGCACCCGCACCAGCCGAGCGGCCTGCTCGGCGATGAGCCCGCGGTCGGGACGGCCGGCACCGGCGAGCGTCGTCCCGAGCCACTGGGCGAGCGCCCCGGGCCACGCGCCGTCGCCGTCGCGCCAGGCGATCCCGGTCTCGTCCAGCAGGGTGAGCCGCGCGGCCCTGGAGAGCACCAGGTCCACCGGTCGGTCGGCGGCCAGCAGGCCGCGCAGCACCGACGCGGCGTACGGCGTCCCGCTTGCCCCACTGACCCCGACGACCCATGGGCGCCGCGCCTCGCTGGGGCCCTCACCAGGCCCGTCGCCGAGCTCCTCGCTGGACGCGGCGCCGTCGCGGACGTCGCCCGACCATCCGCCGGGGAACGCGGTCACGCGGCGAGGCCGCGCGCGATCAGGTCGAGGAGCGCGAAGCCGAACAGCGCTATGCCGACGAAGCCGTTCGCCGTGAAGAACGCGCGGTTGACCTTGGACAGGTCGTTCGGGGTGACGATCGCGTGCTCGTAGCCGAACGCGACCGCGGTCAGCCCCAGCCCCACCCACCAGAGGGCGCCGAACCCCTCGGCCAGCCCGAACAGCACGAACAGGGCGAACGTCACGACGTGGGTGACCGCCGAGGCGACGAGCGCCGCTCGCACCCCGAACCGCGCCGGCACGGACCTGACCCCGATCCGGCGGTCAACCTCGACGTCCTGGCAGGCGTAGATCAGGTCGAAGCCGCYGATCCAGCTGCCGACCGCCAGCCCGAGCAACACGGCGTGCCATGACCAGTGGCCGGTGATCGCGATCCAGGCGCCGATCGGTGCCACCGCCTGCGCGACCCCGAGGACCACCTGCGGGAAGTTCGTGAACCGCTTGGCATAGGGGTAGACGACCAACGGGGCGACGGCCGCCGGGGCGAGCGCCAGACACAGCCAGCCGAGGGCCGCCGCCGCGGCGAGGAACACCGCCAGCGCCACGACCGCCCCGATGATCGCGGTACGAACGGCCACCACACCGGTGACCAGCTCCCGGTGCGCGGTACGCGGGTTACGGGCGTCGATCTCCCGGTCGATGATCCGATTGGCCGCCATCGCGAACGTCCGGGCGGCGACCATCGCCACGGTCACCAGCGCCAGATCGGCCCAGTGCACCGACCGCGAGACCCGAAACCCAGCCGCAAGCGCCGCCACATAGGCAAACGGCAAGGCGAACACCGAGTGTTCGATCATCACCAGCCGCAGGAATGCCCGCGGCCGCGCCGTCACCCCCGGCAACCACGCAGCTTCAGTCATCAGAGTCCGTACTCCTTCCAGCGGTTGGTGACCAGGGTGCGGGTCGCGTCGTCCATCACGCATTCGGCCGGCCAGCCGCCGGCTCGGCGATAGCCCTCGGTCGGGAGCTTCCTGGTGGCGTCGATGCCGGCCTTGCCGCCCCAGAACTGCTCGTAGGACGAGTGGTCGAGGTGGTCGACCGGGCCGATCGTCGTGACCAGGTCGTGGGCGTAGTCGACGTTGCCGAACGCCCGCCAGGCGACCTCGGTGTAGTCGTGCACGTTGCAGTCGGCGTCGACGACGATCACCAGTTTGGACAGCGACAGCAGCCCGGCGCCCCAGACGGCGTGCATGACCTTCTGCGCCTGCTTCGGGTAGCGCTTGTCGATCGAGACGATCGCGCAGTTGTGGAAGACGCCGGCCTCGGGAAGGTCGTAGTCGACGATCTCGGGGACCAGCATCCTGATGAGCGGCCGGAAGATGCGCTCGGTGGCCTTTCCCATCGGGCCGTCCTCCTGCGGGGGCCGGCCGACGACGATCGTCTGGTAGATCGGGTCCTTCCGCATCGTCATCACCTCGACGTGCAGCGCGGGGAAGGGCTCGACCGGGGTGTAGAAGCCGGTGTGGTCGCCGAACGGCCCCTCCGGGCGGCGTTCCCCCGGCTCGAGCCAGCCCTCCAGCACGATCTGCGCGTTCGCCGGGACCTGCAACGGGACGCTCACGCAGTCGACCAGCTCGACCCGCTCGCCGCGCAGGAAGCCCGCGAACAGGTACTCGTCGATGTCGGCGGGCAGCGGCGCGGACGCGGCGTAGGTGACCGCCGGGTCGCAACCGAACGCGATCGCGACCGGCAGCCGCTCGCCGCGCCGTTCGGCGACCGCGTGGTGGGCGTTGGAGTCCTTGTGGATCTGCCAGTGCATGCCGACGGTGCGTTCGTCATGCCGCTGCAGCCGGTACATGCCGAGGTTGCGGGCGCCGGTCTCCGGATGGCGGGTGTGCGTGAGGCCCAGGTTGAGGAACGCGCCGCCGTCGTCCGGCCAGGAGGTGACGCCCGGCAGCCGGAACAGGTCGACCTCGTCGCCCTTGTAGACGACCTCCTGGCAGGGCGCCGTGCGGACCTTCTTCGGCGGCATGTTCGTCAGCCGGGCGGCCTTGCCGAGCGCCTCGCGCATGCCGGAGAAGCCCTGCGGCAGCTCGGGGCGAAGCATGTCGGCGATCCGGTCGCCCAGGTCGTCGAGCCGCTCGACGCCGAGAGCCCTCGCCATCCGCTTCTCGGTGCCGAAGACGTTGATGGCCAGCGGCATGTCCGAGCCGGCCGGGTTCTCGAACAGCAGGGCCGGACCGCCGGCGCGCACGACCCGCTGGACGATCTCGGTCACCTCCAGCGCCGGGTCCACCGTCGCCTTCACGCGACGCAGCTCACCGTGCTTCTCCAGGTCGACCAGAAACGCGCGCAGATCCGCCCATGCCATGCCGCCATCCTCCCAGCGCACCTCCTCCCCACGTCCAGTGCGCTCGGCCGTCCGCCTGGTCACCCACCTCGCCGTCCGGCGGCATATCGGTGGACGACTCGGCGTTGGTCAGGACGAACGGGCGGGTGGCGCGGCACCGGTCGCCCGATCGGTGGGAAGGGCGGTTCTCGCCACTGGCCAGACGGCGCCACCAGCCAGGGCGCACACTGGCTTCAACGGGACACCACCCGCACCCAGCCGATGAGCCACCCCTGCCGAGATGAAGACCCTGGTCAGAGCACTGGCTCGGACGCGGCCACTGGGCGGGGCACGTCTCGTCGACGTCGTAGGGTGGGTCAAGGGCCGTAAACGGCGCAAGAGGAACGGCTAGCCGGAAAGGGGGGCGACGAGCCGATGGTTCTCCTGCTCTACGTCGTGGTCTGCGCGGCCATGGCCTATGTGATCGTGGACATCGCGCGAACCCCTCGGGACAACATCCGGGTGCTGTCCAAGCCCGTCTGGATCATGATCATCCTGCTTTTCGGCCTGTTGCTCGGGCCGATCGGCTGCGTGCTCTGGTTCATCTTCGGCCGGCCGCGGTCGGCCATCGGCCGGGGCGGCGCGCGCTCCGCCCGTCGCCAGCACCCGGCCTACGGCGGCTCCGGCCGGTGGGACGCCGTGCCGCCGCGCCGCTCCAGCGGCCTGGGCCGTGCGCGGGGGCGCGTCCACTGGCTCGAGCAGCCCGACCGCCCGCGCGGCCCCGACGACGACCCCGAGTTCCTGCTCGAACTCTCCGAGCGCCTGCGCCGCCAGGACCCCGACGGCCCGTCCCCCCGCGCCTGAGGCAGTCACCCGCAGCCATCCGGCTGAGGCAGTCACCCGGCGAGACGCGGAGCGCCTCGCCGGGTTCCGCTCGTCCCGGTCAGACGCCCGCGTAGGAGTGGAGGCCGGAGATGACGAGGTTGACCAGGTAGTAGTCGACGAACAGGGCGCTGAAGGCGACCAGGGAGACGGCCGCGGCCTTGCGGCCGCGCCAGCCGGCGGTCGCCCGTGCGTGCAGGTAGGCGGCGTAACAGACCCAGGTGATGAACGACCAGGTCTCCTTCGGGTCCCAGCCCCAGTACCGGCCCCAGGCGGCCTCGGCCCAGATCGCGCCGGCGATGACGGCGAACGTCCAGATCGGGAAGCCAAAGGCGATCAGCCGGTAGGTCAGCGTGTCGAGCGTGCCCGACGACGGCAGCCGCATCACGATGCCGCCTCGGCTGCGCATCGCTCCCGAGACATCGGCCCGGCCGGCGGCGACCTCCGCCAGCCTGTGCTCCCAGCGGTCCCTGACCAGGAACAGCACCGTCATCACCGCGGACACCAGGAAGATGCCGCTGGACAGGATCGCGGCGACCACGTGGATCTTCAGCCAGTACGAGTTCAGCGCCGGCACCAGTGGCCCGGCCGCGACGTAGAGCACCGTCCCGGCGAACCCCATGTACACCAGCACCGGGAACGTGACGAACACGCCGAGCCAACGCACCGGGTAACGGATCATCAGCGCGAGGAACGCCGTGATCGCGATCAGGCAGATCATCGACGAGAACTCGTACATGTTGCCCCAGGGCACCCGGTGGGCCGCGAAGCCGCGGGTCGCCATGGAACTGATGTGCAGCCCCCAGCCGAGCACCGTGAGCACCACGGCGATCCGGCCGATGAGACGCGCCCTGGCCGGCTCGGCCTCGCCGTCGGCCGAGTCCGGGGCGTCGCCACCGGCGCGCCCGGCTGTCGTGCCGACGGCTGGCGCCGCCTTCCCGGCTGGGGTCGCCAGCTCAGAGCCAGGGGCGCTGCCGGCGAGCTGGGCGGTCCCGGCCGCGGCGGCCGACCGGGCGGCGGCGCCGACGAGCGCCGGCTCGCGCGCCGCGCCCGCCGCCACCGCCTCGCCGGCACCGGCGCCGGCCGCGTCCGTCGCGGTTCGGCCGAAGCGGTTGAAGGCGAACTCGGCGGCGTAGCCGAGCATCGCGGCCGCGTAGACCGCCATGCTGCCGCCATAGAGATGATCGGACAGCTGGGCGAGGCCCTCGTTGACGGCCATCACGGCTCCCGTCTGGTGCTGGAGGGGTTGTTCTGGTCATCGGGTTCGGCGGAGGGTTCCGCCTGCCCGCTGGTGTCCGTGGCGTCCCGGGCTGGGCTGGTCGCCGCCGGGGCGGCCGATGGCTGAACTGGCGACGGCTGAGCCTGGGGTGGCTGAGCCGGCGATGGCTGAGCCGGGGGCGGCGATGCGGCCAGGCCGGGAGGCTCCGTGGCCACCCGGATCTGGCCGGTGAGGGCGGCGAGCTCGGCCGCGAAGCCCTCCGCGTCCGAGCGGGACAGGCCGCCGATCTCGACGGTGCTCCCCGCGCCGGCAGCCGGGCGGGCGCGGACCCAGACCCGGCGGCGGCGAATCCGCAGACTCGTCACCAGCCCGGCGATGATCGCGATCGCCGCGTAGAGCACCAGGCTCTTGTACGGGTCGGACTTCGTCTCGAAGGTGGCGAACTCGCGCAGGCCGTCGACCTCGAGCGACAGGCCACCGGGCAGGCCGGTCATCGTGCGGTTCTTCGGGTCGTTCGGGGCCAGCAGCTGGGCGATCCTCGCGTCCCCGCTCGGGCCGTTGGTGCTGAACTGCTTGAGGTCCCGTGTGTCGAGCGCGTAGATGTTCTGCGGGATGCCCTCGTTGACGTGCAGGTTGCCGACCCAGCCGGTGAGGATCACCCCGGGCGCGACCGCCCCCGGGTAGATCGAGACGGGGCCCCGGGCCGGGTCGAAGCTGGTCGTCGGGGTGAAGAAGCCGGAGAAGGCCAGCTGCTGCGGCGTCCTGAGCTGCCCGGTGGCCGGCAGCCCGGTGTCGGGGATCTTGACGGTGCAGGTCGAGGTGAACATCGCGTCCCGCGGGGTGCACGGCACGTACGACTCCCACACCGTCTTGCCGCTCTTGTCGCGCAGCACGAAGTGCGGCGCGTAGCCATGCCCCAACAGGTAGATCTTGCTGCTGCCGATCTTCAGCGGGTGGTTCACCCGGATCTCGGCGCGCTTCGCCGGGGCGTCCAGGTCGTCGGCGTAGGCGACCGTCGCCACGAAGTCCTTGGGCTGGCCGTTCGCCTCATAGGTGGCCTTGAAGTCGTCCAGGTTGAGGGAGAACGGTCGCAGCTTGGCCGTGTCGACCAGTTGGCCGGAGCTGAACTGGTCGTAGGAGATCAGCGTGTTCGAGTAGCCGTCGCCCTGGATCACCAGGACGGTGCCCTGGTAACCGAACCAGGAGCCGAGGCCGACGCCGAGCAGGACGACAACGAGCGCGATGTGGAAGATCAGGTTCCCGGTCTCGCGCAGGTAGCCCTTCTCCGCCGCGACCGAGTGGTCGGGGCCGCCGCCGGGGCGGGTCGCGCCGGGCGGCGCCACCGCCACCCGGAACCGCCGGCGGCGCAGCACCTTGGCCGCCGACGCCACGGCCTGTTCGGGCGGGAGCGTGCTCGCCCAGGACGACCCGCCGGCCAGCCGGCCTGGCCTTGCCGGCGCCGCCGGCGGCCGGCCGACGAGCGCCCGCAGGTGCCACTGCACACGCGACCACAGGCAGCCGATCAGCGAGATGAACAGCAGCAGGTAGATCGCCGCGAACCACGGCGCCCCGAAGACGTGGAATCCACCGAGCCGGTTCAGGATCGGCGCCCAGGTCGGGTGGGCGGCGTAGTACTCCTGCACCTTCAGCGGGTTGATGGTGCGCTGCGGGATGAGCGAGCCGGGGATGGCCGCCACCGCCAGGAGGA
Source organism: Pseudofrankia sp. EUN1h (assembly GCF_001854645.1). NCBI lineage: Bacteria > Bacillati > Actinomycetota > Actinomycetes > Frankiales > Frankiaceae > Pseudofrankia > Pseudofrankia sp. EUN1h. The sequence continues at coordinate 302,940 of NZ_MBLN01000002.1, read as the reverse complement.
ACAGCAGGATCAGCGCGGTGCGCATGCTGGTGAGCACCCGCCAGGCCCGCCGCGGCGGGTCGAGCAGCCGCGCGATCTGGCCGCGCCCACCGGCTCGGGCCGGGCTGCCGTCCCCGCCGTCCACGCCGTCCCTACCGGCGGCGCCTCCGCCGGCGCCGGCGGCCGTGGCATTCGCCTTCGACCTCGGCTTCGTCGCGGCCGCCCGCGCGGCGGGCGTCTCCGGGATGGAGAACTCATCCGGATGGGCGACGATCTGGTCGGTACCAGCGCCCGCGGCGGGCAGCGGAGCGTCCGGCTCTCCCGAGCCCGGCCCGTTCGCGGCCGGTGCCTTCGGTACGGAAGTCGTCGAGGGTGGCGTCACAGCGGCGTCTCCGCGAATCCGGGGGCGTAGGGGCGCAGCGTCGCGACCAGGTCCGCCCACTGCCCGGTCACCTGCAGGACCCCGACGGCGACGAGCAGCACGCCGCCCGCGACCGTCAGCAGCCGGGCGTGCGAACGCACCACGCGCAGCGCGCCGGCGACCCGTCGGAAGGCGAGCCCGACGACGACGAACGGCACCCCGAGGCCGAGGCAGTACACCGCGGACAGGAACGCGCCGCGGCCGGGAGTACCACTCTGCACTGCCAGCCCCTGCACGGCCGCGAGGGTCGGGCCGAGGCACGGCGTCCAGCCGAGGCCGAACAGCGCGCCCAGCACCGGCGCGCCCAGCAGGCCCTTGGCGGGCAGCCGGTGAATCCGGAACTCCCGGTTGGCCAGGGAGAGCCGGGAGAACGCGCCGGCGAACAACAGGCCCATGGCGATCGTGACCGCGCCGAGCACCTGGGCGACCCCGGCCTGGTGCACCGTCAACCACTGCCCGAGCCCGCCGAAGGCCGCGCCGTAGGACACGAACACCACCGTGAACCCGAGCACGAACAGCCCGGTCCCCGCGGTCACCCGCCCCGCTCGACGAAGGGCGCCCAGCCGGCCCAGCCCGCGCCGGACGGCCGTCGTGGTCGCAGCCGTGGTCGTGCTCGCGGTCGGCCGCGGCCGACCCGCGACCCGCTGGCCGGAGGCCGGTCCCTCGGTCGAGGGCCTGGTGGGCGGCGACTGATGCGCCGGCCGCACGCCGTCGGCGACCAGGCCGGGCGGCGGCGACGCGGCCACTCCGGCGGCCACGAGCGCCGCCTCAGGCACCGCGTCCGCCGGGTCGGCGTCCGTATCCGAGGCTGAGGAAACGGCGGCCTGTCGCTTCCTCGCCGTCGAAGGCTCGCCTTCCAGGTCGGCGCCGGACAGGCCGGTGACATAAGAGAGGTAGCCCGGGATGAGCGGCAGAACGCAGGGCGAGAAGAAGGACAACAGGCCGGCAGCGGCGGCGACCGGGGTCGCGAGCAACAGGGGTCCGTCGGTGACCAACCCGGTGACGCTCACTCGCCGTCCCCCGCGTGCGGGGCCAGCGAGTCGCTGCTCGGGGCGATCACGTCTCGGCCGACAGCTGGTCGAGGACCGCGGTGAGCCCCTCGGTCGAGACGGCGCCGGTGAACCGGGCCGCGATCTGGCCCTTCGCGTCGAGCACGACCGTGGACGGCAGCCCCAGCGCGATCGGCCAGCCCACCGCGAGGATGCCGTTCTTGTCGAAGATGCTGGGGTAGGTGACCCCGTGGTCCCGGGCGAACGCCAGACCCGGCGAGACGCCCTGCTCCTTCTCGTTTACCCCGACGAACGCGACGCCCGGTCTCTTCCCCGCTAGCTCGACGAGGTGGGGCGTCTCCTCGCGACAGGGCGCGCACCAGCTCGCCCAGAAGTTGATCACAACGGGCTTGCCGCGTAGCGACGCGATATCCAGCTTCTCTCCGGTCAGCGTGGTACCGGCCAGCCTGGGAGCCGGCTTACGGTCGGCCGGCGGGACGAAGTCCTGCCCGGCGGCCTGCTGCACGAACCCGAAACTGCCGCCGCCGGTCGCGTCGACCGCGTTCGAGCCCGTCGAGCAGCCGGCAAGCACCAGGCCCACGACCAGCGCCAGCGCGGCCGGCACCCCCGCGATCCTGGCGAACCGCCGCCGGGTCACCGGCAGCGCATCGGGCACCGGCGCACGCCCGGGGTCCCTGCCGGATCGCGAAGCGATCTGGGAGGTCCGCGGCACACACGAGTCCCGCCGTCGCATCTCCAGCACGCCACCCAGTATGTGCGCCACGCCCGCCGCTCCGACACGGTGTCTACGACCACTCGTAGAACTTCCCCTACACAGTAAGTCGCGCCGTTCGTACACGCCCCACTCGGCCCCGGTCCATCACGGTCGCGTACCCGTGCTCGGTTGATGCGGGCCCAGGCGTGATGGGCGGAACGCGGACGCGACGTTGGGTGTGACGGCGGTGCGGCGTGGTGAAGCTCACCGGCCATCGATCGGGCYCGAACGGMCCCGCCACGCGCCTTCCGCTCTCCCTGCCGGCCGGCGACCCCGCGACGCGCCGATGCCGACGTCGACGCACCGGACCGCGACGGCGACGGCGACGGCGACGGCGACGGCGACGGCCCGATCACAGATCATCGCTCTGCGTATATGTATGGTCACCCTTTGTGTTGTCACTCTGCGTAGCAGCGTCTGGGGTGCGAAGCGTGCTGAAGTGGAAGCCGGTCCTGGTTGGCACTCTTTCGGGCCGGACACGGCGGGTCACGTATGCGGCGGCGGCGTTCGCGGTGGTCCTCAACCTTCTGTTCATGGCGATGAGTTCCGCGGGGGCCTGGGCCGCCGACACCACGCAGTTCCCGAAAGACCCATCGCGCCGTTATGGCGTCGCGATACCGTTCGAGGGTTACACCGACCTCCATGGCGGGCTGCTGCCGATTTCCGGCGCGGTGGGCGTGGATTTGGTGCTTGGCTCCCCCACGAACAAGTACCTGCCCTGCCAGAATCTGGCAGAAACATACATCAATGCCTGTGAAGAGCGTGGAAGCTATACCACCTACACCCGGTTCCAAGCCGGCCAGGGGCTACTTTTCCCGTTCGGGTACTTCATGGGAAACATTCAGCGGGACATCGTCACCGGCCGCTACGTGCGGACGGACTGGGGTCGGCGCACCGCAACCCTGTCGGTGGAGTTCTACCCCGACATCAACCGCGACCGGGAGTACGTTCACCCGCGCTTCGAAGTCGAACGTTTCAACCCCAACACCGACGGCTGGGCCTACTCCGCGCCCATCGGGCGAATCGCCGTCCCCACCCTCGCGGACCCGGGGACGACCCGTGTCAGCGGAAGCATCACCGATGGGGGTACGGCAATCCCCAAGGACCGAGTCAGGATCCTCGTTTTCGGCGGTCGCGCCAGCTCCTCCACCGGCTTCCCGATCTCGTCGTTCGCGGTGTGGGACAGCGCGGGCGAGACGTCCTGGACTTCTGGAGCGATGTACGAGGGCCCGCAGGTGATCACAGTGACCGACAAGGCGACCGGCCATACCTGCGACGTGGTGTATCACAACATGACCGGCCGGGACAACACCTTGGATTTCGACATCTCTCGCCCCGGTTTCGGGGGTACCGGGCACAAGTGCAACTTCGGCACCGGCACCCTCTCGAACCGCTAAGCGGCCTACCGAAGGACTGACGGCGGGTGCAGACCCGCCGTTGCCACACCGGTGCCGACGCGCCGGGCCCGCGTGCGTGGTGTCCACCGATCGGTGGACACCACGGCCCAACTCCCGGTGGTTCCGCGAGAGGCATTCCGGCGGAGATCGTGGCGGTATGCCAGCGATAGAGATTTCGGGATTGCGCAAGACGTATGACGGGCGGGCCGTCGTCCATGATCTCGATCTGACCATCGAGGCCGGAGAGTGCTTCGCGCTGCTGGGGCCCAACGGGGCGGGCAAGACGACCACCGTCGAGATCCTCGAAGGGTTCCGCTCCAGGGACGGCGGCGGCGTCACCGTGCTCGGCCGCGATCCCGCCAGCGCGAACCGGGGCTGGCGCTCACGGATCGGCGTCGTCGCGCAGACCACCGGCGCGGCGCTCGACCTCAGCGTCGCCGAGGCCGTCCGCCATTTCGCCGCGTACCACGCGTCGCCGCGGCCCGCCGACGAGCTGATCGAGGCCGTCGGTCTCAGTGACAAGGCGAACACCCGGATCGTCAACCTGTCCGGCGGTCAGCGCCGCCGGCTCGACGTCGCGCTCGGCGTGCAGGGCCGTCCGGAGCTGCTCTTCCTGGACGAGCCGACGACCGGCCTCGACCCCCAGGGCCGCCGGCAGCTGTGGGAGCTGGTCACGAAGCTGCGCGCCGACGGGACGACGATCCTGCTCACCACCCACTACCTGGACGAGGCGGCGCGGCTGTCCGACCGGGTCGGGGTGATCGCGCACGGGCGGCTGCTCGAGGTCGCGCCGACGGCCGAGTTCGGCGGCGAGCTACGCGACGGCGCGACCGTCCGCTGGCGCACCGGCGATCTGGTCCACGAGGTCACCACCCGGACCCCGACGGCGGTCGTCCGCCAGCTGCTGGCCGAGACGCCCGGCGGCGATGAGATCGAGGACCTGGAGATCCGCCGCCCCACCCTCGAGGACATCTACCTCGAGCTGCTGAGCGCCGCCGACGGCGAGACCCCGCGACCGGCCGAACCCGCCCAGCCAGCCGAGCCCGACCCGACCTCCGAACCCGACCTGCCGCACCAGCCGCGCGTCACCACCAGGAGTGGGTCATGACCACCACCACTACCACCGCCACCGAACCCGTCCTCGCCCGCGGCCCGGTCGCGGCACCCCCGAGCGCGGCGCGGATCGCCCGGGCGCGGGCCGCGCTCGAGCTTCGGCTCTACCTGCGCGCTCGCCAGGCGCTGGTCTTCTCCTTCTTCTACCCGATCATCATGCTGGTGATCTTCGGGTCGATCGACATGGGCGGCGACGTCGCGGGCGGCGTCACCTACGTCCAGTACTTCACCGCCGGCATCGCCGCGACCGGCATCATCCTCAACACGTTCCAGCAGCTGGGCATCCGGATCGCAGGCGAGCGAGACGCCGGCGAGCTGGCCCGGCTGCAGGCGCTCGGCACGCCGGCGATCTCCTACCTGGCCGGCAAGGCGGCCCAGGTGCTGGTGACGACCGTCTCCCAGCTGGCCCTGCTGGTCGTGGTGGCACGCTTCGCCTTCGACGTCCCGTTCCCCGTGGACGCCGCCCACTGGCTGACGTTCGGCTGGGTGACGCTGCTGGGCACGCTGGCCGGGACGGCGCTCGGCTTCGCCGTGTCGCTGCTGCCGAAATCAGCGAAGAACGCGGACACGATCATCGTGCCGATCGCGCTCGTGCTGCAGTTCTTCTCCGGAGTCTTCTTCGTCTACAGCGACCTGCCCGGCTGGATGCAGACGATCGCGAGCATCTTCCCGCTGAAGTGGCTGACACAGGGGATGCGCTCGGTGTTCCTGCCCGACGCCGCCGCGAGCGCAGAGGTGGCCGGTGGCTGGGAGCACGGCCGGACGGCTCTCATCCTCGCCGCCTGGGTCGTCGTCGGCATCATCGTCTGCGCCCGTCGCTTCCGCTGGCGCCGCGTCTCCTAAGGGCCAAGGGTGCGCGAAAATGCTCTTCTTCGCGCACCCGGCGGCCTCTGTCCCCAGAGTCGTTAGACCATCTGTCGTGGCGCAATGGGTCCTGTCGTGGCGCAGTGGGTCGAGGCGGAGGTTCACAGGTGAACTCGGGCGCGGCACTGGTGACGAGGTGTTGGCGCGGCGTCGGCTCGTTCCTGCTGCCCAGCCAGGCCGACCCGTCGACGCACGAGGGCCCGCCCATGGGCGCGCGCGTCTGGCGCCGGGTGCTGGTGGGCCTGCACGGGTCCTTCGTCATCCTCGCGGCGCTCGCCGTGCTCACGATCCTGACCAACGACCTGTCCGAGCCCTGGTGCCGCCCGGCGGCGCTGGCCGCGATCGGCGCGATCGTGCTCGCCTACGCGGTGGCCGGCCGGGTGGGCCTGACCGCGGCCAGGGTGTCACCCCGCGGCCGCGCGCTCATCGTCGTCTACCTGGTCGTGCTCGTCGCCGGGATCGGCGTGCTGGCCAGGACCGATCCGGACACGCTGTTCATCTTCTTCATCGTCTACGCCCAGGTGTGGTCCCTGGTCGACCGGCCACTCCCGGGCACCTTCTGGTCGCTCGCGCTGGTCACCGCCAGCATCGTCGGGATGGCGCTGCGCCCGGCGCGGGACCGGCCGGATCTCGTCAGCCTGATCGCCAACCAGGCGATCGGGGTCGCGTTCGCTCTGCTGATGGGCATCTGGGTCCACAGCCTGTTCGACCGCAGCCGCGAGCAGGCGCGTCTGATCGAGAAGCTGGAGAGCGCGCGGGCGGAGGTCGCGGCGCTGKAGCGCGAGCGCGGCGCGCAGGCCGAGCGGGACCGGATGGCCCGTGACGTCCACGACACGCTCGCGCAGGGTTACACGAGCATCCTCATGCTGGCCCGCACCGCCATCGCCCAGCTCGGCGCCGACCCGGCGGCCGCGCGCGAACGCCTCGAGCTGGTCGAGGAGGTCGCGAGCGAGAACCTGGCGCAGGCACGCGCCCTGGTGGCGGCCCAGTCGCCGGTCGAGTTGGACGGCACCAGCCTTCGCGACGCGCTCACCCAGCTCGCCGGCCGCTTCACCCGGGAGACCGGCATCGAGGTCGACATCCGGTTCACCCCCGAGCCGACCGGCAACGACGGCGACGGCGACGGCGACGGCGACGGCGACGGCGGCACAATCGCCACCGGCGGCCCGTCGGGCCTGCTCCCGGCCGAGGAGCTGATGCTGCTGCGCGCCGCCCAGGAAGCCCTCACGAACGCCCGTCGGCACGCCTCGCCGTCCGGGGTGACCGTCGCCCTGGACACGGCCCGGCCTGGCGAGGCGACGTTGCGGGTCGTGGACGACGGGGTCGGCTTCGCGGTGGGTACCGAGACCGGCAGCGGGCTGGTCGGCATGCGCCGCCGGGTGGAGGAGGCCGGTGGCGAGCTGCTGGTCACGTCGGCGCCGGGCGCCGGCACGCAGGTGGTAGCCCGGGTCATACGCCAGCGGTGACGCCACAGGCACCTGCACCACCGGCACAGGCACAGGCACAGGCACAGGCACCCGGATGGAAGCGGAGATCGTGATGACGGGCGAGGAGCAGGCGACGATCGGGGTCCTCGTCGCCGACGACCACCCGGTGGTGCGGTCGGGACTGGTCGGGATGCTCGCCAGCCAGCCCGGCCTGCGGATCGTCGGCACCGCCGCCGACGGCGAGCAGGCCGTCGCCCAGACCGGGGAGCTGCTGCCCGACGTAGTGCTCATGGATCTACGGATGCCGCGCCTGGACGGCGTGGCGGCCATCGAGCGGATCAGCGCGAGCCATCCGCGCGTCGCGGTGCTCGTGCTGACCACCTACGACGGCGACGCGGACATCGTCCGCGCCGTCGCGGCCGGCGCCGCCGGCTACCTGCTCAAGGACGCCCCGCTCGACACGCTCGCCGAGGCGATCCGCGCGGCGGCGCGCGGCGAGACCGTGCTCGCCCCGCCCGTCGCCGCCCGGCTGGCCTCCCGCCTGCGCGCGCCGGAGCCGGTCACCCTGACGCGCCGCGAGACCGAGGTGCTCGCGGCGGTCGCCCGCGGCGGCACCAACGCCGAGATCGCCMGCGAGCTGTTCATCGGCGAGGCCACCGTCAAGACCCACCTGCTGYGGATCTTCGCCAAGCTCCAGGTCGACGACCGCACCCGCGCCGTCACCATCGCCCTCGAACGCGGCCTCCTCCCACCCATCACGCCGAGCTGACCGGCCGGGCCCCGAGCTCGGCGGTGGACGCGCCGGGTCGCGGGTCCCAGGTGGAAAGCAGACCGAGCTTCTCCGCCGTGGGCGACCCGGCGAGCGCCGTGTACAGGATGAGGTTCTGGCCCGGGTCCTGCGGGAGCACTAGTGACTGGTAGCGCAGATCCATATCGCCGACGAGATCATGGTGGACGGTCTTCGCCCCGTGGGTGTGCTGGAAGAGCGCGTGGTCGGCCCACCACCGCGCGAAATCGCCGGAACGTACGGTGAGCTCACCGACGAGATCGTTCAGCGCCGGGTCGTCGACCCGCTGTCCCGCCGCCCGGCGAAGAATCGCCACCATCTGCGCGGCCACGGTCTCCCAGCGCGGGTACACGGCGCGCGCCCGGGGGTCCAGAAATGTCCAGCGAGCCATGTTCCGTTCCCGCACGGGCATGGCCGCGAAGTCGTCGAAGAGGATCGCGCCCATCCGGTTGATCGCCAGCACCTCCAGCAGTGGGCCGTGCAGGATCGCCGGTACGGGATCGAGTGCGTCGACCATGGCGCGGACCGCGGCGGACGCTTTGGGCCGTGCCTGCCCGGCCACACCGCCCGCGGCGCGGCCAGCGCCATCGACACCGCCGACGCCGCGGGCGCCGAAATCCGCACCGCCCGGGTGAGCGGTCTCGGGCATCGAGCGCCGCGGGCGGGCGAGCAGGCGCAGGTGGTCGCGTTCCAGGCCGTCGAGTCGCAGCGCCGCCGAGAGGGCGTCGAGTACCTGGTCGGAGACGTTGCGGGCACGGCCCTGCTCCAGCCGGGTGTAGTAGTCGACGCTGACCCCGGCGAGGATCGCGACCTCCTCGCGGCGCAGCCCCGGCACCCGGCGGCCGTCGTGCCGCCAGGGAAGCCCGACGTCCGCGGGGCTGAGCCGAGCGCGTCGCGAACGTAGGAAGTCCCGCAGCTCAGCCGATCGGTCCATCGCCTCCAGAGCCATCCCGCGAGTATCCGCGCGGCCGTGGCCACGGCGGAAGACGGAACCTGGTACGGCCAGAACCAGGTTCAGCGGACCCCGCCCGAGCAGGGCCGGTCAGCGTGGGGCGGACGGTTGTCCCGCCGGTGTTGACTTCGAACGACCCGGACCACCGCCTCGGCTCACCGAGAGCCGCCGTTCCCAGGAGCCCGCAATGCCGATGCCCCCGCATCCGCCGAAGAACACCTCGAGCCCTTTCGCCTCGGTCACCGGACACCACGTCGGTGTCCGCGTCCCGGACTACGAGGCCGCAAAGCGCTGGTACACCGAGAAGCTCGACTTCAGGGTCCTACGGGAATGGCCATACGGAGAACTGCTGCTGGCCTATCTGAGCCCGGCCGCGGATGACGACTTCCATCTCGAGCTGCTCGGCGGGCCGGTGCCGAATCCGAACCCCGTCCTCGACGACCTGGCGGTCAGTCTGGAATACGGCGGATACCAGCATCTGTGCCTTCATGTCGACAACGTCGACCGGGCCCGGGCGGAGCTCGCCGCCCGAGGGGTCGACCTGATCGGGGAACCGTTCGAGATCGAGGCCATCAGCCGGCGGCTCGCCTTCCTGCGCGACCCCTGGGGCAACATGATCGAACTCTCCGAGACACTGCCCGGCGCCGGCAGCTGACCGGACCCGTCGCCGGTCGCCGCCTGGCCGTCCCGCGTGCCGCTCCGGGCGGCCGCTCCAGGTGGCCGGCCCGACCGTCCCGGTGGCAGCGCACGGCCGGCCCCTAGGATCACGCATCGTGTCCGGGGAAGGGGGCGGGTTGACTACTGACATCAGGACGCCGCGACCGGTCCGCGACCTGCGGTTCGTCGTGGTCGGCTCGTACCACGCCGACTGCCTGATCGGCACCCCGCGTCTCCCGGACTGGGGCGACGACCTGCGCCCCGAGTCGGTCCGGACGGTCCCGGGCGGCAAGGGCCTAAACCAGGCCGTCGCCCTCGCCCGTACTGGCGCCCGTGTCTCGGCCGTCGGGGTGCTCGGCGTAGACCCGGTCGGATCGTCGCTGCTCGCGACGCTCGCCGCCGAGGGCATCGACGTGACCACGATCGCCCAGCACCCGACCGTGCCGACCCCCATCTGTCTCGTGTTCACCGCCCCCGACGGCCGGAACGCCTTCGTCTGGCGCGTCCCGGACGAGTACGCCGTCACGTCCGAGGTCATCGCCCGGGCGGAGCAGGCCATTCGCGGCGCCGACGCCGTCCTGCTCACCTTCGAGACTCCCGAGGCGATCTCCCCCGTCGCCGGGATCGCCCGGGCCGTGGGCGCCCTGGTCATCGTCAACCCCGCGCCGCGACCCGCCGATCGCCAGCAGTTCGACGCCGTGCGGTGGGATCTCGTCGACGTCCTCATCCCGAACGAGCTTGAGGCGCGCGCCCTCCTGCCCGACGGCCACCCGGCCCGCGACGGTCCCGCCGAGAACCTGGCCGAAGCCGTCGGCCGGATGCTCGCCGTCCCACTGGTCTGCGTCACCCTCGCCGAACGCGGCTGCGCGGTCTACGACGGCGCGACGACCCGCGCTTACCCGGCGCATCCCACGGAGGTCATCGACACGACCGGCGCCAGCGACGCCTTCACCGCGGTCTTCTCCGCCCACCACGTCGCAAGGGCGACCCAGGCCGACACCGTCTACCGGGCACAGTCGGCCGCCGCCCTGACCATCACCCGCCCCGGCGCCTACGACGCCCTGCCCGCCCGGGCCGACCTCTCCTGACCGCTGGGTCAGGGACGGCCCGCGAGGACCTCGATGACCTTTTCGGCGACCCCGGTGGCGCTGGCCGGGTTCTGCCCGGTGACCAGTCGGCCGTCGACGACGACCTGCGCCGCGAAGTTGGGGGCGCCGAGGTGCTTGGCGCCGAGGTCCTCCAGCCTGCTCTGCAGCAGGAACGGAACGGTGTCGGCGAGGCCGACCGCGTGCTCCTCGTCGTTGGTGAACGCGGCGAGGCTCTTTCCCTCGACGAGGGGGCGGCCGTTGGAAAGGGTGATGTTGACCAGTCCGGCCGGGCCGTGGCAGACCGCGGCGATGACGCCCTCGTTGTCCTCGTAGATGCGACGGGCGAGCTCCGCCAGGTCGGTGTCGCCGGGGAAGTCCCACATGGTGCCGTGGCCGCCCGCGTAGAGGATCGCGTCGTACGCCGCCGGGTCGAGCTGGTCGGGGGTCGGGGTCGCGCGCAGCTTGGCGGCGATGTCGGGGTCCGTGAGGAACCTCCGCTGGGTCGGGTCGTCGGGCTTCACGCCGTCTCGGGGCGGCTCGCCGCCGGCGGTGCTGACGAGGTCGACCTCGTAGCCGTGCGCCCGGAACACCTGCCACGGGTCCGCGGCCTCGGAGACGTAGAAACCGGTACCGCGCCCGGTCGCACCCAGGTCGCTGTGGCTGGTGAGGGCGATCAGGATTCGCTTGTTCGGAGCCATCGTCGGCAGCCTCTCCGTGTCGTCCTGAAGATCTGGGTCGTGCTGAAGATCTGTCGGGGCCGACGGTAGGTGCGGGAGCAGGTGCCGTCTAATGTGCGCCAAGGCCCGGGCCATAAGATTTTTTATGGCTGGCGGCATCGGCGACAAGCTGCATGGTGATCCGGGCGGCTTCGGGGGCGCTCGCCGGGTTCTGGCCGGTGACGACCCTCGAGTCGACCACCACCCGAGGGGCGTAGCTACGGCCGGACTCGTAGTGCGCCCCCAGCGCGGTCAGCGCATCGGGAAGCAGCAGCGGGACGACGCCGATCATGCTGGCCTTGCGCTCCTCGTCGTGGCTGAAGCCGGTGACCCGCAGACCTCGCACAAGCGGGGTTCCGTCGTCGCGCCGAGCAGGGAGCAACCCCGCCGGCCCGTGGCAGACGGCGTTCACGACGCCACCCGCGGTCCAGACCGCCGCGACCAGCGCACCGAGGGCCGGGTTGTCCGGCATGTCCCACATGGCGGCGTATCCGCCGGCGAGGAAGACCGCCGCGTAGTCCGCCGGATCGACCTCGCTCACCGCCGGAGTGCCGTCCAGCGCGTCGCGGACGTCCTGGGAGCCGAGAAAGAGGCGTTGCACCGGGTCGCTGTGGTCGACTCCGTCGGCCTGTGGGCGGCCGCCGAGGATGCTCGCGATGTCGACCTGGTAGCCGGCGGCGCTCGCCTCCCACCAGGGATACGCGGCCTCTGGCAGCCAGAAACCCGTGGCCCGGCCGGTGTTCCCCAGCCGGGTCCAGCTGCTGACGACGATCAGGACCCGTGGTGGTCCGGAGCTGCGGATCATGCTCATCCCCTCGATCATGCTCCCTCCCGCCGAGTCTCGCAGGCCGAGGCGGGTCGGTCCGCCGGCGCGCGCCGCGGGTGGCCGCCGTGAGCGTTCACCGGCCGGTACCGCGCGGCGCAGCGGCAACACACCGCCGCATGCCTTCCGAACGCGCCGTATTGCGCTGACAATCCGAAGAAAACAACGAAGTGTCCGGAACCACCTTGTCCGCGGCCCGAGGGAGCGCACAGTGGCCCGTGATCGGAAGTGGTGATAATTGACCGGTGCCGGGTGAACAACGACCTGGCCCGGCGGCTTTTCGCCCGGAAGCACGGCCGCGCCGAAATCCGCCCGCGCCCGGGAGATACCGGTGACCGCGCAACGAAGAGGAACGGCACGAGCCTGAAACACACTCCGACCGCTGGGGGAAGACGTGCAGCAGAGGCCCGACCTTGACCTTCTCCGCACCTTTCTCGCCGTCTACCGGTCCGGCGGGCTCACCCGCGCCGCGCGGGAGCTCGGGCTCAGCCAGCCCGCGGTGACCGGTCAGGTCAAGGCCCTGGAAACCGCCATCGGCCGTCCGCTGTTCGACCGCACCAGCCGGGGCGTGCTGCCCACCGGAGACGCGGAACGGCTGGCGACCGAGATCGCCAACCACGTCGACGCGCTGGAGCAGGTGATCGTCGCGCGCATCACGGGCGACGGTGGGCCGCTGAGCCGGGTGGTGCATCTCGGCGGGCCGCCGGAGCTGACCTCGGCGCGGGTACTGCCCTCCCTGGCCGACCTGGTCCGCCAGGGCCTGCGCATCCAGGTGACGCTCGGGACGGCGGAGAACCTGCTGGAAGGCCTGACCGAGGGCCACCAGGACATCGTCATCAGCAGCGTGTACAGCCGCGACCGGCGGCTGCAGGTGACCGCCCTGTGCGACGAGGACCTCGTCCTGGTCGGCACCGACGACTGGGCCCGCCTGCTCACCCCGGAGCGGTTCTCCCAGTGGGGGGCCGTCGCGCTGCAGGACGTCGCCGTGGTCACCGGCTCCAGCGGCGACTCACTGCTGCACCAGTACTGTTCGCTCGCCTTCGGGGTGCTGCCCCGGCTGCGGGTGGTCGTGACCGTCGACGACCTGCGCGGGGTGATCTCCACGCTGCTGGCGGGGGCCGGGGTGGGAGTCGTGCCGCGCTACCTGATCGCCGACCATCTCGCCGACGGATCCCTGCGGGAGCTGCACACCCCGGAGATCCCGCCCATCAACACCCTGTTCCTCGCGGTCCGCGCCGGATCGTTGACCCAGCCTCACCTGGCTGAGGTGCACACCCGGCTGCTGCTGCAGGCCCGGCTGTGGTGACGGCCCGGCCGTACTGACGGGCGGGCCGCACTGACGGGCAGGCCGTACTGACACGTCGGCGATGCCGATGGGCCAGCGATGCCAACGGGCCGGGCCCACGGCGGCGAAGGCTTCGCCGTGTCGTGTCGGCTATCCGTCACCGCTGTCGGCTACTAATCATCGCCATCGCCGCGATGATGACGCGGCGCCAATTCGTTATTGGCCGGGACGCGATTCCCGTGGCAGCATGCTGCCCGAGGCGATCACCTCCCGACACCTCCACGAATTGCGGGCCGATAGTAAATCGGAGTAGTGCGTGATGTCTTCTTCGGTGACAATAGTCCGGCAGCCCTCCGCCGAGACGATCGATCGTATCGCCATACGGACGTCCGAAAAGGACGTACGCGAGCTGGAACGGTTGCTGCGCCGGGGCAGCCGGGCCCAACAGGAAAACCCGGAACACCACGAGCACCTCAACGAACATATCGACAAACCATGGGGCTGCGAGTACCGGGTCTTCGCCGACGACTTCCATGACGTCTGGGAGCTGCGTATCGAGCCCGGGCACGCGACCTCCGTGCATGCCCATCCCCGCAAGGTGACCTATCTGCTGTGCCTGGGGGGAACCGGCGAGATCTCGACACTGGACGGGGCGTTCGAGGTCGGCCCGGGAACGGCGGTGCGCATCGGCGCGGGGGCCTTCCACGGCACCACCAACACCGGCTCCGCCCAGCTGGCCCTGGTGGAGGTGGAGCTGCCGCGCAACAAGTTCGACCTGGTCCGCCTGACGGACAGCTACGACCGCGCGACGACCGCCTACGAGCCCACGGCCAGCCATCTCGACGGCAGCCCGCTGCGCCGCGCCCCGCACATCCCGCACGCGGTCATCCGCCGGGCGTCCCCGGACCGCCGGTTCAGCTACGAGATCAGAACCGGGATGGACCTGTACTACCGCCGGCTGCCGACCGAGCTCTTCCACGTTCCCATCGGCATGAGCGGTGTGGTGCACGGCAGCGTCGACGTGCTGGGCGGCGCGTCCCGCGACGAGGTCGCCACCGACAGGAGCTACCTGTCGATCAGCGGCGCCCAGTAGCGCCGGCCCCGCCCCGCCTGCCTTCGCCAGACAGCCAGGCCATTGCCGGGCAGCCAGGCCATTGCCATGTCATTGCCATGCCGCCGCGCCTTCGTCAGTACGCCCTGGCGCGCGTCGGACCTCTGGTCGTCTCTCCGAAAGGACCCACCATGAGCAGCGCCGTCATCCTCACCGGTCCCGGCTTCCAGGACCACGACGTGGTCTACACCTACTACCGACTGCTGGAGGAGGGCTGGACGGTGGACGTCGCCACCCGCGATGGCGAGCCCGTCACCGGCAAGTACGGCGTTCCCCTGCCGATGGACAAGACCGCCAGCCCCAACATCAGCTTCGACGACCTCGACGTCGCCGCCTACGACGCGGTGATCTGCACKGGTGGCCACGAGGCACCGGACCGGGTCCGCCAGGACCGTCGCGTGCGCTCGTTCGTCGCCGGCATGGCCGAGTCCGGCCGCGTCGTCGCCGGGCTGTGCCACGGACCGTGGATCATGGTGAGCGCCGGCGTGCTGCGCGGCCGCAACGCCTGCGCCTACATCGGTCTGCGGGACGACGTCGTCAATGCCGGCGCCCATGTCATCGACAGCGACGTGGTGGTCGACGGCAACATCATCACCTGCTCCTACTACGCCTACGTCGGCCGGTTCATGCGGGCGGTCTTCGAGACCACCGCGGCCCTCGCCGCCCAGGCCGTCACCGCCGACGCCGGTACCGCCGCCGCGCCGGTACTGGCCGCGGGCTGACGACGGCGCCGAGCCCGTTCACGCGGATCCAACACGGAGCTTGCGACGATGCTCTTCCTTGATTTCGACGGCGTCATCTGTGACGCCTTCACCGAATGCGCGGTGGTCGCCTGGCACGGCCACCACCGGGCCCCGGACGGGCCGCCGCCGGAGCTGGACGCCACGATCCTGCCTGCCCGGTTCGTGGACGACTTCCGGCKGATCAGGCCGTATGCCCGCACCCTCGGCGGGTTCCTCGTCGCCCACCACCCCGACGTCGACGCCGTCGACTCTCAGGATGGCTACGAGATGCTGCTCGCKACGTTCAGCGCCGATGACGTCGCGGGCTTCGAGCGGCGGGCGGGCGCGGTGCGCACGAGGCTGCGGCTGACCGCGCCGCGGCGGTGGCTGGAAGCGCACCGGGTGTACCCACAGGTCGGGGCGGCGATCGCCCRCCACGACGGGCGGGTGGTGGTCGTGACCGCCAAGGACGCCGTGTCGGCGGGGAGGATCCTGGCCCACCACGGCCTGCGCGAACACGTCGCGGACATCATCGGCGACTGCGTGGACAAGCCCGCGGCGATCAACGCGGCGCGGGCGCGGGCGGGGCATCCCGCCCGGGTGCTGTTCGTCGACGACAACCTCGGCAACGTCGTCGCCGCGGTCCGCGCGGGGGTGCCGAGCCTGTGGGCCCGGTGGGGATACCACACCGCCGAGCAGCTGCGGCTGGCCGACCGGGACGGGGTCACACCGATCGAGCTCGCCGAGCTCGCCGAGCTCACGGTGTAGGGGGCTGAGGCTCATGCGCGGCCGCGACGAAGTCCGCGTACGAGTTCTGGCCAGTCCGGCCAGTCCGGCCAGTCCGGCGAACCGTGAGCAGGTCACCGCGCTGGACGCGACGACCGTCCTGCTGGCGATCTGCGCGCTGCTGATCCCGGCTGCGCTGTACGCCGGGGTACCGCTGGCCGGACCTACCGGGCTCCGGTTCGGCGTCGACGACGCGGCGGCGGGCTGGACCAGCGGCGCCTTCGCGCTGGCCTACGCGGCGGGCTTCCTCGCCGCGGGGCTGGTCGCGGCGCGGTGGGGCCCGCGGCGGACGCTGGCCGGCGCGACCGGGATATTGGCCGTCGTGACCGCGGCGGCGCCGCTGACCGGTGACTTTGGCGTGTTCCTCGCCGTGCGCGCCGGGCAGGGGCTGGCCGCGGCGATGTTCGCGCCGGTCGCGCTGGTCCTCACCGCCGAGCGCACCGCGCCGGCCCGGCGCGGGCCGGCCCTGGCCCTGCTGACCACCGGCCTGCTCGGTGCCGGCATCGTCGGCCAGCTCCTTGGCACCGGCGTTCTCGCCTGGGCCGGCTGGGCGGCGGTGTTCTGGGTCAGCGCGGGGATCTACGGCCTGCTGGCCGCGGCACTCTGGCTCGTCCTGGCGCCTGATCCGCCGTCGGGCGGTGGATCGGGTGAAGGCCTGGCGCGGTCGGTCGGGGCACTGGTGGGCGACCGCCGGATCTGGCCGGTGTTCGGTGCCGCGTTCGGGGTCTTCGGGACCTTCGTGGCGATGTACCGCGCGGTCGATGGACGCCTGATCCACGGCCATCAGGCGGGAACGGGCCTGCTGCTGGYGTTCGAGGCGGTGGGCTGTGTGGGGCTGCTGGCGGCTCCACTGGTGGCCCGCACCAGGGTGGGGCGTTCTCCACGGCTACAGAGCGCGGCCGGTTTCCTGACCGCGGCCGCCGGGCTGGGCGTACTGCAGCTCGGGGCGCTGCCGGCGATGGTCCTCGGCAGCGTCGTCTACGTCGCGGGCACGAGCCTGGTCGTCCCCGGCCTGGTGGGCCTACTGACGCTCAGCGCCGGCGAACGGCGCACGGCCGCGGTCGGGGTGAACACCTCGGTGCTCTTCGTGGGTGCGGCGGCGGTTCCGGCACTCGTCACGGGCCTGCCCTACCACTCCTGCCTGCTCGTCCTTACCGCCCTGCCGCTGGTCGGCGCGGCGCTCGTCGGCACCGTGCGCCCGGCGGGCGGGATTCCAGGCCCGACGAAACTCACGCGGAAGCGCCAGGCGCTGACGGACCCAAAGCCGGCGGGGCGGTAGGACCATCGGGCTCGAGGCAGACCGGCGGGTGAGCAGCGTGGCGACCGGGCCCGTCGCGTGCGGCCGGCATGCAGGCAGGCAGGCAGGCAGCAAGTACCAGCAGCTGCGTCAGCCGGCGGTAGAGGGCAGCGGGGTCGGGGCGAGGCGGGGGCCCAGGAGGCTGCCGCCGTCCACTACCAGGACCTCGCCGGTGATCCAGGCGGCCGCGTCACTCACCAGGAACAGGGCGGCCGACGCGATGTCGGGGGGCTGGCCGATACGACCGAGCGCCCAGCCGTAGTCGGCCTCAGGGCCGGCGCCCGTCCACAGGTAACGGGCGAAGTCGGTCTGGACCAGGCCGGGCGCGATCGCGTTGACCCGCACGCCGGGTCCCAGCTCGGTCGCCAGGTGGCGCGTCTGGTAGATCAGAGCCGCCTTCGTCATGTCGTAGACGCCGAGCGGCCCGCCGTACTTCAGCCCTCCGATGGAGGCGATGTTCAGCACTGTCCCGCCGTGCTCGCGCAGCCGCGCCCGCCAGGCCGCCTGCGTCCAGACCAGCGGGCCGCGCAGGTTGACCTCGATGGTCTTGTCCAGCCTCGGCAGGTCGATGTCGATCAACGGGCCGGCGTACGGGTTGGTCGCGGCGTTGTTGACCAGGATGTCGAGCCCGCCGAACCGCTCGACCGTCGCGGCCACCGCGGCCTCGGCTCCCTCCGGGCTACCGGCATGAGCCGCGAACACCGCCACCTCGCCGGCCCCCTCGGCATCGGCAAGGTCACCAGAGATCTCCGCGGCTGCTTCCTCCAGCGCGGGCAGCTTGCGGGCGGTCAGCATCACCCGCGCACCGTTCTGGGCCAGCGCCCGCGCGATGGCAAGCCCGATCCCCCGCGACGCGCCGGTGACCAGTGCCACCCGCTCGCCCAACTCCACCCGCATGTTTCCTCCTCTTTCACCGCCAGGACGGCTCCTGTTCAGAGCCAAGAGGAGGATCATCGGACCGACAACCGTCGCGACGCCAGGACCGGCACGAAACGCCACCTGCGCCCGGCGCCCCGGTGGTCGGGCCCGCGACCTGATCGCCGTTGCGCCCTCCGGTGGTCACGATCTGGCCCGCTGGCAACCACGGCAGGGCACAAACGGCGATCATCGGGGGCGAGGGGAGGGGCGACGGCGGCAAAGCATGACGCCGCACCACCAAGGACCAAGGTCAGTCGCGGGGTTTGATCAGGCGCCGACGGAGCCGGAGCCGGTGGCGGTGGGGCCGTTGGGCTCGGCGTAGTCGACGCGCAGGAGGGTGCCGTCGTCGCCGTAGACGGCGGAGGTGACGCTGGCCAGCGCGCACTGGCGGCGGTCAGGGCGGTGGAAGAGGCGGCGACCTTCGAGGGCCCGGCGGGCGGTCCAGACGGGCAGCTGGTGGCTGACCAGCACGATGTGCCGGCCGGAGAAGGCATCGCGCCACTCCGCGGCGGCCCCCAGCATCCGCTCGGCGATCTCGGTGTAGGGCTCGCCCCAGGACGGGCGCAGCGGGTTGCGCAGCACCGACCACATCTTCGGGTCGCGCAGCAGGCGGGGGCTCGCCTCGAACGCCCTGCCCTCGAAGAAGTTGCGGCTCTCGATCAGCCGGTGGTCGGCGAGCACGGGCAGCCGGTGGGCGGCGGCGATCGGCGCGGCGGTCTGCTGGGCGCGCATCAGCGGGCTCGCGACGACAGCCGCGACGTCGAGCCGGGCGAGGAACTCCGCGGTGACCTTCGCCTGCTTCTCCCCCGCCTCCGAGAGCCGGTAGTTCGGCAGCCGGCCGTAGAGGATCTTCTCGGGGTTGAACACCTCGCCGTGGCGGACCAGGTGAACGGTCGTCGTCCCCTGCTCGGCCACCTCCCGGAGCGGCGCCGCATCCGGGACCGTGACAACCGGGGCCGCGGCCTCCGGGGTCACGGCCTCCGGGGTTGGCTCCGCCGCCGCCTCGTTCACGGGGCCACCGCCCCGTGCGCGCCAGCGGCCGGCGGGTCGGCCACCGACGCGGCGGCGCGGGCGGCGGCGGGGGCCGCGTCGGCGATGCGGTTGACGGCGTCGTCGTCGTGGGCGGCGGAGACGAACCAGGCCTCGAAGGCGGACGGCGGCAGGTAGATGCCAGCGTCGAGCATGCTGTGGAAGAAGGCCGCGTAGCGGGCGGTGTGCTGGGCGGCGGCACCCGCGTAGTCGATGACGGCGGCGGCGTCGGTGAAGAAGAAGCTGAACAGGTTGCCAGCGCTGGCCGGCAGGTGCGCGACGCCGGCCTCGGTCAGGGCGGTGGACACGATCCCGGCGACGTCGGCRGCGCGGGCGTCGACGGTGGCGTAGACCTCGTCCGTACAGGCCCGCAACGTGGCCAGCCCCGCGGCGACGGCCAGCGGGTTCCCGGACAGGGTGCCGGCCTGGTAGACGGGGCCGGCCGGCGCCAGCCGGGCCATCACGTCGGCCCGGCCGCCGAAGGCCGCGGCGGGCAGCCCACCGCCCATGACCTTGCCGAAGGTGAACAGGTCGGGCGCCCAGCCCTCGGCCACGCCTTCCAGGCCCCACCAGCCGGCGCGGGAGACCCGGAAGCCCGTCATGACCTCGTCGAAGATGAACAACGCCCCGTGCTGGTCGCACAGCCGGCGAAGGCCGGCGTTGAAGCCAGGCAGGGGTGGGACGACACCCATGTTCGCCGCCACCGCCTCGGTGATCACCGCCGCGATCGTGTCGCCGTGCTCCGAGAACGCGGCCTCGACCAGGGCGAGGTCGTTGTAGGGCAGGACGATGGTGTCGGCGGTGGCCGCGCCGGTCACCCCGGGGGTGTCGGGCAGGCCGAGGGTGGCGATGCCCGAGCCCGCGGCGGCCAGCAGGGCGTCGACGTGGCCGTGGTAGCAGCCGGCGAACTTCACGATCTTCGACCGACCGGTGAACCCGCGGGCCAGCCGGATCGCGCTCATCGTCGCCTCGGTGCCGGAGTTGACCAGGCGGACCTGCTCCAACGGGGCGACCCGGTCGACGAGCGTCTCGGCGAGCTCGACCTCGCCGGGGGTCGGGGTGCCGAAGCTGGTGCCGCTGGCGGCGGCGCGGTGCAGCGCGTCGACGACGTCCGGGTGCGCGTGGCCGAGGATCATCGGCCCCCACGAGCAGACCAGGTCGACATAGTGCCGGCCGTCCGCGTCCGTCAGATAGGCACCCTTGCCGGACACCATGAACCGCGGCACGCCCCCGACCGCCCGGAACGCCCGGACCGGGGAGTTGACGCCGCCAGGAGTGACCCGCCCGGCGCGGGCGAACAGATGCTCGGAAGCCGGTGCCGCGGACGGGGTCACCGCGGCGGCCGCTGGAACGTGCATGCCCCGATCCTCGCAGGTCCGTCGGGCATGGCTCGCGACCCGCTCGCCATTGAGTCCTTTCCCTCGATGGTTGGCCCCTCGGCGGTCGACCCCGATGGTCCGGTCCGCGATAGTGACAGGCGCCGCACATCGCGCCAACCACCGCCCGCGCCCCGGCGTAGCTCGCTCGCGCCCCGCGGGCAGGACGATCGGAGTCGCCATGCGCATCGGGATCCTGCTATCGGCCACGGACGAGCCGGACGCGCTCACGAAGATGCGCGACACGCTGGCCCGCGCCGCCGACGAGGGGTTCACCTCGGCCTGGCTGTCGAACATCTTCGGCCTGGACGCGCTGACGACGCTGGCCGTCGTCGGCAGCCAGGTGCCCGGGATCGAGGTGGGCACGGCGGTGGTGCCGACATACCCGCGTCATCCGGTCGCACTCGCGCAGCAGGCACTGACGACGGCGCTCGCGACCGGTGGCCGGCTCACCCTTGGCATCGGCCTGTCACACAAGATCGTGATCGAGGACATGCTCGGTTACAGCTTCGAGCGCCCGGTCCGCCACATGTCGGAGTACCTGTCCGCGCTGGTGCCGTTGCTCGCCGGCGAGTCCGTGGACGTGAAGGGCGAGACGCTGCGGGCCGCGGCCAGGCTCTCGACACCCCGGCTCGGGCGGGTGCCCGTGCTGGTCGCGGCCCTCGGGCCGGCGATGCTGCGGCTGGCGGGCGAGCGCGCCGACGGCACCGTGCTGTGGATGACCGGGCCCGCGACCGTGCGCGACCACATCGCGCCGACGATCCGGGCGGCGGCCGAGGCGGCCGGCCGCCCTGAGCCCCGGGTGGTCGCCTCCCTGCCGGTCTGCGTCACCGACGACCCGGCCACCGCCCACGCCCAGGCCGGCAAGATCTTCGCGATCTATGGCAACCTGCCGTCGTACCGGGCGATGCTCGACCGGGAGGGCGCCGCCGGGCCCGCCGACGTCGCGCTCATCGGCGACGAGGACACCGTCTCGGCCCGGATCGCCGAGCTCGCGTCCGCCGGGACGACCGACTTCATCGCCAACGTGTTCGCCGCCCCCGGCACCGCCGAGGAGCGACGCACCCATGCCCTGCTGAGCGGCCTCACCAGCGCCAGCTGAGCGGCGCCGTCAGGAACCGGCGTCGTGGATGCCGGCGTCGTGGATGGCCGAGAAGCCGTCGTCGCCGCCGAAACCGGCGTCGGCGTGGCCGGCCTCGTGGGTCCAGACCTCCTCGTGGCCGGCGTGGACGTGGTGGTCGTCGGCCGCCTCGGCTGTGCTCGTCTCGGCGAACAGCTGGTGGGCGGCCTGGCCGGACGCCTCCCCCAGGTGGTCCGTCTCATGGCCGGCGTCCACGGTCCCGGCGTGGCCGCCGGCGGCCAGCCGATGGCTGGAGTCGGCGTCCCACCCGGCGTCCCAGCCATTCCCCCAACCAGCGCCCCAGGCGTCGGCGTGCCCGTGGGCGCCCGCCCCGCCGGCATCCCCACCGGCGTCCGCGCCGGCGTGCGCGTTGGCCATGGCGTCCGCGTGGCCACCCGAGCCGGCGTCCGAGCCGGCGTCCGGGTGGCCGTCGTGGTGCGGATCGGCGGGCGCGTCCTGGTGAGCGTGGGAGTCCGCGCCCGAGCCCGAGTCATCGCCGAAGAACGCGTCGATGGCCGTCGCCGCGGCGAGGCCGGCGACCACACCGCCCGCGGCCAGGGCGGCGACCACACCGCCGGCCAGCAGCCCGCCGCCGCCGGTGGCGGCACCGCGGGGCGTTCGCCAGGTCGTGTCGTCGGGCCGGCCGGTGTACATGCCCGTGTAGACCCGAGCACGGTCGAACTGGCTCGCAAAGATGGACATGGCGGCTCCCTCGCGGCTCGGGCTCGGGTAAGGGATCGGGCTCGGGTAGGGAATCAGAAGTCGACGAACCGGGGGGTGCTGACCGAGTCGCGCGCGACCCGAAGGTGGTGCGCGATCTCGCCCCGGGTGAGCCGGATACCGCTGTTGGCCGGGTAGCGACGCAGCACGTCGAGCCGGGCGAGCCGCCGGGCGACGCCGCCCATCGCGGCCCCCCGCGCCGTCGGCGCCGCCCGCCGCAGCTCCTCGGCGAGCTGGCGGGCGGTCTCCCAGCGCAGCGCGAACAGGTTCTCGGTCAGGACGTAGCCGAGCACCGGGATCGTGGCGGTGACCAGTGTGTTCCACCGGTCGAGGGCGCTCGCCCAGCCGCTCGCCGCCTGGGTGCTCATCAGCGCGGACCGCTGCGCCCGCTGGTTGTACTGGCTGAATGCCTGGGTCGCGCCGGAGACCAGGAACACCGGGTTCAGCAGTGCCGCTCCGAGCGCGACGGCGGCGCCCGCGTAGTTGGCCTTCGGCAGCGCGGACGGGTCCAGGTCCATCAGGCGCTGCACCTGTGCCGACAGCGCTCCGGTCTCGGCGGCCGCGCGCTGGGCCGGGGCGAGCGCCGCGCGCAGCCGGGTCTCGTGCGCCTTCAGCCACTCCGGCTCCGGCCGGCCGCCGGTGACCGGAGCCAGCAGCAACCCGTCGCGGTGGCGGATGAAGGCGGGCAGGACCGAGCCGACCTGGTCGAGGTGACGCCGCAGCTCGTCGAGGCCCTCCGACAGCGCGGCGGCGGTGCGCAGCCGGCCCTCGTCGTCCGCCGGCAGCGCCACCTGGTCGGCGAGGCCGCCCGCGGCCGCGTCGCCGAGCAGGGCGGCGTGCAGCTCGTAGAACGGGCCGAAGATCGTATAGAGGAAGTAGTCGTCCTCGAGGCCCGCGGCCGCCCGCAGCATGTCGGGGAGGTGCCGTGGGTCCTCGGTGGCGTAGTTACCGGCGGCGATGTCCGTGTGCAGCGCCCGGACCAGCTCCAGCGGGCCGACGACCGTGACGTCCTCGCCCTCGGCCGCCACCCGCAGGCTGGCGCGCGCCGCGTCGGCCGCGCCCTCGACGGCCCGGATCGCCGGGAACGGCACCCGCAGGTCGACTCCGGGCCCCTTCACCCGCAGCGCGCCGGCCGCGACCGCGCAGGCCACCGGCCCCCCGTCGGCCAGCTCCGCCGGGTAGGGGCCGACCGCCAGCGTCCGCTCGGCCGCCGCCCGCACGCCGGGATGAGCCGCCACCCGCCCGCCGAACGCCTCCGAGTCGCTTTCGACGACCACCGGGCCATGGTCCGGGTCGAAGATGACGAACCGCTGCGCCGATCCGGCGACCCGCAGCCGGGAGTCGGTCAGCTCGAACCGGGTCAGCGCCGTGGCGCTCTCCCGCGGCTGCAGCTCCAGCACGGTGTCGCCGAGCACGCAGTCCGCCCGGCCGCGCGCCGCGTCACCGCCCAGGCCGCCCGCCCACACCGGGGCGGACGTGCCGATGGCCGTGGGCTCGGCCTCACGCCGCTCGACCCGCGTGGTGGCCAGGAACGCGCCGAGCACGTCCGGCGTGGCCAGGTGCAGCGTCACCCCGGTGAGGAACCGGCCGTCGAGCACGGCACCGCCGCGTACCGCCGCACTCGTGGGACCGGTCGGCTCGACGGCGACCCGGTTGAGCGGCCAGTCGATGATCGACCGCCCCCGGGAACGCAGCTCCAGCCGGCCGTCCTTCACGACGACATAGGCCGTGAGTTCCCCGTCAGGAGGGCCGGAGACACCCGCCGGGCCCTGACCCTGACCCTGGGCAGAGCTCTGGCCCTGGCCCGCGGACGCGCCCCGGGCGGCCGCCGCGACCTTGGCGGCGGCGCCCTTGACGGAGGCCGTGGACAGCGCGCCGGGGGCGGCCGTCCCCGGGGGTGGGGTCACGGCGGTCGGGGGCGGGGTGACGCCGCCGGTGGCGTCGGCATTCGCGGACTGCTCGTAGTGCGGGGTGACGGAGATGGCGCAGGGGCTGGCGAACGCCGTCGACGACACGTCCGGCAGCAGCCGGCCGAACAGGCCGGTGAGCGCGATGAGCAGCTCCGGCGGCAGCGGGGTGACGGTCGCGGCCTGGTAGGTCCGCCCGTCGGGGAACGCGACGTCGACGGCGAGTCGGGTACCGCCCTCGAACAGCTCGACGGTCGCGACCGGGTCGAAGGCCGGCTCCAGCGTGCTCAGGACGGCGGCGCCGAACCCACCGGTGTCGTGCACGTACACCGCAGGCAGGTCGGTGAGCAGCAGCTGACGGCTGCCCATCATCGAGAAGCCGCTGGTCCGCCCCTCCCGCAGCGGGCACCAGGCGCTGTCGAACACCACCCGGCCCCGCACCTGTGCCCAGTGCGCCGGCACCGGCGCTGGCGCCGGCGCTGGACCGCCTCGCGGCGCGGGACCCGGAGGTGCCGGAGTCGGCGGCCTGACGACGGTGGGCGAGGTGACAGCGAAGGGGGCCATCGGAGGTCCCATGACGGACTCGGGCACGGGAGCCGTCATGCCGGCGATGGGTGGCCCAGCGATGGGTGGCCCAGCGAACGGCGGACCGACGAACGGCGGACCCACGAGCGGAGGGCCAGCGGGTGGCGGACCGACAGGGGGCGGACCGACAGGGGGCGGCGGGGCGGCCTGGACCGGGCCCTCGCGGACCTCCCCGATCGGCTTCGCCGATCCGGCAGGGACCCCGGGGTCGGGGGCGGTCCGCGGCCAGTTCCAGTCCGTCGGCTGGCCGCCCTGATGGGGATCGCCGGGATTGCTGCTCACGTGGATTCGCCGCCCCCAGGTAGGACGTCACCGACCGCCCGGGCCGCGCGCCGGCCTGCCGATCGGATGCCAGCGGCCGGGCGCGCCAGGGTCGTGACCTTTCCTGGAAAGTACCGGCTCACCCGACCTCATGCACGGGCCGGTTACGAGCCGCCACTATCGGGGGTCGTGGCCGGTGCCGGGCGCGGTGGGTTCCGGGTCCTCGTCGCGGACCTCCCCCATCGCTGACCTCCCAGCAGACCTCCCAGATCGGCTTCGCCGATCCGGCAGGGACCCCGGGCTTCGCCGATCCGGCAGGGACCCCGGGCTTTGCCGATCCGGCAGGGACCCAGCCGCCGATTGGGGAGGAACCCCGGGGGCGCGCTGGCCGACGACGGCGCCGGGGGCCTGGCTCGAGGCGGCCGCGCCGCGGTCGCGGGTGGGTGGCTGCGCGGGGAGGAGAAGCCGGCGCAGCGCGTCGACCTGGTCGGCGGCGAGATCCGTGGCCCGGGTGGGCGCCGCGGCCGCGGCGGCGGACACGTCGGCGGCGGGCTCGCCAGCCGGATCGGCGGCCTGGGCGGCGGCCGGGGCGCCGTAGGTGCGGCCCTTCCAGGCGGCGCCGCGGCCGGCGAGGTGGCGGCGGGCCGAGTCGACGGTCATCGCCAGGTAGAGCATCGCCGTCACCGGCAGCAGCAGCGCGGCGGGCGGTGGCTGGCGGTAGTAGCGGATCATCGGCAGGTAGGTTCCGGCGAGCACCAGCCAGCCGGCCGCTCCGAGCGCCGCCAGCACCGGGTCACCGGCCGCGAGTCCCGTCACCGTCGCCACCACCGGTACGGCGAACAGCAGCAGCATGCCGACGGCGGTCCCGACGAGCAGCGCCACCGAGTGCCGCAGCTGGGTGAAGGCGCTGCGGGCGACCATGTTCCACAGGTCCGCGAGCGCCGGGTATGGCCGCACGCTGTCGACCCGGTCGGCAAGGCCGAGCCATGTCCGCCCACCGGCCTTCTTGACCAGCCGGGCGATCGCGACGTCGTCGATGACCGCGCCGCGCACGACGGCGAGCCCACCCGCGTCCCGCAGCAGCCGCCGACGGACGAGAGAGCAACCGCCCGCCGCCGCCGCGATCGCCGACCGCGGCCGGTTCGACCAGCGGAACGGGTAGAGCATCGCGAAGAAGTACACGAAGGCCGGGACGATGAGTCGCTCCCAGCGAGTGGTGACGTTCAGCCGGGCCATCTGGGAGACCATGTCGAGCCGGTGCGTCATCGCCGCCTCGACGAGCGCCCGCAGCGACCCTGGCCGATGCGCGATGTCGGCGTCGGTGAGCAGCACGAACTCGGCCTCGCCCGCGAACTCCACGCCGTGCTGAAGTGCCCAGAGCTTGCCGGTCCAGCCGGGCGGCGGCGGGGTGGACGCGAGCACGGTGAGCCCGACGCCACCGAGCGCGGTGGGGTCGCCGGCGTCGCGCGCCGCGGCCCGGCGGGCCAGCTCCCGCGCGGCGAGGTCACGGGCGACCTCGGCGGTGCCGTCGGTGCTCGCGTCGTCGACGAGCACCAACGTCACCGGGCCGGGATAGTCCTGGGCGAGCAGGGTCGGCAGGGTCACCGGCAGCACGGCCGCCTCCTCCCTGGCGGGGACGACGATCGCGACCGCGGGCCACTGCGCCGGCGTGCGCCGGGACGGCAGGCGCTGGTCGGTCCGCCAGTACCCACCCCAGCAGGTCACGAGCGACACCCAGGAGGCCAGCGCGACGATCGCTACGCCCGTCAGCACCGTCAGAACCGTCTGTTCAGTCACCCTCCGTAGCGTGCCACGCGTGCCCGGTTACCGCTCGACCACGCCTCCGTCAGTTGTTAAGGCGACCGGGTATCTCCTCAGCGCACAACGACCGAGCTGGCGCGGAGGCGCGCCTCGCGGAGGCCCGACCCCCGAGCGCAGCGAAGTGCCACCTGTATGGGCGCTGTGCTCTTCGGTTTGGTGACGTTCAGCGGCGGGTGACCGTGCGGCGCGGAGGCGCGCCTCGCGGAGGCCCGACCCACGAGCGAAGCGAGGTGGGCCGGGCCGCAGCGAGGTCGCCGGAGCGCCCGTGAGCGGAGGAGGACACCGCGCGGAGGTCCCTCGGGAGCGAAGCGAGTGAGGGGCCGGAGCGCGGTGCCCGCACGGAGCGAACCAATGTCACAGCGAACGGAGGTACCCACGGAAGGCGCGAACCGTGACCGCCGAGGCGAGGCCGGCCAGCGAGAAGAGCACGAGGAAGTACCCCAGTACGGACATCCAGTCGGGATGTGCCTCGAGGGCGGTCCGTGAGCCGGTAACTGCCCAGTTCGCCGGGTTGTAGGCGGACGCCACGCGGATCCAGCCGGGCAGCAGGTGCGTGGGCATCATCGCGCTCGACAGGAACGTCAGGGGCAGCACCAGCAGGTTCGCCGCCGCGATCAGTGCCTCCCGTCGACGCACCACCAGCGCGAGCGCCCCCGACAGCGCCGTCACCACCGAGCCCAGGGTGACCGCCAGGACGATCATCACCAGTACTCCGGCGATACCGGAGTGGAAGCTGGCACCCAGCGCCCAGCCGAGCAGCACCACCAGCGTCACCTGCACGGCGACGAGCAGCGCCTGGTAGACGAGCATGCTGCCGACCATCGTCCAGCGCCTGGTCGGCGAGGCGAGCAGTCGCTCCATCACCCCGCTCTCCATGTCGTCGATGAACCGAATCCCCGACCAGCCGGCCGAGAACAGCACGCTCATCGTCGCCACGCCGGGGGTCAGGTAGTCGATGTAGTTCGTGGCGCCGAACCCCGGGATCGCCGCCACGCCGTGGAACAACGACCCGAACAGCGGCAGCCAGACCACCGCCTGCACCAGCGTGATCGCGAGGAACGCCGGATGGCGCAGCATCGCGCGCACCATGCGTGCGGTGAGCRCGCCGAACTGCCGCCACCCGGCGGGGTAGGGGGCGCCACTCTCGAACACGCCGACCGGGGCCGCCGCGAACTCGACCGGGAAGCCCGACGATGCGTTGGCCGGTACTGCTGGCACGTTCGCCGGTACTGCCGGCACGTTCACCGGGACCGCCGACGCGTTCACCGGGACCGCCGACGCGTTCGCCGGGACCGCCGGTGGACTCGCCGGGATGTCAGACGGATCCCGGGGGACGCCCACCATGGCCGGCTCCGGCTGGTCCGGGAGCCGCTCCGCCGCCGTCGCCATCAGGCCACCTCCTCGCTCTGACCGAGCCGGTGACCGACGTGGCGCAGGTAGACGTCGTCCAGGGACGGCCGCGCCACGGTGGCCGCCATGACGGACAGGCCGGCGCCGTCCACGGCCGCGAAGATCGCTGGCAGTTTCGCGGCGCCCTCGTTCACCCGGGTCCGCACCGCGCGGCCGTCGAACACCACCTCCACCACGCCCGGCAGGGCCGCGAGCCGAGCGTGCAGGTCCGCGGCCTGCGGGGCGGTCGGCTCGGCGGCCAGGTCGACGTCGACGGCGTCACCGCGCAGCTCGCTCTTGAGCTCGTTGGGGGTGCCTTCGACGACCACCCGGCCGCTGTCGACGATCGCGACCCTGGTGGCGAGCCGGTCGGCCTCTTCCAGGTAGTGGGTGGTGAGCAGGATCGACAGCCCGTCGGCGATAAGCGTCGCGATCTCGTCCCACATCACCGCCCGCGCGTGCGGGTCGAGACCCGTCGTCGGCTCGTCGAGGAAGAGCACGGCCGGGCGCTGTACGAGGCCGATCGCCACGTCGAGACGGCGCAGCATGCCGCCGGAGTAGGTGCGGGCCAGCCGGTCGGCCGCGCCGGTGAGGTCGAAGCGCTCGAGCAGGTCACCCGCGCGCCGGGCGAGCTGGGCGCCGCCGAGGCCGTAGAGCCGGCCCTGCAGCAGCAGGTTCTCCCGGCCCGTGGCGTCGAGGTCGGCGCTGGTCTTCTGCGACACGATCCCGATCGCGCGGCGGACCTCCCACGGGCTGCGCAGCAGGTCGTGGCCGGCGACGACGGCCGACCCGCTGTCCGGCCGGGAAAGCGTGGCGAGCATCCGCACCATGGTCGACTTGCCGGCGCCGTTCGGGCCGAGCAGGCCGAAGATCGTGCCTGCGGGAACGCGCAGGCTCACGCCGCGAACAGCCTCAATCCGCGGATCACCACGCCGACGCCCGCGGTAGGTCTTGACCAGGTCGCGCGCGTCGATCGCCCATACCGGCTCGGCACCCCCGGCGACGAGAGGCTCGACCGCCGCCCCGCCTTCGGCACCGGACAGATCACCAGCCCCGGACACGTCATCAATCCTGGACGCGCCGAGCTCCGCTGTCCCCCCAACTTCGGCGGGAGGATGCTCCTCACCCTCGGCCGTGTCAGGCTCCGCCGCCGCCTCGCCGCCGGCGGGAGTCTCCTCGTCGCCTTCGGTCACAGCAGGGCCCGCTGCCTCGCCTTCGTCGGCGGCGGGTGGCTCCGGCTCAGGTGCCGAACCGGGTAGTTCCGTCGGTGACGCGGGTCTGCGCGCCGGATGCGTCGTGGTCATGCCGCGTCTTGGTGATCCTCCGCTCGGCGGACCAGCCCAACGGCCGGCCCGGCGCCCCCTGATCGGCGCGGGCAGCGGCCCGCTCCGTGGATCCGATGCGGGTCGCGGCAGACCGGCGCCGCGGTCGATGCCGAGACGCCGGTCTGTGCCGTTGCGTGGGCAAACTTATGCGTTGCGGTGGATATGGGGAACCCATCCACCCACCGCACCCGTGGCAGCTACCGGTCAGGCGGTAACGGAAACGGAGCGCCAGCGGGCGAAGCGACGCAGGCGCAGGCTGTTCGAGACGACGAACAGGGAGCTGAACGCCATCGCCGCGCCGGCGATCATCGGGTTGAGCAGCCCGAGAGCCGCGACCGGCAGCGCCGCCACGTTGTAGGCGAACGCCCAGAACAGGTTGCCGCGGATCGTGCGCAGCGTCGCCCTGGACAGCCGGATCGCGTCGGCCGCCGCCATCGGGTCACCGCCGACGAGCACCAGGTCGCCCGCCTCGATCGCGACGTCGCTGCCCGTGCCCATCGCGAGCCCGAGATCGGCCAGCGCGAGTGCCGGGGCGTCGTTCACCCCGTCACCGACCATGGCCACGACCAACCCCTGCTCCCGCAACCCACGTACGGTCTCGACCTTTCCGGCCGGCAGCACGCCCGYGACGACGTCCGCGGCGTCGATCCCGACCTGGGCCGCGACGGCCAGCGCGACCGGCTCCGCGTCCCCGGTCACCAGCATCGGCCGCAGCCCCAGCCCACGCAGCGCGGCGACCGCGGCGGCCGCGCTCGGGCGCACGGTGTCCGCGACCACGACCGCACCCCGAGCACGCAGGTCGATCGTGTCGCCGGTGTCGCCGGGCCGCGGTGCGCGGTCTGGCGCGGCGCCCCAGGCGACGAGAACCACGGTGCGGCCAGCGGCCTCGGTGGCCGCCTGCCACGCGGCCAGGTCATCGTCGACCGGCACACCCCGCTCGGCGAGCAGCCGTGCCCGGCCGACGAGCACCCGACGCCCGTCGACGATGCCGCCGGCGCCGAGCCCGGGCAGCGCGACGAAGTCCGTCACCGCCGGCCCGGCGATCGCCAGGCCGGCACCAGCCACACCGTCGACCCCAGCCGTGCCGGCCACCCCAGCCGTGCCGGCCACCCCAGCCGTGCCGGCTGCCTCAGCCGCGCGGGCGGCCGCGGCGATCGCCTGGGCGATCGGGTGCTCGCTGGCCGCCTCGACGGCGCCCGCCAGGCGCAACACCTCGCTCGCGGAGGCACCGGCGGCGGCGGTTCCGGCGGCGGGGCGCACCTCGACCACACTCATCCGGCCGATGGTGACCGTGCCGGTCTTGTCGAGCACGATGACCTGAGCCCGCCGGGTCGACTCCAGCACCTCCGGCCCGCGGATCAGGATGCCGAGCTGGGCGCCGCGCCCGGTGCCGACCAGCAGCGCCATCGGGGTGGCGAGGCCGAGCGCGCACGGGCAGGCGACGATCAGCACGGCTACGGCGGCGGTGAAGGCGGCGGCCACCGGCCGGCCGGTGGCCAGCCAGCCGGCGAGGGTTCCGGCGGCAAGCACGAGGACGACCGGGACGAACACCGCCGACACCCTGTCGGCCAGCCGGGCGATCTCGGCCTTGCCCGACTGGGCGGCGGCGAGCATCCTGGCCATCTGCGCGAGCTGAGTGTCCGCGCCGACCCTGGTCGCCCGCACGACGAGCCGGCCGCCGGCCGCGACGGTCCCGCCAGTCACCGCCGCGCCAGGGCCGACGTCGACGGGCACCGATTCGCCGGTGACCAGGCTGGCGTCGATCGCGGCCGCTCCGTCGACGACGACCCCGTCGGTGGCGATCCGCTCGCCCGGTCGGGCCACGAACAGGTCGCCGACGGCGAGCGCTTCGACCGCCACCCGATGCTCGGCCCCGTCCGGGCCCACCACGGCGACGTCCCGCGCGCCGTGCTCCAGCAGCGCCCGCAGCGCCGCCCCGGCCCGGCGGCGTGACCGTAGCTCCAGGTATCGACCGACGAGCAGGAACACGGTGACGCCGGCCGCCACCTCGAAGTAGATCGTGTCGAGGCTTTCCCCGAGGCCGTCGTCCGTCCAGCCGACGGCCAGGTCGAAGCCGTGCCGCATGCCGATCATGCCCGCGTCCCCGAAGACCAGCGCGTACAGCGACCAGCCGAAGGCGGCGAGTGTGCCCAGGGAGATCAGCGTGTCCATCGTGAGCGCGCCGTGGCGCAGGTTGCGCCAGGTGGCCCGGTGGAACGGCAGCCCGCCCCAGCCGACCACCGGCGCGGCGAGCGCCAGCGACACCCATTGCCAGCCGGGGAACTGCGCCGGCGGCACCATCGCCAGCACGATCACCGGGACGGCGAGCAGGGCGCTCACCCACAGCCGCGTCCACGACCGGCGGGTCTCGGCCGCCTCCCGCGCCTCGGCCTCGGCGATCGCGTCGACGGTGGGCGGCTGGTCCACGTCGGCCCCACCAGCCTGGCCCTTCTGATCTTCCCAGCCAGGCCCGTCCGCCAGCCGGCGCGTGCCGGCTGGGGCGAGCGGCGCGGCCGAGTAGCCGGCGGCCTCCACCGCGTGGACGAGGTCGACGACGGTCGTCGGCTCCTCGGCGGGGCCGACCAGGCGGACGGTCGCGCGCTCGGTCGCGTAGTTCACCGCGGCGTCGACGCCCGGCAGCTTGTTCAGCCTGCGCTGCACCCTGGCGGCGCAGGAGGCACAGGTCATCCCGCCGACCATCAGCTCGACGGTGTCACCCGCGCCGATCGGGTCGACTTCCCGGATCGCGGCCATCGTCGTCCTCCCGCCCACGAGGCGCGTCGCCGCGCCCGCGCGTCACACGAGCTGGCGTCACACGAGCTGGTAGCCAGCCTCTTCGACGGCGGCCCGCACCGCCTCGCGATCAAGGGGGGCGTCGCTGACCACCTCGGCCGTGCCGGAGGCGAGGTCGACCCGGACGTCCGATACTCCCGGCAGGTGCGAGATCTYCTCGGTCACGGCGTTCACGCAGTRCCCGCAGGTCATCCCCGTCACGGTGTACGTGCTGGCGACCATGACTTCCCCCTCCGTTTCACGCCCGAGCCCGCCGGTGCCCCCGGCGGCCCTTCGAATATACCCCTGGGGGGTACCACGAAGCCAGGCATACGCCCGCGGCGGACCCCGGGAGGGATCACGGTGAAGAAGCGTCTCGCGGCGGGGCCAGCCGGTCGGCCGGTCAGCCGCGGGCGAGCCTGGTGGCGAACTCGGTGGCCCAGTAGGTGAGGATGATGTCCGCGCCCGCGCGGTGGATGGCGGTCAGCGTCTCGGCGATGATCCGCTCGCGGTCGACCCAGCCGTTCGCGGCGGCGGCCTCGACCATCGCGTACTCCCCGGAGACCTGGTAGGCCGCCACCGGCACGTCCACGTTGTCGGACACCGCCCGCAGGATGTCCAGGTACGCCAGCGCGGGCTTGACCATCACCGCGTCCGCGCCCTCGGCCAGGTCCAGCGCCACCTCGCGCAGCGCCTCTGCGGCGGAGCGGGCCGGGTCCTGCTGGTAGCCCGACCGGTCGCCGAACTGGGGCGCGCACTCGGCGGCCTCCCGGAACGGCCCGTAGAACGCCGACGCGTACTTCACCGAGTACGCCAGGATCGGCAGGTCCGGGTAGCCGGCGCCGTCCAGCGCGGCACGGATCGCGCCGACCTGGCCGTCCATCATGCCGCTCGGAGCCACCACCTGGACGCCGGCGTTCGCCTGCGCGACCGCGATGCTCGCGTACCGCTCGAGGGTCGCGTCGTTGTCGACGTCCCCCGACGCGGTCAGCAGCCCGCAGTGCCCGTGGTCGGTGTATTCGTCGAGGCACAGGTCCGCCATCACCACGACGTCCCCGCCGACCTCGGACACCACGTCCTGGATGGCCAGCTGGACGATCCCGTCGGGGTCGTCCGCCGCCGAGCCGCGGCCGTCCTTCACCGCGGGCACCCCGAACAGGATGATCCCGCCGACTCCGGCCTCGGCCGCCTGGGCGGCGGCCTTGCGCAGCGAGTCCCGGGTGTGCTGCGCCACTCCCGGCATCGAGGCCACCGGCACCGGCTCGGACACGCCCTCCTTGACGAACACCGGCAACACCAGGTCCGCCGGGTGCAGCCGCACATCCGCCACCAGCCGGCGCAGCGCCGGCGTCCGCCGCAGCCGGCGCGGCCGCGCCAGCGGGAAGCCGGCGGGCAGGCCCGCGAGCTTCCCGACGGCGCCGGCCGTCATCGCCGGCCCCGCCGCGGCTTGGGCAGGCGGGCGGCCAGCGGGCCGACCTTGCCGAGCTCCTCGCGGTGCTCGGCGGCGAACTCGGCGAGCGCGCCGACCAGCGCGGCGGTCGTCGCCTCCGGCGCCTGCACGTCGACCCGCAGGCCCAGCTCCTGGGCGGTCTCGGCCGTCTTCGGGCCGATGCAGGCGATCACGGTCGTCTCGTGCGGCTTGCCGGCGATACCGACCAGGTTGCGCACCGTGGAAGACGAGGTGAAGACGACGGCGTCGACGCGGCCGCCCTTGAGGGCCTCGCGGATCGGCGCGGGCGGCGGCGCGGCGCGCACCGTCCGGTAGGCGGTGACGTCGTCGACCTGCCAGCCGCGCTCCTTGAGCCCGGCCTCCAGGATCTCGGTCGCGATGTCGGCGCGCGGCAGCAGCACCCGGTCGAGCAGGTCGAGCGAGCTGTCGTAGGGCGGCCAGTCGGCGAGCAGGCCCTCGCTGGACTGCTGGCCGGCGGGCACCAGGTCGGGCCGGATGCCGAAGGTGCGCAGCGCGTCCGCCGTCGCCTCGCCGATCGCGGCGACCTTCACGCCGGCGAACGAGCGGGCATCCAGGCTGCGCTCCTCGACCTTCTCCTGCACGGCCTTGACCGCGTTGACGGAGGTGAACGCCACCCACTGGTAGCGGCCGGAGACCAGCCCGGTGATCGCGCGCTCCATCGGGGCAGCCGTGCGCGGGGGCTCGACGGCGATCGTCGGCACCTCCAGCGGGCTCGCGCCGTGCGAACGCAGGAGATCCGACAGGATCGCGGCCTGCTCCTTGGTGYGCGGCACCAGGACGGTCCAGCCGAACAGCGCGCGGGTCTCCCACCAGGACAGCTTGGCGCGGGTCGCGACCACCGGGCCGATCGACAGGACGATCTGGGTCGGCGGCTGGCTCGAGTTGGCCAGCAGCGGCGCGCAGTCGGCCTCGATCCGGTCGAGGGTGGAGCTGACGGTGCGCTGGTCGGTGGTGGTGCCGTCGACCGTGACGGCCGTCGGGGTGTCACCTGGCCGGCCATGCTCGACGAGCGCCGTGGCGACCTTGCCGATCTCGTTCGGCGCCGCGGTGATCACCAGGGTGCCCGGGGTCTGGGCGAGGCCGGCCCAGTCCACGTCGGACATGCCCGCGACGGTCCCGCCGCCGAGCCCGCCGAACCCGGCGCCAAGGCCCAGGCCACCGCCCAGGCCGCCACCGAGCCCGCCGCCCAGGCCACCGGACCCCAGGCTCCCCGAGCCCAGGCCGCCACCGAGGCCACCGCCGAGCCCGCCGCCCAGCGGGCGGCCGATCAGACCACGCGACGACCCGAACGGCGACGAGCCGAGGCCGACCGCGTCCGGCCCGAACGGGGAGGCGACCGGCAGCTCGCCGCTGGACGAGAACACCCCGCTGGTACTCGCGAAGGTGACGGGCAGGCCGGGGGCGACGCCCGCGTAGGTGGAGACGGCCGCGCCGGTCGCGACGCCGGGAATCACCTTGTACGGGATCTTGGCCTTCGCGAGCGACTGCGCGTCGTTCGCGCCGATCCGGGTGAGCCATGGATCCGACCCGTAGAGCCGGACGACCTTGTCGCCGGAGCGGGCACGGCTGACCACCGCGGCGGTGGCCGCCTCCGCGTCCCGGATCGGCTTCGGCGCGTCCAGGTCACCGATCCGCAGCACCTCGGCGGTGAGCGGCTCCAGGATGGCCGGGGCCACGTCCGGGTCGGCGACGACGACGTCGGCGGCATTGAGGGTCTCGACGGCCAGCACGGTCAGCAGGCCGGGGTCACGGGGCCCGGCGCCCACGAGGGCGACCGGGGACACGGGCTTCTTCGTTCGTCGAGTGGCCATGACGTCAGCGGGTTCCCATCAGCGTGTGTGCTCCGGCGGAGAGCAGGTCGTCCGCGAGGCGCCTGCCGAGCGCCTCCGGGTCGGCGGTCGGGCCGGTGAGCTCGCGCCGCAGAACGGCCCGGCCGTCCGGCGACGCGACCACCGCGCGCAGGCGAATCTCGCTGGCGACAGTGGCCTGACCGGTCCCGCTCACTGGGCGCCCGCTCCGCTCGTCGGCAGAGTTCTGCCCACGAGCGGTACTGGCGTCACCGGTCGCGGGCACGACCCGCGCCAACGCGCCGACCGGCGCGGTGCAACCCGCTTCGATCGCCGCCAGAAAGGCACGTTCCGCCCTGACCGCCACGGACGACGGTGCATCGTCGAGCACAAACCGTAGCAGCCCAGCAAGCGGAGCCCCAACTCCGCTTCCCGGAGTAGCCGACCCGCCGGCTCCCGTCACATCGCCGTCCGGGACCACCGGGCAACCTGTCGCCACACCCGTCGGCGCCGTCGCCGCGGCCAGGCACTCGATCGCGAGGGCGCCCTGCCCAGGCGCGGGGAGCATCACCTCCGGCTCCAGAACCTCGGTCACCGCGTCCAGCCGGTCGAGGCGGGCGAGCCCGGCCCAGGCGAGCACGACGGCGTCCACCTCGCCGTCGATCGCCTTCTTGATCCGGGTATCCACGTTGCCGCGGATGGGTACCACGTCCAGGCCAAGGCCGAGCGCGAGCAGCTGGGCGGCGCGCCGCGCGGAGCCGGTGCCGATCCGCGCGCCCGGGCCGAGCTCGGCGAGCCGCCGCCCGCTCGGCGAGACCAGCACGTCACGCACGTCCTCGCGCGGCGGGATGGCGGCGAGCGCGATCCCCTCCGGGGCGGCCGTGGGCAGGTCCTTGAGCGAGTGGACGGCGAGGTCGACCTCACCGGCGAGCAGGGCGTCGCGCAGCGCGCTCACGAACACCCCGGTACCGCCCAGCTGGCTGATCGCCGCCTTGTTCCGGTCGCCCTCGGTCACGATGTGTACCAGCTCGACCTCGATGCCGAGCTGGGCCCGCAGGTCGGCGGCCACCATCCCGGACTGGGCGAGCGCCAGCGCCGAGCGCCGGGTGCCCAGCCGCAGCCGGGTGCGCATCCCACCGGGCGCCGGTGCCCCGGCGGGCGACGCGAGCGTCACCGGCGTGAGCGATGGCAGGGACGAGGGTGTCAAGGCTGCTCCAGCAGGTCAGGGGCCGAGACGACGGCCGGGACCTCACGGGGGAGGTCGAACAACTCACGCAGCGCCTCGGCGTAGGAGTCGCCGCCGGGACCGTTCGCCAGCTGCTGGACCCGCACCGTGGGGGCGTGCAACAACTTGTCGACCACCCGGCGGACGGTACCGGTCACCATCTCCCACTCCCGGGCGTCCAGGCCGGGCAGCCGGCCGCGCAGCCGGTCGAGCTCGTCCTGCACGATCGCGGCGGCCTGGGCGCGCAGGGCCACCACCGTCGGGGTGACCCGGACGGCGCCGCGCCGGTTGAGGAAGCCGGTCACCTCCGCGGAGACCAGCGAGCGCACCGCCTCGACATCGTGCGAGACCTGCGCGCCCTCCAGCGCGACGCGCAGCGACTCCAGGTCGACGAGCACCACGCCGGGCAGCTCGCGCACCACCGGGTCGATGTCGTGCGGCAGCGCCAGGTCGAGAAACACCAGCGGCCGGCCCGCCCGGGTGGCGAGCGCCGCCTCGACCATGTCGTAGGTGACCACCAGACCGGTCGCGTCGGTAGAGGAGACGACCAGGTCGGCCTGGCCGATCTCGTGGGGCAGCTCCGCGAGGCCGACCACCTGGGCGCCGTGGTTCTCGGCGATCGCGGCCGCGCGCGCGGGCGTCCGGTTGGCGACCACCAGCTCCGTCGCGCCCGCCCGCCGGACGGTCGCCGCCGTCAGGCCGCCGACCGCGCCCGCCCCGATGATCAGTACCCGGCTGCCGTCCAGCGGCAGGTCGGCCGACACCGCCTCGGCCGCCGAGCCAACCGGCGCCGCCGGCTCAGAGCGCGCGGCCGAGTCGGCCGGCGTGATGTCCGTGGAGAGCCGCTGAGGACGGCGGACGTCGAGGCTGCCGGCCGCTAT
Source organism: Pseudofrankia sp. EUN1h (assembly GCF_001854645.1). Lineage (NCBI taxonomy): Bacteria > Bacillati > Actinomycetota > Actinomycetes > Frankiales > Frankiaceae > Pseudofrankia > Pseudofrankia sp. EUN1h. The sequence continues at coordinate 265,164 of NZ_MBLN01000002.1, read as the reverse complement.
CTGCAGGCCGACGGAGACGATCGAGGCACCGGCGGCGTCGATCGACGTCTCGCTGTGCGCGCGCTTGCCGACCCGCAACGCCGTCTGGAAGAGCGCGGCGAGCGAGCCGCCGGCGGCCCCGGTGGTCTGGGCGCCGCGAAACGCCGTCCGGACCTGCCCCAGGATCTGGCTCTCGCCGACGAGCATCGAGTCCAGCCCGCAGACGACGGTGAACAGGTGCCCTACCGCGCGCGCCTCATGGTGCACGTACAGGTGCGGCGACAGCACCGCCAGATCGACGCCACAGACCCGGGCGAGCTGGTCGGAGATGTCGGCGAGGCCACCGTGGAAGGTGTCGACCTCGGCGTAGATCTCGGTACGGTTGCACGTGGACAGGACCACGGCCTCGAGCACATGGTCGGCCTGGACGAGATCGCCGAGCACCTTCGGAGCGTCGTCGCCCRACACCGCGGCGAGCTCCAATAACGAGTTGGGCGCCGTCCGGTGGTTCAGGCCGACTGCGAGCAGGCTCACGACCCCTCACCGCCGGCGCCGGCTACCTCGCCCAGGCGGGACTCGTCCCGCCGCTGCGCCGCTGTGATCCGTTGCATGCGCACGATCCCGTCCGTCCTGCCGCCCGCGCCCGCGCCGTCCGCGCCGCCGCCCTGTACACCAACGCCGCCGACGGCGGCATCCGTCCCGCCGTCGGTGAGGCCACGGCTACCGAGGCTGTCGTCACCGAGGCCCGCGGCCCCGGCGGTGTCCGCGCGGCCCTCGGGTGGTGTTCCCACCGGCAGCGTCCCCAGGGTTGCGGGCCGGACACGTTCGCCACCGGCCGGGCGCTTGCGCGCCTCATGGAACGACAGGATCTGCAGTTCGACGGCCAGATCGACCTTACGCACGTCGACCCCTTGGGGGACGGTCAGGACGACCGGTGCGAAGTTGAGGATGCTGGTGACACCGGCGGCTACCAGCCGGTCGCACACGTGCTGCGCGGCCCCGGCCGGGGTGCAGATCACACCGATCGTCACCTGAAAGTCCTCGATCAGCCTTTCCAGCTCGTCCACGGAGCGGATTCGCACACCACCGATGACCTCGCCGGCGCGCGCCGGGTCGGCGTCGACGAGCGCGACGATCCGGAACCCGCGAGCTGGGAACCCGCCGTAGCGCGCGAGCGCGTGCCCGAGATTACCCACTCCGACCAGCATCACCGCTCGGTCCTCGGTCAGCCCGAGGCGCGCCGAGATGCGGTCGAGCAGGACGGCCACGTCGTAGCCGACCCCTCTGGTTCCGTAGGAACCCAGATGAGAGAGGTCCTTGCGCACCTTCGCCGGCGTCACCCCGGCGGCGGCGGCGAGCGTGTCCGACGACACGGTCGAGACCCCCTCGTCCCCCAGCGCGGTGAGTACCCGCAGGTAGAGAGGGAGGCGGGCGACCGTCGCCTCGGGAACGGCGCCGGCCCGGTTCTCCCGGGCTATCCGCCGAGACTTGCTCATGACGCGCGGCTCCTGTCGGTCGATCTGGCCGCGAGAGGGCGTCGTGCGGCGGCCGGAGCCGCCCGAGATCCGTCGAGTCTACGACTTCGTGAAAGCCTTCACAAAGTTTGCGCCGACAACTCGGCAGACGCACCCGTCCGCGCCGGCGGGAGGCAGGGACCAAGGCCAGACATCCACGGGTCGAAAGCCTTCAGCGCCCGGGACGAAAGCCGCGACCCGCCCGGCGGTGGCGGCGACCGGCTCAGCGCAGCGACCAGCGGCGCCCGACGAGCGCGTCGCGCAACCGAGCCTCCTCGACCCGCCAGTAACCGTGTTCCCTGCCGTCGATCAGGACGACCGGCACCCGGTCGCCGTACTCGTCCGCGCGGGCGGGCTCGGCGTCCACGTCCAGCTCCCGCCAGCCGACGCCGGTCTGTTCCGCCACCCGGACCACCGCCGCGCGCGCGTCGTCACACAGATGACAGCCCACCCTCGTCAGCAACGTGATCCGCGGCGCGTCATCGGCCGCCTCGCCCACCGCGTCCGTCCCGCCCATGGACCCACCCTCCCACCGCCACACGCCCGACGGCCGCCACCTCGGTGCCGCCTGGTCATCGCCATCACCATTTATGCACGACCCGTCCGGTTCTCATCGCCAGRCCGACCCGGGAGATCTCCGCCGACCTGCGACRCACACCGGCGGGCGGGCCGTAGGCTCGGGTGCGCATGTCCTCAGGTGACACGCCAGGGCCGCGGGCGGACCGGCCAACGGAGACCCGCCGCGGGGACCGGCGTGGGCCGGCATCGTGGCCGGTACCGGCCAGCCGGCCGACGGCGCGCGCCGCACCGGGTGACGCGCGGCACGCCGCGCGGCGTGCCGCGCCGCCCGCGACGCACCGTGGACATACGCGACCATGGTCACGACGCGCCGTGGACAGCCGGGAGATGAGATGTGGTTGCGACCACGCAAGGATGAACCGATCGCCACGGACGCGGCGGCCGCAGACGCCGCCGCCACGGCCGCGTTGAAGGCGGCGGCCGAGCCCTCGCCGAAGCCGCCGCCGGACCCGACGGCCGCCGCGTTCTTCGACGTGGACAACACGATGATGGCCGGCGCGTCGATCTTCTACTTCGCTCGCGGCCTCGCCGCCCGCGACTTCTTCGACTCCCGTGACCTGCTGAAGTTCGGCTGGCAGCACGTCAGCTACCGGCTGCGGGGCCTGGAGGACCCGAACGGCATGCACAACGCCAAGGAGGCGGCGCTCGCCTTCGTGGCCGGCCGGGAGGTCAGCGAGATCGTCCGCTACGGCGAGGAGATCTACGACGAGCGGATGGCCGAGCAGATCTACTCGGGCACCCTCGCCCTCGCCCAGCAGCACCTGGACGCCGGCCACCGGGTCTGGCTGGTCACGGCCACGCCGGTGGAGCTCGCGTCGATCATCGCCCGCCGGCTGGGACTGACCGGCGCGCTCGGCACGGTCTCCGAGGTGATCGACGGCCGCTACACCGGCCACCTCGTCGGCGACCCGCTGCACGGCCCGGGCAAGGCGGCGGCCGTGCGAGCGCTCGCGGATCGCGAGCACCTGGACCTGGCCCGCTGCTGGGCCTACTCGGACTCGATCAACGACCTGCCGATGCTGTCCCTGGTGGGCAACCCGGTGGCGGTCAACCCGGATCCGGACCTGAAGGCGGCGTCCAGGGAACGCGACTGGGCGATCAAGGACTTCCGCACGGCCCGCAAGGCGGCCAAGGTCGGCATCCCCACCGCCGCCGGCCTCGGCGCCCTGGCCGGCGGCGTCGCCGCCGGCATGGCCCTCAAGCGCCGCTATGCGGACGTCTGACGTCTAGGAGAACCAGACACGTCTGACGTCTAGAAGAAGACCGAGCGGCGCTGCATGAGGAGGCCGTAGAGGGTGTGCTGGATGGTCTCGCGGATGCGGTCCGTGAGCTCGAAGACGAGCATCGGGTCGTCGGCGGCGGCCGCGGTGAACGGCGCGGTGGGCACCGGCTCGCCGAACTCGATCAGCCACTTCGACGGCAGCGGGATCGTGCCGAGCAGGCCGAGCCACGGGAACGTCGGCGTCAGCGGGAAGTAGGGCAGGCCGAGCAGCCGGGCGACCGTCTTCGCGTTGCCGAGCATCGGGTAGATCTCCTCGGCACCGACGATCGTGCACGGGATGATCGGAACCCCGGTGCGCAGCGCGGCCGAGACGAAACCGCCGCGGCCGAAGCGCTGCAGCTTGTAGCGCTCGCTGAACGGCTTTCCGACGCCCTTGAAGCCCTCCGGCCAGACGCCGACCAGCTCGCCCTTGCCGAGCAGCCGCTCGGCGTCGGGCTGGCACGCCAGAGTGTTGCCGGTCTTGCGGGCTATCGGGGCCAGGAACGGCAGCGAGAACACCAGGTCGGCGGCGAGCATCCGCAGGTAGCGGTGCGCGGGGTGGTGGTCGAGCAGCGCGACGGCCGTCATCAGCGCGTCGATCGGCAGCGTCCCGGAGTGGTTCGCCACGACCAGCGCGCCGCCGGTGTCGGGCACGTTCTCCAGCCCTCGCGTCTCCACCCGGAAGTAGTTCCGGTAGACGGGCCGCAGCAGCGGGGCGACGACGTGCTCGGTCAGGTCCGGGTCGAAGCCGAGCTCGTCGACCTCGTAGTCGCCGGTGATCCGCCGGCGCAGGAAGGCGAGCATCCCGGCGAGCGCCCGTTCCAGGCCGGCGGGCTCGGCCATGGGCGCCGTGCCGTCCGCGTCCACGCCCGCGGCGCCGGCGGGTTCGCCCCCGTGGGACGCGGCCTCGTCCTGGTCCTGCCCGGCCGGGCGCGCCAACAGCCGCTCGGCCCGATCCTCGGGATGTTCCGGCTCCCTGTCGGGCACCGCCCGGGCCGACCGACCCCGTCCCGCACCGGTTGCGCCGGTTCGGGCAGTGGGCGGCTTCGCGGCACCCGTGCGCGGCGCGGGCCGTGGGCCGGCCCGCCCGGTCGCCGGGCTCTCGGCGGCGGCGTGCTTGGCGGCCGCGTCCCGGGCAACGGGGCCCTTGGTACCGGGTCCCTTGGTAACGGTGTCCTTGACGACAGCGGTGTCCTTGGCGACAGCATCCCCGCCGGGGACCTTCTTGACGGGGGCGTTCTTGGCGGAGGTTTTTCTGGCGGAGGTGCTCCTGGGGGACGTGCTCCTGGGGCGAACGCTCCTGACCTCCGAGGCCTGAGCCTCCGGGCCCGGCGACGGGCGGGCCGGACGCCCCGGCCCCCCGCCGCCCGCGCCGTCCTCGCCCTTTTCGGCCGCGGCGGCTACCGGCCGCTCGTCGGCGCCCTGCCGCTCGCCGGTACCTGGGCGCTCGCCGGTACCTGGGCGCTCGGCGCCGGAGCGGCCCGCCCCGGCGCGCGCCGCCGCGGCGCCGCGGCGGGCCGGCCGTGCCAGCGGGATGATCCGGGCTTCACCCTGCGGTGGTTCGGCGGTGGTCATGACGCACTCACCAGTCGGCGACGGGCCATCAGATTGAGCAACGTGCGTTCGGCCTGGATGACGCGTTCAGGGTCGATCGTCGGACGCAGCCCGCGCTCGCGCACGAAGCTGTCGAAGGCCGCGGCCGTCGTGTACCGAGGGGTGTAGCCAAACACCTCGCGCAGCCGGGTGGTGTCGACCGCGCGGCCGTGCGCGAGAAAACCGACCTGCTCGGGCGGGAAATCCACGATCCGCAGGCGGCTGGCGAGCCGGGACAGCGAGCTGACCGCCGGGAGCGGCACCGGCACCGGCGGCCGGCCGGCTCGGCGTATCGCCTGGGAGAGCTGCAGGATCCCGTCGCCGGCGACGTTGAAGGTCCCGGCGTGGCCGCCGCCGGCGGCGCGCAGCAGAACCGCGAGGGCGTCGCTGGAGTGCAGCAGCTGGATTCGCGGGTCGAAGCCGAGCACGGTCGGCACGACGGGAAACTCGAAATAACGTGCCAGCGGGCTGTCGACCCCGGGGCCGAGAATGTTCGCGAACCGCAGCACGGTGACCGCGATATCCGGCCGGCGGCGACTAAAACCTCGGACGTAGCCCTCGACCTCGACGGCGTCCTTGCCGTAGCCGCCGCGCGGCAGCGAGCGCGGTTCCATGTCCTCGGTGAACAGCGCCGGGTCACGCGGCGACGAGCCGTAGATCGTCGTCGTCGACCGGACCACCAGGCGGGAGACCGTGTCGGACTTCTGGCAGGCGGCGAGCAGCTGCATCGTCCCGATGACGTTGATCTCCTTCATCGCCGTCCGGCCGCCAGCGGCGACCGGGTTCGCGATGAGGTTGAGGTGCAGCACCGTGTCGATCTCGGCGGTGGCGATCACCTTGGCGATCAGCGGGTTACGGATGTCAGCACGGACGAACCTCGTGCGGCCGAGATCATCGCCCGGGGGCACCGTGTCGACACCGATCACGGTCTCGACTCGGGGGCTGGCGGCGAGCGCCCGGGCCACGTCGGCGCCAAGGGGACGGGACACACCGGTGACAAGCACGCGGCGTGGTCTCATGTGGGCTCCCGGGACGCCGATCGGCTGCGGTCCGTGTGGTCATCGTACCCCTGCCCACCCGCGGTTCCGCTGCGTAGCGTTACCAGACTTCCGCTCGTCGCCCCCGTGCCACCGGGCCGTCACCCCGACCCGTCAGGTCAGCGCCGGCAGCCGGACGACCGGGACGGCGCCCCCCGCGGCGCCGTCCCGCGGCTCGCGCGGAGGCTGGCCGATGACCACCGCGTCCCCGCGCCGCAGCCTCAACAGGTCACCAGCACGGCCGCAGTTGACAGCGAGCATCACCCGGCGCAACGAGTCCTCGCACAGCGCCACCTGACCCACCGAGACGTCGCCATAGGTGTAGGTGAAGGGGAGGGTCGTCTCGCGGCCCGCGGCACGGATCTCGACCCGGTCACCGAGCAGCATGCCGGCGGCCTCCAGATCGGCTCTGGTCACGTTGAGTGACAGGTTGCCGAAGTGATCGACGGCCAGCACCTGGGCGTGGACGTGGTCGTCATCGACGACGCAGGCCGGCCGGGTGAACCGCACGAGCGAGTCCGCGTCGATGCGCGGGCCGACCTCGGCGAGGGCGAGCCCCGCCGCGAGCCGGGCGGCGACCGGGGCGTAGACGTCCCGGCCGCGGAACACCGCGCTCGGCAACGGCAGCCACAGTGCCGGGTTGGAGATCTCATGCGCGGCCGTCACCCCGCCGAGCACGTCCCAGGCGAGCGAGGTGAGCCCGTTGTCCGGGGTGACGAACGTCGAGCCGTCGGCCGTGCGGATCGCGACGCCCCGCGCCCCGGGCGCGGCCGCGGGAAGGCCCTCGGGCGTCCGGGCCACGGCGGAGCCGTCCGGCCGTGGGGAGCCCGCCGCGTCCAGCCGCTCGACGACGGCCAGGTGCACGCCGACCGGCAGGTAGCAGACGCTGTCGGCGAGCAGGCCTGCGCCGTGCTCGATGTCCTGCTGGGCGACCGCGTGGCAGACGTCGAGGACGCGTGCCTGTGGCGCGTGCCGGGCGATGACCCCGTGGCACACGCCGACGCAGGTGTCCTCGAGTCCGTAGTCGGAGAGGAAGCTGATCCACCCCACCGGTCGCGCCGCGGTATCGCCCACCGCGCCCGTCATCACCCCGGCCGACGTCATCTCGCACTCCCGAACCCGCAGCGAGGCGGCCCCGTTGCCGCTCGTCTGGCAGCCTGCCACAAGGCCGGGCCGCCAACCGCCGAGGCCACTGCGAGGAAACCAGCTGGATACACGGCCTGCCGCCCGGCCGGAACCGGCTCCGCCCGAGGGCGCGCGATCCGGGCCCGGGCATGACTCGACCCCCCGGCCTCGCGTGGCGCGACATCGGGGGGCCGTGACCAGTAGCCCTACTTCTTGTTGCGGCGCTGCACGCGGGTGCGCTTGAGAAGTTTGCGGTGCTTCTTCTTGGCCATCCGCTTACGACGCTTCTTGATTACAGAACCCACGAATACGACCGATCTGTGTGGAGGAGAGCTACCGAACGAGCCTACCGCCCAGCGCCGGTGTGGATGGGTGGCCGCCTCGACACGGCGTGCGGTGGACGGGACGGTACCACCGAGTTCAGGAGGGACGACCCAGCGCGGTTGGTGGACTCGGCCCGACTGCGCCCGGCTGCGCCTGGCTGAGCCCCGCGGGCGCGGCGTGGCAGCCCGGCGGGCGCGGCGTCGCAGCCTTGCCAGCGCGGGGCTAGTTGGAGCGACCGAGCTCGGCCGAGCGGTCGCGGGCGGCGGTGAGGGCGTCGAGGATGGCCCCGCGCACGGCCCGGCGATCGAGCTCGAGCAGCGCGGCGGCGGTGGTCCCGGCAGGCGAGGTCACCGCCTCGCGCAGCAGCGCCGGGTGCTCGCCGGTTTCCCGCAGCATGCGAGCCGATCCGAGCGCCGTCTGCACCATCAGCTCGGCCGCGAGCGGACGGGGCAGTCCGAGCAGCACCCCCGCCTCGATCATGGCGTCGAGCAGGTAGAAGAAGTACGCCGGGCCGCTGCCGGAGAGGGCGGTGATGGCATCCAGCTGCTTCTCGGGGACCCGGACCACCCGGCCGACGGCGCCGAGCAGCGCCTCGGTCCGCGCCAGGTGCTCGTCGCCCGCGTACCGGCCCGCGCACAGTGCCGACATCGCCTCGCCGACCAGCAACGGAGTGTTCGTCATCACACGCACGACCGGCGTCCCGGCCGGCAGCGCGTCCTGCAGGACGGTGAGGGTGATCCCCGCCGCCAGCGACACGACGAGCGCGCCGGGCGCGAGCGCACCACCGACCTCCGCCAGCAACGTGGCCATGTCATGCGGCTTGACGGCCACGACGACCACGTCCGCGCGCGCCGCGGCCTCCTTCGGCGCGGCCGCGGCGACGCCGTGCTCATCCGACACCGCCGCCGCCCTGGCCGGGTCCTTCTCCGCGACGACGATCTCCTTCGGCTCGACGCCGGAGCGCAACAGCCCAGCCAGGAACGCCTCCCCCAGCCGTCCCACGCCCACGATCGCCACAGTCATGCCCACTCCTCCACCCAACGCGCCAATCGCCCGCCAGAGTACGGGTCCCGGTGCCTGGTCAGGGGCGGCGGCCGACCACCAGCAGGGTGCGGAAGGGCTCCTCGATGATCCCGTCGGGGAAGGCGCGCAGCATCGAGCGACGCTCGGCGTCCAGGAAGTCCGGCAACCGGTCGCCGATCGCGGCGACGTAGGACTTCGAGCGCAGCCACGTCAGGTACGTGTCGATGTCGATCCGGCGAAACCAGCGCCCGGCGAGCGTGACGACCTCGGCGAACTGGCCGGTCCAGCGCAGCTCGTCGGCGTACGGCCTGGCCCGGTAGCCGCGCTGGTAGGCGGGGTTCATCGCCTCCAGCCGGTCCTGCTGGCGGACCCACCAGCGCTCGTCCTCGGCGTCGACGTCGTTCCACCAGACGGCGAGCGACCCGCCGGGGCGCAGCACCCTGGCCGCCTCCGCGGCCGCGGCCGGTACCCGCACCCAGTGCCAGGCCTGCGCGTAGCAGACGAGGTCGGCCACGCCGGAGCGCAGCGGCAGTGCCTCCGCGTCGGCGAGCATCGCCGGGATCCCCGGCGTGCGCTCCCGCAGCCGGGCGAGCATCGCCGGGCCGAGATCGAGGGGGACCACCCGGGCACCCTGGTCGAGCAGGCGCCGGGTCGCGATGCCGGTGCCTGCGCCCACCTCCACCACGTCCGCGCCGGCGAGCGGGCGCCCGGCCAGCCGGGCGAGATCGTCGAACAGGACGTCCGGGTAGGTGGGTCGCGCCGCGTCATAGGCGTCGACCAACGGATCGAACAGCGAACGTGAGCCCATGCCTCAATCGTGGCACCACATCCCAAAGGCGGGCTACGCCCAGGACGCGCCGGCCGCGGCCGGCCTGAAGGGCGTCAGGACTTGGCCGCGCCCGAGGGGCTGGCGGCCGCGGCGGGGGCCGCGAGGTTGAGGCGGGTGAAGGCGAGCGCCTCGGCGAGGTCGGCCTCGCGCTGGGCCCGCGTCTCGGCGCGACGGGTGTTGATCTCGACGACGACCGTCCCGTCGAAGCCCCTGGTCGCGAGCCGCTCGAGCAGCTGCGCGCACGGCTGGTTGCCTCGGCCCGGCACCAGGTGCTCGTCCTTGGCCGAGCCGGAGCCGTCGGCGAGGTGAACGTGCGCGAGCCGGTCGCCGAGCGCGTCGGCCATGGCCAGCGCGTCCGACCGCGAGACGGAGGTGTGCGACAGGTCGAGCGTCACGTGCCGGTAGCCGTCCTCGACGGGCGACCAGTCCGGCAGGTACGCCGACACCTCCCGGCCGCGGGCTCGCAGCGGGAACATGTTCTCCACCGCGAAGCGGACGTCGGTCTCCTGCGCCATCCGCTCGATGCCGGCGATGAACTCGCGGCCGTAGTCGCGCTGCCAGCGAAACGGTGGGTGGACGACCACGGTGGACGCGTCGAGGGACTCGGCCGCGGCCCGCGCGCGCACGAGCTTGCCCCATGGGTCCGTGCCCCATACCCGCTGCGTGAGCAACAGGCACGGCGAGTGGATCGCCAGCACCGGGATGCCGTGATAGTCGACCAGCCGGCGCAGCGCCTGGGCGTCCTGGCTGACCGGGTCCGTCCAGACCATGATCTCGATGCCGTCGTAGCCGAGGCGGGCGGCCATCTCGAACGCGGCGGGTGTCGACTCGGGATAGGTCGACGCGGTGGACAGCGCGATCTTCGCGGCCGGGATGCGCGCCGCCCGCTCCGGTACGTTACGGACAGCGACGATCTTCCGTGGCTTCACGCCGTTCGCCGGATCCGACAGCGGGGTGTGCGACGTCGCGGCGTGACCCGCGCCGTCAGTGTCGGCCACGGCCGCCACCTGGGTGGCCTCTCGTCCGAGGTCGCGTCTCACCCGCACTCGAACACCCTCTTCCGCCTCCCGAGCCGCACGGCCGCGCCTTGGGCGCAACCATCCGCGCACACCATCTGCCCACCGCGGTCCGTCACGGCCACCGCGGGGCCCCCGCCGCGGGCGACCGGCCCGCATCTCAGGCTAGGCCATCGAGCAGAGCACGCCCGTCCGACCGTCTCCGGACGATCTCACCCTGCGTATCCGCGGATTCCATGGAGGGGGCGAAACGGCCCAACCGGCCGGACGCGAGGCGCCGCCACGGGGACGGGCCGGGTCAGCCGAAGTTCAGGGTGTCGAGCCGGCGCAGGATGATGCCTTCCCGCAGCGCCCACGGGCAGATCTCGACCTCGTCGACCGAGAGCAGGTCCATCGTCTCCGCCGCGACCACCGCGCCGGCGGCGAGCTGGCCCGCGCGGGAGGCGGACACCCCCGGCAACGAGACCCGCGCCGCCGACGGCATCCGGCAGACCGTCTTCGCCGCGGCCTCCAGGTCGCTGCGGCGCAGCACCCGGCGCACGTAGGGACCACGGCTGTAGGGCTCGGCACCGGCGATCCTGGCCAGCGAGCGGAACGTCTTCGACGTGGCGACGGCCCTGGTCGGCTCGCCGACGTGGTAGAGCTTGCCCACCACCGGCGCGATCTGGGCCCGCACGTAGCGGCGCAGCTCGGCCAGCTGCCGGTTGGTCGGCGGGTCGGAGGTCAGCCAGTCCCTGGTCAGCCGGCTCGCGCCCAGCGGCAGCGAGGCGACGACATCCGGCTCCTCGTCCATCCCGGCGCCGATCTCCAGCGAGCCACCGCCGATGTCCATCGCCAGTAGCCGCCCCGCGCTCCAGCCGAACCAGCGGCGCACCGCGAGGAAGGTCAGCCGGGCCTCGTCCTCGCCCGGCAGCACGTCGACCGCCACGCCCGTCACGGAGCGCAGCCGGACGAGAACTTCATCACTGTTCGTGGCATCGCGCAGGGCCGACGTGGCGAACGCCACGAGATCGAAGACGGCGAGCTCCTCGGCCTGCCGGCGCAGATCGCGGATGCAGTCGATCAGGGCGTGCTCACCGCTCACCGACAACCCGCCGTCGCCGTCCAGCAGCTCGACGAGCCGCAGCGGCACCCGCACACTCGCCGCGGGCCGCGGCGCCGCGCCGTGGTGGGCGTCGACGACCAGCAGGTGGACGGTGTTCGAGCCGATGTCGATGACACCCAGCCGCATCGGCTGGCCCGGCGGCGCCGGCAGGGCGACCGCCGTGACGCGCCGCTGGCCGGACGACGCCGCACCCGCCGGCACCACCTCGCCGGAGCTCGCCGCCCCCGCGGCGCCACCGCCCGCGCCCACGGGACCCGCCGGGACCAGCGACCCCGACACGACCGCGAGGCGACGCCGCGCCACGGCCGTACCCGGCACGCCGCGCGGAGCGTCGGAATCCCCCGCGCGTGCCTCAGCCTTCCCGGCCACCGCCCTGGCCGTCGGCGAGAACCTCAGCCGCATCGCTTGTCCCCCCATACCTGCCGGACATCGAGCAACCAACGAGGCTACGCGCCGGCCGCCGTACCCCACCGCGGGCTCCGCGCACCCTCACTGCGCGCCCACCGGCGCCAATCGCACGGTGACCGCGAGACTCGGGCGGACGCGGCCGCCGAACGCCGACCGGACCCGGCATACGACCGGGCCGCCTACGGCTCGAACTTGTACCCGAGTCCTCTGACGGTTACGAGGTGGCGTGGGTTGCCCGGCTCCGACTCGATCTTCGCCCGCAGCCGCTTGACGTGAACGTCGAGCGTCTTGGTGTCGCCGACGTAGTCCGAGCCCCAGACACGATCGATCAGCTGCCCGCGGGTCAGCACCCGGCCGGTGTTGCGCAGGAACATCTCCAGCAGCTCGAACTCCTTGAGCGGCAGGGCAACCGACGCGCCGTGCACGGTCACGACGTGTCGCTCGACGTCCATCCGCACGCCGCCGGCCTCCAGGGTGACGGGCGCGGTCTCATCCGGCTCGCTGCCGCGTCTGCGCAGCACCGCCCGGATCCTGGCGACGAGCTCACGCGAGGAGAACGGCTTGGTGACGTAGTCGTCGGCCCCGAGCTCCAGGCCGAGCACCTTGTCGATCTCGCTGTCCTTGGCGGTAAGCATGATCACTGGCACCGAGGACTTCTGCCGCAACGCCCGGCACACCTCGGTGCCGGACAGGCCCGGCAGCATGACGTCGAGCAGCACGAGATCCGCCCCGTGCCGTTCGAAGTCCGACAGCGCGGCGTGCCCGTCCGCCGCCACGGCGACGTCGAAACCCTCGCGCTCCAACATGAAGGACAGTGCCTCCGAGAAGGACTCCTCGTCCTCCACCACGAGCAGGCGGGTCACCGGTCACTCTTCCTTTCGCGGGCCGTCGTCGATGTGGTCACGCGTGACCGGGCCGACGACGGCCGGTGCTCTATGGCGGTCACTGCTCGAGAACTTGCTGATCTGCCGGCCGGCCGTCCTTCGACGAGCCGTCTGTTAACTGATTGTTACGTGCCATGTGGTCACCCGTGCCCTGTTCCCTAAGTTCGTCCTGGTCCGCCACGTCGTCGAGATCGAAATCCGGGTTGTCGGCCTGGTCGTCCAGGTACGCGGGCAGGCGCAAGGTGAACGTCGAGCCGGCACCTTCCGCGCTCCAGACCCCGACGGAGCCGCCGTGGTTGGTCACGATGTGCTTGACGATCGCCAGGCCCAGCCCGGTGCCGCCGGTCTCCCTGGAGCGCGCCGGGTCGGCCCGGTAGAAGCGCTCGAAGACCCGCTCCAGGTCCTTCTCCGCGATGCCGATGCCCTCGTCCGCGATGGAGATCTCCACGGTGTCACCGATGCAGCGCACGCCTAGCCCCACCCTGGTGCCGCGCGGCGAGTAGTTCACCGCGTTCTCCAGCAGGTTGGCCACCGCGGTCACCAGCTGGGCCTCGTCCCCAACCACCCCGGCATCCGTCTGGCCGATGATGGCCACCGAGATCCCCTGGCTCTGCGCCGCCAGCCGGTTGCGGTCCACCGCCTCGGCCACGACGTTGTCCACCGCGACCGGTCTCATCACCGGCAGCGGGTCGGCGCCCTGCAGCCGGGAGAGGTGAATGATCTCCTGCACCAGCCGGGCGAGCCGGGCCGACTCGTGCGTCATCCGATCGGCGAACCGCCGCACGGCGACCGGATCCTCACTGGCCGCGTGCACGGCCTCGGCGAGCACATGCAGCGCGCCGACCGGGGTCTTGAGCTCGTGGCTCACGTTGGCCACGAAGTCCCGCCGGACCGCCTCGACCCGCCGGGACTCGGTGACGTCATCGAGAATGACCGCTATATGACCTTTGCCGCCGAGCAGCCGGGTTCGCGCTCGCACGGCGACCGCCTCCTGGTCGGGCCGCGGCCGGGTGAGCGGGGGTGGAGGCACAGGCGGCAGGTCCAGCTCACCGTCCAGCCCGGTGCCGGCCTCCCGGGTGCGCTGCACGAGCGCCAGGACCGATGCCACGGCGACCTTGCTGCCGGTGACCACGCCCATCGAGTGCGCGGCCTGGTTCGCCATCGCGACCTCGTCGTTCACGGTCAGCACGACGACGCCGGACGGCAGCGCCGCGACCAGCCGACGCAGCTGGCTGGCTGGCAGCGTGACATCGGGGTCATCGGCCTGCGCGCCGGCCTGGGCGGCGTGCGACCGCCGCGTCGCCGGCCGCACGTCCGCTGAGCGCGCCGCCCCGGCGGGCGGCGGCGTCGACGACGTCATCCGCCTGCCACCGCGAACCGGCCGCCCGCCGCGCGCCTGGCGGCGTCATGCCGGACAGTCAGACCCAACGCGTTGGATGTCTGCGCGGCGAGGCAGGCCAGCATGGGCGGAACTGCGTACCGTAGCATGCCTGTCACATCATTCACCGACCTGTCGCCCACGCGCCGAATGCTAGGTGCCGTCCGGCCCTCCGCGGGCGGTCGGACGGTTCTAATCAGTGGTTCGTCGCCAGGTGTTCATCCCCACTAACGTCAACGTTCACCGGCCCGCGATGGGGTCACCGCATCTTCGACGCATCCGAAGTGCAGAGATCTCGGGTCGACGAGTCCCGGGCCATGCCACGGCACAGCCGTGTCCGGCCTCGCCGCCGACGGCGGCGTCCCGGCCATCACGGCTCGCGGCCGGGTACGGCGGCGCGCCGGGCGGGCACCTGGACCCGAACGACCATGGCGACAGACAGCATGAAGAGGAGTCCACCGGTGCGTGACGTCTTCCAAGAAGAGCTCGAGGGCATCACGGCTTCCCTCGTCGAGATGGCGAACCTCGTCGCCTCCGCGATGGCGCGCGCGACCACGTCGCTGCTCGACGCCGATCTCCAGCTCGCCGAGCAGGTCATCACCGCCGACGAGACCGTCGACCTGCTGCGCAACGAGATCGAGGAGCGCGCCTTCGACAACCTGGCCCGCCAGGCCCCGGTCGCGACCGACGCCCGGGTGATCGTCACGACGCTGCGGATCGTCGCCGACCTGGAGCGGATGGGCGACCTCGCGCTGCACGTGGCGAAGGTGGCCAGGCGCCGCTACCCGGCCAAGGCCGTCCCCCCGGAGCTGCAGGGCACGATCACCGAGATGGGCCAGGTCGCACAGCGGATCGTCGCCAAGGCCGGCTCCGTCATCGCCAGTCGCGACACCGACCTCGCCCGCGAGCTCGAGTCCGACGACGACGCGATGGACCACCTGCACCGCCAGTTGTTCCACATCCTGCTGGAGCGGCCGTGGTCACACGGCATGGAGGCCGCGATCGACATCACCCTGTGCGGCCGCTTCTACGAGCGCTACGCCGACCACGCGGTCTCGGTCGCCCGCCGCGTCGTCTACCTCGTGACCGGCGTCAAGGAATAAGCCGGGCGAGCCTGGACGGCGGGCGACCTGCCCCGCCGTCCAGGCTCCAGGTCCGGGGTTACTTCTTCTTGCCCTGGGCCGCCACGGCGGCGGCGGCCAGCGCGGCGGCGTCGGGGTCCAGGTAGCCGGACGAGACCACGTTCAGGTCGGCGTCCAGCTCGTAGCGCAATGGGATGCCGGTCGGGATGTTGAGGGCGGCGATATCCGCGTCGCCGATCCCGTCGAGGTGCTTGACCAGCGCGCGCAGCGAGTTGCCGTGCGCGGCGACCAGCACGGTCTGCTCGGCCCGCAGGTCCGGCACGATCGCGTCGTACCAGTAGGGCAGCATCCGGATGACRACGTCCTTGAGGCATTCGGTCTTCGGCACGAGGTCCGGCGCGAGCTGCGCGTAGCGCTCGTCGACTCCGCTCTCCTGGCCTTCGGTGATCTCCGGCGGAGGAGTGTCGTAGGAACGGCGCCAGAGCATGAACTGCTCCTCGCCGTACTTCTGCAGCGTCTCGGCCTTGTCGAGGCCCTGTAGGCCGCCGTAGTGCCGCTCGTTGAGCCGCCAGCTACGACGAACCGGGATCCACATCCGCCCGGCGGCGTCGAGGGCGATCCAGGCCGTCCGCATCGCCCTGGTCAGCAGGGACGTATGCACGACGTCCGGCAGCACACCGGCTTCGCGCAGCAGCTCGCCGCCGCGAGTGGCCTCCTTGACGCCCTTCTCGGACAGGTCGACGTCCACCCAGCCGGTGAACAGGTTCTTCTGGTTCCAGGTGCTTTCACCATGGCGGAGCAGGACGAGGGTCGGCATGCCACGATCCTGCCCGCTACGCCCCGCCTCCGGCCAGACCCCACTCGGGGCCGACATTGGTAGCCGTGGGTGTGAGAAGGATTACATGCCGTGCCCGACAAGCCCGGAAACGTAAAAACCCCCGGGTGCTTCCGCGTCGGTGCATGGCACACGGCGCGGGCCGTCGGGACTACGACGACACCCGGGGGCCCGGTAACTGCCTGGTACTCGCCGGCCGGGGCTCATGGGCACCCGGATCGGGACGTATCCCGCTCGGTGAGGACCACGAGA
The DNA here is from genome assembly GCF_001854645.1 of Pseudofrankia sp. EUN1h. Taxonomy (NCBI): domain Bacteria; kingdom Bacillati; phylum Actinomycetota; class Actinomycetes; order Frankiales; family Frankiaceae; genus Pseudofrankia; species Pseudofrankia sp. EUN1h. The sequence goes on along the minus strand of NZ_MBLN01000002.1, from coordinate 248,940 downwards.
CCGGCTAGCTGACAGTCACCTCACGAGTCCAAGAATTACACAACTTCGGACCACCTCCCTTCCCGTGTACCGACGACGCTACGCGCGACCGGGGCGGGAGGGCAACGCCTTTTCTCGACCCCCGACCAGCGATCGCCCAGGCGCTGTCCGCCTAGACTTGACGGCATGACCGCCAAGGTCTACCCGCAGCCGGCCACGCCGGCAGGCACGGCGCCCGCCCACTCGGCGCCGCCTCCCGGCATGCCAGCCTCCGCCTCGCCGGCCGGGGTCTCGGACCTCGCTGGCGGCCAGGAGGGTTGGCAGGATCGGCTGCGCGACCGCGGGTACCGGTTGACGCCACAGCGTCAGCTCGTGCTGGAAGCCGTCGCGAAGCTCGGCCACGCGACGCCGGAGGCGATCGTCACCGAGGTGCGCCGGACCGCCGCCACCGTCAACATCTCGACCGTCTACCGCACGCTGGACCTGCTCGAGGAGCTCGGGCTGGTCTCCCATGCCCACCTCACCCACGGCGCGCCGACCTACCACGTCACCGGGGAGGACCGGCACATCCACCTGGTGTGCGGCGGCTGCGGAACGATCAGCGAGCTCTCCCCCGACCGGCTCACCGGGCTCGTCGACACGCTGCGCGAGGAGCTCGGGTTCACCCTGAACGTCGACCACGTCGCGCTCGCCGGCCGGTGCGCGGACTGTTCCGCGCGCGCCGGCGGTTGACTACAGGCATGAGCAGCTCCCCGGCCGAGGCCGCTACCGACTCCGACGCGGTGACAGCCGCCGGCTACCGCTCGCCGCTGCTGGACCTGCCCGGGGCGGTCGCCGCGGACGGCCCGGACGCCGGCGTGGCCGCGCACTACGGGGACCCACTGCGCGAGCAGCGCCGGGCCGCCGCCGGCGCGGTCCTGGTGGACCGCTCGCACCGGGGCGTGCTGCGCGTCGACGGCGTCGACCGGCTGACCTGGCTGCACAGCCTGACGTCGCAGCACCTCAGCGCGCTGCGCCCGATGCGCGGTACCGAGGCGCTGCTGCTCTCGCCGCACGGTCACGTCGAGCACCACCTGGTCATCGCCGACGACGGAGCCACCACCTGGATCGACGTGGAGCCCGGCCGCGGCGCTCCCGCGGGCGCGGGGGACGACGAGCGTTCTCGCGCCTCCGCCTCCGCTGGCGGCGCCGGCCCGCTGCTCGCGTTCCTGGAGTCGATGCGTTTCCTGCTGCGGGTCGAGCCCGCGGACGCGACGGCGACGACGGCCGTGCTCTCGGTCCTCGGCCCGCGCGCCGCCGAGGCGGTCGCGGACGCCCTGGGCGACGGGGTCGCCGAGGGCGACGGCGGCGTGCCCACGGACTGGGCCACCCCGCCGGCCGGAAGCGCCGCGGGACTCCCCATCGAGGCGGGTCCCTACCCGCTGGCCCGGTTCGGACCGGGCGTGCTCGCCCGGCGGATGCCGTACGGCGTGGACCTGCTGGTGGAGCGGGCCCGGCTCGGGGACGTCGCGGCCCGGCTGCGCGCCGCCGGGGTGGAGCCGGCCGGCATCGGCGCCTTCGAGGCCGAGCGGGTCGCCGCCCACCGGCCGCGGCTCGGCCTCGACACCGACCATCGCACGATTCCGCACGAGGTCGGCTGGCTCACCAGCGCGGTGCACCTCGACAAGGGCTGCTACCGCGGCCAGGAGACGGTCGCCCGAGTCCACAACCTTGGCCGGCCGCCCCGCCGGCTGGTCCTGCTGCACCTCGACGGGGCCCTCGCCGCGCCCGGCTCACCCGTGACGGCCGCCGGCCGCCAGGTCGGGTTCGTCGGCACGTCCCAGACGCACGCCGAGCTCGGCCCCGTGGCGCTGGCGATGCTCAAGCGCGCCGTGCCGGACGATGCCGCCCTCGTCGTCACCGACCCGGATGGGCACGAGGTCGCCGCCCAGATCGACCCCGACTCCGGTCCCGTGCGCCCAGACCGCCCCGCTGGTCACGTCCTGCGCTGACGGCTTCCTCGGACGCCCGCCGCCTGGTTTCGCCGGGCGGCGGCCGTCCGTACGTCCGTACGTCTCCCCTAGGTCTCCCTTCACCAGGTCTCCCCTCATGAACCACCATTGATCACAGAACCAACTTGATCACGGATCGTGACATTGAGCCCCGGGCCGGCACGCGTCGCGGCGCGCGCTGCGGGTACGGCAAAAACCGGGAGAATTCGCCTCGACCGGGCTACGTCGGGCGATAAGTAGCCCGCGAGTGCCAGCACGCCCGCGAGTGCAGTCAACCGGGTCTTTTGCCCCCGTGCAGTAGCCACTCGCGACTGCACGGTCCCGCCACGCGGCCGGACGTCTTCCACCGGCGCCAATCGCGGCACCGTTTGACCCGGTCAGCGGCCTAGAGGCCGGAGCCGGCCGACTGAGCACTTGGCCCCCCTCCGCCGGGGGTGTGCAATTCCGACCCCTGAGTGGGCTCCTTGTGACACCAATGCACACATCGCACCGCGCTCAGCGCTATCGATAGCAGATGTCGCGACATAGCGTTGCCATGCGCCTACGAAACGTCCATCGGGCGACAGACAGCGACCATCACGGAGCGCTTGATCCCTGAGCTTCGGACGGTCGCGGGAGCGGACAAGCCGACGGCGTCCTGTCCGCCCCTCAGCACAGCTGTCGCCAACGGATAACCGTGCACGCAATTCCGAGGAGATCGTCGATGCTGACGGAGAACGCCCAGGCCTGTGCACACCCACTGGCCTTCGTCCGCGCCCAGCGAGGCTGGTCGTACCAGAAGCTCGCCCGGGTCGTCGCCAAACGGGCCCGCGACCTGGGGGTGGCGAACATGGCAGCGGAACGGCAGAAGGTATGGCGCTGGGAGCACCGCGGCGTCGTCCCCGACCGGGTGTCCCAGCTGGCGCTCGCCACCGAGCTCGGCGTGCCCACCGAGCGGCTGGAATCCCATCCCTGGCCGTCGTGGCTCCCGACCGGCGACAACGTGCGCACCGATTACCCCTGGACCCAGGCCGGCAGCCTGTCCGCGCTCACCGACGTCGTCCAGGACGCACTGACCGACCGCCGGGGCTTCCTCACCATCAGYGGGCCCGGAGTCGCGAGCCTCGCCACCGAATGGCTCGGCCTGGAGCCGGCCCGCCTCCTGGGCGCGCTGGACGGCGGCCTGGTCGACGAGCAGATCGTGCACCGGATCGCGCACAACATCCCCGGCCTGCGGGTGATGGACGACCGCCTCGGCGGCGAGAGCGTGCGCCGCCTCGTCGACGCGGAGCTCGGCGTCGTCGCCGAGCTCCTCGCCCGCGGGCGCTACCCCGAGAAGATCGGCCGCGAGCTGCACATCGTCGCCGCCGAGCTCGCCCGCTTCGCCGGCTGGGTGTCGTTCGACGCCGGCTACCAGACCGCCGCCCAGCGTTACTGGGTCACCGCCCTGCACGCCGCCCACGTCGGCGGCGACCGGCTGCTCGGCGCCAACGTGCTGAAGAACATGTCGCTGCAGTGCGTCGACTTCTCCCGGCCCRCCGAGGCCATCGAGCTGGCCGACGCCGCGGTCCGCACCGCTGGCGCCACCACCGGCCGGGTCGGCGCGATGCTGCACATGCGCAAGGCCAGGGCGCACGCGGCGCTCGGCGACCAGGTCGCCTGCACCCGCGAGCTCGCCGTCGCCGAGGCCGCGTTCAGCCGCGCCCGGCCGCAGGAGCCGCCGTGGGCCGTCTACTTCGACGAGGCCGAGTTCCAGGCCCAGGTCGGCTGCTGCTACATCGACCTCGGCCATCTGCCGTCGGCCGACCGCTGGCTCGGCAACGCGCTGGCCAGCCATCCGGCCGAGAAGGTCCGCGACCATGCGACCTACCTGCTGCGCCGCGCCGGCGTCCAGATCGACCTCGGCAACCTCGACACCGGCTGCGCCCTGGCCGCCGAGGCCGTTCCGCTGCTGATCGTCACTCGGTCCCGGCGCAACGCCCGCCGCGCCGACGAGGTCCGCCGCCGGCTCCGCCGCCACGCCACCATCCCCGCCGCCCGCGACCTGGACGCCCAACTAGCCGAAATCGCTTGATTGCTGGTTCGCTCCGTGGCCGGGCCTCCGCGGAGGCGCGCCTCCGCGCCGCACGGTCACCCGCCGCTGAACGTCACCCACCCGCAGCAGGCCCATCCATACGGCCACTTCGCTGCGCTCGTGGAGTGCCCGAACGGGCGCGAAGACCGCCACGAGCGAAGCGAAGTGCCCAGACGAGCGCTGTGGCTTCGGGCTGGTGCCGTCACAGCGGCACGCACCCGAGCTGGCGCGGAGGCGCACCTCGCGGAGGCTTCCCCACGAGCGAAGCGACGTGGGGAGGCCGCAGCGAGGTCGCCGGAGCGCACGTGAGCGCAGGAGGACACGGCGCGGAGGTCCCTTGGGAGCGAAGCGAGTAAGGGGCCGGAGCGCCGTGCCCGCACGGAGCGAACCGGAAACAACCTTCCCGCCCGACCCGAGGTTTGTTCCGGAGCGAACCGGGCTAAGCCTTGGCCACCTCAATAAGGGCGTCGGCGGTGGCCTGGGGTTCGGTGATCATTAGGTCGTGGCCGGTGTCGATGGTCCAGAGGCGGCCGGCGGCGCGTGCCTTTCCCATCAGCTCGGGATCCCTGGTGGACAGCGTCGACGTGCAGATGATGTGGTACTGCGGGATCGCCCACAAGGCGGCCTCGTTGGTGAGCGTCAGGGGCTGCTCGAAGCACCGCCAGGGGTGCGGGGTCAACCGGTCGGCCATCCAGGCGATGTCGTCGGGGTTGGTCACGCCGTAGAAGGCGCCTGCCTCGGGGAACGGGATGAGCACGAGCTCGACGCCGTCGACAACCTTCCCCATCGGGCGGGTCGCCGCGATGATCGGCCCGGCGACGTCGAGCAGCGACTGGCCGTTGACCGGGTTCGCCGCGTCCAGATAGACGAGACGCCCGACCCGGTCGGCGGCCCGGTCCGCGATGCCGGTGATGACCATGCCGCCATAGCTGTGCCCGACCAGGATCACGTCGCGCAGGTTCTCGTGGTGCAGCAGCGCGACGACGTCCTGGATGTGCAGGTCTAGGTCGACGTGCGGGCCGACGAGGTGGGCCCGTTCCCCTAACCCGGTCAGTGTGGGGGCGTAGACCTCGTGTCCGGCCGCCCGAAGCAGCCGGGCGACGGGCTGGTAGCACCAGCCGCCGTGGCCACCCCCGTGTACCAGGACGTATGTCGCCATGATCCTGCCTCCTCCGCGGTGAGGGAACCAGTCGGCGGCACCGGACGGATTCGCCGGAACCAGGACCAGACACCCGAGTAACGTGGTTACCGAGGTAACCACGTTACTCTAGGACCGTCAAGCAGTCCCTTCCCGTCCTTTGCCACCAGAGGGTTCAAGCGTGACGTCCCGACCCGGCGCGGAGGCGCACCTCGCGGAGGCCCGGCCCACGAGCGAAGCGACGTGGGCCGGGCCGCAGCGAGGTCGCCGCAGCGCCCGTGAGCGGAGGAGGACACGGCGCGGAGGTCCCGTGGGAGCGAAGCGAGTACGGGGCCGGAGCGCCGTGCCCGCACGGAGCGAACCAGAGACACGGAGGCCCGGTGGCGGAGTCACGGCAGACCGACGTCATCGTCGACGTCGTCCTCGCGCTCCTGGAGTCCGAGGGCTACGACGCCGTCCAGCTGCGCGCCGTGGCCCGCCAGGCGCACGTCTCACTCGCCACGATCTACAAGCTGTTCCCCACCCGGGACGAGCTCATCGTCGCGGCGGTCGAACGGTGGTTGGCCAGGAACAACTGCGCGCCGGTACCACCGCCGCCGCCCGACGAGACCCTCTACGACGGCCTCATGCGGGTGTTCCGGCACGTCTTCGAACCGTGGGAGCGCAGCCCGCGCATGCTCGAGGCCTACCACCGCGCCCGCACGACGCCGGGCGGGGAACGCCTCGAACGACAGACCGCGGCCATCATCGAACCCGCCGGGCGGGCCGTGCTGGCGGCCGGTGAGCCCGGCTACGTGGCGGACATCGCCCTCATCCTGACCAACGTCGCCTATGCCGTGGTCGCCCGGTTCGCGGCCGGCGAGCTCGACAACACCGCCATCCTGCCGGCGCTCGAGCGCGCCGCGTACCGGCTCACCGCGAACAACGAGCCCGCCGCCCGGGAGGCGGGCTCGCGGTCCGTCCGCCGCGGCTAGGCGACGCCGATCAGCGCTCCGTCGCCGGCGAAGAAGGCCAGCGCGGCGGCAGGAGCCGTCAGCGTGACCGAGGCCCCGGAACGCGTCGCGTCCGGCGTTCCGCCCGCCTCGGTCTGGCGGGCGGGGACGCGGACGGCCACCGCGCCGGCCGCGGTCTGCACGTAGGCCACCCGCTCGGCGCCCAGGCGCTCCGAGACGACGACGCTGCCCACGATCCGCAGGGAGCTGTCCGGCTGGGCGGCCGCCGACGCGGCGGGCGCGCCCGCCGGGCCACCAGGGTCGCCCGGGTCGCCCGGGGAACCGGCCGTCGCGAGGGCGAGCTGGAGGCCCTCGGGGCGCACGCCCACCGCGACGGCACCCGCGGGGGCGGCGACGACGAAGCCAGGGCCGCGCAGGACGCCGTCGGCGAGCGCTCCGTCGAGGACGTTCATCGGCGGGCTGCCGACGAACGTGGCGACGAAGCGGGTCGCGGGACGGTCGTAGATCTCGTCGGGGGTGCCCAGCTGTTCCAGGCGGCCGCCGTTGAGGACGGCGACCCGGTCGCCGACGGCCATCGCCTCCGACTGGTCGTGGGTCACGAACAGCGCGGTCGAGCCGAGCCGGCGCAGCAGCGCGACGATCTCGACCCGCAGCTCGACGCGCAGTTTCGCGTCCAGGCCGGACATCGGCTCGTCGAGCAGCACCACCCGGGCGCGCCGGGCCAGCGCCCGGCCGATCGCGACCCGCTGGCGCTGACCGCCGGACATCTGCGCCGGCCTGCGGTCGGCGAGCGCCCCGATGCCCAGCATGTCCAGCGTCTCGCGAGCGCGCGCCACGGCCGCGGACTTGGACATCCTCCGGCCGTAGCGCAGCGCCAGCGTCAGGTTGTCCAGCGCCGAGAGGTGCGGGTAGAGCGCGTAGTGCTGGAACACCAGGGCGACGTCCCGCTGGTGCGGGGCGAGGCCGGCCTGGTCCGCGCCCGCGAACAGCAGCCGACCGGAGGTGGGGGCCTCCAGGCCGGCGCAGATCCGCAGCAGGGTCGACTTCCCGGAGCCGGACGGGCCGAGCAGCGCGACGATCTCCCCCGGGCGTACCGACATGCTCATGTCGGCAAGCGCCCGGACCGGGCCGAAGTCCCGGCCCAGGCCTTCCATGTCGATCGGCACGCCCGCGGTGCCGGCGGCGGTCGCCGCCAGCGCGTCATCGTCGGGCCGCACGGCCAGCTCGGTCACTCCAGCTCCTCGTCGTTCCCAGCGCGGCGCGCCCCGCCGGCGCGCCGGCGGGGCGCGCCGCCGATCGCCGTCAGGACGTCAGCTCCGCGGCCTTGGTCTGCGCGTCGCGCATCGCGGTCGTCGGGTCGGTGCCCGTCATGGCGCGGATGACCTGGTCGGTGATCGCCTGCGGGACCTCGCCGCCGCGGGCGCCCGGCCACGACGGCGCCTGGGTCAGCGAGCTGGCCAGGTTCTTGAACGGCACCAGCTCGGGGAACTCCTGGTAGAAGCTGGCCAGCTGGGTGGCGGCGGCGGTGTCCACCGGCAGGTAGCTGACCGACTCGACGCCGGCGGCGACGACGTCCGGCGCGAGCAGCGAGACGAGCAGTTCGGTGGCCATCTCCTGCTGGCACTTGTCGGTGGACAGCACCGTCAGCGCGTTGCCGCCGGCGGTCAGGTGCTCGGTGCCGCCAGGCAGGGTCGGGAAGGGCACGGCGCCGGCCTTGAAGCCGTTCGCCCCCTGGCCGCGGATGAAGCGCAGGCCGGCGGCGAGCGTGGCGACGGTGGCGCCGACCATCGCGGTCTGCTTCTGGATGCCGAACCGGAGCAGGCCGTTCTGCGACGGGTCGTCGGACTGCGGGCCGTAGGAGCCGACCTTGGCGAGGAACTGGGCGGCCTCGGTGACGGCCGGAGCGGTCAGGTTGGGCGTGCCGTCCGGCTTCTGGATCGAGGTGTCCTTCGACTCGGCGAGCGAGCCGAGGTACCACTGGCCGAACTGCTGGCCGGTCGGCAGGTCGATCGGCTGGACGCCCGCGCCCGAGGACTTGATCTTCTCGGCGGCGGCCAGGACGCCGTCGGTCGTGGTCAGCGTCTTCGGGTCGACGCCGGCCTTGGCCAGGATGTCGGCGTTGTAGACCAGCACCGGCATCGAGACCTGCGCGGGAATGCCGATCTGCTTTCCGTCGACCTGGCCCAGCTTGAGGAACTGCTGGTCGTAGGTGGAGCGCAGCAGGCTGGGCGAGAGGGTCTGGGCGCCGAGCTGCTTGGCGAACACGGGGAGCAGGTCGAACCCGGCGACGGCGACGTCGGTCTGCTTGCCGGCGGCCCGGTCGGCGGAGATCTGCTGGACGAGCGCGACGTAGTTCGGCGCGGTCGAGTTGAGCTGCACGGTGAGGCCCGGGTGTGCCTTCTCCATGTACGCCTTGCCGGACTTGGCCACGTCGCTGAGTGACGCGACGCCGTAGAACGTCAGCGTCTTCACCTTGGCCGCGCACTCGGGCGACGCGGTCGCGCCGTTGACGCCCGCGACGCCGGCGGCCGCCGTGCGCGCGGTCGGCCGCAGATCGGGGGTGTCGGAGCTGCCGCTGCCACCGCCGCAGGCCGCGGTGACGAGAGCGAGGGTCGCCGTGAGCAGCACCGGCGCCTGCCTGAGGCTGCCCAGCCTGGCTCGGCCCCGGCGCGCCGGGGCCGCTCCGGCGCGGCCGGACCTGTCGATGCGGATCACGTTCTATCCCTCCACTGCGCTGGCTGGCACGGTCTGCGCACGACGTCCCTGATCGAGAACGCGACGTACCTGACCGACGAGACGTGCACGGTCGACGAGACGTCCAGGTCGACGCCGAGGTTGCGGACTGAGGTTGCGGGCTGAGGACATCGGTCAGCCGCCGACACCCGTGCCGGTGAGGCCGGCGGTGAGGCGACGCTGAGCGATGAGGAACACGGCGAGCGTCGGCAGGCTGATGATCAACGCTCCGGCCGCCAGCTCCGCGAAGTCCGGCAGGCCCGTGGGGGGCGAGGCCACCAGGGTGGCCAGCGCCAGCGGCGGGGTGGCGATCTCCGGCGAGCGAGCCTCCAGCAGCGGCCAGAGGTACTCGTTGAACGACAGCAGGAAGCTGAACACCGACACGGTGGCGATCGCGGGCGTCGACAGCGGCACCACGATGGTCCGCAGCGTGCGGAACAGTCCAAGGCCGTCCATCCGGGCGGCTTCCAGGACGGATACCGGGATGGTTGTCATGTACTGGCGCAGCAGGAAGATCGACGCCGCGCTTGTCATGAACGGCAGCACCAGGCCGACCCGGGTGTTCGAAAGTCCCAACGCGGAGATCGTCACGTAGTTCGGAATCGCGGTCACCTGGCTCGGGACCAGCAACGTCGCCAGCACCAGCGCGAACACCGCGCCGCGCCCCCGGAAGGGCAGCCAGGCGAATACGTAGGCCGCCGGGATGGCGGTCAGCAGTTGCAACAGCAAGATCGCCAGACTCACGACGATCCCGGTGAGCAGCGCCCTTCCGAGATGGCCATCCCGGAAGGCGCGCGTGAAGGCGTCGAAGCTGACGGACTCCGGAATCGGGTTCGACGAGAGCCCCAGCGCCGACTGGGACGGCCCGAACGCGGTGCGGACCATCCAGACGAACGGCAGCAGGGCGAAGAACACACCAACGGTCAGGACGACGATTCGCCCGGCGAGTCCCGCGAACCGGCCGCTGTTCGGTCGGCCCGGCCGCATGGCCCGGTGCGCGTGTCTACCTGTCACCGGCTCGGTCGATGCTGGCTCGCTCACGGCGGGTTCACTCGTCGGCGGCTGGCCGGCGGGCGGCTGGGTGCGGGGTGGCTGGCTCACCGGGCCGCCTCCGTCGCCGGGGCGGCCGCGCCGGCGACGCCGAGGCCCACCAGCGCGGCGCCCGCGGCGCCGTCCACCCCGGCGTCGGCCCCGTCGGCCTCGACACGGGCGGCCCGTGTCCTGGCCCGTCGGCCGAGCACGGAGCCGAGGATGCCGATGAGGATGATCCCCAGGATCAGCAGCAGCGCGATCGCCGAGGCGTAGCCGATCCGGAACGAACCGGTGAACCCGACCTCGTAGATGTAGTACACGATCGTCGCGCTGGATCGGAACGGCCCGCCATGCGTCAGCACCGCGACCGTCTCGAACGTCTGCAGCGTGAGGATCGTGGTGAACACCGCGAGGAAGATCGTGGTGGGCGCGAGCAGGGGCAGCGTGACGTGCCTCAGCCGGGCGAACCCGCGGATTCCGTCGACTTCGGCCGCCTCGTACACCGACGCCGGGATGGTCGTGAGTCCCGCGAGGTAGACGACGAACACGAAGCTGGTCAACCGCCAGCCGCCGACCAGCGCCACCACCGGCAGTGAGGTCGCCTCGTCTCCCAGCCAGTTGCGCGGCCCGGCGCCGAACCAGCCGATGACCGTGTTGGCGAGCCCGTGGCCACTCGGGTCGAACATGTACGCGAAGATCACCGCGATGGCCACCAGGTTCGCGCTGACCGGCAGGAACAGCGCCAGTCGCAGGACAGCCGAGCCGCGGGTTACCTTCTGCGCGGCCAGCGCCAGGGCGAGCCCGACGACCACCGCGGGGATGACGGTCAGCAGGCAGTACAGCAGCGTGTTACGGACGGACTTGCCGAAGTCCGGGTCGCCGAACGCCTCCCGCAGGTTCGCCGTGCCGACCCAGTGGAAGCTCGGCCCCGTCAGGGACTTGTCGGTCCCGGCGGTGAAGGCGGAGATCAGCGCGGGGCCGAGGACGAACACGGCCAGCCCCAGGAGCGCGGGGAACAGCAGCGCCCCGATCCGCCAACCGCCGGCTCCGGTTCGCGGTCCGGCGCCCGCCCTTCTCGTCACGCTTACGCATCTTGGCCCGCCACACGTCGCCTGCCTAGAGCGCCAAAGGGTGCGCAATAATGATCTTCTTTCGCGCACCGGAGGCCGTCGTGCCAGGGTCACCAGCGTGGCTGACATGCAGGTGAACACGACCGGTCTGGGCGATGACGGTGACAGGGTTGGAGTGGGATCCCCGGCAGGGATCCCACTCCGGCCCGATGCCTGCAAGAATGGCAGGCAACCTGATGTCGATCTTGGGATTGCGATGAGTGACGGGACCGGCTCCGAGTGGGGACGAGTCGCCGACGACGGCACCGTCTACGTACGGACGTCCGAAGGCGAACGCGCTGTCGGCTCGTGGCGGGCCGGCAGCCCTGACGAAGGGCTCGCGCACTTCGTGCGCCGCTATGACGACCTTTCCGCCGAGGTGGTGCTGCTGGAACAGCGGGTGACGATCCCCGGGGTCGACCCCGTGGGGATCGCCGCCAGCGCGCAGCGGCTGCTCGACGGGCTGCCGACGGCCGCCGTCGTCGGCGATCTCGATGCCCTGCGGGGCCGGCTGACGGCGCTGCTCGGCGTGACCGAGGGCCGCAAGGCGCAGGCTCAGGCCGAGCGGGCCGCCCGCGCCGCGCAGGCGGTCGCCGCCAAGGAGGAGCTGGTCGCCGAGGCCGAGCGGCTGGCGAAGAGCTCCGACTGGAAGGCGGTCAGCGAGCGGTTCCGGACGATCGGCGACGAGTTCCGCGCGATCACCGGCGTCGACAAGCGGACCGACTCCGGGCTGTGGCGTCGGATCGCCGCCGCGCGCGAGGAGTTCGCCCGCCGCCGCACGGCGCACTTCGCCGCGCTCGACACCCAGCGCGCCAAGTCGAAGGAGCGCAAGGAGGCGTTGATCTCCGAGGCCGAGTCGCTCGCCAGCTCGACCGACTGGGGGCCGACGAGCACCCGGTACCGGGAGTTGATGGCCGAGTGGAAGACGGCGGGCCGCGCGGCCAAGGACGTCGACGACGAGCTGTGGACCAGGTTCCGGGCCGCGCAGGACGCGTTCTTCAGCCGCCGCAACGCGGTGAACGCCGAACGCGACGCCCAGGCGCGGGACAACCAGACCGCCAAGGAAGCGCTGCTGGCCGAGGYCGCCGAGCTCGACCCGGCGGACACGGACCGGTCGGCACGCAAGCTGCGCGAGATCCAGGAGCGCTGGGACGCCATCGGCCGGGTGCCCCGCGAGGCGGTCGGGCAGCTGGAACGCCAGCTGGCCTCCATCAGCGACCGGATCCGCGAAGCCTCCGACGCCCGCTGGTCACGCCAGGGCGGGGAGACCTCGCTGTTCGCCGCGAAGATGCGCGAGAACATCCGCCGGCTCGAGGAGAAGCTGCAGAAGGCCAGGGCGGCGGGCAGGGAGAAGGATGTCGCCCGGCTAGAGACCGAGCTCGCCAACCATCGGGCCCTACTGCCGGGCAGCGACCGCTAGACCGGCGTACCAGTTAGACCGGCACACCAGCGCCTCCGGGACCCGGCACGACCACCCGAAGACGACCAGCCGAAGCCCGCCGATCACCAGGTCGGCGGGCTTCGGCATGTCGAAGGTGCTCGCCGACACGCGTGCGATGCGCTAACTGTCCGCTTGCCATAGTTAGCACCGTGACGTAGCGTCGCCATTGTCGGCGCGGTGTGCAACGTGCGCCGACCCGCCGTCTCGGCCGGTGAGCTGGCCGGTCCGCCTTCCAGCCGCCGGCTGGCTCGGCGTGACGACGGTGTCGGCGGCGGTCTGGCAAGGAGGTCGAGAGCCCGTGGCGGCTTTGAACGTCCGTGAACTCGGCGACTACATCCGGGACCAGCGGCGCACGGCGCAGATCTCGCTGCGGCAGCTGGCCAAGCAGGCCGGGGTGAGCAACCCGTACCTCAGCCAGATCGAGCGGGGCCTGCGCAAGCCGTCGGCGGAGATCCTGCAGCAGATCGCCAAGGCGCTCCGCATCTCCGCCGAGGTCCTCTACGTGCAGGCCGGGATCCTCGAGGAGCGGGAGGGCGGCGAGAACCTGCACGCCGCCGTGCTCGCCGACGAGTTCCTCACCCCCCGCCAGAAGCAGGTCATCCTCGACATCTACGACGCGTTCCGCCGGGAGAACGCGGTGGCGGCCGCCGCCGCCGCCGACGACGGTGCCGGCGAGACATCCGGCGTGGCCGTCGAGGAACCCGGCACCGCCGCCGAGACACCCGGCTCCAGGCCGCCCACCACGGACGGGGCCGAGGCGGCGGAGGCCGCCGCTCCGGGCACGCGGGCGATTCCCAAGCCGGCGGCGGCCGAGGCGGCAGCGCCGGCGGCCGGCCGGACCACGACGACGGGGCGCCCACGACGCGCCTCGGCATCGAGCGGCACGCCGGCCGCGGCCGCCCGGACCACGGGCCGCCGGCCGCGCGCCACAGCCACCGGCGAGACAGCCGCGGCGAAGCCCGCGCGGCGGGCCGCCACCCGGCGCGCGACGACCCGGCGTCCGGCGGCGGATGCCCCCACCGACGGCGCGGGCGCCGCCGCGGGCGGGCCCGGCGGTGTAGGCGAGGAATCCTCGGGGAAGGCCTCGCCGACGACGGCCCCCCAGCCGTAGCTCGGTGAGCGCCCGGCTCGCCGACGTCCGCCTTCAGATCACGGTGTGTCCCGACTGACCCCGAAAAGTGGTGCACCGCCCCTAGGACGACAACAGCAGACACATACGCGGCGGGACCACCGGTCCTGCTCGCGGAGGAGGTCAGATGGCTACCGAACGGACCACGTCCACCACGTCCACGGCCAAGACCAGGCGCACCAGCACCGCGGCGTCGCCGAAGTCCTCGGCCAGCGGCGGCGCGAGGAGCGCGGGCGGCACGACGCGCGGCACGGGCGCCGGCGCCTCCACCACGACGCGCGGCGCGGGCGCCTCCGCCACGACGACGGCCTCGAAGACCGCGCCGGACCAGCGCCGGGCCCAGCTGTCCGAGGTCCGCAAGCCGCTCTACGCGTACGTCGGCGCGGCGGACCTGGCCGTCGAGAAGCTGCGCGCCCTGCCGGCCACGGCCAGCACGGAGGTGCGTCGGCTGTCCGACCGGGTCGGCGAGCTGACGATCGAGGCGGCGAAGGTCCCGACCCAGGTCGGCACCACGGTCCGCGGTCTGCCGGAGACCGTCGGTGCCCAGCTGTCGGGTCTGCAGGGCCGGGCCACCCAGCTCTACAACGCGTGGGCGAACCGCGGCGAGAAGCGGGTCACCGAGATCCGCCGCAACCCCACCACCGAGGAGGCGGTCACCCGGACGAAGACCGCGGTCAGCCGCACCAAGGCGGCCAGCACGTCGGCTCGCCGGGCGGCGGACGCCGTCAGCAAGGCCGCCGTCAGCCAGGCCCCGCTTCCCCGCCGGACGACTCGCTAGGACGTCCTTGGGGCGAGGCGCGGGAGCGCCTCGCCCCAAGGCTCGCCGGCCTCGTGGGCGGGCGGTGGGCACGTCTTGCCATCCCGAGGCGACGGACGATCGACCGGGGTGGGAATCGCCGGACCGGGCGCCAGGCGGTCGTGGTCCGGGTGTTGTATGGCCGTCATGCGCTACCGTCCCTTGGGCAACTCGGGCCTGTTGGTCTCCGTCGTCGGTCTCGGCTGCAACAACTTCGGGTCGAGAGTCGACCTCAACGGCACCCGCGCCGTCGTCGACGCCGCGATCGAGGCCGGCATCAACTTCTTCGACACTGCCGACACCTACGGCAACAAGGGCGGCTCGGAGACCCTGCTCGGGCACGTGCTGCGGTCCCGCCGGGACGAGGTCGTGCTCGCCACCAAGTTCGGCAACGACATGGCCGGCGTCTACGGCCCGGACTATGGGGCACGCGCCTCGCGCCGTTACATCCGCAAGGCCGTCGAAGGTTCGCTCAGCAGGCTGCAGACCGACTACCTCGACCTCTACCAGCTGCACAACCTCGACGGCGTCACGCCGATCGAGGAGACGCTCGAAGCCCTCGACGAGCTGGTCAAGGAAGGCAAGATCCGCTATGTCGGGTCCTGCAACCTCGACGGCTGGGAGGCCGCGGACGCCGAGTGGACGGCGCGAGCCTCGGGCCGCACCCGGTTCATCTCGGCGCAGAACCACTACAACCTGATGGAGCGTGGCGTCGAGGCCGAGCTGGTGCCGGCGGCGCTGAAGTACGGGATCGGCGTCCTGCCCTACTTCCCGCTCGCCAACGGAATCCTGACCGGCAAGTACACCCGCGACGAGCCGCCGGCGGCCGGTACCCGGATGGCCGGCCGGCAGGACGAGCTGACCGACGAGGTCTTCGACCAGGTCGAGGCCCTGGAGACGTTCGCCAGGGAACGGGACCGTTCGCTGCTCGACGTGGCGATCGGCGGCCTCGCCGCGCAGCCCGCCGTCGCCTCCGTCATCGCCGGGGCGACCAGCGCCGCCCAGGTCCGCGCGAACGCGACGGCCGGCGCGTGGCAGCCCCGCGCCGACGACCTGGCCGTCCTCGACAAGATCGCCCCCACCTACCGGGGGTGACGCTGGTTCGCTCCGCTTCTGGTTCGCTCCGTGCGGGCACGGCGCTGAGCCGCATGGTCACCTCTCGTGTGACCGAGTGACATCGCGCGAGCGCCCGCCGGCTCGTCGGCGGAAAGGCACGCCGGTGGGCGCCGCGCACCACCCAGCCTGCCCACGCCCGGCGTCACGAAGCCGCGTCCACCGGGTGAACCGCCGCGGGCGGCCCCGCGGCGCCGGCCTCGCGACGCCACCCTCGCTGGCCTTGGCCACTCGGTCACGTGCGCGGCGAGAACAATCGAGCCAGGTCCTGATGGGAGGAGCGGCTCGGATGAGCTCGTCGACGGCCAAGGTCACGTTCGTACACGGCGACATCACCCAGCAGCAGGTCGACGCGATCGTCAATGCGGCGAACTCGTCGCTGCTCGGCGGTGGTGGTGTGGACGGCGCGATCCACTGGGCCGGCGGCCCGGAGATCCTCGCGGCCTGCCGACGGCTGCGGGAGACCGAATACCCCAAAGGTCTGCCAGCGGGCGGCGCGGTGGCGACGACGGCCGGCCAGCTACCCGCCAGGCACGTCATCCACGTGGTCGGCCCGGTCTACTCGACGCGTGCGGACCGTTCGACGCTGCTGCGCTCCTGCTACGTCGAGGCGATCCGCGTCGCGGCGGCCCTGGAGGCCCGCACGATCGCGTTCCCGGCCGTGAGCACGGGCGCCTTCGCCTGGCCGTTGGCCGACGCCGCCCGCATCGCGGTCGGGGCCGTTGTGGAAACCCCGTCGTCCCTCGAGGAGGTTCGTTTCGTCCTCTTCACCCGCGCCRCCCTCCGAGCCTTCGAGTCCGCCTACTCCCTGAGCCGGGCCCGGCCCCGGACCCAGACCGGTGAGTGACCTGCCGGTCGCCAAGATCGAGCCGCGGGCTGGCGCTGTCGTTCCCCGCGGCGGTTCAGGCGGCGGGCGGCGGCCAGGGAAGGGTCAGCTCGCCGAGGCGCCAGCGGCGGGGGGTTCGGTGGATCGCCCAGCCATCGGCGCGGAGTGTCGATACGGCCTGGGACCAACGGGTTCGAGGGCCGAACGGGGCATAGCTGGCGGCGCGGTCCCACGCGGCGTCGAGAGCGATGAGCAGCGCGTGGATGGGCTCGCCGGGGGTGTTGCGGGCGATCAGGGCCTTGGGGAGCCGCTCAGCCAGCTCGGACGGGCGTTCGAGGCTCGGCAGGTGCGCGGAGAGTGTCAACGTCCCCGGGCCTTCGGCGGGCAGCGCGAACCAGCAGGCGCGGCGGCCGATCTCGTCGCACGTGCCCTCGACGAGCAGGCCGCCGGGGGCGAGGCGGGACCGCATGGTCCGCCAGGCGGGCTCGACCTCGGGCTCGGCGTACTGGCGCAGCACGTTCATCGCCCGGATGACGAGCGGGCGCCGGCCGGCGAGCTCGAACCCGCCGCGGGCGAAGACGAGGCCGGGCGGACGGGCGGCGGTCTGGGCGGCGGCGACCCGTTCCGGGTCCAGCTCGAGGCCGAGCACCCGCACTGGTGGGCAGATGGCGCGTAGCCGGTCGTAGAGCTCGACGGCGGTGACCGGCGACGATCCGTACCCGAGGTCGACGACGAGTGGGTCGGCCGCGGCGCGCAGCCGCGGCGCCTGGGTTCCCGCCAGCCAACGGTCGACCCGGCGCAGCCGGTTCGGCGCGGTCGTGCCCCGGGTCGGCAGGCCGAGCGCGCGGGCCCGGCCCGCCGCCAGCCGCGGGGGCCGCTGCCCCGGCGCCGTCGCCGTCACCTCCCCACCTTGACAGACGGCACCGGCCCGGTTGGTCGGTACTGTCCTGCCTCCGCCCGCCCCGGGCCGGTACGGGGATGACCACCGGCGTTCAGGGGGATACAGGTTGCTGCTGGCGCCGCGGTCGGGCGATGGACATGCGCCAACGTGAGGAGGATCGCGCCGCCCAAACCAGCGGGAGTACCGGTACAACCCGCCTAAGGTGGGCAGTCGGCCTCGTGGGACGGTCACCGCGGCTGGTCGCCCCGGGCGCCGGGAAAGACCCGGRCATGCCCGGCCAGACACGCACGTTGCAACTTCCGGGTCAGCAATATCCGAGTAACAAAGCGCCGAGACGGTCCTACAGCGGGGCGATGCCCGTCGGCCGGTTCGCGGTACGTGCGTGGAGGTGGTCGTGCAGCTGGTCGCAGGCGGAGGCGAACCGTCCCCGGCCCACCAACGGCACGACCGGTGTCCCGTACCCCGCCGGGTCGCGATGCTGTCGATGCACACCTCGCCGCTCGAGCAGCCCGGCACGGGCGACGCCGGCGGGCTCAACGTCTACGTCGTCGAGCTCTCCCGCCAGCTCGCGGCGCTGGGCACCGAGGTCGAGGTGTTCACCAGGGCGACGAACAGCGGCCTGCCCCCGGTGGCGCAGCTCCATCCCGGCGTGACGGTCCGGCACGTGCCGGCCGGCCCCTTCGAGGAGATGCAACGGGCCGAGCTGCCCCCCTTGATATGTGCCTTCACCGCGGACGTGCTGCGCGCCGAGGCGGAGCGGGAGCCCGGCTGGTTCGACCTGGTCCACGCGCACTACTGGCTGTCCGGCCAGGTGGGGCTGACTGCGGCCCGCCGCTGGGGCGTCCCGCTCATCCACACCGCGCACACGCTCGCGAAGGTCAAGAACCGCTCGCTGGCCGCCGGGGACCTGCCAGAGCCGACGGCCCGGGTGCTCGGCGAGCAGGAGGTGGTCGCCGCCGCGACCCGGCTGGTGGCCTCGACCACGGAGGAGGCCCGCCATCTCGTCGAGCTCTACGGGGCGGACCCACACGCGGTCGACGTCGTCGCGCCCGGCGTCGATCTGGAGGTCTTCCGGCCCGGTGAGCAGGCCGCGGCACGCCGACGGATCGGGCTGCCGAAGGACGGTCACCTGTTGTTGTTCGTCGGACGCATCCAGCCGCTGAAGGCCCCCGACGTGCTGTTGCACGCCACGGCCGAGCTGCTGCGCCGCGACGGCCGGCTGCGTGAGTCGCTCACCGTCGCCGTGGTCGGCGGCCCGAGCGGCAGCGGGCTGGACCGGCCGGACGCGCTGGTCAAGCTCGCCGCCGACCTCGGCATCTCCGACGTCGTGCTGTTTCGCCCCCCGGTGCCACGTGCCGAGCTCGCCGACTGGTTCCGCGCGGCCACCGCCGTCATCGTCCCGAGCCACAGCGAGAGCTTCGGGCTGGTCGCGATCGAGGCGCAGGCCTGCGGCACGCCGGTGGTCGCGGCCGCCGTCGGCGGGCTGCGCACCGCCGTCGCCGACGGGCAGTCGGGGGTACTCATCGGCGAGCGCGATCCGGCGGCCTACGCGGACGTGCTGGCGAGGCTGCTGGCCCAGCCCGGCTGGCGGCGCCAGCTGTCGACCGGCGCCCGGGCGCACGCGTCCAGCTTCGGCTGGTCGGCGACCGCGACGGGCGTCCTCGCCGCCTACGGCGCCGCCCTCTCCCCCGCGCCGGGCGTCCCGGCGCCGATGCCCATGCCGGTGACCCGGTCGCGCGGACGGCGCAGGCTGACGGGTAGCGCACACTGAGCGGCCGGCGGCGCACACTGAGCAACACGCCGAACGTCGAGTGGCTCACGTCCGGCGAAGCACGCCGCTGGCAACGAGGACCGGCAGTATGAGCGGTCGAAACCAGGGAAGGTTCTCGGTCATGACCGTGACATCTGTGGGCACAGTGGGGCGGATCGACGAGGCGGAGCGCGCCCGGCTGGACGGAGTGATCAGAGACGCGCTCGACGATCTGGGGCTGGCCTACGAGCACCCCGGGGTCGGAACGTTCCTGGTCACGCTCGAAGGCGAACACAAGCTGCGGACGATGACCTGGCTCGTCGTCCAGGACCACACGCTGCTCGTCGAGGCGTTCTTCATGCGCAAGCCGGCGGAGAACGTCGCCGGGACGTACGGGTTCCTGCTCAGCCGGAACGCCAAGACCTACGGCGTGCACTTCTCGATCGACCGGATCGGCGACATCTTCCTCACCGGCCAGGTGCCGCTGACGGCGGTCAACGCCGACGAGATCGACCGGCTGCTCGGCTGCGCCGGCACCTACGCCGACGACAACTTCGACCCGGCGATCGCGCTCGGCTTCACCCAGGCGATCGCCCGCGAGAAGGCCTGGCGCGCCAAGGTGGCCGCCGAGGCCCGCGCCGCCCGCGCCCAGGAGTAGAGCGGTCCCGCGGTCAGACCTCGACCTTTTGCAGGCGGGCGGAGAGGTGAGGCTGAAGCGGCTTGCCGCCGGCCTCCATGTCGATCGCGTAGGCGAGGTCGCCGCCCTCGACGATGCCGTAGAGCCGGACCGAACGGGTGACCTCGCGGGCGGTGGCGGTTCGCACGACGACGTTCGAGTCGAGCTCGATCCTGGTGCCGCTCAGCGTGCCGACGTAGATCTCGGCGATGCCGAACGGGTGAGCGAGGGACACCTCGACGATCTTGCTTCCGGGCTTGTCCGGGTCGTCCTGCAGCCGCCAGAAGCCGGTCTCGGTGGCCAGCGGGCTCCCCGGCTCACGGCCGTCCCGCGGCTCGTCGGCCCACCAGGTCGTCGACGCGTAGGCGAGCGCCGGCCGGCCGGTCGACAGGAAGGTGATCTCCTGCTCGTAGCGGAAGTCCGGCAGGTCCTCGTAGCCCCCGACACCCGAGCCGTGCCAGGTCCCAATCAGAAACGCCAACGGCGCGAGGCTGGGATGCAGGTCGGGGACCGACGTCCCGCTCGGCGCCGGGCCGGTCGTGCTCGCCACCTGGTTCTCCTCGCGTCACGGCGCCTGTTGGCGGCATTTCCTGGCCTGCCCTACGGGCAGGATTGCATCCTGTTCGGGCAGGTCAGCGTTGGCCCTGGTAGAGCCGGTAGGCCGCGTACATCGAGCACCACCCGATCAGCAACGCGACCGCCGCCAACAACCCTGTGAACACGTACTGCACCGCTCTACTTTATGGTTCGCTCCGTGCGGGCACGGCACTCCGGCCCCGTACTCGCTTCGCAAGCCCCGGGGTCGGTGCAGAAGGTTGTTCCTGGTTCGCTCCGTGCGGGCACGGCCCTCCGGCAGCCCGCTCGCCTGGCGGCTCGCGGGCTACCTCCGGGCCGTGTCCTCCTGCGCTCACGGGCGCTCCGGCGACCTCGCTGCGGCTTCCCCACTTCGCTTCGCTCGTGGGGAAGCCTCCGCGAGGTGCGCCTCCGCGCCAGCTCGGTTGCGATCCGCTGTACCTCGCCAACCCGAAACCACGGCGCTCGTAGGGGCACTTCGCTTCGCTCGTGCGGTCTTCGCCTCCACGAGCGCAGCGACGTGGCCCCTACAGATGGGCCTGTTGCGGTTTGGTGACGTTCAGCGGCGGGTGACCGTGTGGGCGCGGAGGCGCGCCTCGCGGAGGCCCGGCCCCGGAGCGGAGCGACCGGGGCCGGGCCGCAGCGAGGTCGCCGGAGCGCCCGTGAGCGCAGGAGGACGGCGCGCGGAGGTCCCGTGGGAGCGAAGCGAGTACGGGGCCGGAGCGCGCCGCCCGCACGGAGCGAACCAATGTCACAGCGAACCAGCAACAACCTTCCGCACCGACCCCCGCTGGACCATGTCGACCGGGAACGACGCTCGTACGGGCGTTGCCGGGAATTCGGGTGGGACCGGTGGTCATTGTGGGTGTCGTGACGGGACTGTGGGTGCTGGCGGCGGCTGTGGTCGTCGCGACCGCGATCGGAGTGACGTTGCGGCGCCGCGATGGCCGCTTCCGCTCGTCTCATGCCGCGCGGGTCGACGCGCCGGCGCCGGGTGGGGCGGGTGATCTGGCTATGCCCGGTGGCTCGGAGCGGGACGGGACCGCCCCGGAGCCGGTCGGCCTCGATGCCGGCTCCGCTGTGACGGCGCCTGGCGGGACTGCCGCGGTCGAGGATCAGCCGGTGGAGCCTTCGTCGGGGTCGCTCGCGGCGGAGCTGGCGGCGCTCGGAGGGCGGGCCGGGCAGCGGGCGACGCTGCTGCAGTTCTCCACCGCGTTCTGCGCGCCCTGCCGGACGACCCGGGCCGTGCTGGCCGACGTGGCCCGGATCGTGCCGGGCGTGGCGCACGTCGAGGTCGACGCGGAGGCCAACCTCGAGCTGGTCCGCCAGCTGGGGATTCGCCGGACGCCGACCGTGCTGGTGCTCGACGCCGCCGCACGGGAGATCAGCAGGGCGAGTGGTGCGCCGCCGGGCCGAGCGGCCGTGATCGCCGCCCTGGGCCCGCTCACGACCGGGACCGAGGCCGACACCGCCGGGTGGTGACGACCTCACCCCACCCCCGTGCGATCGCCGCGGTGGTCTTCTGGAAAAATCACTCGATTCGGGCCGCAACCGTTAACACCTGCGTGACGTTCGCTGCTAACGTGGCACCGTTATGTTCTCGACACATCTGATCAAGCGCCGCGCGGTCGACCTGTGCCGCGTGGGCAGCTGCTTGTGTCGACTTTCCTGATTGGGCGTTAGCCCGGGCATGTCCGCGATCGGCCGACTGGCCGGGCGGGCACTCGCCACCGCGCCGGCTGATCTGGCCTCACCCGCCTCTGCCCCGCCTATCAGGAGAAGATCCCTGTGGTTGATCCCAGAGGTCTGCGGTTCGCCGCGACCATCACCGCGCTCGTGCTCGCCGTCGCCCTCATCACCGGCAGTCCGTGGGTGTTGCTCGCTCAGCTGGTCGTCTTCGCCATCGGCGCGGTCGGCGGCGTGCGCCGCGCGCCGTACGCCCTGGTCTTCCGGCACCTGATCCGGCCGCGGCTGGGGCCCCCGGCCACCACCGAGGACCCCGCTCCGCCCCGGTTCGCCCAGGCCGTCGGGGCCGTCTTCGCCGCGGTCGGCGTCGTCGGATTCCTGACCGGGCTCGACGCGCTGGGATATGTGGCGACGGCCTTCGCCTTCGCCGCCGCGTTCCTGAACGCCGCGTTCGAGTTCTGTCTCGGCTGTCATCTTTTCTTGTTCATCCGATCCATCAACGCGAGAGGAGCCCGCGCATGAGCCGCGAGCAGGCGCTGGTTGACGCGACGTGGGCCGAGGCGCACCTGACCGACCCGTCGGTCGTGTTCGTCGAGGTCGACGAGGACGTGTCCGCCTACGACAAGGGCCACATTCCGGGCGCCGTCCGGCTGGACTGGAAGTCCGAGCTGCAGGACCCGATCATCCGTGACTTCGTCAACAAGGAGGCCTTCGAGGCCCTCCTGTCCGGCAAGGGCGTCTCGAACGACCAGACCGTCGTGCTTTACGGCGGCAACAACAACTGGTTCGCCGCATACGCCTACTGGTACTTCAGCCTGTACGGCCACGCCGACGTCCGGCTGCTCGACGGTGGCCGCAAGAAGTGGGAGCTCGACAGCCGCGAGCTGACCACCGAGGTCACGGCCCGGCCGGCGACCCAGTACAAGGCCAAGGAGGCGCGCACCGACATCCGCGCCTTCCGCGACGAGGTCATCGCCGCGATCGGTGAGAAGGCGCTCGTCGACGTACGGTCGCCTGACGAGTTCGCCGGCAAGCTGCTCGCCCCGGCGCACCTCCCGCAGGAGCAGTCGCAGAAGGCCGGGCACATCCCGACGGCGAAGAACATCCCGTGGGCGAAGACCGCCAACGAGGACGGCACGTTCAAGAGCAACAACGAGCTCACCGAGCTCTACAGCGAGGCCGGTGTCGACCTCTCCAAGGAGATCATCGCCTACTGCCGGATCGGTGAGCGCTCCGCGCACAGCTGGTTCGCGCTGCACGAGCTGCTCGGCCTGCCGGGCGTGAAGAACTACGACGGCTCCTGGACCGAGTACGGCGCGCTCGTCGGCGTGCCGATCGAGAAGGGCGCCTGAGCATGTGTGGAGCTATCGCCGGCGGACCGTCGACGGAAGGAATTGACGTGGCCAAGGAAACCGTGATCCAGGGAATCGTCGTCAAGGGCGGCGAGCCGGTGTCGTCCGGCTACGCGCGGCTGCTCGACGAGGGCGGCGACTTCACCGCCGAGGTTCCGCTCTCCGCGACCGGCCAGTTCCGGTTCTTCGCCCGCCCGGGCACCTGGACCGTGCGGGCGCTGGTGCCAGGCGGAAGCGGCGAGCAGAAGGTCTTCGCCCGTCAGGGCGAGCCGGTCGACGCCCGCGTCGAGGTAGCGGCATAACGCCAGGCCGGGCATGAGGCGGCCAGGCCGGTCCTGATTCCGGGTCGGCCTCCTGGCCAGGTTTGTGACGAGAAGCGCGAAGGCGGCAGAGGGAGACCTCCGCCGCCTTCGTCGCGTTTCACGGAAAACCGGCGAAGTTTGCCTAGCTCGGGCGGCGTGGAGCGGGGATCGAGGGTGGGCCGGGCGGGGCGGCGAGAACCATCGGACGGACCGTGAAATGTCGCATCTCGTTGTCGACGGCGAACGTGGCGGCGGCGCCGCGATTGGGAAAGGGCGCGACCACCTGCCGGACGTCCTGGCGTCCGGCGCCGTCGTACTGAATAACCGCGTACAGACTCTGCGCCTCGGACATCATATGATCATCTAACCTCATCCACACAAAGTCACGGGATGAGTACGGAGTGCCCCTGTAGTGGTCCGCGGTCCAGCACGGCGCCGGTCCACGGACACTCGGCGCCCGCCGGTAGCCCAATGCCCACCAGCAGACGAGTGCCCGCCGGGTGCCCGATGCCCCGCCGGGTGCCCGATGCCCTGCCGGGTGCCCGATGCCCTGCCGGTAGACGAGGGCCGTCAGTAGACGAGGGCCTGGGCGCCRTCCTCCATCACCTCGGCCACGAAGGTGGCCGCGCCCGCGATCCTGATCCCGTCGATGACGTCGTCTGGGCCGATCGAGCGGCGGGCCGCGCACTGCGTACACAGCGTCACCCGACCGGCCGCGAGCACCGCGTCGAGAAGGTCGGGCAGCGGTGCCGCTTCCGGCAGGCTGAACTCGGCCGCCCGGCCAGGCAGCGCGAACCAGGCCGACTCACCGGTCAGCCACAGCGACACGTCCACCCCGCTGCTGGCGGCCACGGAGGCGACGGTGAACGCCTGTGAGCAGCGCTCCGGCGCGTCCATCCCGGCGGTCACCTTGATGACGAGCGATCGAGTCATGCGACCAGTTTCCACCGGCGTCGTCCTTGCACCGACGTCGCCGCGCACTAACCCGCTGGCGACGGCGCCGTCGTCGGGGTACCGGTCGGGATCGTCGTCGTGTCGAGGATGACGTGCTCGCCCGCGGCGCTGAAGCGCATGCGGTCGGGCAGGACGTTGACCGCCGTCAGCTTCAGGTTGAAGGGCAGCCCCTCGATCGGGACCCTGATGGTCAGCAGCTTGATGATCTCGTCGTGCCACGCGGGCGGGAGCGCCGAGGTGACGCTGTCGGCCAACTCTCGCGGGGTGAAGGTGAAGGCGGCCGGCTCCACGCCGATACTCGCCGTGCCCTCCACCGGGTAGTCCGTTCCGAACACGTTCGCCGTGCCCTTGATCCGGATTGCCGAGCCCGCCGGAGCGACCGTCAGCTTCATGCCCTGAGTGGCCAGATAGGCGTTGAGGTCGGGGTAGGTCACCTCTACGTCGGCGTCCAGGCTGTCGACCGGGATCTTCTTGACGTCGCCACTGATGACGTCGGACAGCGGGATGTGCACGCCGTCCAGATGCGACCGCACCCGATCGACCCGCAGGCCGTTCTGGACACTGCCGCGCACGTCGATGTCGATGTCCTGGTAGTCGCCGCGCAGGACCTGGGGCAGGAACAGCGCGCCGCCGATGGACACCGACGGTTTCGTCGGCAGGTTCTGGCTGCGTTGCGCCTCGGTCGCTATCTGGCCGGAAACCACCCGGGCCGCGACCCTGTCCCCAATGAACAACAGCACCAGGAGAACGACGACGACACCGACTGTGATCCGAATTGCCCGACTGCCCACCGGATCATCCTTACAGATGCCGTCCGACCAGATAGATGAGCRGTGCCGCGATGGTCAGTGGAGCCACCGCCGCGAGCAGCGCGGTCGCGACTGGCTTGGTCGCGAGCGGGCCGACCCGAACCCCGCCCGACAGCAGCGGTGTGCCTGGTGAACGCAGGTCCGCGAGCGCTCCGACACCGACCCGCCGAGCCCATGCGCCCAAGCCCTCGGACGCCGTGGCCGACCGCGCGGGCGGGTCAGGCCGCGTCTTGTCCCTCGGCGCAACCGCTGCGTCGACCGGCACTGCCGCCGACTCGGATGAGGCGACGACCGCCGAGGGCGCGCCGGCCCGGGCGATCAGCACGCCCATCACCGCCGCGGCGAGCGCGCCGGCAGCGGCGAGCAGCGCGCCCGAGCCGGCCGCCAGCTCGTCCGTATACGCACCGTAGGCCGCGCCCAGCCCGGTACCGGCGGCGAGGCCAAGCCCGCCGGCCACCAGCGTCCCAGCGCCCAGCAGGCCGGTCAGCCACGCGACGAGCACCGCCCCGCCAGCGCCGGCCAGCCCGATGGCGACGAGCAGCTCACCCGGCGCGGGCGCCCCCGGCTGAGCCCGCAGCGCGAGCAGCCCGGCGAGAAACGCCACCAGGGTGCCGCCACCGAGCGCGGCCGCGAGCTCGGCCGTCACCCGGGCCCGGGCCGGCGCGTCCGCCGCCGGCGGCGTGGAGGCGTCCGACGTGGCGGGGATGGCACCGGCGCGGCGGCGGCGGACCAGCTGGTAGACGATCACTACGGCGATCCCGGCACCGACGATGCCGGCGAGGCTGCCGAGGTCATGGTGGGCGGCGCCGAGCACCGCGCCGTCGGCGGTGAGCGCCGCCGCCGCGAGCAGCAGCACCGTCGGCCGGGAGGCCCGGAGCACGGCGACCCAGGCCCAGCCGAACACCAGCTGTTCGACGAGCAGCACGGCAGCCAGGGCCGGAGTGCCTGCCATCGCCGCAGCGGCCGGGAGGGCGGCGGCCAGCGCCGCGCCGAGCAGCGCGGCCGTCACCCACCATCCGCCGTCGCGGGCGGCCCGCTTCGGGGCCCGAGCTGGCAAGGCCGACGAGTCCGGGAGCGGTGGGTTCGATGAGGGCTCGACGCCCGCCGATCCGGCGGGCGCGCAGGTCCGTGGATCGCGGGCACGCACCCCCTCATGCTGTCACGTCACCCGCTGGCAGCCTGCCCGACATCCTCGATGATCATCAGCGGGCGGCGGTTGGCGGCGGCCGGCCGGTACCGTCAGCCACCGGCGAAGGGCGGAAGCGCCTCCACGACGCTGCCCGGGCGCAGGGCCACCGTCGCCGGGTCGCGCCGGCCCGCGGGCTGCTCGTCGACGAGGAACGAGCACCGGGTCAGCACATCGGCGAGCCGCTGGCCGTGCCGGGCGACGGCGGCCTCGATCACCGCGGCCAGCGTGTCGGCCATCAGGCACTCCTCGGTCACTCCAGCCGCGTCCCGCGCCGCCGCCCAGTACCGAACGGTAACTTCCGCCACACCCGACACGATTACCTCACCCATCCGCCATAGGAACGACGCGGTGAGCCGCGCCGTGGTTGGACGGCGCCCCGGGCCGGTTGCCGATATGTTTCACAGGGGTTTCCCAGGGGTTATCGACGCTGAATACGGAGTCCTGCCGGTGGCCGTCCAGAAGATATGGGAGATACCTCCCGACCCGGTCGACGAGTCCTGGCACGGCCCCCGTTTCCGCGTGCCCGAAACCAGGAACGATCCAGAGCCGGGCCCGTGGCCCGGCGGCCGCGGCGAGCGCCCGCGGATGGTCCAGAGTGAAGTATCCGTCCAGATCGCCATGCACGATCAGTACCGGGACCGAGGCCGCCTGGCCGATCAGGTCGACGGGCGCCGACGGACGCTCGGTGGCGAGCGTCGGCCAGGGCCGCGACGAGATCCGTACTCCGAAGACCGTCCTCGCGACCAACCGCCCGGCCCTGGTCTCCGCCATCCAGAGGATGCGCCGAAGCGGAGCGGTGTCACGCACGAACCATCGGCTGGTCGCGCTGATCGTGACCACGGCGTCCGGACGATGGCGCAGTCGATGCCCGTACACGGGCGCTCGCGAGCTCGCGAGCGCCGCCTGCCGGACCACCGCCGCGCCGCCCATCGACCAGCCGACGGTCACGACCCGCTCGTACCCGAGCCGCCTGGCCTCACCGACAGCCGCGTCCACGTCGAAGACCTCGCGGTCGCCGAACGTACAGGCACCCGTCGACCTGCCGTGACCACGCGTCTCGACCATGAGCACGCCCGCGTGCCACCGCAGGCCCTCCGCCACGGACCGTACGGCTGGTCGGCGGATCGTCCCGGAGAAGCCCGCGACCAGCACGACCGCTGTTGGCGGGGTGACGGACCCCACCAAAGAGCCCTGATCGAGAAATGCAGTGGCCAGGATCTCAGCATCGGCCGTCGGAAGAAGCCGGTAGACGGTGGGAGCGCGGTGGAGCACTCCGCTATCCTCCTCACGTACCGATGTGCGTTTCATGCCCATGACGGTCGTGAGACGCCCGGGTTCGGTAACACCGCTCCACTTGGGTCGACGCTGCCCCACCACCATCCGCCGCACATGGAGGAGTCGTCTTGAGCGTCGTCCTTTTGCTCACCAACGCCCCAGGTCCGTCCGCCGAGTCGTTCCCATCGCTGGGGCTGCTCACCCACACCGTGCGTGTCGCCCCGCTGGAGGCCAGCGCCCTGCTCGACGCCCCGCCGGTCGACGTTATCGCCGTCGACGGCCGCCGCGAGCTCGTCATCGCCCGTGGTCTCTGCCGCCTGCTGCGCACCACCGGCCTGACCACCCCACTGCTCGCCCTGGTCACCGAGGGCGGCCTGGCCGCCGTGTCCGCGGACTGGGGCGTCGACGACGTGGTACTCGACACGGCCGGCCCGGCGGAGGTCGAGGCCAGGCTGCGGCTCGCGATCGGCCGGGTGGCCGCCGCCGGCGGCACCGCGGAGGCCGGCGTCATCCGCTCGGGTGACCTCTCCGTGGACGAGACGACCTACTCGGCGAAACTGCGCGGCCGGCCCCTCGAGCTCACCTTCAAGGAGTTCGAGCTGCTCAAGTACCTCGCCCAGCACCCCGGCCGGGTCTTCACCCGCGCCCAGCTGCTGCAGGAAGTCTGGGGCTACGACTACTACGGCGGTACCCGCACGGTGGACGTCCACGTCCGCCGGCTGCGCGCCAAGCTGGGCGCCGAGCACGAGTCGATGATCGGCACCGTGCGGCACGTCGGCTACAAGTTCGTCGCCCCGCCGATCACTCCGTTGCCCGACTCGAACGCCGCCGGGCGCGTCGAGCGCGACGAGCTGCGCACCCCCGAGCGTGTCTGAGCCAGTCTGAGAAAGCTCGCTTCGCGACCGTGGTTTTGGGGCGCGCGGACGTCGCGCGCCCCAAAAGCACGGTCGTCTTAGGTTGCTTGCTCGACGGGTGCGCGGCGCCATCCGGGTGGTTACCGTCTGCCTGTGACGTCTTTGGGCTGGTCGGACAGTTTGACGGCGGCCGAGTCCGCCGAGGTGAACTCGGTCGTCGCGGCCGCGCACGCCGCCGATGGTGTCGGGCCGGTCTCCGATGACGTCGCCCTGACGGTCCGGCCAGGGGCGGGCCCGACGCCAGGCCGGTTCCACCTGCTCGCCACCGATCCGGCCGCTGGCGGGTCGGCCGCGAGCTCGGCCGCGAGCGACGTGACCGGTTATGCGCACCTCGCCCACGCTGGTGACGGCGCGTGGGAGGCGGAGCTGGTCGTCCGCCCGGACCGGCGGCGCCGGGGAGTCGGGTCCGCCCTCGTCGAGGCCCTCCTCCAGCGTGCGGCCGGCGAGTCATCGGCCGAGGTCGCGGCGCCCGCGAGCCCGGCGACCCTGAGCCTCTGGGCGCACGGCGACTCGGCGGCCGCGGCCGCGCTCGCGGCGCGCGTGGGGTTCGAGCGTGGCCGAGTGCTGCTGCAGCTGCGCCGTCCGCTCGTCGCCGACGCGGGGTCCGCCCAGGACGAGCCCGCCAAGGACGAGCTACCCGAGCCGACGTGGCCCGCGGGCGTGACCGTGCGGGAGTTCGAGCCGGGCCGCGACGAGCAGGCCTGGCTCGCGCTCAACGCCCGCGCGTTCGCCAGCCACCCTGAGCAGGGCCGCTGGACCGAGCAGGACCTGCTGCCGCGCGAGGCGGAGCCCTGGTTCGATCCGGCGGGCTTCTTCCTGGCCGAGCGGGACGGCGAGCTGATCGGGTTCCACTGGACGAAGGTGCACGCCGAGGATCCGGCCCCGCCCGGCGGTCGGCCCGGACAGGGCCAGGCGCCTGCGGTCGGAGAGGTCTACGTCGTCGGGGTCGACCCGGCGGGCGCCGGCGGAGGGCTGGGCCGCGCGCTGACCCTGGCCGGGCTGCGCTACCTGCGCGGCCGCGGCCTCGCCACGGTGATGCTCTACGCCGACGAGGACAACGCCCACGCGGTCCGGATGTACGAACGCCTTGGCTTCACCCGTTACGCCGTCGACGCGCAGTACCGCCGGCACGTCGCCGTCAGCTGACCTCCCGGCCGGCCGCCACCAGCCGCGGCGTCACGCCAGCCACGCGACCCACGCAGGCCACGCCAGCCCGGGACGCATGCCAGTCAGGCATGACGGCGGGGCCTTCCCGCGGCGGCGTCCGTTCGGGTTACTCGTCGCGGAAGGCCGCGCGCGACGCGGCGGCCGCGGCCGCTGCCGTCGGCCGCTCGCCCACGCCGCCCTCGACGTCGAGCACCGTGGTCAGGTTCGTCACGTGCAACAGGCGCCGGGCCATGTCGTTGAGGTTGCGCAGGATCAGGCGACCGCCGGTGGAGCGCTGCCGCCGGTGGGCGTAAAGGATGACAGCCAGGCCCTGCGAGTCCAGGAACCCCACTTCGGTGAAATCAACGACGATCTCGCTGACGCCCGCCATCCGGGCATCCATAAGGGCTTCCCGTAGTGGATCGAGGGAGGAGTAATCGACGTCCCCCTCGGGCCAGATCACGATTGCATGCGGACCCGTAACTTCGACTCGCACTCTCAGGATCATTGCTCCCGCCTTAACGTCCATCCGGGACGTCCCGGCGGACACGCGGCCTCGTCCTGGCGGCGCGGGGAGCGGCCGAAACAGCCTCGCGTCGTGCACGCCCGAACAGGCGCGATCCAGCTACCCGCCTCATCAGCTCATCGCCAAGGAACAACGCTGACTTGGCGATAGCAGATCGGCAGAGCTCCTGGCCCGGGTCACCGTAGTCGTGACGGTGATCAGGTTCGGATACCTCGGTCGGTGACGTAGCGGGATGCAAGGCCCGTCACCGAGCAGCGTCGTACCCCTCCTCGACAGGACTCACACCCCGTCAGCGGAGTTCACCCTTCGTTTTGACGCTCGGTGCACGACAGAAGACCAACCGTCAATCCTCCGCGCCCCGGTTTCGTTTCGGCCGGGCGCGGCCGAGCGCGAAAAGCTCCCCGCCGCGCGGGGTGGGATCAGGCGAGCGCGGGTGCGACCTTGGGGCCATGTGCGATGAACAGGCCCTTGCCCCCCGGCCGGGCGCGCCCACGAAGCCGCTCACGCTCGTGAGCGAGCTCGACGGGAGCGCCGTCACGGTCGGCACCCAGCCGGGCATCGACGACGCGACCCGCGTCGTCGTCCTGCGACTGCAGTCGTCGTTGCTGGATGTCCTCAACGCGGTGTACCTGCTACCCGTGGAGGCCCGGCGACTGGCGGAGGCGCTGTCGTCCGCCGCCGTGCTGGCCGTCACCGCCACCCCCGCGCACCCGGACGGCGGCTCGGACCGTCTCCCGGGAGGGAAGCCGGGTCGGCCCAATCTGGCTGGCACCGAGCCCGCGGACCCGGCGGCCGCGACGGCGAGCGGGGACGGCGTCATTCCGGACGAGAACGACAAGAACTACAAGATCGGCGAGGACGGCGAGGACGGCGAGGACGACGGCCTGGCGATGATGCACACGGTCACGGCCAGCGAAGGGGCGAGCGCCGCCGAGCTGCGCGACGCGCTCGGCACGCTGCCGTCATCCGCGGAGCTGGTCGACTTCGGCGCCGACGCCGACGTCGTCCTGATCTTCGCGACGACGCCACGCGCGAACGCATAGCGAGCCCGCGGGATCCCGAGCGTCACCGAGCGGGAACCCCACAGAAGGATCCCGGGTGCCGGACGGATCCCGAGTGCCAAGGACCGGGGGCCGGGGCCGGGCTGGCGAGTTCCTACGCGGGCTTGGCGGACCCGCGGTCCGGCCCCGCCTGGCTCGCGGCGAGCCGGGCGTCGAGCTCCGCGCGGTCGTCGACCCAGTACGGCCCCTCGTCCTCGACGACGTCCGCCATGATCACATGGTGGCGGCCGGCGTGCCCAGCGGGAAGCAGGCAGGTCAGCCCATCCGCCCGACAGCTCGGGTTCACGACGGTCTTCGGCACCGCCCAGAGCAGCCACACCTCGTCGTCGCCCCAGCCCTGCAGCACGGCCGTGTGGTTGCCCTCGTGACCGCCCTCCAACGCGCAGGTCACCTCATCGGGCACCTCATAGGCGGCACCCGGCACGTCACCCAGCCGCTGCACGATCTCCTCCGGCACCCGCTGCCACTCGCCGCAGGCCCCATCGTCCACGGTCTCACCCATGTCCCGGCTCCCTCGCCCTTCCCGGCGACCTCCGTCGGCCCGGCCGTGCGGCCTCGCAACCTCGATGCCCAGCACCGCCGACCCACTCGACGCACCGATATAAGCACGGGGGCCCTGAGGCCTGGACACCGGGTCGAAACGCTCCGTATGGATAAAGTCACCCATCGAACACAAGAAGGACTTTCCGACCGGACGGCGAGCCAGGCCTAGGCCCGGGACGTCGCCGGGTCCGCGAGGACGGTGATGCCGAGGGCAACGGCGAGCGACGGCGCCAGACCCATGAGGCCGCCGGCGTCGATCTCGGCGCCGGCGAGGCCACTCGCGCCCGTCAGCCGGTCGAACCGGCAGTCGGCAAAGCGGGCCGCGGCGACGGTCGCGCCGGTGAAGTCGGCGCCCGTCAGATCGCAGCGGACGAACTCGACATGGTCGAGCCGGGCACGCGTCAGGTCCAGGCCGGTCAGGTCGCAGCCCTCGAACCGGGAGCGGTGCAACCGGCAGAACCGCAGGGTCAGGCCGTCCGCGCGCACGTCGGTCAGCCGCGCGTCGCGGATCTCGCCGTCCACCCAGACGGCCCCCGAAAGCCGGCCGCCGTCGACCGTCACCCTGGTCGCCGCGCCGCCGTCGACGACGGTGCCGGCCAGCGCGACGTCCCGCACCGCCACGTCCCGCAGAGTCACGCCGGCAAGCTGCCCGCCGACCACCCGCAGCGCGGCCACCCGGACGCCAACCAGCCGGAGGTCACGCCCGTCGCCGTCGCCGGCCTCGGCAAGCAGCTCCGCCAACTCGATCGTCTCCGCCAGCCCCCGACCACCACCACCGCCGCCGTCGCCGCCGCCGGCCGGCCGGGTTGGCTCAGGCGGCAGGTCAGGTACCACCGGAGTCCACGGGTCACTGCGTCGCCGCGTGGTCGCCATGGCATCAGCATCCCGGACGCCGCCGACACGTCTCGGTCTGGCCTCCGCCCCGC
Source organism: Pseudofrankia sp. EUN1h (assembly GCF_001854645.1). Classification (NCBI taxonomy): domain Bacteria; kingdom Bacillati; phylum Actinomycetota; class Actinomycetes; order Frankiales; family Frankiaceae; genus Pseudofrankia; species Pseudofrankia sp. EUN1h. The sequence goes on along the minus strand of NZ_MBLN01000002.1, from coordinate 216,064 downwards.
GACTCAGCCGCGGATCACGTCGATGAGGCTGAGGATCGCCAGGATCACGAAGGCAGCCGCCGCGATCCTCGTGATGACCTTTACCGGAACGACCCGCAGCAGGCCGCGACCACCGGCGATGGCGATCGCCGCCACCGACCACAGCGCGAGCAACGCGCCAAGCCAGACCGTCACCGGCGAACCGAACCGGGCGGCCAGGTTCGCCGTGGAAATCTGAGTCAGGTCGCCCATCTCGGCCAGGAAGATGACGGTGAACGAGGTCGCCGCCACTCGCCAGAAGCCACGAGATGCCGGGCTTTCCCGCTCCTCGGAAGCGACCGCGGCCTCGGTGGGTGCCGGTTCACCGGCCGACGGGCGGACGTCGACGGCGCGGCTCTCCTGGATCGAGCCGGCCCCACTGGTCTGGCCGATCTCGTCGGTCTCGTCGGTCTCGGCGCGGCCCTCGCGGTAGACGAGCACGGCGCCGACGGCGAACAGGACCAGCGAGATCGCGTCGACGACGCGGTGCGGCAGCAGCGTGAGCACGCTGCCGGCGGCGACGGCCAGCGTGACGTGCACGAGGAATGCCGCGGCCACCCCGGCCCAGACGTAGAGAGGCCGGTAGCGGCTGCCCATCACAAGGCTCGCGACCATCGTCTTGTCGGGCAGTTCGGCGACAAAAATGATGCCGAAAGTAACGAACGCGGCGGTAAGGCTCACGGCCTGGTCTCTCTTCTCAGGCCGGGCCGGGGGCGCGAGTCCCTTCGACCCGGCACGTGAACCGGATCGAAGGTCTCGTCCACCCGGTCGACCTCAAGATCGACCGGGCCCGACCGCCGGGCCTGCGTCGCCGAGCCTCAGCCGATCAAGATCGGCCTGGCCCGCGACGCCGCCAGTATGTCGACGGCCGGACTGCCTAGCGCCTTGGCGCCAGGCAGTAGGGCTACTCCCCTTCGCCAGCCACCTTACCGGAGGAGCGGAACCAACACTCCGGATCCACGCTTCCGCCGCGGGTCGCCACCTCCGCCGCCAGGCGTTGGGCCCCGCCGCGTCCGACCGCCGGTCCCGCCCACCGCGGCTCGGCAGGCCCGGCCCGGGCCGCCCAGGACCACCCAAGACCGGCGACAGGTGACAGAACCACCGACCCGGACGAAGGATCTCCGCTTTGGCATCCCGTGCCGGTTCGCCGACAACCGGCTGACAGGACCGCTGGCCGCTATGACATCATCGCTCGGYCGAGCCTGCGCGAATATCGCACGGGGGCGCAGCGAGCGGCGTACAGCCCGTCCGTCGAGGAGAGGCGCATGGCTTCCAAGAAACAAGTAAAGGCGTACGCCGACCAGGCTAAGACGACCCTGCGTAAGGCGGTACAGCAGACTGGCTTCGACGTCGTCCGCCGCCGTCCGGGGTTCGACGCCGCCGGCATGGATGCCCTGGCAGTCGCGACCATCCGCGAGACGTCCCCCTACACGATGACCGACCCGTCGAAGGTCTTCGGTCTCATCCAGGCCGTCCGCTACCTGGTGACGAACAAGATTCCCGGCAACATCGTCGAGTGCGGCGTGTGGGCCGGCGGCTCGTCGATGGCGGCCGCGCGCACGCTGCTGCAGCTCGGGGACACCTCGCGCCATCTCTACCTGTTCGACACCTTCGAAGGCATGACGCCGCCGACCGGTGCCGACGTAGCGCCGGACGGGCAGACCGCCGAGCACCTGCTCGCCAACTCCGACCCGGACGACCCGGCGTCAGCCTGGTCGATCGTGCCGCTGGAGCAGGTCAAGGAGAACATCGCACGGATCGGCTACCCCGCCGACAAGATCCATTTTGTCAAGGGCATGGTCGAGGACACGGTGCCTGCCGGCGCCCCGGAGCAGATCGCGCTGCTGCGCCTGGACACCGACTGGTTCGAGTCGACCCGGCACGAGATGGAGCACCTGTTCCCGCGGATCAGCCCGAGCGGGGTGCTGATCATCGATGACTACGGCTGGTGGAAGGGCTCCCAGCAGGCCGTCGACGCCTACATCGCGACCCACCAGATCCCGCTGCTGCTCACCCGCCTCGGCCCGGAGGGCGGCGCGATCGGCGTGGTCCCAGCGACCGGTGCGCTCCCCGCGCTGGCGAAGCCCACTCCGTCATCCGTTGGCGCCCGGGCCTCCTGACGCCGCGCGCCGGCCCGTCCTCGCCGCGCGAAGGGAGGACGGGCCGCTCCGGCGGCGACGCACCAGCGCAGCGCCCACCGCACCGGACACCGCTCAGGTGAACAGGCCGCGCCCCCAGTAGTCGCCGCCGGTGGCGGCGACGCCGGGCGGGACGGCGAAGATCGCGCTGCCCGTGTGCTCGATGTACTCGTTGAGCGCGTCCGAGTTCGCCAGCCGCGTCTGGAGCGGGATGAACTGTTTGCGCGGGTCTCTTTGGAAGGCGATGAAGAACAGGCCGGCGTCCAGGTGGCCGAGGCCATCGCTGCCATCGGTGAACGAGTAGCCGCGGCGCAGGATCGCATGGCCGCCGTTGGTGTCCGGCGAGGCCAGGCGGATGTGCGCGTCCGCCGGGATGACCAGCTCGCCGTCCGCCGTGTGGCCCTTGAGGTCCACGGCGTCGAACTCACCGGTGCGGCCGAACGGCGCGCCGACGACCTTGGTGCGACCGAAGGTGGTCTCCTGCTCGGCGAGTGAGGTGCGGTCCCAGCGCTCGATGAGCATCTGGATCCGGCGGGTCACCATGTACGACCCGCCGGCCATCCACGCGGCGGCGCTCTTCTCATCGTTGGGGGCGACCCAGACGTGCTCGTCGAGCTTGGCCGGCTGCTCGGCGTGGATGTTGTTCGTGCCGTCCTTGAACCCCATCAGGTTGCGCGGCGTCGCCTGGCTGGAGCTGGTCGACGCCGTGCGGCCGAACCCGAGCTGGGACCAGCGGACCGCGACGACGCCCCGGCCGATCCGGGCCAGGTTGCGCACGGCGTGCACGGCGATCTGCGGGTCGTCGGCGCAGGCCTGGACGGCGAGGTCCCCGCCGCAGCGCGCCGGCTCGAGGGCGTCGAGCGGGAAGGCGGGCAGGTCGACCAGCGCGGCCGGCCGGCGGCTGGCGAGTCCGAACCGGTCGACGCCAGCAGCCGTGGTGAACAGGGTCGGCCCGACGCCGAAGGTCAGGGTGAGGTGGCCGGACGCGAGCCCTTCGGCCTCGCCGGTGTCGTCGGGCGGCGCGTCCTGGGCGCCAGCGACGCCGTCGCCGACCGCCTTACCCGCGGCCATGGCGGCCGCGGCCGCCGTCCATTCCTTGAGTACCTCGACCAGATCGGCGCGGCTGTCGGTGACGACGTCGAACGCGGCGAAGTGCAGCCGGTCCTGCGCTGGGGTGGCGATCCCTGCCTGGTGGGCGCCGTGGAACTCCACGAGCTGTTTCCCCGAGGCGGGGACGGCCCCGGTCCCTCCGCTCTTGTCGTCCGAGCAGGCGGTCAGGCCACCGGCAGTGGCGGCGCCTGCGGCCGCGACTCCAGCCAGCCCGAACAGCCCTCGCCGCGACACCCGTGTCCCAGCCACGTTCTTTACCCCTGCTTCCTGTTCCTGCGTCCTCCCGGACGGTGGCACCGCCCGACTTCTGACTAGGCCGCCAGACGGCGCCTTTGTTACGACTGGTCCAGAAAACGCGGTTGGCCGGACCGGCCGCGGATGCCCACTGGCGGGCCGGTCCGGCCGCCCCGCTAGGCCGCGACCGCCCCGGTCAGCTTGGACAGCGGCTCGGCCAGGCCGTCGACCTTGTCGGACAGTGCTCGGACCTGGGTGTCGCTCAGCGAGGTGTAGTCCGCGTAGCCGTCGCCCGACTTGTACGGCTCCAGCGCCTTCTCGACATCGGTCAGGCGGGCGTCGATGGTCTTCGCCAGCTCCGGGTCGGTGTCCTTCAGAACTGGCAGCAGCGGCTCGTACGCGGCCCGGGCACCCTCGACGTTGGCGGCGAAGTCGATCAGGTCGGTGTGCGAGTACCGCTCCTCCTCGCCGGTGACCTTGCTGGTGGCGACCTCGTTGAGCAGCTCGGCCGCGCCGTTGCCGAGCTGGCTCGGGGTGAGCTTCACGTCGGTGACCAGCGTCTGCAGCTTCTTCACGTCGGCGAGCAACTTGTCGGCGACGGCCGGGTCGGAGGTCTTCCCGTTGACCCAGAGATCCTTCTCGATCACGTGGAAGCCGGTCCACTCGTCCGCTGGGACGTCGCCGTCCCGGGCGTCGATCGCCGGATCGAGGTCGCCGAAGCTTTCCGCGACCGGCTCGATCCGCTCGTAGAAGACCCGGGTCGGTGCGTAGAGGCGCTTGGCCGCCTCCACGTCGCCGCTCTTGACCGCCGCGACGAACGTCTCGGTGGCGGTGACCAGCTGACTGGTCTGGCCCTCCACGTAGACGCGGTACTCGCCGACGGCCTCGTACAGCCGCGGGTCGTAGGCGGCGCCCGGGGCGGACGCACCGGGCGCGGCGATGGTGAGCTTCGAGGTCACGCCGTCGCCAGTGGTACTGGTCGGCCGGCAGCGCAGGGTGTAGTCGCCCTCGGCCAGGTCGACGGTCAGGTTGCGCGACGTCCCCGGGCCGACGTTCTCCACCTCGCCGACGGCTTGGTCGTTCGCGCCGATGAAGTAGAGCTCGATCGCCTTGCCGGTGGTGTTCGAGACCTTGAAGGTGTGGGCGCCCGCGGACAGGGCCGGCCCCGAGTAGGCGCATGTGTCGTCGCCGGCGGTGACCACCGAGGCGCCGGCCGCGGTGCCGCCCGTGCCGCCGTCCGAGCCGCCGTTCAGCGCGAAACCGATCGCCCCACCAGCCACGAGCATGCCCACGACCGAGACGCTCAGGACCGGAACCGTCGTGAGCGTCCTACGCCAACCCATGACCTCGTCCTCCTTGGGAGCTGCTTCCTCGCCGCCGTCGGCGGGCTTGCTGGTGTCGTCGTTGCCGGCGGGCGCCGGGATGTCGCGGTGCTGGCCGCTGGGCGAGTCGGTGCTCTGGGTCGGGATGGCGGCCTCGGCGGCCGGGGCGGCGTCTGTCTGGGCCGTGCCCGGCCCGGCCGGAACCGCGCCTGCCTCGGCCGTCGCCTCGGCCGTGGCGGGGGCCGGGGCGGCCGCCGGCTCGGGGGACCTGAACAGGTAGCGGTAGCAGACGTAGATCGCCATGACCGGGACGAGGTAGCCGAGCCAGACGCCCAGCTGCGCCCACGACCACACCGGGCTGATGTTGAAGATGCCCTTGAGCAGCGCGCCGTACCAGCTGCTCTCCGAGATGTGGTCGGAGAGGTCGAACGCGAGCGCCTCGTGGCCCGGCAGCAGGTCGGCCTCCTGCAGGTCACCGACGCCGTAGGCGGCGACACCGGCGGCGACAACGATCAGCGCGCCACCCGTCCAGGTGAAGAACCTGCCGAGGTTGAACGTGAGCACGCGGTTGTAGAGCAGGTAGCCGAGCAGGATGGCGATCAGGATGCCGACGAGCGCGCCCAGCATCGGGCCGACGGTCGAGCCGTTCGTCGAGTCGATCGTCGCCCACAGGAACAGCGCTGTCTCCAGGCCCTCGCGGGCGACCGCGAGAAACGCGGTGAAGACGACGGCGCCCGCACCGACAGACAGTGCGGCGTCCATCTTGCCGCGCAGTTCGCCGGACAGGTTGCGCGCCGTCTTGCGCATCCAGAAGACCATCCAGGTCACCAGCACGACGGCGACCAGCGACAGGATCCCGCCCAGTCCCTCCTGCGCCTTGGTCGACAAGTTCGCGGAGGTGAACGTGAGCGCGGCACCGAAAGCCAGGCTGAGYGCGACCGCCGCCCCAACCCCGAAGGAGAGGTGGRCCATCCGGTCACGCCGGTCGATCTTGACCAGGTAGGCGGCAAGGATGCTGACGATCAGCGTTGCCTCGAGCCCTTCACGCAACCCGATCAGTAGGTTCGGAACGAAGTTGTCCACGCACTCTCCACTGGGCCCAGGTCCCATCCAGTTAGGACCACCTAACTTAAGGCAGGCCGACCTAACTTAGGACTACCTAAGACCTACACGCAAGGGTCCTCCGAACGAGTGCCCACGAGCACCTCGACCAAGACTCACAACAGCTCGACCAGCGCAGGAACGAAAGGCGCGCGGGCGTCCCCACACCCCCACCTCCAGGCGAAGATCGCCTCCGCCAACGGCTAGCGGCCGCACCCCTCCAGGACAGTCGGAACTCACCGCCGACACGCGACCCGAACGGGCGACCACAGCGTTGCCCTCGTCGAACGCATGTGCGAATGTTGGACGCGTGGAAGTGCGGATCGTGATCGACGGCGAGACGTTCGAGCTGCCGGCCGACACGGACCCGGACGGGCTTCGCCGACGCGTCGCCCAGGCGGTCTTCCGCGGCGAGGTCGAGCAGCTGTACCTGGCCGACGGCCACACGATGCTCGTCAACTGGCGCACGGTCAGGTTCGTCCAGATCCGCACCGGCCCGGCCGTGCCCGACCACTCCGGCATCGACACCGCGCCCGCGGCGACCGGTGACCCGCCGGCCCCCTAGACGGACCACGGTCGTGTGGTGGCCGGGGCGGGACCTACGGCCACCTTCCCCCGCACGGCCGTGGTCCCCACTCTCACTCTGATGTCAAAGAAGCGGCCGTGGCGTCATGCCTCCCGGGCCGGGTTGTCTCTCAGGTGGAAGCTGGCTTTCCCCAGCCGCCGCCGCCTGGGGTGTGGACCGTGATCACGGCGCCGGCAGGCAGCGGTCGGCTGGCCTTGGGCGGGAGCGGGTCGCCGTCGACGTCGGCGCGGCCGACGACGCCGGGGCCGCCGCCGGCCGCGCCCTGCGGAGCGTGGCGACGGCGATCGGCCAGCACCGACAGGGTCGCCGGCTCCAGCACCCGGATCGCGCGGACCAGGCCGGCGCCGCCGGCGTGCAGGCCGGCGCCGGCCGTCGTCTCGTCGAGCTCGTAGCGCTCCACCCGCATCGGGTACTCGAGCTCGAGTGCCTCGATCGGGGTGTTGAGCGTGTTCGTCATCCCGACGTGCACCCCGGACGGGCCCGGCCCGCGCGCCGAGCCCCCTGCCCCACCCGCCAGCGTCTCGTAGTACGTCCAGCCGTCGCCGCCGATCACCAGGTTGTTCATCGTCCCCTGGCCCTGCGCGGGCAGGACCGGCAGCGTCGCCGGGTCCTCTCCCGTCTCGGTCGCCGCCGCCGCCGCGCCCGCGGCGGCGGCGGTAGCGGTAGCGGTAGCGGCGGCGACCGCCTGGCCCAGGGCGGCGAGCACGGTGTCGGCGATCCGCTGTGACGTCTCGACGTTGCCGGCGACGACGGCCGACGGACGACGGGCGTCGACCAGCGAGCCAGGCTCGGTGACGACCGTGAGCGGCGCGTACGTGCCGTCGTTCGCCGGCACGTCGTCGGGCAGCAGCACCCGCAACGCGAAGCAGCACGCCGAGCGGGTCACCGCGCGCGGGCAGTTGACGTTGCCCCGGACGGCCGGCGAGGTGCCGGTGAAGTCCACCGTGAGGCCGTCCCCGGCGATCGTCACCGCGACCCGCAGCGGGATGTCGACGTCGTCCGCGCCGTCGCCCTCCAGCTCGCTGGCCGCCTCGTACCGGCCGTCTGGCAGCAGCGCGACCAGCGCCCGGCCGCGCCGCTCGCCGTAGCGCAGCACCTCGGCGAAGGCGGTGAGCACGGTCGCCAGGCCGTGCCGCGCGGCGAGCTCGGCCAGGCGGGTGCCGGCGAGCCGGTTCGCGGCCGCCTGCGCGCGCAGGTCGCCACGGCGCAGGTCGGGGGTGCGCGAGTTCGCGCAGATGAGGTCGAGGATGTCGTCCTGCCATCCGCCCGCCCGGACCAGCCGGACCGGCGGGATGATCAGCCCCTCGGCGAAGATCTCGCGCGAGTCGGCCGGCATCGAGCCGGGCCGCATGCCGCCCATGTCGGAGTGGTGCGCCCTCGTGGCCGCGTAGCCGATGATCTCGCCACCCGGTCCACCCGGCCCACTCGGCCCACCCGGTCCTTCCGACCCGCCCGCGGAGGCGATCGGCGGGATGGTCAGGGGGCTGACGAGGGTGACGTCCGGCAGGTGGTTGCCACCGGTGAACGGGTCGTTGAGCACCCACACGTCCCCTGGCGCCGCGCCGCGCTCGGCGACCACCCGTACCGACTCGTAGAGCGCCCCCAGGTGCACGGGCACGTGCGCCGCCTGCGCGACCATCCGGCCGTCCGCGTCGAACAGCGCCGCCGAGCAGTCCCGCCGCTCCTTGATGTTCGACGAGTACGCGCTGCGGACCAGCAGCGTCCCCATCTCCTCGGCGATCCCGGCGAGCCCGCTCGCGAGCACCGACAGGGTCACCGGGTCCAGCCCGGCCGGCACCGCGTCCATCTCCCCAGCGTGGCAGCTCCCCGCCCGGCGCGGGCCGTGAGGGCCGTGGTCAGATGAGGCCATGCCAGCCGCCACCCCCGGCGTGCCCGCCGGCCCGTCCACCGGTAGGTCGAACGGTCTGTCCACCCGTGAGCCTCCGGGCGGCGTCTCGGCCGAGCTCGCCGCCGACGTCGCCGGGCGGGTGCGGGCGCTCATGCCGCGTGCCCGCCAGGAGCTCGCCGAGCTCGTCGCCATCCCGACCGTCTTCGACCCCCKGCTCGGGCCGTCGGCCGACTGCGTGCGCGGCGCCGACCTGGTCGCGGACGCGCTGCGCAACGCCGGGCTGCCGGACGTGCGGCTGGTCGAGACGCCGGACGGCTCGACGGCGGCGATCGGCCACCGACCAGCGCCTGCCGGCGCGCCGACGGTGCTGCTCTATGCCCACTACGACGTCCAGCCCCCGGGCGACGAGGCGAGCTGGGACAGCCCGCCGTTCACGCTGACCGAGCGGGACGGTCGCTGGTACGGCCGGGGCGCCGCCGACTGCAAGGGCAACCTGATGGCCCATCTCACCGCCCTGCGGGCGGTCGGGGATGCCCCGCCCGTCGGGATCAAGGTCGTCGTCGAGGGCTCCGAGGAGCAGGGCACCGGGGGGCTCGAGCGGTTCGTCGACCAGAACCCGGACCTGCTGACCGCGGACACGATCGTGATCTGCGACTCGGGCAACGTCGCCGTGGGCGTGCCGACGCTGACGACGGCGCTGCGCGGCCTGGTGAGCGCCGTCGTCCGGGTGACCACCGGCACCAGCGGCATGCACAGCGGCATGTTCGGCGGCCCGACGCCGGACGCCCTGCTGGCGCTGGTCGCGATGCTCGCGACGCTGCACGACGAGGCGGGCGACGTCACCATCCCCGGGCTCGCGACCGACGGGGTGTGGAGCGGCGAGCCCTACCCCGAGGAACGGCTGCGCGCCGACGCGCACGTGCTGCCCGGGGTCGGCCTGCTCGGAAGCGGGACCGTCGCCGACCAGCTGTGGGCCCGGCCGGCGCTGACGGTCATCGGCATGGAGGTTCCGCCGCTGACCGGCGCGCCGTCGGCGGTTCAGCCGGCCGCCGCGGCCCGGCTGAACCTGCGGGTTCCGCCGGGCGTCGATCCGGAGGCCGCCTATGGGCTGCTCGCCGAGCATCTGCGCGCGGTCGCGCCGTGGCGTGTCCAGGTGGAGGTCGAGTTGGAGGGATCCGGCGCGTCGTTCCGCGCCGCGACCGACGGGCCCGGCTACCGGGCGATGACGGCGGCGCTGGCGACGGCCTACGGGCGGCCGGTCACCACGGCGGGGCAGGGCGGCGGGATACCGCTGTGCAACACGTTCGCGCGGACCTACCCGGACGCTGAGATCATGCTGGTCGGCGTCTCCGAGCCAGCCTGCCTCATCCACGCCCCCAATGAGAGCGTCGCCCCCAGCGAGATCGAGCAGATCGCCCTGGCCGAGGCGCTCTTCCTGCTCGGCCATCCAGCGAAAGCAGGGAGATCATGATCGGGGCGGGGCGAATAGCACGATCACCCCGTAAAATGAGCAACCCAGCTCCGCGCCTGGCATCGCACGGTGCCATTCTTGGGGGTCATGGAATCGCGGGGGGATGAGGCCACGTTGGCCATGCCCTCGGAACCCCCGCCGGTGACGGCCCCGTCCGGGGAGCCACAGTCCGCGAATCCCGCGCCCGTCGACCAGTTGTCCGCCCAGCCCGTGCCGCCCGCGCTCGCGCCGGCCACTTCCCCTGAACCCGTGGTGACCGAGACCCCGACGACCGCGACCCCGGCGCCCACGACCGAGCCCGCGACGACCGAGGCCCGGCCCGGCCCGCCGACCCCGCCGGCCGGAACCGAGACCGGAACCGAGACTGAGACCACGCCCGCGGCGCCAGCCCGCCAGCGGGCCCCCCGGCGCGCGCCGGCCAAAACGGCGGCCGCCAAGGGCCCGACCGTCTCGCAGACCGCGTCCACAGGCGCCACGACCACAGGCGCCACGACCACGGACGCCACGACCACGGACGCCACGACCACGGACGCCACGACCACGGAACCGTCGAGGCCGAAGACGACCCGCACCCGGTCGACGCGTAGCCGGACCAAGGCCACACCCGCCGCGACGGCCAGGCAGTTGCCGCTGCCGGACCCCACGGCGGCCGATCCCACGGCGGCGGACCCCACCGCCGCTCCCGCGCCGGACAGACCCGCCCAACAGGCCGGCCCGGGCATGACGAGGTTCGCCGACTCGACGCCGGAGCCGGCCGAGACGCGGGTCTCCCCCCAGCTCGGTCCGACGGGCACGGGGGATCTCAGCGAGCTGATCCGGCTGCTGATCCCGGATGACCCGACGACCGGCCCGGTCCCGATCCCGGCGCCGGCCCCGGACACCGGCCCGCTGATCCTGCCCCCGATCTACGGCCCGTTCCTGATGCCGATGGCCGGCGAGACGGGGTCACACACCATTCCGCTCGCGTACCGGGGATGGGACGCCGAGGACACGTCTGGCTACGCGCCGGACGACGCCACCGCGCCGGTGAACCCGGAAGGCGCGGACCAGGGCAGCCGGGGCACGGCGCCAACCGGTGGGAGCGCCACCGGCGAAACCACCACCGCGGCCGCGGAACGGCCCACCGCCCCAGCCGCCGCGACGCGGGCGGACGGGGCCGCCGAGCCCCGCGGCGTCGCCGAGCCGGACGGGGCCACTGAGCCGGACGGGGCCGCCGAGCCGGACGAGGACGGGTTCACGGTCGTCGGGGTGTTGGCGCACCGGCGGCGCGGATGGCGCTGGATGCGCTGGCTGTTGGCGTTCCTGCCGCTGCCCGCGCGCCGTTCACCGGCGGGGCGGGGGCCGTTCTCGCGGCACTGGCCACGGGCGTTGCGCTGGTCGCTGGACATGAGCTGGGAGCGGGCGTTGCGCCGGCCGGGGCTCCGGCGCTGGCTCCCCGCCGTGGACTGGGAGGAGACCATGGGCCGGCCGCCGGCCCGGCACCTGCTGCCCGCGCTGATCTGGCCATCGGCTCCGCCTGGGCCAGCGGTGCGGCGCTGGCCGACGGTCGAGCGCTCGCCGTCCCGGCCGGGCTGGGCCAGGGGTGACGTCGACCGACGGTTCACGCCGGTATACGCGGTGGCGTTCTCACCGGACGGGCGGCGGCTGGCGACGGCGAGCGGCGACGGCCGCGTCCGGCTGTGGAACGTCGACGACCCGGGCGCGCCCACGCGGCTGTGGGAGGTCTCGACGAGGTTCGCGGCCGGGCCGGTCGTGGCGTTCTCCCCCGACGGCGCGTGGCTGGCCACCGGCCACGACAGCACCAACGCGGTGCTCTKGGAGATGAGCGAGCTGGCCGGGCCCGTCCCGCGCGCGTTGCTCACCCATCCCGGCGGCCTGACCGGGGTGCACTTCTCGGCGGACGGGCGACGGCTGGTCGCCACCTTCGCCGCGGAGGCCGCCCGGATCTGGGACATCACGGACCCCACTCATCCGCGCCCGCTGGGCCGCGCGGGCGACTCGCGCCTGGTGCGCGCCGCCGCGATCTTCCCGGACGGGCGCTGGCTCGCGACCGCGGGCGAACGGGTCGAGTTCTGGGAGGTCTCGGCCACGCCGGTGCGCCGGATGCACCTGGCGGCCGGCGAGGGCCCGCTGTTCGACGTGGCGGTGGCGCCGGACGGCCGGACGATGGCGGTGGGACGCCTCGACGGCACCGTCGACCTCTGGCACACGATCGACCCGTCGGCGCCGGCGCCGCGGGCCTCGATCGACGCGCACGCCGGCTGGATCACCTCTGTCACCTTCGGCGCGGACAGCCGGTGGCTGGCCACCGTGAGCGCGGAGCACGTCGCGCTGTGGGACCTACGGGACCCGACCGCCGCGGTCGGGCGGACGCGCGCGCGCCTGCCGGTGACCGCCGTCGCGTTCGCTCCCGGGCGCGGCCTGCTCGCCGTCGCGAGCCTCGACGGGTCGGTGGCCCTGCTGCGCCCGACGACGCCGGTCTCACTGGAGCGGGACACACGGCCGGCCCAGGCTCATGAGCCGGGCGGCGCGAACGGCCACGCGGCGGTGCGCCCTGACGAGGCATGGGCCGTCGAGGCGACCGACACCGAGAAGACGGAGATCACGGCCGATGTCCGGCCGCTGACGACCCTCGGGCCGACCGGGGACGCGCCGGTCGACGCCGGCATCGACCTGCCGGGCACGCGCCGCCGTGGGCGCCGGACGAACGGCGGGGCGGTGGTGGTCGGGGGGGCCACGATCGGCCTGAGCTGTCTGCTCGTCTTCGGTCACCAGCTTGGGCTGCCTCCGGCGCTGCTGTTGATCGTCGGACTGATCGTCGTGTTGGCGCTGGTCGCTGCGCTGGGGGTGGCGCTGGCGGCGGCCGTCTGGGCGCCGATGGCTGCCGGGCCGCGCCGGGCCGCCGGCGCGGACGGGTCGGTCAGCCGGTCAGCCGGCCGGCGAACACGCGGTGCGCATACCCGCTCGGCGAGCCGGCCGCGCCGACCGGGGTCGCGGACGGCGGTCGACGGCCCAACGACGGCGACGGCGACGGCGACGGCGACGCGAACGAATCCGACGGAGCTGACCGAGCCGACCGAGCAGCGGCCGAGCGCGGGCACGGATCCGCTGAACGCCACGCTTCCGCTCGACCTCGCCGGCCTGGATGACATCGACATGGATGTCGTCGGGACCGAGGACGACGGCCTCGGTGGCCGGGTGGGCGCCGGGTCCGAGGGTGCCGCGACGGCCCCCCAGCCCGTACCCGAACCGACGCGTCCGACGTCATAGGCAACGTTCCCATCACCCAAAGAACCCGGGCCGGCTATCCGGGTCACCTACGCTGCGTGGCTCCGGCGGTTCCTGGCCGGCGGAGCGGCCCGAAGAACCGTTTCGACCTGGCGCGGCCGATGTGCCCGAGCTGAGCCAACTGCCGTAAAGTCACCGGTGAGACCACCGGTCTTCGGCATTCGGATACTCGACAGTGAGGTGGTGGCAGCCTTGTTCACCGCCCGGCGGGATCCGGATGCGTCCGCGAAGGGCACGGCCCAGCGGRCCACAGCGCCCACGGAGGCCACGGCACTCACAGAGGTCGGGACGCCGGCGGAGGCCACGGCGGCCCCGGTCACCGTCCTCCAGATCGGGGACGTCGCTCGGCAGGTAGGTCTGTCCCTGCGCACGGTCCGCTTCTACGAGGAGGCCGGGCTGCTCACCCCGGTCGGTCGGACCCAGGGTGGCTTCCGTCTCTACGACGAGGACGCCCTGGACCGGTTGCTTCTGATCAAGCGTATGAAGCCGCTCGGCTTCACGCTGGAGGAGATGCGCTCCCTGCTCGCGGTACGTGACGAGCTTCGCGTGCCGGACCTGACGGCGGACCGCCAGCACGAACTGCGGGAGCGGCTGAAGACCTGGGCCGTGCTGGCGGAGGAGAAGCTCGCCGATCTGCGGGCGCGTGCCGGGATCGCCGCGGACTTCGTCGCCGGCCTGCACGACGACGCGTCCCGGCTGCCCGAAGTCACGGACGACTCCGATGTCACAGACGACCCCGATGTCACGGACGATCTCACGGACATCGTCACGCGCTCCGGCGCCGTCGACACCGCCCCCATCACCGGGGACAGTGCCACGACCTGCGACGATGGCGGTAGTGGCGGCGCGGCGCGCGCCGTCACCGCCCACCGCTCAACCGCACCCGAGCACGACGCGCCTTCGACCGAGACGAGCCCCGACCGGACCTGACCGTCCGCGCCGCCGGCGCGCCGCCGCGAGCGGTCGCCGATCGACGCGGAACGGACGCCGAGTGCCCGCGCGCTCGGCCAGCGGCACCCGCCGAGCCCACCCGTCCCGCCTCCAGCATCGATAAGGGTTCAGTTGTCCAGCACGCATAGCATCCCGTCCGCCGCCAACGCCGGACGCGAGGTTTACCCGATCGGCGACGTAGCGGACAAGGTCACCCTGTCGTTGCGCACGACGCGCTTCTACGCCGAAGCCGGCCTGCTCGCCGCCGTCGCCGAGGACGGGGCCGGGGCACCGCTGTACGACGAGGAGGCCGTCGACCGTCTCCTCCTGGTCAAGAAGATGAAGCCGCTCGGCTTCGCCCTCGAGGAGATGCGCGCCCTCATCGACCTGCGCGACGAGGCGACGAGCGCCGGCACTCCTCCCGAGCGGCGGGAGGAGCTGCTCGACCGGCTTCACACCTGGGTCACCCTCGGCGAGGAGAAGCTGCGCTCGCTCGAGGAGCAGGTCCGCATCGCGGAGTCGTTCCTGCACGGCCTGCACGACGACGCTCACCGCGCCCGCCGCGCGGCCGGCGAGTAGTCCGCATGCCGACCTTCATTCAGAAGCCGACCATCGTCGAGGCGGCGGGCACCCTACCGAAGATCATCCGGGAGTACGTCGGCAAGGTGAACACCGGTTCGTCCGGTGTGAGCATCGCGCACATGACCAGCCCGGGGGGCTGGGAGGAGCCGGGCCAGCGGCCCGAGTTCGACGAGTACACGCTGGTGCTGCGCGGCACGCTCACCGTGGAGCACTCCGGTGGCGTGATCGAGGTCGGTGCCGGTGAGGCCGTCCACACGGCGGCCGGTGAATGGGTGCGGTACAGCACTCGCGGCGCCGACGGCGCCGACTACATCTCGGTCTGCCTGCCCGCCTTCGCCCCCGACACCGTCCACCGCGACGCCTGAGGCGGCCCCGCGGCAGACGCTTTGCGCCCGCCGCCGGGTACCGCCTGTCGGGCGCTGAGCGCCCTCCCACGTGGTTCCGGGTCGAGGCCTGTGACGGTGGCTGGACCGAGTCGGGGCTGGCGAGGTGGCTTGTTTGGCGCTGCGCTGATGCGCCGTCACCTCCGGTAGCAAGTTGCGCTTACTGGTCTGGAGTGTCGGCGTCGGGGCCGCGGCGGGCAGGGCGCCGACTACGATCGGGGGGAACCGCCGCGGCGCCCTCCGGCCGACCGACTGAACAGCTGGCCGACCGACTGGTTGGATGGCTCCGAAGGGCGAGCAAGACGGGCTGGCGGCGGCGGGAGGCGACGGATGACGGAATCGAGCGAGTCACCGCCACTGCTGCGCCGACTCGTCGGAGACGTGCTGCGCGACTACCGGATGGGCCAGGGTCGGACGCTGCGTGATGTGGCGGTCGCCGCGCGGGTATCCGTCCCGTACCTGTCCGAGGTGGAGCGGGGCCGCAAGGAGGCCTCCTCCGAGGTGCTCGCCGCGGTATGCCGCGGCCTGGACATCCGGCTGAGTGACCTGCTCGAGCAGGTGCGCCGCGAGCTGGTGGAGCGCGAGCCCAGCGCGGAGTCCCGGCAGGAGTCCCGCCAGGAGCCGTCGCGGGTGCCGGTTCGGCCGCTGGCCGGTTCGAAGGCGCCCACTCGCCCGTTGGCGGGCGCGAAGGCGCCGGCCGCCAGGCCGGCCGCGCCGGCGCGGCCGGTGTCCCCCACGGTCCCCAGCCGTCTCGTCCGCGCCGCCGACCAGGCCATCCCGACTCCGCCATCCCCGTCGGGCCCGACCTGCCAGCTCGGTGCCGCCTACACCCCACCGGCCCGGGCGGTCCGCCCGCTTCGGCGTCGTGGCCGCTACGGGCCGCCGGGCGGTCTCGGTCCCCGCCGGGCCCTGGCACCGATCGTTCCCGCGCCGCCGGGCCGGCCGCCCGCCCGGGCGGCCCTGTCCGGACGCGGGCATGCTGCTCGGCCGGCGGGTCTACGCGGTGTCGTCCCGGTCCGCGTGCCCGCCCGCGTCGTGGGGCACCGCGTCTGGCTTTGACGCCGTCTGCATCCGCGTGTCCGCCTGTTTTCTGATGATCCCGGGGATGACGGCCCAGAGCAGGACAAGGACCAGAAACGTCAACGCACCGGCGATGATCCCGGCAAGCGAGCCGATGACGACGTCGAAGATGAGGGTGACGACGCCGGCGACGGCGAGCGCGAGCAGCGCCAGTCCCGCCTGCGCCATTGCGTTCGCCGCCTGGATGAGCAGTTCCTTCTGATGGCGGCGGAACACCGCCCGATGCAGGCTGACCGGCATCAGCAGAAGGCCCGTCGCCGCGACCGCGAGCAGCACGACGACCAGGTAGAGCGTCCGCTGGACCGAGCTGAGATCCGAGAATCTCGGCTGGAACGGAAGCGCCAGCAGGAAGGCCGTCAGCAGCTGCACGCCCGTCTGCGCGACGCGGAGCTCCTGTAGCAGCTCCGTCCAGTTCCGGTCCCGCCGCTGATCCAGCGTCTCGCCGGGGCGGAGACCCACGTCGTCGATCGACGGGGTGTCCTGACCGCTCGCCGCCGGGTCTCCGGCCCGACCGGCGGCCGTGGGCGACCGGCCGGCTGATCGCTCGTTCATGTCATCCCCTCTTTCCCGCCGCCGGCCGGAGGCGAATCCTTGGCGCCGAACCGCCCCGTCTGCCCGGCTTGCGAGCATGGGAACGTGACGCACACACCGGACACCGCGGGCGCCAGCTCGCCGCCGCACAACGGCAAGACTCATCCCAAGGTCGTTAACGAGCGAATGCTGCTCGCTGTGGGGCGGACCGGCCAGGAACGGTTCGCCGACGCCGTCACCGCCTTCGCCGGCTCGATGTCCTTTGTCTACCTCCATGTCGGCTGGTTCACCGCCTGGATCCTGCTCAACCAGGGCGCTTTCGGCGAGCGGATCATCTTTGATCCGTTTCCATACGGCCTGCTGACGATGATCGTCAGCCTGGAAGCGATTTTCCTGTCGACGTTCGTCATGATCAGCCAGAATCGGGACACCCGCCGTCAGAACGTGCGCGCGGATCTGGACTACGAGACCAACGTGCGGTCCGAGGTCTGGTCGGCGCACATCGGCCGGCAGCTGGGCATCGACCCGGTCATGGTCGAGACCCGCGTCCAGGAGATCCTCCGCCGAAGCGACGCCCCCTCGCCCTGACGCCCCGGGACACCCGGACACCCGCACCCGCACCCGCATCAGATATCCGGACGCCCACCGAAGCCGGCCGGGCGGCGATTCGCCATACCTGGCGCAACCGCGCGTCCGCGGCCAGCTCCGGTCGCTTGCTTCGGGCATTTCGGGCTGGCAGGCTGGCATCTTGATCACCGGATTGTGACGTCGGCCATGCCAGGAAGCGAGGGGACGACACGATGAGCGGTCAGACCGAGGGGAACGGACGGGTCGCGGGCAAGGTGGCCCTGGTGACCGGCGCCGCGTCCGGGATCGGCCGGGCGGTGACCCGGCAGCTCGCCGCCGAAGGCGCGCGGATCGTCGCGGCGGACATCGACGAGACGGGCTTAGGCAAGCTGACGGCGGAGCTCGGCGAAGAGGTGGTCGCCGCCATCCGGTGCGACGTCACCGCCGAGGAGGACGTCGCCGCGGCCGTCCAGCTCGCGGCCAGCCGGTTCGGCGGTCTCGACATCGCGGTCGCGAACGCGGGCGGGGGCACGGTCGGGGAGATCCCCGACCACGACTACGCCGAATGGCGCCGGATCGTCGATCTCTGCCTGAACAGCGCCTTCCTCACCATCAAGCACGCGGGTGCCGCGCTGCGCGCGGGCGGCCGCGGCGGCTCGATCGTCGCGATGGCGAGCCTCAACGCGGTCCAGCCCGGCCGGGGCATGGGCGCCTACTGCGCGGCGAAGGCCGGCGTCGTCGCGCTCACCGAGGTCGCGGCGCTGGAGCTGGGGCGGCACGGAATCCGGGTGAACGCGGTCGCGCCGGGCCTCGTGCGCACCTCGCTCACGACGCCGCTCTGGGACGTCCCCGGGGTCGTCGAGGAGTACGTCGAGAACGCCCCGCTCGGCCGGTTCGCCGAGCCCGAGGAGATCGCGAACGTCGTGCTCTTCCTCGCCTCGAGCGAGGCCTCCTATGTCTCCGGCAGCCTCTACAGCGTCGACGGCGGCGCCCGCACCCGCCGCTATCCGGATGTCATCGCCGCCTTCGAACGGCTGCAGGCTCCGTCGCCCTCGCCCGCCAACTAGTTCGCCGGTCCGCCAGCCGGCTACGCCGGTCGACGAGCCGGCTCCGCCGGTCCGCCCGCCGGCCTCAGGCCTGCGCGGGCGGCGCGGTGGAGTCGGTGGCCAGTGCGGTCAGCACGGCGTCGGCGACCTCGCGGCGGCGGGTCTCGCCGACGACGTCGGCGCCGTCGGATTCCTGGATGTAGAAGGCGTCGACGACGTCGAGACCGATCGTCGCGACGATCGCCGTGCGCACGTCGACGCCGACCTCGGCGAGCGCCAACACGATCCGGAACAGCACCCCGGCCCGGTCCGGGGCGCGCACCTCCAGCACCGTCCTCGTCCCGGAGTCGTCGAACGTCGCCCGCGGCGCCCCCGGGGTGTACCACGGGCGGCGGGTCGCGTAGGCCTCCTCACGAGCCGCGAGCTGGCCGCCCACGTCGAGCCGGCCCTCGAGCCCGCGGCGCACGTCGGCGAGCAGCCGGCTCGCGTCCGGCTCGCGTCCGTGCCGCCCGGCGACGGCGGCCTGCAGCAGCGCCCGGCCGTTCGCGCCCCGGGCCGAGGCGCGCCGGACGTCGAGGCGGTTGAGCGCGAGCACCCCGGCCGTGACGGCGAGCAGGCCCACATGGTCCGGCGCGAGCACGACGATCTCGTACATGCCTTCGTCGGGCAGGCCATTGACCTGGACGAGGTGCTCGTCGGGCAGCTCGAGCAGGGCACGCTGCCGGTCGGTCAGCTCGCCGGGGTACGGCACCGGCCCACCGCCGAGGACGGCCAGCGCGCGGGTGACCAGGTCACCGATGAGGCGGGCCTTCCAGGCGCTCCACGCCGTGGCGCCGGTCGCCTGGGAGTCGGCCTCGGTCAGCTTCTGCAGCAGGATGAGCACCTGGGCGCTGCCGGCCGCGGCCGCGACCGCCTCGATCGTGGCCGGGTCGTCGATGTCGCGGTGGGTCGCAGCGTCCGGCAACAGCAGGTGATGGCGAACCATCGCGATCAGCACGTCCACGTCGGCCGGCGGCAGGCCGAGGCGCGGCCCCAGCTTCTCGACGATGACGATGCCGGCATCGGTGTGGTCGCCGGGGTAGCCCTTGCCGATGTCGTGCAGGAGGGCGCCGAGCAGCAGCAGGTCGGGCCGGTCGACGTCGCGGGTGTGCTCGGCCGCCCGCGCCGCCGCCTCCATCAGGTGCCTGTCCACGGTGTAGCGGTGGTACGGGTTGCGCTGGGGCCGGCTGCGTACCGCCGCCCACTCCGGCAGGATCCGGGTGAGCAGGCCGACCTGGTCGAGGGACTCCAGCACCGGCACGGCCTTGTCGCCGGCGGCGAGCAGCGCGACGAAGGCGTCCCGGGCGGCGTCCGGCCACGGGTCCGGCAGCGGGGGGGTCTCGCGGGCGAACCGGTCGACGGCGAACCGGCCCAGGGGGATGCCGGCTCGGGCGGCAGCGGCCGCGGCCCGCAGCACCAGCGTCGGGTCGGCGGCGGGGTCCGCGTCCCTGGCCAGCAGGACCTCGCCGTCCTGCTCCACGACGCCGGCGGCGAGCGGGCGGCGTATCGGCTTGTGTGAGCGCCAGCGCGACCGGGAGCGCAGCGCCGCGGACACCCGGTCCCAGGTGCTGTCCCACGTCCAGGAGACCGTCCGGCCGGCATCGGCGATGGCGTGCGCGAGAGCGAACGAGTCCGGCTCCCCGAGCGCGCCCGGCCTGCCCAAGTCGGCCAGCTCGCCGGGCTGGGTGGTCTGGGCGGGTTCGCGATCGTCGCCGGCCTCGGCCTCGGCTGGGCTGGCTCGGTAGCCGAGTGCCTCGGCGACCGAGGTGCCGTCCTGGAGCAGCAGCCGGTCCTGGTCGCGGCCGGCGGCGAGGCGGCGGACCTCGCCGCGGACGTCGAGCAGCAGCCGCTGGGCCGCGAGCACCCGTTCGCCCGGGGTCTCGGCGACCCAGGCGGCGGCGAGCGCGCGCAGCGCCTGCACGTCGCGCAGCCCGCCGCGGGACTCCTTGAGGTCGGGTTCCAGCAGGAACGCGACCTCTCCGCACCGGCGGGCGCGTTCGGCGTGCAGTTCGGCGAGCTCGGGCAGCCGGCGGCTGGCCTTGGCGCGCCAGCGGGTCCGCACGGCCTCGGCGAGCCTGGCCGTGAGTGCCTCGTCACCGGCGACCAGGCGGGCGTCGAGCAGGCCGAGGGCCGCCTTCAGGTCGCCGTCGGCGACGGCGACGGCCTGCTCGACCGTGCGGACGCTGTGGTCGAGGCCGACACCGGCGTCCCAGACCGGGTACCAGATCCCGTCCGCGACGGCGGCGACGGCCCGGTCGCCGCGCCGGCCGTCGTGCAGCAGCACGAGGTCGAGGTCGGTGCCGAAGGCCGGTTCGCCGCGGCCATAGCCACCCACGGCGAGCAGGGCGACGCCGGTGCCCGGCTCGCCGAACAGGGCGCGCAGCGCGGCGTCGGCGCTCTCGGTGAGCGCGGCCCGCAGCGGCGCTCCGGTCAGATCCGGGAACGCACCGTCCCGCCCGCGCAACGCCGCGAACCCGGCAGCCACGTCCACCCCGTACTCCCCGTGCTCCACCGCGCGCCCACCTCCAGATCCGTCATACAAGTCAGATCCTTGCGCGACGGACGCCTGTGCCGCTCGTCAACGGGGACGGCGGTGGGCGCCGTCGCATCGCGACGAGCGGACAAGGCGGGGGCAGGCCGGTCCCGGCCCGCCCCCGCCCATCACGGTCGCACTACCGAAGCAGAGGAGGAGCGATCAGACGTCTCGCGATGTCACATCCGGAGGCTCCGGCGCTCCCCGGTGCTACAGGGCGTCGGAGCCACGCTCGCCGGTCCGCACACGGACGACCGTCTCGACGGGAACCACCCAGACCTTGCCGTCGCCGATCTTGCCGGTCTGCGCCGCGCCGGTGATCGCGGTGACGAGGTCCTCCACGGCCTCGTCGTCGACGACAACCTCGATCTTGATCTTCGGGACGAAGTCGACCTTGTACTCGGCGCCACGGTAGACCTCCGTGTGCCCCTTCTGTCGACCGTAGCCCTGAACCTCAGAGATAGTCAGTCCGTGCACACCCAGGGTCTCCAGCGCCGCCTTGACGTCGTCGACCTTGAACGGCTTGATCACCGCGGTGACAAGCTTGGTCATTACTTTTCCTCCTCTTTTTGTCAGGCCTGTGTCCCCTCACTCAGGCCTGCGTCCTCTCGGGTATCTTGACCGAGTTGACGGCGGCGACGCTACCGTCATCGCCAGACAAAGTGAACCAGTTCGCGTCTTCTTTTCGCCACGAACGATCAGTCTCGGTCGACTTCCCCTCCCCGTCGTTTCGGGAGGGCCGAAGGATTGACTTGAACCGCGCGACGAGCGAACGTTCCGAGCGCCGGGTCCGAACGGCGGCGAGCGCACGGCCGACCTGCCCGCCAGGATTCCCCTGACGTTCGCCTGGGCCGGCCACGGCCTTCCTGACCGCCAGCRCGAGAACCAGCGTGACGGCCGCCGAGTAGCCGACCGTGGACACGACCGCCAGCGCCTGCCTGCCGAGCAGCCCCCACGACCCCCCGTAGACGAGGCCCTCGTTGATCGAGCCGCCGGTGTCCGCCGTGGCGAACACGCCGACGAGCAGGGTACCCAGCACGCCGCCGACGAGATGCACGGCGCCGACGTCGAACACGTCGTCGATCCCGGCCCTGCCCGTGAGGGCCGTGGTGAGAGCGCAGGCGACCCCGCCGAGCGCCCCGATCGCCAGGGCCCCCAAAGGTGACACGAAACCGCTCGCGGGGGTGATGGCGACCAGCCCGGCGATGGCGCCGGACGCCGCGCCGACCGGGGTCGGCAGGCCGTCCCTGAACCATTCGACGAGCACCCAGCAGGTCATCGCGGCGGCCGCGGCGAGCTGGGTGTTCAGGAACGCCCAGCCGGCGAGCTGGCCCGAGCCGAGCGCCGAACCGGCGGTGACCCCGAACCAGCCGACCCAGACGATGCCGGCGCCGACCAGGGCCAGCGGCACGTTGTGCGGCAGTCCGCTGGAGACGCCCAGCCGACGCCTGGGTGCCGCGGGTCGCGCTGTGGCCGCGTCGGCCGCGTCGGCCGCGAGACGCCTTCTGCCCCGCCACAGACGTCGCCAGCCGGGGGGCGGGCCGAGCACGGCCGCGAGCACGACGCCGGCGGCGCCGGCGCTCGCGTGGATGGTGGTGCCGCCCGCGAAGTCCAGCGCACCGAGCCGGAACAGCCAGCCGTGCGGGCTCCACACCCAGTGCGCGACCGGCGCGTAGACCAACGCCAGCCACAGCGTGACGAGGACGGCGAGCGCGCCGAGCCGGAGGCGGCCGGCCGTCGCGCCGGTGACCAGCGTGGCGGCGATGAGCGCCAGCATCAGGTGGAAGGTGAGGACGACCACCGTCGGGGTGCCGCCGCCCTCGGCGGTGTAGGGCGCCGTCACCGGGTCGCCGAGGTGGCGCAGCGCGAACGCGCCGAGGCCGCCCCATATCCCGTTGTCAGCGGGCCCGAACGCGATCGTGTAGCCGACCAGTACCCACAGCACCGTGCCGACCCCGACGCAGATCAGGCTCTGCGTCAGAACGCTCAGGATGTGGTGGACCCGGGCCAGGCCGCCGTGGAAAAGAGCGAGGCCGAATACCGCGAACATCGCCAGCGCGCAGCTCACGAGCAGCCAGGCGCCGTTCGCGGCCAGGTGCGCATCGACGATCGCTCCGTGCAGCCGCGGATCAACGATCTGCGCGTTCATGTGCCTCCCCCGGTCCCGCGCCAGCTCCGGCAGCATGCCCGGGGGTGTGCGCGACCCCCTCACCGGGTACCCAAAGGACATGCGGCCAGGTATCGGGACGCGCCGGGCAGTCGGCGCGAATCATGCCTGGACGCGACCAGGTCGCCACAAGAAGGTGGGGGTGTGCCGGCCGCAACCGACACACCCCCACCCTCCGTGCTGTGTACCTACCGGGGCTGCGAGCTGGACTCCTTCACCCCGGTCAGGCTCGCGACGCCGGCCCGTGGGTTCAGGCCTGCGCCTCTTCAGGCACCTTGACCGGCGCGACGGTCGTCGAGGCGGAACCCGCCCCACCGATCGAGCTGAACCGGTACGCGGTCTCGCCGTGCTGCGCCTCGTCGAGGCCGATCTCCTCGTGCTCGTCACTGAGACGACCGTTCAGGACGTACTTGACGAACAGGGCGAGGATCGCGGTACCGGCGGCCGAGTAACCGACCGTGGCACCGACGGTCAGCGCCTGGTAGCCGAGAACGCTCCATGGACCGCCGTAGAAGATGCCGTCCTTGCCGGCCGCGTTCACGTCGACGGTGCCGAAGAAGCCGATCAGCAGGGCGCCGAGAACACCACCGACCAGGTGGACGGCACCGACGTCGAGCGCGTCGTCGATCCCGACCTTGCCCTTGATGGAGGTGGCCAGGGCGCAGATGGCACCGGCGATGGCGCCCACCGCGATGGCGCCCATCGGCGAGACGAAACCACAGGCCGGGGTGATGGCGACCAGACCGGCGACGGCACCGGAGGCAGCACCCAGGGTGGTCGGCTTGCCGTCACGCAGCCACTCGACCGCGACCCATGCGAGCAGGGCCACACCGGTGGCGATCTGCGTGTTCAGGAACGCCCACGCGGCCAGCGAGCCGGAGCCCAGGGCCGAACCGGCGTTGAACCCGAACCAGCCGAACCACAGGATGCTCGCGCCGAGGACGACGTACGGCACGTTGTGCGGACGGAAGTCCCCACCCGGCCAGCCCTTGCGGCGACCGAGCACGAGTGCCAGGACGACACCCGCGGCACCGGCGTTCGCGTGGACGACCGTGCCGCCGGCGAAGTCGAGCGCGCCCTTCTTGAACAGCCAGCCGTTCACGTTCCAGACCCAGTACGCGACCGGCGAGTAGATCAGGATCGACCACAGGGCGATGAAGACGACGAACGCGCCGAACTTCAGACGGTCCGCGCTCGCGCCGGTGATCAGCGCCGGCGTGATAATCGCGAACATCATCTGGAAGACGATGAAGACGACGGTGTGTACGCCGCCACCCTCGGGGTTGTACACGGCCGTGACGTGGTCGCCGATGCTCTGCAGCGCCGCGAAGTCGAAGCCGCCGAAGAAGCCGTTCGTCGCCGGCCCGAAGGCGATGCTGTAGCCGACCAGCGTCCACAGCAGCGTCACGATGCCGATGCAGAAGAAGTTCTGCATCAGCATGCCAAGGACGTGCTTGGTGCGGACCATGCCACCGTAGAAGAACGCGAGACCCGGCGTCATGAAGAGCACCATCGCCGCGCTGGCGAGCAGCCAGGCGTCGTTGGCAGACAGCCCCGCGTTAGTGACAGCGTCCGTTAGTTCCTGTTGGGACATATCTCTCCCGTCGTTCTTCCCCCCGCGCGAGCGGCCGCGCGGACTACGTCCACCGGTTCRCTGCCCGCGGCACTCGTCCCGGATCCTCCGGTGTCGAAGGTTCTTCACGGCGTGTTCCAGGCCAGTGACTGCCCTGTTTCTTGTGTGTGAATTCGCCAAATTGGGCGGTTCGTGGTCGACTCGGGTGTGCCAACTGTGGGTACCTCGGAACCCTCCGTGTCCCCCGGCGCGGATGCGTGACCACACAACTTCAGACAGTTACTGTGACGCGCCGTGCGCACCACGCCGTCGGAGGGCTCCCATAGGGGCAGTGGTCTGTCTCGGAGTTCACCGAGGACAAAGAATTGGCTCGAACGCGCCGGGTATCCGCCCACTCGGCGCGGCCGATCGTCCGGCGCCCGGGTGTCGCTGGGTTTCCTGATCTCCGGATGGCTGATCCTTGCTCCCGGTGTGGCCCCGGTGTGGGCTAATCCCGTCGCTCCGGCGCCCGGCGGGGGTGCCTCGGTGGGAGGCTCCTCGACGGGGGACGACGACGGCGGCTCGTCCGAGACGATCGACGGGATCATGGCCCAGATCGCGGCGGCCCGCGGCGAGCTGGCGGATCTCGACGCCAAGCTGACGGAAGCCACCGAGGCGTTCGACGCGGGTCGGATCCGGCTCGGCAAGGCGAGGGCCGCGGTCGACGACGCCGAAGCCCGCGTCGACCGGGCCGATACCGCGGTGCGGGACGCCGTCGCGGAAAGGCGGGGGCTCGCGGCATCCGCGTACCGCGCCGGCGGACTGGACACGCTCTCGGCGATCCTCACCGGCGACCCGGGCAGCGTGCTGGACCGGGTCGGCGCGCTGAACGCGCTGGGCCGCCGGGCCCACACCGCCGAGAGCCGGGAACGGCTCGCCCGCGTCGACCTGACCGAGGCCCGCACCACCGCCCGCACGACGCTCGCGGACGCGCAGAGCGCCTTCGACGCCGTCACCGACCAGAAACGGATCATCCAGGCATCGGCGGGCCGGCAGCGCACCCTGCTCGACGGTCTGGTGGCCAAGCAGGCCGACCTGGAGCGTCAGGCCAGGGAACGGGAGGCCGCGGCGCAGCGGGCGCGGCAGCAGGCCGCCGCCGCCGAGGCGGCGCGGATCGCCCAGGCCGCCGCCGCCGAGCAGGCGAGGCTGCGTCAGCAGTCCGGCCTGGTCCAGCAGGCGAGCGACGCCTTCGCCGCCACCCCGGTCGCACCCGCCCCGGCAGCGACCGGCGCCCCGCCCCCGCCGGTCGGAGGGGGCGGGGCGCCGGTCGCCGTCGCCGAGGCGTACCGGCAGATCGGCAAGCCGTACGTGTGGGGGGCCGAGGGGCCGGACGCGTTCGACTGCTCGGGCCTGACGCAGTGGGTGTGGGCCAAGGCCGGTGCCCAGCTCCCGCACTACACCGGTGACCAGTGGAACGCGGGCCGGCACGTGTCCCGCGACCAGCTCATCCCCGGTGACCTGGTCTTCTTCAACGCGGCGCTGGACCACGTCGGCGTCTACATCGGCAACGGCCAGATGATCCACGCGCCCCACACCGGCGCCGTCGTCCGCGTCGAGAACGTCTGGTGGTCCAGTTTCCAGGGGGCCGTCCGCCCCGCCGGCTGAGCCAGCCTGGCCCAGCCCAGCCTGGCGCCAGCTCGGCCCGACGGCGGGCGGAGCTCGCGACAGCCCCTACGAACTACCCGACTACCCGAACTCCTCGGCCAGGTCGACGAGCTCCTTGCAGCGCGGGCAGACCGGGAATCGCTGGGGGTCCCGGACTGGTTCGAACTTGTACCCGCACAGAGCGGTCACCCGACCGCCCTCGATGGACGCGCGGACGATCTCCTCGCGGCGGGCGAAGTGGGCGTGGTCGTCCCCMTCGCCGGTACGCGTGTCGGACGTCTCTGGCCGGATCYGCGTCGTGCTCACCCGTCGAGTGTAGGTCGCGACGGCTGGTTGGCCACCCTCTGGGCGGCCGGGGCCGGAGCACGGGCAGGACACCCGCACCCGGGGGACCGATCGGCACCCTCGACGCGGCCCACACGGCTCTTGCCCCGGCCGATGGCGGCGTACTCTTAGGAGCGGACGAAGGAGACCGGTGACTGCACTGATCGACAGTACCGAGATGTACCTCCGTACCCTGTATGAGCTACGGGAAGAGGGCATCCCGCCGCTACGCGCGCGCCTGGTGGAGCGGTTGCACGTCAGTGCTCCGGCCGCCAGCGAGTCGACGGCCCGGCTGGCGCATGAGGGGCTCGTCTCCCTCGCCGAGGACCGGACGGTTCAGTTCACCGAGAAGGGGCTCCTCCGGGCCACCGCGGTGATGCGCAAGCATCGGCTCGCCGAGCTGCTACTCACGAAGATCATCGGTCTCGACTGGGCCCTGGTCCACAACGAGGCCTGCCGCTGGGAGCACGTGATCTCCGACGAGGTCGAGGCCCGGCTGACGGTGATCCTCGGCGATCCCAAGCGATGCCCGTTCGGGAACGAGATCCCACCGCCCACCGACCAGCTCACGGGCGGCAACGGCAACCCGACCAGCCTCCTCGCCAGCGCGGACCTCGCCGGTGGCAAGAGCAGGCCGGTCACCGTCGGCTGGATCTCCGAACGGCTCCAGGCTCATGAGGGCACGATGAGGCGACTGCACGAAAACGGGATCATCCCCGGCGCCCCGATCGTCGTCGAGTCCCACGGCGACCTCGTCAGCATCCGCCAGGAGACCGACGCGCCCTCCGAGATCGACCGCCGCACCGCGTCCCTCGTCTACGTCGACCCGCTCCTGACCTGACCTCCGCCGGCGAGGCACGAGCCCCACGGCCGGCCCGTGCTTCCCGAGGTCGCGTACGGAACGACCGTAGAGTCCGGCGTGGAACGACCTTGCCCGCGAGTCGCCGCCCAGGCGGCGTACTCTAGTTTGGTCGCTGCGGACCTGTGATCATCCCACCCCGGATGATCTGCGGCCGCGGAGACCGCCAAGCCCTCGTAGCTCAGTGGATAGAGCGACCGCCTCCTAAGCGGTAGGCCGCAGGTCCGATTCCTGCCGGGGGCACCAAAGAACGATCTTCATCGCGCTATTCGCGTTATTCGTGCTGGTCACACTAGGTGAGCAATATTGCGTCCTAACCCTGCCGCTCACCCTCAGGCGCGCCGACCGGCGCCTCTACCAGCGGTTTCGCACATCGCAAGCCGCCGTAGGTCCGAGCCCTCCGGGGTAACAGCCCCGTCAGTCCAATCGCGCCAGCTTCGGGTTCGAGCCCCAACCGGACCACCATATTGCCGATCATGCGTCCGACCTACACAAATGCGGCTTACGATCTATCGCTTTGAACCCCCGACGAATGGATCGGTACTGGTCAGGGCTGCGGTGGCCGGTTCGAGCCTCGCCCGGACGACCATGTTGCGGCCATGCGAACCCTCCGCCTCGCCGAGGTGCCGGCGGCTGCGACGTCGGAGGACACCCGCGGTCGCCACACGGCGGGCCGCCGGGCCAGGATCGAGAACGTGCCGGGGCAACCTGTTCGTTGATGGCTTGCGTAGGGGTGATGGGGACGGTCACCCCAGAGGCCACCGATCGTTGTCGTGGCCCTGGGCCGGAGCCACCGGTTGGCGTGAGCCGGCAGCCCCGGTCGAAGGCCTCTGAGCGGCCGGCGCGACGCGCCGTCTCTCGCGCCGCGTCCTGGCCGCGATGCGGTCAGGAAAGATCGACGTGCAGGCGGTGCAGGCGCACCTCCTGGATGCGCCAGCGGCCGTCAGACCCGCGGCGGTACTTCTCGTGATAGTGGCCGTAGCCTCGCAGCGTGGCCTTCAGGTCGGTGCGTGAGGCGTCGGTGAACATCTGGACGTAGTCCTCCATCGCCCAGATTCCGGTGGCCGTTTCCGGTCCGGTGACCGCGATCTCCGGCATGTGGCCGTGGTGGGCGCTGATGCACTTGTCCAGCTGTCGGCTCATCGTTCCGACGAAGTTGTCGCGTCCGGCGAAGGTCACGTCTGGCACGTCGGCTACCCAGACAGTGACGTCCTCGGTGAAGACGTCACGCCACTCGTCCCACATCTTGGTGTCCATCAGCCGGAAGTACCGCGCCTTGAGCTGCTTGATCTGTTCGATGTCGGCCATCTCTGCGAGGTYCATGCCTGCGCTCCTCTCAACGAGCCGTGTAACCGCCGTCGACGGCCATGGCCGTGCCGGTGACGAAGGAGGACTCGTCGCTGGCCAGGAAGAGTGCCGCGGCGGCCAGCTCGTCCGGCATTCCCCACCGGCCGACCGGGGCTGGTGGCACCAGATCCGCGGGCGGGGCCGAGTCGTCCGTCGCTCCTGCCTGGCCCGTCCAGGTAAGCCCGGGGCAGAGCGCGTTGATCCGGATACCCTTCTTGGCGTAGTCGAGGGCTGCGGACTTCGTCATCTGCACGACGGCGCCCTTCGACGCGGAATACAGAGAAAGGCCTTTCCACCCGACGAGGCCGCTCGCCGACGCCGTATTTATGATCGAACCGCCACCCGTCGCCAACATGGCCGGGATAGCCTTCTTCATTCCGAGATATACACCCTTGACGTTCACGGCCATGATGGCGTCGAAATAGTCGTCGGTCGTCTCGGCCAGTGGGAGGACCGGGCTCGATACTCCCGCGTTGTTGAAGATGACGTCGAGCCGGCCGAAGCGTTCCACCGCAATCTTCACCATGGCCTCCACCTCGGCGGCGGACGTCACGTCGACATGGGCCGCGACGGCCGCCTCGCCCATCGCCTTGGCCGTCAGCGCCTCCCGCCCGCTCACGTCCGCGCACACGACGCGCGCGCCTTCCCGCGCGAAGAGGAATGCCGCCGATCGGCCGATACCGGAACCGGCGCCGGTGACGATGGCGACTTTGCCGGATAACTTGCCCATGCTTCTACTCCGATTTCCTCTTCCGGCGGCGCCGGCGACACGCCCGGAGGCGCGCCGCCGTGCGCCGGCCTGATTGGAATGCCGTCTTGATCTGTCGGAACAGGCACGCTCACTGTCCCGCAGGCGTGCGTCCGGCCCCGTCCGCTTCCGTTCTCCTGGACATCCGGCTCCTTCATCGGAGCCCAGCAGTCGCTCGGGGCGAGCGATAGCGTCGCCGCGAGCCCACCGTCCTGGCCAGCCCCGGGATGTGGCCCGGGCAGTGGAGGTCAGCGCCTCGTGCCGGTCGGTGCATCGTGACGAGACAGGAGGCGGTGGTTGGCAGGTCGGCGTACGTCGCGACGCCGGGGCGTGCCGCGGCCCGCCAACTGGCGACCGCCCTCAGCGTCCAGCGGCCATCGAGTCCCGCTGGGCCGTGTAGGCGGCGAGGCGTTCGGCCGGGTCGATCTGATGGTGGCTGAGGGCGCGGATGGAGACGTCGTGGCCGTCGGCGTGCGCGCGGAGCGCGCCGACGGTGGCCTGTTCGCGTGGGATGTGGGCGAACGGGTCGAACGAGTACCAGCGCATGGCGTTCTCGTGGGTCATCTTGTTGATCTCGTGATCGGGTACGCCGAACGTCTCCATCGTGGCGTGGAGTTCCTCGGGGGCGCCGGGCCACATGGAGTCGCTGTGGGGGTAGTCGCACTCCCAGGCGATGTTGTCGATGCCGATCTGGTCGCGCATCTGGACGCCGGCGGGGTCGGAGATGAAGCACGTCAGGAAGTGCTGCCGGAAGATCTCCGAGGGGAGCTTGCCGCCGAAGTCCTGCAGCGTCCAGGTGGCGTGCATGTCGAAGGTCCGGTCGACGCGCTGCAGGAAGTAGGGAATCCAGCCGGTTCCGCCCTCGGACAGGGCGATCCGGATGTCCGGGAAGTCCTTGAGCACCCGGGACCAGAGAAGGTCGGCCGCGGCGGAGACGATGTTCATCGGCTGCAGGGTGATCAGGACGTCCGGCGGCGAGTCGGGCGCGGGCACGGCGAGTTTGCCGGAGGAGCCGATGTGGATCGACAGGACGGTGCCGGTGTCGCAGCAGGCCCGCCACAGCGGGTTCCAGTAGGGGTCGTGGAAGCTGGGGTAGCCGAGCGTCGCCGGGTTCTCGGTGAAGGTGAGCGAGTGGCAGCCCTTGGCGGCGACCCGGCGGACCTCGGCGGCGCAGAGCTCCGGGTCCCAGATGGCCGGGATCGCCATGGGGATGAACCGGCCGGGGTGGGCGCCGCACCATTCGTCGATGTGCCAGTCGTTGTAGGCCTGGACGAGGGCGAGGGAGAACTGCGGGTCGTCGGTCGCGAACAGGCGGGCGGCGAAGCCGGGGAACGACGGGAAGTTCATCGAGGCGAGGATCCCGCCGGCGTTCATGTCCTTGACCCGTTCGGCGGCGTCGTAACAGCCGGGGCGGATCTCGTCGAGCCCCTGCGGTTCGAGTCCGTATTCGGACTTCGGCCGGCCGGCGACCGCGTTGAGCGCGACGTTGGGGATCATGGTGTCGCGGAACTTCCACATGTCTGCGCCGCCCTCCAGGCGCACGATCCGCGGGGCGTCGTCGGTGTACTTCGCCGGGAGCCGGCCCGTGAACATGTCCGGGGGCTCGATGACGTGGTCGTCGACGCTGATCAGAATCAGGTCGTCCTTGTTCATGGCGGTCCTCTCCGTCGTGGGTCGCCCGGGCCCGTGGGTCGCCGTCCGCGATGTCCCGGGATCGCGAAGCCCTGGAGATGTCGGGGCGGCGGCCCGCGGGCCGTGCGTCGTTCTTTCGGCCGTGCTCAGGCGACGACTCCGCGGACCTTCAGGTCGATGACGGTGTCCCAGTCGAGGCCGAGCGCGGCGAGGAGGTCGTCGCCGTGCTCGTTGAACTGGGGTGCCCGCTTCGCGGGTGTGGGCTGTTCGTCGAAGTGGACGGGCGCGGCGACGAGCCGGAACGGCGCGCCGGCCGCCGTGTGGCACTCCTGGATGTAGCCGTTGGCGACGGTCTGTGGGTCGTCGACCGCCTGCAGGGTGTCCTGGACGACCGTCCACTGGCCCGCGAAGTCGGCGAGTGCGACCCGCCACTCGTCTAGCGTGCGGCTGGCGAACGCCTCGGTGAGGATGTCGATCGCCGCGCCGCTGTTGGCCGCCAGGGACTCGTGGTCGGCGAACCGGGGGTCCGCCGCGAGTTCCGGTCGGCCGATGACGTCGCACAGCGGCGGCCAGTACCTGGTCGCCTGCAGGCAGCACAAGGCCAGCCAGGTGCCGTCCTTGGTCCGGTAGTTCATCACCAGCGGGTTGGCGCGGGTGGCCGCGACCGGTGGCGGCTTCCACGGCATGTTCAGTTGCATGGACAGCGCGATCGCGGCGCCCATGGCCCACATCCCGGTGCCCAGCAGGGAGACGTCGACGACGGTGGCCTCACCGGTGCGTTCCCGGTGGTACAGCGCGCCCATGATGCCGCCGGCGATGGTCATCGCGCCGAGCGAGTCCCCGAACGCCGGTCCCGGTGGCACCGGAACGTGGCCGTACTCCGGCTGCATGACGCCGACGGCGAGGCCGGCGCGGGACCAGAAAGCCAGCGAGTCGTACGAGCCCTTGTCCGCGTCCGGTCCGCGCTCGCCCTGACCGGTCCCACGGACGTAGATGATGTTCGGGTTGGCCGCGCGGATGTCCTCAAGGTCGATCTTCAGCTTGGCTCGGACGCCCGGCAGCTTGTTGGTCAGGAACACATCCGACTGCGCCGCCAGCCGGTAGAGGACATCCAGGCCCTCCTGGGAGGTGAGGTCGAGACCCAGGCTGCGCTTGCCCCGGTTCGAGTGCTCGAGCAGCACATGGACGTCGGAGGAGATGGTCGCGACGCCGGTGGACCCGAGGGCGCGCATCGCGTCACCCCGCTCGACGTGCTCGATCTTGACGACGTCCGCGCCCCAGTCGGCCAGCAGCGCGGACGCCGCCGGGACGAACGTGTGCTCGGCTACCTCCAGGACGCGGACGCCCTGCATCACCGCGGTCATCGCGATTTCTCCGCTCTGCGACTGATGAGATCCCGCTCGGGTGAGCTCGGCTACCGGCGGTCGGGAGCCGTCGTGGACGCGTGTGCGCGCTGTGCTCGGGTGGTGGCGTCAAGCAAAACGGAGCTTCCCCAGCCCATGGGCCTCCTCCGCCCTTGAGGAGCGGGCGAAGGTCCGCTTGCTCCTCGGAACTCCGACCTGTACGAACGTAGGGCACGATGCTATACGTTCGTACAGAGATGTCCAGGGAGGCCAGGCAGTGGGCGCAGGCGACCTCTACTACGACCCGTACGACGTCGAGATCGACGCGGATCCGTACCCCGTCTACCGGCGGCTGCGCGACGAGGCGCCGCTGTACCACAACGAGCGCCTCGGCTTCTGGGGCCTCAGCCGCTACGAGGACGTCGTCGCGGCCCTCAAAGACCTCAAMCGCCTGACCTCGACGAAGGGCGACATCCTCGAGGTCGTCATGGCCGCGCCCGTCATGCCGCCGGGAATCTTCATCAACGAGGACCCRCCGCTGCACACGATCCACCGCGCCCTGGTCTCCCGGATGTTCACGCCGAAGAAGATCAAGGCGCTGGAGGAGAAGATCCGGGCTTTCTGCGCGGCCTGCCTGGACCCGTTGGTGGGTGGGGACAGGTTCGACTTCGTGCTCRACCTCGGTGCCGAGCTGCCGATGCRCACGATCGGAATGCTGTTCGGCATTCCCGACTCGGAGCAGCCGTCGCTACGGTCGACCGCCCAGCGGGCCCTGCGCAACCAGCCGGGCAAGCCGCTGCCGGTCACCAAGGAGAAGTACTTCGACGGCGGGAACTACGGCGAGTACGTGAAGTGGCGGGTCGACAACCCGTCGGACGACATCATCACGGAGCTGCTCACGCTGGAGTTCACCGACCTGTCGGGGACGGTGCGCACGCTGACCCGGAAGGAGGTTCAGATCTTCGTCGGCGTCATCGCGGGGGCTGGCGTCGAGACGACCGGCCGCCTGTTCGGCTGGATAGGCAAGGTGCTGGCCGAGCATCCCGACCAGCGCGCCGAACTGGTCGCCGACCCGACGCTCATCCCGCGCGCGGTCGAGGAGCTGCTGCGCTACGAGCCGCCCGGTCCGCATGTGGCCCGCTACGTCACCGAGGACGCCGAATTCCACGGGCAGACGGTCCCGGCAGGCAGCGCGCTGCTGCTCATGCTCTCGTCGGCCAACCACGACGAGCGGCAGTTCCCCGACTCCGAGCGGTTCGACATCCATCGCGACTTCGGTCAGCACGTGACGTTCGGCCACGGCGCGCATTTCTGCCTCGGTTCGGGGCTGGCTCGCTTGGAGGGGCGCATCGCCCTCGAGGAGGTCCTCAAGCGGTGGCCTGACTGGGAGGTCGACCTGTCCGCCGCCCGCCGCGCGCCCACCTCGACGGTCCGGGGCTGGGACTCCATGCCCGCCCTCATCGGCAGATCAGTGTGATCAGGGTCCACCGCCCGAACTCGTCGGCGCGCCTGCTACCGGAGCGGCGCGTGCCGGCGGATGACTTTGCGATCGCTGATCCTGCTGCCTACGCGGGCCGGCGGGAAGCCCTGTACTGAAAGGGAACGGTTACATGACACGAGTGGCTGTCGTCACCGGCGGCGGATCGGGGCTTGGCCTGGCGATCTGCCAGCACCTGGCGAATGCCGGGCACCGGGTGGCGGTCCTTGACCTGGACGGCGCCGCTGCCAAGGAGGTGGCGGAACGACTGCGCGCCGTGGGAGCGTCGGCGACCGCGGTCGAGGTCGACGTCGCGGACCGCGCGTCGGTCGACGCGGCGTTCGACCGGGTGCGCGCCAAGCTCGGGCCTGTCGGGGTCCTCGTGACCAGCGCGGCGATCTCCGGGTTCACCCCGTTCGAGGAGATCTCCCTCGAGCTGTGGGACCGGTTCGTGGCGGTGAACCTCACCGGCACCTTCCACTGCATCCAGTCCGCGATCCCGGACATGGCGGCGGCCTCCTGGGGCCGCATCGTGACGATCTCGTCGGCGGCGGGCCAGACGGGCACCGCCCGACAGGGCCACTACTCGGCCACCAAGGGCGGCGTGATCGCCCTCACCAAGACCGTCGCACTTGAGTACGCGGCCAAGGGGATCACAGTGAACACGATTCCGCCGTTCGCCGTGGACACCCCGCTGCTGCGCGGCCAGCAAAGTGGTCGGAATCTGCCGAAGACCGAGGTCATCGCCCGGATGATCCCAGCGGGCCGGGTGGGGACGCCTGACGACATCGGCGCGACGTGCGCCTTCCTGTGCTCGGAGGCCGCTGGCTACATCACCGGCCAGGTCATCGCCGCCAATGGAGGTGCGGTCCTGTGAACGACAGGTTCTCGCTGGCGGGAAAGGTCGCCGTCGTGACCGGCGGCGGCACCGGGATCGGCCGCGGCTCGGCGCTGGCGCTGGCCGAGCACGGCGCGGACGTCGTGCTGTCCGCCCGCCGCCTGGAACCGTTGGAGTCGACCGCGAAGGAGATCGAAGCACTGGGCCGGCGCGCCATCGCCCTGCCGGCCGACGTGACGAGCGCCGAGGAGTGCCAGCGGATCGTCGACGCCACCGTCGCCGAGTTCGGCCGGCTCGACATCCTCGTCAACTGCGCCGGCGGCGCGGAGACCAAATCGATCAGAAAGTGGACCGAGGACGAGTGGCACCAAGTCCTGGCGCTCAACCTCGGCTCCGTCTGGTTCCTGTCCCGCGCCGCGTCCGTCCCGATGCTCGCGGCCGGTAGGGGCGCGATCGTGAACATCTCCTCAGGTGCGAGCCTGCTCGGCATGCCGCAGGCCGCGCCCTACGGCGCGGCCAAGGCCGGGGTGAACAACCTGACGGCCTCGATGGCCGCCGCCTGGACCCGCAAGGGCATCCGCGTCAACTGCATCGCCGTCGGAGCGGTCCGGGCCGCGACACTGACCGACGACGCGGCCCGCTACGGGCTGGACCCGGAGGCGATCGGCCTGATGAACGGCTCCGGCCGGCTCGGTGAACCCGAGGAGATCGGCAGCGCCGTGCTGTTCTTCGCCTCCGACGCCGCCAGCTTCTGCTCCGGCCAGACCCTCTACGTCCACGGCGGCCCCGGACCCGCAGGCATCTGACACGACCGTCCGGCACACACCGCGCCGAGCCGGAGAGCGACGGCCTCCGGCCCATGGGGCGACCACCCAGGTGAGGGCAATGACCACAAGACCGTTTCGTTTCGCCGTCCAGGGGACGCGGGCGACGTCCGCGCGCGAGTGGTACGACCTCGCCCGCAAGATCGAGGACCTCGGATACTCGACGCTGTTCGTCGCCGACCACTACGTCGGGCCCGGCCCGGCGGCCCGAGCGTGCAGCCTGCCACCTCAGCACCTCGCGCCGATCGCGGCGATGGCGGGGGCCGCGGCGGTCACGTCGACCTTGCGGATCGGGTGCCGGGTGTTCTGCATCGACTACCACGTGCCCGCGGCCCTGGTGAAGGAGGCCGCGACCATCGACCTGCTCTCCGAGGGCCGGCTCGAGATGGGCATCGGCGCCGGTCTGCAGKAGAACGAGTACAAGGCTCTCGGCCTCCCCTTCGCACCCGGCAGGACGCGGGTCGACAAGCTGGAGGAGGTGATCGCACTGCTGAAGGCCCACTGGTCGGGCGAGCCGATCGACCTGCACGGCGAGCACGTGAACGTCAGCGGCTACCGAGGGCTGCCGCTGCCCGCGCAGAAGCCGCGACCGCCGCTGATGATCGGCGGGAACCGGAAGCGGATGCTCTCGCTGGCGGCCAGGGAGGCCGAGATCGTCAGCATCTCGAACGTGCCGTTCGACCCAGTCAACGCGGCCGGGCTCACCCCCAAGCAGGAGGCCGCCCACCGGTACGGGCTCGTGCGGGCGGCGGCGGGCGGGCGGCTGCCCGATCTGGAGATCGAGGGCTCGCCCTACTTCACGATTCTCACTGACAACCCGGCGGCGGCCTACAAGGACATCGCCGGCTGGATCTCCGTTGACGCGGACGTCCTGCCCGACCATCCCAACGTGCTGGTGGGAACGCTCGACGAGATGGAACAGCGGCTGCGGGACAACCGCGAGAACTTCGGCACCAGCTACGTCACGGTGCCCCAAAACGCGATGGACACCTTCGCGCCTCTCGTCGGCCGGTTACAGGGCAAGTGATGACCGACGCGCTGTACTTCGACCCGTACGACCAGGAGATCGCGAAGGATCCCTATCCCGTCTACCAGCGGCTTCGGGACGAGGCACCGCTGTACTACAACGAGCGCCACGACTTTTACGCGCTGAGCCGGTTCGACGACGTCGAGGCCGCGGTGCGCGACCACCGGCGGCTCATCTCGGGCAAGGGCAACATCCTCGAGGTCATCAAGGCGGACCCGACAATGCCGCACGGCGTGTTCATCAATGAGGATCCGCCCCTGCACACCGTGCACCGCGCGCTGGTCTCCCGGGCATTCACCCCGCGGAAGATGAAGGCGCTCGAAAACCGGGTGCGCGCCTTCTGCCAGGCCTGCCTGGACCCGTTGGTCGGCGGCGACCGGTTCGACTTCTTCCTCGACCTCGGCGCCCAACTGCCAATGCGGGTCATCGGCATGCTGGTCGGCATTCCCGACTCCGACCAGCCGGTCGTGCGGGACAAGGCCCACCGCTCGCTGCGCAACACCCCCGGCGAGCCGCTGGCCGTGCGGAAGGACCGGTACTTCTCCGGCGGCGGCTTCGCGGAGTATGTGTCGTGGCGGGAGAAGAACCCGTCGGACGACCTGATCACCGAGCTGCTCCAGGTCGAGTTCGAGAACGTCGACGGCCGGGTCCGCCGCCTGCACCGCGACGAGCTGCAGATCTTCCTCGCGGTCATCTCCGCAGCCGGCGTGGACACGACCGGACGTCTGTTCGGCTGGATGGGGAAGGTCCTCGGCGAGCATCCCGGCGCGCGCCGCGAGCTCGTCGCCGACCGTTCCCTCATTCCGAACGCGATCGAGGAGCTCCTGCGTTTCGAGACCTCCTCGCCGAACGTCGCGCGCTACGTCACCGAGGACCTCACCTTCCATGGCCGGAAGGTTCCCGCCGGCAGCCGGCTGCTGCTCATGCTGTCCGCCGCGAACCGCGACGAGCGGCACTTCGACGATCCCGGTCGCTACGACATCCACCGTGCCATCGACAAGCACCTCGCCTTCAGCCAGGGCGCGCACTACTGCCTCGGCGCGGCACTCGCCCGGCTCGAGGCCCGTATCGCGCTCGACGAGGTGCTCAACCGCTGGCCCGACTGGGAGATCGATCTCGACAGCGCCGTCCGGTCCCCGGCATCGACCGTACGCGGCTGGGACAGCATGCCGGCCGTCGTCGGCTGAGCGCCCCCACCCCAGCGAACCGAGGAGTCAGCAATGGCCGTGATCGACGGCGCTGTGTTCTCCCACGTCGGCATCTGCGTGTCCGACTACGAGAAGTCACTGCGCTTCTACACCGAAGGGCTCGGATTCGAGCTCGCCGAGGGATGGCCGGTGGGCGACGTATTCGCCCCGCTCGCCGAGGTCAGCCCGCCGATGAAGGCCCGGACCCAGATCAGCCGGAAGGGGGCGACCCGGCTGGAGATCATCGGCTGGACGACCCCGGCCGCGGGTGGAACGCCACTGCAGCGCAGGAACCAGAACGGGCTCACGCACCTCTCGTTCTACGTCGACGACCTGGCGGCCGTCGCGGGGCATCTGGTCTCACTCGGCGCCACGTTGCCGGAGGACACCCGGGTCCACATCGACGTGCCCGGCGGGGCGATGGACATGGTGTTTCTCGCCGACCCCGACGGCACCCGCATCGAACTGGTCCAGGACACCACCAAACCGTTCCCACCGTTCTAAGCCCGCGCGTACTTCGCTCTAAGCCCGCGCGCGGGCGCTGCCGCCCTGGGGTCCCGGCCTCGGCCTCGTGCCCGGTCCGAGGTGCCCGGGCACGCCGGAGAGAGGAGCGGCCCATGCTGCTGGAGCGCAGCTCCGAGCAGGAGGTCCTTCGTGACACCACCGCTCGGTTCCTCGCGAGCGAGGTTCCTGTCGACAAGATTCGCTGTCTCCGGGACGACGACGCCGGGTTCGACCTGGATTTGTGGCGTCGCGGCGCCGAGCTCGGCTGGACATCGCTGCTCGCGCCGGAGGCGTCCGGAGGCGGTGCCGTGAGCGAGTCCGGGCTGGCGGACCTGTCGCTGCTCGCCCATGAGTTCGGCGCGCACGCGGCACCCGGGCCACTCGCGGTCACCAACGTCGTCGCCGCCGCGCTCGGCGCCGCCGGCGACGACACCCATGCGCCGGTGCTGGAGTCCCTGCTCGCCGGCGACGCTCTCGCCTCCTGGTGCTTCGCGGAGCCGCCCCCGGCCGACGGCCTGGGCCAGGTCGACCTGCGCTGCGCGACCGACGGCGGCGACGTCGTGCTGACCGGTGTCAAACGCCCGGTGGAGTCCGCCGCCCAGGCAGGCCATCTGCTAGTCACCGGGCGAACCGGGGATGGGCTGACACAGGTCCTAGTCCCCGCCGACGCCGCCGGCCTGTCAATCGAGCCCATGCGGAGTCTCGACCTGACCCGCCGGTTCGCCACGGTCCGCTTCGACAAGGTCAGGGTCCCGGCCGGCGCCGTCGTGGGGGAGCTGGGCGGTGCCGCCGAGCAGGTGGAGCATCAGCTGCGTCTCGCAGCGGTCCTGGCGGGCGCGGACACGGTGGGCGCGATGCAGGCCGCGTTCGACCTCACGCTGCGCTGGACGTTCGACCGCTACTCCTTCGGCCGGCCGCTTGCCTCCTACCAGGAGATCAAGCACCGGGTCGCGGACCTGTTGTCGTGGCTGGAGGCCGCACACGCGATCAACGACGCGGCCGTCGTCGCCGTCGCCTCGGGCTCGTCCGACGCGGCGAGGCTGGTGAGCGCCGCGAAGGCCTTCACCGGTGAGTACGGCTCCGAGCTGGCTCAGGACTGCGTGCAGCTGCACGGCGGGATCGGCCTGACCTTCGAGCACGACCTGCACCTCTACCTGCGCCGGATCGCGCTGAACCGGACGCTGTTCGGCACGCCGGTCGAGCACCGCCGCCGCCTCGCGGACCTCGTCGAGAAGGAGCGTTCATGACGGCCGACGCCGGCGTCGAAGACGTCGAGAGCTTCCGGCGGCGCGCCGCCGCCTGGATGCGGGGGAACCTCCGCGCTGTCAGCGGGCCGCCGAC
The DNA here is from genome assembly GCF_001854645.1 of Pseudofrankia sp. EUN1h. NCBI lineage: Bacteria > Bacillati > Actinomycetota > Actinomycetes > Frankiales > Frankiaceae > Pseudofrankia > Pseudofrankia sp. EUN1h. The sequence goes on along the minus strand of NZ_MBLN01000002.1, from coordinate 176,421 downwards.
CCACAACCTCGACGGGCTCGGGCGCAGCGAGGACGAGGAACTGGCCGAGATCACCCGTCAGCGCCAGCTCCAGCGCGTGTTCTTCGACGGCGGGTTCGCGGGTATCTGTGTGCCCCGTGAGTACGGCGGGCAGGGCCTCACGCCGGCGCACCAGCGGGCGTTCAACGAGGAGATCGCCGGCTACGAGTTCCCGATGGACCTGCAGTCGCCGACGTTCAACCCGTGCCTCGCGGTGCTGCTGGAGTTCGGCACCGAGGAGCAGAAGCGCCAGCATGTCCCCGCCATCCTGCGCGGCGACGAGATCTGGATGCAGTTCCTGTCCGAACCGTCCGGGGGCTCGGACGTGGCCGGGGCGCTGACCAGCGCTGTGCGCGACGGCGACGAGTGGGTGCTCAACGGCTCGAAGATCTGGACGACCGGCGCCTGGTACTCCGACTGGGCGCTGTGCCTGGCGAGGACCAACTGGGACGTGCCCAAGCACCGCGGGCTGACGGTGTTCATCCTTCCGCTGCTGCGCGACGGCGTCGAGCTGACGCGTATCGAGATGGTCAACGGGAACCGGGAGTTCTGCCAGGAGTACCTGACCGACGTCCGGGTGCCGGACTCGGACCGGATCGGCGAGGTCGACGGCGGCTGGACCGTGGGTACCCGCTGGATGTTCCACGAGAAGATGCTCTACAACTCGCCCTACATCACGATGCCGGCCGGCCTGTCCGACGGTTTCGGTGCCGGCTGGGTGTCCGGCGTCGCCCGTGACGCTGCCCGGCTGGGCGACCCGCACGTGCGTGGCCTCGTCGGTGAGGCGCACATGCTCGACCTGGCGGCCCACGCCCTGCAACGCCGGGTCGCGCTGGGCCTCGCCACGGGCCGGCTGTCCGACCAGGCCGCCGCCGTGGCCCGGCTGTTCACCGGCGTCGCCACCAGCCGCCGCACCGAGATCGCCTTCGACATCGCCGGCCCCTTGGGCGGCACCTGGACCGAGCAGGACGGCGAGGCCGCCGGCAGCGGTCTGGCCTACCTGGTTCGCCAGGCGACCTGCATCGGCGGCGGCACCACGGAGATGGCCCGCAACGTCGTCAGCGAGCGGCTCCTCGGCATGCCCCGGGAACCCGCCCTCGACCGCGACCGGCCCTTCCGTGACGTCCCCCGCGGCCCGGCCACCCGCACCTGACACGCCATCCCATCCACACGTCGACCGCAGGAGACCAGCATGACCGCCGAGACCGAGCTCGAGGAACTACGCCGCGAGATCCGGTACGTGAAGGACCGGATCGAGATCCTCGACTGCGTCAACAAGCAGTCCCGCGGCCACGACCGGCACGACGCGGACCTGATGGCGAGCGTCTACGCCGCCGACGGGATCGACGAGCACGGCCCCGACGTGAACCCCGGCGCCGCCTACGGGGAATGGGCCAACGCGCGGCACTCCCTGGTGTTCGCCGACCACCTGCACAACATCACGACCCACACCTGCGAGATCGACGGCGACGAGGCGCACGCGGAGAGCTACGTCATCGGCACCATGGTCGGCAAGGACGGCAAGACGCTCGCCTTCATGGGCGGCCGCTACCTCGACCGCCTCGAACGCCGCGACGGCGCGTGGAAGATCGTCCTGCGGCGCTGCACGATCGAGTGGGCCTTCACCGCCGACGCGTCCTTCCTGCACTCGGGCGCCTTCAAGGGATTCCTGAAGGGCACGTGGGACACCAGCGACCTCTCGTATGCCCGTCCGCTGAACCTCGACACGGAGCCCGCCGTCCGCTGGTGACACCGCGCCGCCCACCCAGGCCGGCCAAGACCTCCGTCGGACGCCAGAAGATCTGCCGCCGCTGGCGGGCCGACGCGTCGGCCCGCCAGCGGCGGCGGCCAGAACACCCCGAGATGGGGAGCCCGTCAATGAAGGAGAGAGGACGCGCATGGGCAAGCTAGGGGGCAAGGTCGCCTTCATCACCGGGGCCGCGCGCGGCCAGGGGCGCAGCCACGCGGTGCGGCTCGCGGCCGAAGGCGCCGACATCATCGCCGTCGACATCTGCCAGCAGATCGCCAGCGTGCCCTACCCGCTGGCCACCCCTGACGACCTTGCCGTGACGGTGAAGGAGGTCGAGGCCCTGGGCCGGCGCATCGTGGCGACGCCGGCCGACGTCCGCGACCGCGGGCAGTTGCGAGCCGCCCTCGACGCCGGCCTCACCGAACTCGGCCGGCTCGACGTCGTCTGCGCCAACGCCGGCATCTGCCCGCTGACGGACGAGTCGCTGTGCAGCAGTTTCGTCGACGCCATGGACGTCGACCTCGGCGGCGTGCAGAACACCGTGGCGGTGGCCCTGCCGCACCTGGGCGCCGGCGCCTCGATCATCGTGACCGGGTCGACCGCGGGCATGATCAAGGGGACGACGGACGCGATGGGCGCGCCGGGCGGGGTCGGCTACTCGCTGGCGAAGCAGCTGGTCGCCAGGTACGTCGAGGTGCTCGCGTTGCAGCTCGCCCCGCACTCCGTCCGGTTGAACGCGATCCACCCGACGAACGTCAACACCACGCTGCTGCACAACGACAACGTGTACCGGGCGTTCCGGCCGGACCTGGAGAACCCGACCAGGGCAGACGCCGAACTGGCCTTCCCCGTGATGCAGGCGATGCCAATCCCGTACATCGAGCCGGAGGATGTCTCGGCACTCGTCGTGTATCTGGCCAGCGATGAGTCCCGCTACATGACGGGGCTCAACCTCCGGATCGACGCCGGCGCGATGCTCAAGGCTCCCCCCTCGTTCTGAACCGGAATCGCGGACATCACCGGACGAGAGGCATCACATCCTGGCAGCCGGCCACCGGCCGGTTACCGGCCCCAACTCGGTATCCGGGGTGGCTGCGTCCCCGCCGACCGCGACACAACTCGTGAAGGAGCAGCTTGATGGCGCGAATCCCACCTCTGCACCCGAAACAGTGGCCTGCCGAGGTGGTCGCGGCATTGTCCGCGATCGACCCGACCACCCGTGGCCTGCCCGCGCCCAACAGGGACGGCCGCCCGTCCGGGCGGGACGCGATCGCCTCGCTCGCTCGCCACCCGGAGCTCGCGAAGGCCTTCCTGCCGTTCAACGGGTACGCCCTGCTGGACACCGAACTGCCGATCCGCGAGGTGGAGATCCTCATCCTGCGCGTCGCGGCGCGACGCCAGTCCCGCTACCTGTGGGGCCAGCACATCTTCGCCGGGCGGGCAGCCGGACTCACCGACGAGGAGATCGCCCGCGTGGCCTATGGGCCGAACGCGCCGTTCCTCCCGCCGCTCGACAGCGTCCTGCTGCGGGCGGTCGACGAACTGATCGACGACGGTGTCATCTCGGACGACACCTGGTCGGCGTTGGCGACCGAACTCGACGAGAGAAGACTGCTCGACATCCTGTTCGTCACCGGCTGCTACGAAACCATGGCCTGGGTAATGAACTCGCTCGACCTCGAGCCCGACCCGCGCATCCCGGAGTATCTGAAGATCTTGCCGTTGCCCTGACGGCCATGGATCGGGAGCCATACGCGACCGCCGCGTAGCATGGTGGATCGGGAATCATCCAGGGCTGGATCTCACAGCGGACGTGGCGATCTTCCGAAAGTCGCTCCTGAAAGGCGCCAGATGACGACACCTCGCCGGGTCGGCGCGGAGACCTCGAAGACGCGCGCTCTCCTGTTGGAGAGCGCCGAACGGCTCATGCTCGACGAGGGGTACGCCGCCGTCACCTACCGTGGCCTCGCCGCGAAGGCCGGAGTGACGCCAGGGCTGGTCCAGTATTATTTCCCGACCCTGGACGACCTGTTCATCGCACTGGTCCGGCACCGGACCGACCAGACCGTCGGCGCGCTCGTAGGAGCGCTCCGGACCGACCAGCCCCTGCGGGCGCTCTGGGAGTTCTCCAACAACCGGTACGCCGCGGTGCTCATAGCGGAGCTTACGGCACTCGCGAATCACCACAAAGCAATCAGAGCCGAGATCGCGGCGGTCGGCGAGAAGGTACGCGAACTGACCATGGAGGCTCTGGCCAGGTCCTCGAACGACTATTCACGCCCCTTGGGTTCGGTTCCCGCGGAGGTGCTCGTCTTTCTCATGACAAGCACTCCCCGGATGATTCACATCGAAGACGCCGTGGGCATGTCGACATCCCACGCGGAAGCGGCCGAATTCCTCGAGCACTACCTGGACCAGGTTGAGCCCCAGCACACATCTCCTGCTTCGTCTCCGTCCACGTCGCAGACGAAGCACGCCGACTGACGACCTGCGCGGCGGTCAGCCCGTGAGAGAGGCCAACAGGTTCATGGTGCGCTGCCGGGAGGCCCGGCGGTCCGCCCCGACCGGCACGACGAACACCTGGATGTCCGTCGCCCCGGCGTCGAGCAGGCCCTGGAGCTGGCGGGTCACGCTCGCCTCGTCGCCGAGGACAGCGACGTCCGCCGGGCCCTCGGCGCCGCCGATCTCCATGATGCGGCGGTAGTTCGGCTGGCTCTCGTAGACGGCCGAGGTCGCCGCCACCGCCGCCCGGGCCTCGGCGAGGTCGTCATGCACCGCGACCGGCAGCCCGGCGACGACCCTCGGCTCCGGCCGCCCCGCCGCCACGGCGGCGGCATGAAGCCGGGGCACGACATGCGTCTCGATCGCCCGGGCCGAGGCCATGAACAGCACGACGCCGTCGGCGAGTTCACCGGCCACCCGCAGCAGCCGCGGGCCGAGCGCGGCGAGAAGCACCGGCACCGGCTGCGCCGTCGGCACTGTCGCGTCCTTCGCCGTCCAGTCCGTTCCCTCGAACGTCACGGTCTCGCCGCGCAGCAGGCCCGTCAGAATGCGGAGGTACTCCTCGGTGTTGCGGCCTGGGTGGTCGTAGGGCAGGCCGTACAGACCGGTGACGCGGGACGCGTGCGACGGCCCGATGCCCAGCGTGAAGCCGGGCCGTCCCATCGCCTCCGCGACGCCGGCGRCCCGGTTCGCCTGGAGAACCGGATGGCACGGGTACGTCTGGAGGACCGCCGTGCCCAGCTCGATCGCGGATGTCTCCCGGCCCGCGACCGCCATCGCCGCCAGCGGGTCGCCGAGGACCGTGCTGTCCAACCAGAGGGAGCTGAAACCGTCCTTCTCGGCCTCCTTCGCCTGCGCGACGAGCTTCTCCGTCGTCGACGGCCGACCTGTCAGACCAATTCTCACGTGACAATATCCTCAGCGTCGAAAGTCATGATCGGCAATAAGGTGTCGCACAGGGCCGCCATACATCCATACAGCATCRCCATACGACCGTCCAACATTGTCTATGGTCGTTGCCGCAAACCTGGGGGTCCCGATCGATGCCGAGCGGGCCGCGGCAGCCTGTGCGTGCGGTTCGCGCGAGATCGACGTCTGCGTTGACGTCGAGCGCCGGAGGTTATTTGGAGGAGATCAGGTCGATCAGCGTGGCGATCAGATCTGCCGGTGGCACCCGCCGGGCGGACCTTCTAAACGACTGGGTGTTCAGGTGATAGCCGATGAGCGTGCTTCTGATCGTCACGGCGAGGGCCTGTGGGTCGCGTCGGGGAAGCTGCCCGGCTTCCATGAGCTGGCCCAGCCGGGCGGCGCTGGCGTCGAGGGCGGCGTTGTACAGGCCCTCCACCTCGTCGAAAAGGTCGCCCATCGCGGCGGCGTCCCGGTGGATGATCGCCTCGAGTCTGCCGAGCTGACCGAGCGTCGTGAGGGTCTGGTGGAACTCCAACGCCAGTGTGATCTTCACATCGGCCACGGCCGACTCRCCGGGCGTCGCGTCGCCGATCGAGGCGCGGAACCGGTCGAGTTCCTGCCGGACGACGGCCTCGAAGAGAGCCTCTTTCGAGGTGAAGTGGCGATAGAACGAGCCAGCTCCGGCCCGGAGCCCGGCACGGGCCTCTAGATCGGAGACCGTGGTGCCGGCGAGGCCCTTGCCTGCGAACAGGGCGAGTCCCGCGTCCAGCAGGCGCTCGCGGGTATCCCGGGCCATGTCTCATCCTATGGGCGGTCCTTAGCGGATCTTCGGGTGCGAGGTGACGCCCGGAGCGCCCGGCCGCGGATGCGGCCGGGCCTGCGCTCGCACCGACCAAGACACCTTCACCCCCTCCGGCAGCCAGAATAGTGCCAGAAGATCCTTTCTAATGCCAGTAGATTCTTGCGCTGCTGGGTCGGCCGGTGGTACGAACGCATGGCCCCAGATCGCGCGAACCGTCGCGAGGTGGCCGTCGGGGCAGTCGCGGCGCGCGAGCCCAGCCGCCTCCAGGTGCGTCACCCGCGGCGCCGAGTCCCTCTCTCAGCTAGTCGGAGGAAGTCATGTCCATCACGGTCACCAGGCTGGCGCCCGAGATCGGTGCCGAGATCAGCGGCTGGAGGGGAAGTGATCTCGTCAATGAGGCGGTAGCTGCCGACTGCAAGGCCGCTCTGGACCAGTACGGCGTGCTGGTGTACCGCGAGGTTCACATCGAGGACGGCGACCTGGTCCGGTTCAGCCGGCTGCTGGGCGAGGTCGTCGTGCCCAAGGTCAACGACCCCGGCGAGCACCCTGAGATCGCCCGGATCACGCTCGACCCCGACAAGAGCGTGCTGGCCGGCTACCGGCAGGGGAACTTCCTCTGGCACATCGACGGCGCGACCGACGAGCTTCCCCAGAAGGCGACGCTGCTGACCGCCCACGAGGTCGACCCCGCCGGCGGCGACACGCAGTTCGCCAACACCTACGCCGCCTACGACGCCCTGTCCGACGAGGAGAAGGCCGAGATCGCCGACCTGCGGGTGGCTCACAGCTTCGCGACCGCCCAGCGGATCGCCTATCCCGACGCCACGGACAAGCAGCGGGCCAGCTGGGAGAAGGTGCCGACAAGGGTGCACCCGCTCGTGTGGACCCGCGCGAACGGGCGAAAGTCCCTGCTGATCGGAGCGACCGCGGGCACGGTCGTCGGCTGGCCAGAAGACCGCGGCAGGGCACTGCTCGACCGCCTGCTCGCATGGTCCACCAGCCCGCGGTTCACCCTCCGGCACCGGTGGCGCCGCGGCGACCTGGTGATCTGGGACAACACCGGCATGCTCCACCGCGCCCTGCCCTTCGAACCGACCTCACGCCGGCTGATGCACCGCACCACGCTCGTCGGCCAGGAACTCGTCACCACCCGATGACAGCGCGCGAAAGCAGGAAAGCAGGAAGGTCATGGTAGACGTGCGCCTCGTCACCGACGCACGCATGACGATGGGCGAAGGACCGGTCTGGGACGTCGACCGGGACCGGCTCTCCTGGATCGACGTCTTCCAGGCGACAGTGCACCAATGCAATCTTGACGGCGGCGACGCGCGGAGCACGAAGTTCCCCGGACGCGTCATCGCCTCGCTGTCCTTACGCAAGGGCGGCGGAGCCGTCGTGACCTCCGGCAGCGAGATCCACCTGTTCGACCTCGACTCAGGCGAGACCGAGCTGATCTTCGACGCCGATGGAGGCCCGGGTTTCGGGTTCAACGACGGAACCGTCGACCGCCAGGGCCGTTTCGTCACCGGCATGGCCGACATGGCGCTCGTGAGAGCGATCGAGTCCGGGCAGGGCGACCTCACACCGTCAGGCAGCCTGTACCGCGTCGACACAGACCTGAGCGTGCACGTCACCGCAGACCCCATCGGCGTCACCAATGGCCCCTGCTTCGACGAAACGGGCACGACCTTCTACTGCAACGACAGCGCGTTCCGGCGCATCTATGCCTGGGACTACGACCCCGCGTCCGGCGAGGCCACCGACCGCCGGGTCGTCGCCCAGTTCGAGGACGGCGCCGTCGTCCCGGACGGCACCACCGTCGACGAGCAGGGCTGTCTTTGGGTGGCCGCCTACCGCGGCGGCGAGATCCGCAGATATGCGCCGGACGGCACCCTCGACCGGCGCGTACCCGTGCCGGTGGCCAGCCCGACGAGCGTCGCGTTCGCCGGACCGCAACTCGACGTCCTCGTGGTGACCTCCCGTGGCGGCACCACCGCTGGAGGCGACAACGGCCGAGTCCTCGCCCTTCGCGGGCTCGGCGTTCGAGGGCTGCCGGAGCCGAAGTTCGGATAGGCCGCGGCCAGCCAGCGATACCGGACACGCTCCATCGATCCGAAGGGACCTCAAGGCATGGCGGGAAAGCTCGACGGCAAGGTCGCGATCATCACCGGAGCCGGCTCCGGCATCGGGCGGGCGAGCGCCCACCTCTTCGCCACGGAAGGCGCGAAGGTCATCTGTGCGGACTTCAGCGGCCAGGAGGAGCGGACGGCCGACGAGATCGGGGCCGTCGGCGTGGCAGTTCACGTCGATGTCGCGGTGGAGGCCGACGTCGAGCGGATGGTCGCCACCGCGGAAGACCGGTTCGGAAAGCTCGACATCCTCTTCAACAACGCCGGTATCGCCGGACCAAAGGCGCTGATCACCGAGCAGAAGGAGGAGGACTTCGACCGCGTCGTCGCGGTCAACCTGAAGGGTGTGTTCCTCGGGATGAAGCACGGCATCCAGGCGATGCTTCGTAGCGGCGACGGCTCCGTGATCAACACCGCGTCGGCGGCCGGGTTGGTCGGGTGGCGGAAGAACGCCGTCTACGGCGCGTCCAAGGGCGGCGTCATCCAGATGACCAAGGCGGTCGCGCTCGATTTCGCGGACCAGGGCGTCCGGGTCAACGCCATCTGCCCGGGCATGACCTGGACCGGAATGGTCCCAGGATCAGACGACCTCCTGGACCCCCCCGCCGGCGTGCCGGCGCCTCCCCAGCCGATGCGCCGGTGGGGCCTGCCACGCGAACTCGCGACCGCCGCCCTGTTCCTCGCGAGCGACGACTCGTCGTTCGTCACCGGTGTCGCCCTTCCCGTCGACGGCGGCTATGTCATTGGCTGACGTCCGGCCCTTCCGTTTCGCGGTCCAGACCACAACCGCGACCTCGGCCACCAAATAGCGCGATCTCGCGCCCCGGATCGAGGACCCCGGCTACTCGACCCTGTTCCTCGCCGACCACCACCTCGCACCAGGACCCGTCAGCGCCCAGACCCTGCCGCGCCCACAGCGCCTCGCCCCATCGCCCCATCGCCCCAACATCATCGAGCCGGCCGGAGCGAGTACCGGCCGGGTTGGCCCGGCCGGTACCGTGCCGTCGGTCAGTCGGGAATCGGCGAGCTCCCAAGCACCTGGAACTCGGTGGGTTGGCCCTTGTCATCAAGGGTCGTGGACAGCCCGCCGCGTACGCACACCGCGGGGGCTTGTGCGCTGGCCTTGCCGTTGCAGCGGAACTTCATCCCGGCCGCGCCCGGCAGTTCGCTCTCCGGCATGGCCTTGATGGTCGCCGTGACCGTCGCCGGCGTGATGTCACCCGAGATGCCCTCGAGCGCGGTCTGCAGGCCCCCGAGTGTCACGAACACGTACGGCCGGTCGTGGAGCTGATGTCGATGTCGTCGCCGTAGGTCTCCATCGCCGTCTGGTAGAGAACGGCCGAGGGATCGGTGCCGCCGGCCGGCGCGAGTGTCGCGACGACCATTCCGCTCAGGATGTCCGACGACACGGCCTTACGGGTGGCGTCCGTGATGCATTGCGAGATCGCGCTGATCTGGCCGTCGTACCCGACCGCCCGCAACCCGTTGAACGCGCTGATGCAGAACGAGTCGTTGCCCACGACGAACACGATCCCGGGATGGCCGGCGACAGCGCTCTGCATCTGCGGCGTCATGTCGGCGGTGCCCGGCGGCACCCGGACGAGCTCGTACTCGATGCCCGCGTCTTTGAACGCTTTGGGCGCGAGGTTCTGCGGGACGTCCAGCGCGGCGGGCACGTCGATGACCACAAGGGTCACCTTGTCGACGCCCTTTTTCTCCGCGAGACCGACCGGCAGAAGAGGGCCGACGGCGTCGCACGCCGCCTTGCCCAGATTCCCAGCGATAACCGGCTCAGCGATGTTGAGCGCCAAGGTCACGAGGCTCGCGAACACCAGCAGCCGACGCGCCGGCCGGATCTCCGCGCGAGACGCACCCCKCATCGCAAGCTCGCGGATCGCGACCAACAAGCCAAGAACCGACAGATCCACCGCCGGCGCCACCAACGGCGCCACATAGCCCGGCACCCCCAACCGCAACCCSAGCAGCCACACATTGCCGAACCGAACAAGAACGTCAGACCCACCACCATGGCCATGATCACAGTCACGGCTGTGAACGCCACACCACGCCCACGTGCTTCCGACGCCGGAACCGGCGATGATGCGCTCATCGCCTGCCCTGCCGGACCTCGAAACTGGCCTCCACGACCAGCTGCCCGACGGAAACACCCAGGGCAGCGCCTCCCCCTTCTACGAGGCGCCCCGCCGGGGGCACGCGATCGGGATCTTCCTGTTCGCGAAGCCTTCGGGTCCGCTCCCGGACTCCCGCGCCATGTTGCTCCGGGCCGAGCCCCGGACCCCACGCCGAAAGCCGCGTGGATGCTGTACGAACCTGCCCGGGGCACTTTCATCACTTGGCCTGCACGTTGTGCCGCTCGCCGATTTCAAGCGAACAAGCGCTCCGGTCRCAGGCCTATTAACCTTCAGCGCCCGGCACTACGGCTCGGGGCGGGGGCGCCGAGCCGGTGACTCTGCGATCCACCTCGACCTCGGCACCACCGGGAAACTGGCCGTCCGCGCCTGGCCGCGCCCGCCGGAGTAGAGCCCCGGCTTCGACACCGTCGCCCTGGCCCTCTTCAGGGGATCTAGGGCTTCTGTGCCACGGCGGACCAGACGATGTTGCCGCCGGCCTCGGTGACGAAGTCACCAGCGGCCGCGGTGTCGTCAGGGCGCCACAGGTGCACGGGGACCAGCCCCGGAGGGACGAGGTCAAGACCCTGGAAGAACCGGGCGACCTCCGCCCGGGTCCGGGCAGTGACGTCGATGCCCTGGGCCCGGTAGGCGCTGACGAGTTTGGCGACCTGGTCAGGATTGCGGTCGGCGGTCAGGTACGACATCGTCAGGTAGCTGCCGGACGGAAGCACGTCGACCAGCGTGCGGATGATGCCGTACTGGTCGTGCTCGACGGGGACGAAATGCAGCACGGCGATGACGGACAGGGCGACGGGCTGGGTCAGGTCGAGGGTGTCCCGGAGTTCCGGGGCGTTCAGGATGCGGCCGGGGTCGCGCAGGTCGGCGTCCAGGTAGGCGGTGCGGCCTCGCGGGTCGCTGGTGAGCAGGGCGCGGGCGTGGGCGAGCACGATCGGGTCGTTGTCGGCGTAGACGACCCGGGACTGCGGCGCGACCGCCTGGACGACCTCGTGCAGGTTCGGACTGGTGGGGATGCCGGTACCGATGTCGAGAAACTGGCGGATGCCGGCCTCGCCCGCCAGGTACCGGGTGGTGCGCACGAGGAAGGCGCGGTTCTGCACGGCCGCGGCCGGGGTGTGCGGGAACGCCGCCTGGATCTGCGCCGCCGCCTGACGGTCCGCGGGGAAGTTGTCCTTCCCGCCGAGGAAGTAGTCGTAGATGCGCGCGGAGTGCGCGACATCGGTTCTCAGGTCGACCGTTGCCCGGGGACCTTCGACCAACGACTCTTGCAACGAGGAGAACCCCTCCGGCTCGCTGTCCACCACCACAGCCCGCTCCCCATCGCCCGATTTCCCCTTTTCGGCAGCCTAGCGGTCACGGTGGCCCTTCTAGGCGGCGCATGGCTAGCTGGCGTAGCACTTGGCGAGGGTGGCGAAGGCCGCCTTGGGCTCCCAGGCCAGGCCAGGATGGGTCTACGGTTGGTCAGTTATGGGCGGGGGTAGAGGCGGGTGAGGGTCGCGTATCCGGCGTTGAAGGCGCCGACTTCGTCGCTGGGTTTGTTCGTGGAGGTGCAGTCCTGGTTCTGTCGTGCGAGGGCTGGGTCGGGGATCTGTGGTTCGGTGTCGGTTTCGAGGAGTCCGCGGACTGTGCCGCCGGCGAAGCAGTTGGGGACGTTGAGGTTGGTGACCATGGTCTGGCGGGGTTTGGTGTCGGAGAGCAGGCTGGCGCGGTTCTTGGTGATCCAGTTCTGGACCAGTGTGACGGCGGGGGTGTAGTCGTAGGTGTCGCCGAGGCCGAGGCTGACGGCGAGGGCGGGGATGCCGCGTTGGGCGGCGGCGCGGGCGGCGCCGATGGTGCCGGACTCGTCGACGTCGGGGCCGAGGGCTTGGCCTTCGTGGATGCCGGCGATGACGAGGTCGGGGTGCATGCCCAGGTCGTCGAGGGCGACGTTGACCGCGTCGGCGGGGAAGCCGTTCACCTCGGTGACGGGGGTGCCGTTGGACGCGTCGCTCTTGGTGTAGTTGACCGGGCCGTCGGTGGTCTTCCCGCCGGTGCCGCTTTGGTTCGCCGCCGGCGCGACGATCTCTATGGTGACGTCCCCGATGGTGGCCGACAGTCTGCCCACGCCCTGGACGATCGCCTCGATGCCTTCGGCGCCGACTCCGTCGTCGCTGGTGACGAGCACGTCGAGCACAGTGTCCGCCGAGTTGGCGGTTGGGTCGCCTGTCGCGGAGCCACCGGCGCCCGCGCCGCCGCCGGTGGCTGTGTCGGTGGCTGTGTCCGTCGGCGCCGCGGCGGCTGTGGCCGCGGTGGTGGACGTGGGCGCGGTCGTTCCCGCGTCCTCGGGCATACACGCGATGGCACCGAGCAGCACCGCGGCGCTGGCGATCGCGACGGACAGACGGACAGGCTTCCCGGGCATGGGACCCTCCTGACGGTTGAGGTGTGAGGTCGTGTCGGCGCGGCGGGGCGCCACGGCGCCGTGAGCGGCCCGGCCCGGCGCCCCCCTGGACGCGCCGGGCCGGGCCGAGTCGCGGCGGTCAGCGGCCGTAGCGGCTGTAGCTCTCAGTGCCGGAGGTCGAGCTGGTCCCGTTGGTGTAGTACTCGGTGTTCTTGGCCCTGAGGGTGGAGCCGTTGGCCGCGGGAAGGATGTAGACCTTCTCGACCAGGCCGCTCTGGAAGTAGTAGGTCAGGGTGACCGACGTGCCCAGGTAGCCCCAGCTGATGTTCTTGGCGTAGCCCCAGTCGGTGTACTTGGTCCCGAGGCCCATCCAGGGGCGGGAGACGATCCGGAACTTGGCGGTGTTGAGGCGGTCGCAGTCGGTCTGCGAGATCGTGATGCTGGCGATGAACGCCTTCGAGTTGTTCGCCACCCAGACGCCGGCGTAGCCGTTGTCGCAGTTCGTCGACGCGCCGCCCGCGAACGCCGGGCCGCCCGTCGAGACGGCCTGCTCGACCGGCACCGGCGTCCCCGGCGCCGTGACCTCCGGCGCCGTCGGACCAGACGGCGGCGCCGACACCGCGGCCGACGCCGCGGCCGGGGGCGGCGCCGCGTCGCTGGTGCTCTCCGAGCTGCACGCGGCGGTAGCCAGGCCCAGTGCCAGGGCACTGACCGCCAGCGCGGCGCCGACCCGGCGGGAAAACGGAGCGAGAATGCGGTTCACGTTTACTTCTCCTGTCGGCCGCGCTGCGTCTTTCGGCAGCGCTTTACGGTTACGGGGAGCACCCCGGGTCTCCTCGCCGAGCACCGGCCGGCGATGTGGTCGATATTCGCAAAGGCCGAGCTCCGGCCGGAAGGGAGCGCATTCCCGACCTGCCCGGAGTGGGATAGGAACAGGGCCCTACGATCGCCGGGACATCTCGGAAGAAGCCCAGTTGGAGGCCAGACGACGAGGCGAGACAGGGTTCCGCCTGACAATCTGTCGGCCAGCCGACACCACGGCCCAGAACCGCGCCCGGAAACCGCACCGCTATTGGTCTTGGCGATCCGGGACCGCCTTCTCATGACATCGCCGACGCTGTCGTGCTCCCGTCGACGATGGGATCGCCATCCGCCGGCGGTACGGGCACTCGCCGCACGGCCAACGCGCCGAAACCGATGACGGTGGCGACGCTGTCCGCGATGCCGAGGGCGGGGATGTTGCCGATGTTCGCGATCGGGAACGCCACCGCCGCGAGCCCGATCAGGATCGCCACCCACCGTGGCGCGACGCGTCGCAGCGCGATCGCGCACAGCAGGAGCATCAGCGGGAAGCCCAGCCCGAGTGGTTTGATCAGGACGGCCGCACCGTCCCGATCGACGAGGGAGACGTCGCCGAGCGCGACGTGGATCGCGTCGAAGCCGTAGGCGACGTTGCCGGCGATCCCGATCGAGCCCACGACCAACAGCACGGCGGCGAACGTGCCGGACGTCCAGGTCGCGATCCGGATCAGCACGAGCGTGTAGGCGACGGCGCCGAGCACGTGGAAGATCCCGCCGGCCGAGTCGGACTCCCAGCCGCGCAGGGCGTAGAGGACGTTGGAGATCAGGTAGAGGACGGGCGCGACCACGAGGGACGCGTTCAGGAGCCGATCGGCGGGTGAGCCGGGGACGGCGTTCACGGGAAGCTCCTTGCGGTCGGAGCGGATCGGTCCCGATCAGGGTCGCGGCGCGACCGCACCGGCACATCCGGGCAGACCCGGCGGAATGGCAAGGGTTGTCCCGGTACCGCGCGCAGAGTGCGCTGTTGCACCATGTCGCTGTGCTTCGGATCTCGCCGCGTGTGGCGGGGCCGGCGTGCGGTGCCGCCGTCACGGCGCTGGTGGCGGGTGGGTTCGCCCTCGGAGCCTGGCTCGACAACCTGCACAACGGCCTGCTCGCCGTCGCCTTCACCGCCGTGGGGCTCTACGTCGTGTGGCAGCGCCCGGCCAACCGCGAGGCCTGGCTGTTCGTCGCCACCGGGGTGGCGCAGGCGGTGATGTTCGCGGCCCGCCAGTACGGCCTGCGCAGCCCCGCGCTGCCCGCCTCCTCCTGGGTCGGCTGGCTCGGGGTGTGGACGCTCCCGCTGGTGTTCGTGCTGACGGCGGTCACGCTCATGAGCTTCCCGACCGGGCGCCTGCCCTCGCCGACGTGGCGCAGGGTCATCGGGGCGCTGGCCGTGCTGGGCGTCGCGCTCGCGGCGATGTCGGCGCTGTGGCCGGTCGAGTACGCCCGGGTGCCGCTGGCCGCGCCACATCCGCTGCACCTCCCGGGCGCCGCGGCCGCGGCCGACATCCATCCCATCGCGATAGCTATCGGCTACCCGGCGTTCCAACTCGTCTGGGTGGTGTGCGCGATCAGGCGGCTGGCACGCGCGCAGGGCGACGAGTCCCGGCAGTTGCGCTGGTTCGTGTTCGCCGTGGCGGCGACGGGGGCGGTGATGGCCGCGGGGCTGATCGGGTGGCGCACCCCCGTGCCCGGGCTGCTGGCCGTGCCGCTGGTGCCGCTGGCAGCGGGAGCGGCCATCCTCAAGTACCGCCTCTACGACGTCGACCCGGTGATCAACGCGACGCTCGTCTGGGGCGCGATGGCGGCGGTGGTCACCCTCGGGTACGCCGTCGTGGTCGTCGCCGTCGGCAACCTGATCGGCGGTTCGGGCACGCTGCTCGCGCTGCTGGCCACCGCGCTGGTGGCCGTGGCGTTCGACCCGCTGCGCCGCCGCGCGCAGCGGGTGGCGGACCGGATCGTCTACGGCCGCCGCGCCACCCCGTACGAAGCCCTGTCACGGCTGTCCGCCCAGCTGACGGGCCCGTCCAGCGGACTGCTCGACGGGCTGTGTGCCACGGTGGCCGAAGGCACGGGCGCGCGGCAGGTCGTGCTGTGGACGGGATCCGCGGACGAGCTGCGCGCGGTGTCGGCGTGGCCGGCGGGGCGTCCGGACGAGGTACGGACCCTCGACGAGCTGACGCTCGGCGGGCGCGCGGTGCCGGTGGCACACGGTGGCCGGACCGTCGGCGCGCTCGCCGTGACGACGGGGGCGCGCGGCTCGTTGACCTCCCAGGAACGCGGTCTGCTCGCCGACCTCGCCGCCCAGGCGGGCCTCGTCCTGGAGCTGCGCGCGAGCGCCCAGCGGCTGGTCGCCGCGGGCGACGAGGCCCGGCGCCGGCTGGAGCGCGACCTGCACGACGGCGCCCAACAGCGGCTGGTCACCGTCGCGATGGAGCTGGGCGCGCTCGCGGGGGCCGCCGACGGCGCCACCGCGTTCGCCGGACGGGCCGAGGCGGCCCGCCAGCAACTGCTGCAGGCGACCGCCGAGCTGCGGGAGACCGCGCGCGGACTGCACCCGGCCGTGCTCACCCAGGACGGGCTGGAGGCCGCGCTCGGCTACCTCGCCGACCGCTCCGCCCTTCCGGTGCGGCTGCACGTCACCGTGGACCGCCGGCTGGCACCCGCCGTGGAGGCCACGGCGTACTTCGTCGTCAGCGAGGGACTCACGAACGCGGCCAGGCACGCCGGCGCCCGGATCACGACCGTCACCGCCGAGCTGACCGCGCAGGGGCTGCTGCTGGAGGTCCGCGACGACGGCCGAGGCGGGGCGCAGGCGCGCCCGGGATCCGGCCTGGAAGGACTCACCGACCGCCTCGCCGCCCTCGACGCCAGGCTGGTCGTCGAGACCGGACTCGGCGGAACTCGGCTGCGGACGGTGATCCCATGCGGGTGATGCTGGCGGACGACGCCGTTCTGTTCCGCGAAGGGCTCGCCCGCATCCTGACCGAGATGGGCTTCGACGTCACCGGCCAGTACGCCGACGGAGACACTCTGGTCGCCGGGGTGCGCGACGACCCACCCGAGGTCGCGGTACTGGACCTGCGCATGCCACCCGGCTTCGCCAACGAGGGCATCGAGGCGGCCATGGCGATCCGGGCCGCGGCACCGACGGTCGGGCTGATGCTCCTGTCGCAGTACGTCGAGGTGCACCACGCCCTCCGGCTGATGACCGAGTTCGACGGCGGAGTCGGCTACCTGCTCAAGGACCGCGTCTCCGACCTGCGCGTCCTCGGCGCCGAACTGCGCAACATCGCTTCCGGAGGCACGGTGATCGACCCCGACCTGGTGGTCCGCCTCGTCACCCGCCGCCGCGAGGACGACCCACTGGCCAGGCTCACGGACCGGGAACGGGCAGTACTGGGCCTGATGGCACGCGGGCACTCCAACGCCGCCATCGCCGCCGACCTCTACCTCGCGGTGAAGACCGTCGAGGCCTACGTGACCTCCATCTTCACGAAACTGGATCTGGCACCAGGCGACCGCGAACACCGACGCGTACTCGCGGTCCTCCGCTTCCTACGCGCATAAGTCCCGCGCCTGACGATCGCCACCGCTGGCGTCCAGGCCCTTGCCAGCGGCTCGCCCGATCTCTTGACCCGGCCGGAGCCGTCGAGCATCGTACGTCTGGTCAAATGCATACAAGATACATGATCTTGTATGGTTCATGCGTCAGCCCCCTAGGAGACCGCATGACGACCTTGCAGGTGCGGCGCGTGCCCTTCGACTTCGACGGCGACATCCCCTTCCTGTGGAACCCCGACAACCCCGAGTTCTCGCTGCAGGCCAATGCGACGGGCATCATCGCGATCGCGTTCGAGAAGTACATCGTGGCCGCGGTGAAGGAGGCGATTCCCCAGCTCACCGACCCCGACGTCGCCGCGGAGGCGGACGCGTTCCTCCGCCAGGAGGCACAGCACGCCAGGGCCCACCGCCAGCACCTGAGGGCGCTGGCCCGGACCTACCCCGGGCTCCAGGGGACGGCCAACGCCGCGATGGCGCTGTACGACGAGCTGCTGGAATCGAAGCCGTTGAAGTTCCATCTGGCCTACATCGCCGATCTCGAGTCGGCCTTCACCCCGACGTTCAAGCTCTTCCTCGATCATGAGGACCGGCTGTTCGCCCCCGGCGACGACCGCGTCGCGTCGCTGTTCCTGTGGCATTTCACCGAGGAGGTCGAGCACCGCAGCTCCGGCCTACGGATCTACCGGGAGTTCGGCGGCGAGGCCTACCGCCTCCGCGCGCTGCCCGCGGTGCTGTGGCACATCAACCGCCTGATCAAGGTCATCGCGGAGGGCTTCAACGAGCATGTCCCGTTCGAGGACCGGAAGGTCGACGCACGCTCCATGATCCCCGCTGTCGGGCTGCGGCAGGGGCTGCACCAGAAGCTGGCGTTCCGGCGCCGCGGCGCCGGCGCCCAGGGCTCGGGGGGTCTCGACTTCGTGCCGAAGAGCGAACGCCGCGCCGCGGCTCGCCGCGTCCTGCGCGCCCAGCTCCCGGGGCACGACCCCGAACACCAGCCGCTGCCGGAGTTCGTCGGCACCTGGCTGGGCCGCTACGAC
The DNA here is from genome assembly GCF_001854645.1 of Pseudofrankia sp. EUN1h. Classification (NCBI taxonomy): domain Bacteria; kingdom Bacillati; phylum Actinomycetota; class Actinomycetes; order Frankiales; family Frankiaceae; genus Pseudofrankia; species Pseudofrankia sp. EUN1h. The sequence continues at coordinate 158,337 of NZ_MBLN01000002.1, read as the reverse complement.
GACGGCGCGCCCGTCGCCACCTGGTACTCCGCCACCAAGGCCGGCTGAGGACGCCCCATGTCCAGTAGCTGCGACCCCGCCTTCGAACGGCTCGCCGGGAAGATCGGAAGCTTCTCCTGTGACTCGGTCGAACCCGTCATCCACCTGCGCGATCCGTTCGACCTGAGCAACGGGACGCTTCCCGTCGTCGAAACGCTCCTGATCGCCGGCGCGATACTCGCCCTGGTCCATGCCATACGGCGCTGGCGCCGGCACGGCGACCCGTCGAACCTGGCGATCTGGCTCGGGGCGATCGTCTACCTCGCCGTCACCGAGCCGCCCCTGTTCTTCTCCCGGAACCTGGGGCTGCCCGACAACATGCACGAGGTGTTCGCCCACAACGTCTTCACGATCCAGCTGGTGTACGACCGCATCCCGCTCTACATCGTCGCCCTGTACACGGCCCTCACCTCGCTGGCCTACGAGATCGTCCGGTCGCTCGGCGGCTTCCGCCGCAACGTCTTCCTCGGCGCGATCTGCGTCGGGTTCGTCCACCACCTCTTCTACGAGATCTTCGACCAGCTCGGACCCCAGCTGCGCTGGTGGATCTGGAACGACGACCTGGCCATCAACCAGCCACAGCTGGCGTCGGTACCGATGACCAGCGTCTTCATCTTCGCCGCGCTCGGCCCGGCCGCGCTCACCCTGCTGGTCCGGCTGTTCGTGGGGCGCAGGGCCGACCGGGGCGAACCCCCGCGCGGCTGGGGCCTCGCCGGCCGCACGATCGCGGCGGGGGTGCTCGTACCGCCGCTGATCGCCGTCGGCAGCCTGCCGTCCTCGGTGGTCGGCGACGACAACAACGAGGCCCAGGCGGTCGTCATGTGGCTGTGCGTCGCGGCCTTCGCCGTCGTCGCCGTGCCGGTCCTCTACCAGCAGTGGCGGTCCACCCGCGCGGCCCCGGTCCCGCCGGCGGCCGAACGTCCGTGGTTCGCCCTCGGGTATGGCGGCGTCTTCCTGGCGGCCTTCGTCGTTCTGTGGGCCACCGCGCTCCCCGACTACCTCTCGGCCACCGACGGCGTCACCACCGACGCCACCCCCACCGGCAGCCTGCCCTACGCCGTCGGATGCTTCCTGGCCGCGGCCGTCGTACTGGCCGGCCTCGCGACGGCGTCACCAGTCCTCGTCAGCCGCCGGCCGTCACGGTCGGCGCCGCGGGAACCATTGCCGGAGAAGTCGCCCGCCTGACACGATGATCTTGGTCGAACCGTAGCCCGCGGCCCGCAGTCCTCGGCCCGCGTCATACGGACCCGGGGGCGACGGCCGGCGCTATCCAGCGTTCCAGATAGCCGCGTAGGTCGGGCCCCGTGCGCGGCGGATCGGGTGGGTCGATCGTCATCGACTGGAGGATCCGCAGCATCAGCTCGATCAGCTCGTCGAGCCGGCGATCGTCGTAGCCGGCAGCCACCCAGTCGATCTCCGAACGGTGGAACAGGTCCTTCCCGAACTCCATCGCCACGGTCGAGGTGACGCCGCGCGTGAACGGACCGGGGCGGCCGGCGGCGAGCAGCAGGGTGAGGTGCGCCCTCGTGGGGAGCCATTCGATCGCCGTCGCGAGCGCCTCGACGACCCAGTCCGCGGGACGGGTGACCCGGCGCAGGTGCCGCGTGAGCTCATCGACGAAGGAACCGACGGCCGCCTGCCCGACGGCGATGAACAGCTCGTCCGTGCTGGCGTAGTACCGGTACACGGTCTGACGGATGACGCCGAGCTCCATCGCCACGTCGTGCAGCGTGAACGCCGCCGCGCCGTTGCGGTCGACGCACCGCATCGCCGCCTCGATGATCCGCGCGCGCGCCTCGTGCTCATCCGCGGGCGGCGAGCCCGCCCAGCCGTGACGCCTCGCCATGACCCGATTCCTCTTGCGTCGACAACCCGAGCTCTCGCCACCCACCGACCCCGCGGCCAACCTACAGGGCCGCCATCACCATACGAAGAAGATCAATTTGTGTGGTGAGGTGCCGCCGAAACGGAACTGGTCGCGGTGGCCACCGGGACGGGCGCCGACGGCGTCGCGGACAGTCGGGCCGCGAGCTGGCCGGTCCGGCCGGGCGCGGTGATCCATACCGCGCCGGCCACCAGCAGGCCGCCCACGATGCCGTCCAGCCAGTAGTGGTTACCGGTCAGCACGACGACGAGCGTGGTCACGACCGGGTGGGCGAGCGCGGCCCACCGCGCCCGGGACCGCAGGATCGTGACGACCCCCCATGCCTCCAGGATCGCCCAGCCGACGTGCATGCTCGGCATTGCCGCGTACTGGTTCGCCGAACCGCCCGTCGACGACGGGTATGGCGACGGGCCGATGAGCTGGCCGGTGTCGACGATGCCGACGTCCGGCAGCACTCCGGACAGGAAACGCGGGGGCGCGAGCGGGTAAGCCAGGTGGATCGCCAGCGCGGCGCCGGTCAGCGCGATCAGCGCGTTACGCACCCGAGCCCAGTGGTCGCGGTGGCGGAGCAGTACCCAGGCCAGAAAGACAATCGATGCCGGGAAATGGACGTACATGTAGAACCGGTTTGCCAGTTCCACCAGCGTGGTCGAGTGGAGGGCCCAGCGCTGCACGGTCTCCTCGCTCGGCAGGCCAAGCGCCCGTTCCAGCTGCCAGACCTCCCGGGCGTGTCCCAGCGCGACGCTCTCGTGCCCGGCCGCCAGTCGCCGCCCGAGCCGGTAGACCATGAACAGTCCGGCCATCAGCAGCGCCTGGCCGAGGGCGTATCCAAGCCACCGACCGAGCGTCCGCACCCGCCTCGGCGGCTCCTCGGCGGGCGGCGACGAGCCCACGTCCGCCGTCTCCCGTCCGCCAGCACCCACCGCCGCCGCGCTCATCGCACTCCTCCCGCTCTCCCGCCCGCGCGGCCGGCGCATTTCGTACCAGGCCCCATGTGGCGAGCCCCGCCGGCCATGGCCGCGCGCCCGGTCCGCGCGCCTGGCGCAGACATGAACTCCGGGCGTTCCACCGATGTCTGATTCATGAACCCTAGGCGGCGCACGTCCGTGACGTACCACCACCAAGGCAGCTAAAACGCCCCAGCGACGCCCGCGGACCGGCACGGGCGGACGACGCCGCCCTCAACCGCGCCGAGCAGATGCGGGCCGGCCGGCGCGCACGGTGTCAGAGTGCCGATGCCGATGCCAGGGCCGCCGCCCCGCGGGTGGAGTGGCGCAGATGCTGACGAGGAGTGCGATGCCGCATGTGTCGCCTGTTCGGAATGAGCAGCGCTCCGCGGCGTACTCACGCCACCTTCTGGCTGCTCGACGCCCCCGACAGCCTCAGCGACCAGAGCCGGCGTGAGCCAGACGGCACCGGGCTCGGCTTTTTCGACGCGGACGGCACTCCGCGGCTACACAAAGAACCCATCGCCGCCTATGAGGACCGAAGTTTCGCCGAGGCGGCCAGACAGGTCGAGTCGGCGACGTTCCTTGCCCATATCCGTTTCGCTTCCACGGGAGGCGTGGAAAAACGCAACACTCACCCCTTCGACCAGGACGGTCGCCTGTTCGCGCACAACGGGGTGGTCGAAGGCCTGGCCGAGCTGGACGCCGAGCTCGGCCCCGACCTGTCGGCGGTGAAAGGTGACACCGATTCCGAAAGGTTCTTCGCCCTCGTCACCCGCGAGATCAGATCGGCCGACGGCGACGTGGCCGCCGGCATCACCCGCGCCGCCCGCTGGGTCGCCCAGCAGGTGCCCGTGTACGCCCTCAACGTGATCCTCACGACCCCACAGGGGCTGTGGGCGTTGCGCTATCCCGACACCCACCCGCTGTACGTCCTCGAACGCCCGGCCGGCGGACACCATGGCGAYCGGCATCTCGACCACAGCGGCACCGGCGGCCACATGCGCGTCCGCTCCCGCGACCTGGCCGACGTTCCCGCGCTCGTGGTCGCCAGCGAACGCATGGACGACAGCCCCGCCTGGCGCCTGATGGAGCCCGGCGAGCTCCTACACGCAGGGCCCGACCTCCGTGTCACCCGCCAGATCGCGCTTTCCGACGGGCCTGCGCACCAGCTCTCACTGAAGGATCTCCGACCTGAGGCCGCCGCCTCGCAGCGGCACGGATAGCGGCCATGGCAAGCGCAAGCCGCCACCCGCGGTCGAGCCGCCACCCGCGGTCGAGCCGCCACCCGCGGTCGAGCACCGCGCGGCCGTGCCTGCCCGGCTACCGGCCGAGCATGGCCTCGAGCGCGATGTTGTCGGGGTCGCGGAACGCGAGCAGCCAGCCATAGGGCAGCTCTCGCTTCGGCGTGAACGTGGCGCCCGCATTGGTGAGGTTTTTCTCGAGCTCGTCGAGATCGGCCTCCGTCTCCACGGAGAACGAAAGATGATCGAGGCCGGGGCGTGTCTCATCGAACGGCTCCGCGATGCGCTGGTCGTGTTCGCGCAGGACGAGGCTCAGTCCGCCGGGCAGCACGCCATGAGCGAAGGACGTCGTGTCGCCGCGGCCTCGGGCCAGCTCCTTCCAGCCCAGGACCTCGGTGTACCAGGCGCAGCTTCGATTCAGATCCGTCACCGTAAGACCCACGTGTGACACCCCGTACGGCATCTCGATCCTCCAAACAGGTGCGTCGACGGTCGCCGGCTCCGCGCCGGTCGGCCAGGTTGAGTCCAGGACGGGACGCCGGGCCTTTACCTCGAGACCTCGGACATGTGGCGTCGGACCCGACCGACTGTAGGCAGGGGCCGCCGCGGGTGTACGACCCGGACGGCCTTCCTCGGCACCGATCCGGCCGCGCTCCGGCCCCGATCCGGCCGCGCTTCGACCGCGCTCCGGGCCGTGGCGGGGCGGCCTACGATCGCGTCGTGACCGCCGCGCCGCTCATCGCCATGCGCCGGTGCGCCACGGTGGTCGCGGGCACGGTGGAGCACCGCGCGACCGAGGTGATCTCGTACTGGCACCGCCACGACCTGCACGAGATCGAGTACGCCGTATCCGGCTGCGCCGAGATTCGCACCCCGACGACGCACTACCTGCTGCCGCCGTCCCATGCGGCGTGGGTGCCCGCCGGAGTCGAACACGCCCCGCTGCTCAGGGACGTGACCACCATCGCGGTGTTCTTCGACCCCGCCGTCTTCGACTTTCCACGCGTGGGGGCCGCCATCATTCCGGTGCCGCCGGTGATGCGCGAGATGATGAGATACGCCGCCCGGTGGCCCATCGGTCGGACCCACGAGGACGCGGCGGCCAACGCGGAGGCCAGCGGCTTCTTCACGGCGCTTGCCGGCGTCGTCCGTCGCCAGCTCGCCTACGAGGCGCCGCTGTCACTGCCGGTCTCGGACGATCCCGTCGTCCGCGACGTGATCGCCTATACCGCCGCGCACCTGGCCGATGCCAGGTCCGCCGCGGTCTGCCGTGCCGTCGGCATCTCCGAACGCGTACTGCGCAGACGGTTCGCGACCGTCCTGGGCCAGACCTGGCAGGAGCACCTGCGGCAGGCTCGGCTGGTCCGGGCCATGGCGCTGCTCAGCACGTCGACGATGTCGGTCAGCCAGATCGCCGCCGCGGTGGGTTTTGGGAGCGCGAGCGCGTTGGCCCGCGCCTTCCGGGCTTGGACGGGAGAGACCCCTTCCGCCTATCGCGACCGCTCCCTCACCAGCGTCGACCCGGATGAGAGCGGACCGAACCAGACGTAAAGCGGATGGCCGCCAGGTTCCCCGCGCCGTCATGTGCCGGTCCCCAGGCGGCCGTCATGGGCTCGACGGGTTCTCCACATGCCCCCGCGCTCTGCCCCATCACCTGTTCCCTCACCCGGCAACGCCGTCGAACGACGTCGGACGACCGGGGAACCGCGGCCTCGTGAGGGCTGTACGCAGCGGTTTTCGCGCGCCACCCATGACATGCTTGCCAGTCGGCGTCATCGACGTAGTTGTCAGTTCCTGTGTTGTATGTAAACTGACGACGCCTGGTACCGCCGGCCCCTGGGGGATTGATGGCGACGGACAGCACGACGACCGGCGGTTCCACGTCGGACGTACTCCCCGAGGACAAGCCCGACACTCGTCTGATCAGCGGCGATTTCTGGGGGGACGACCCGCATCGCGGGCTGGCCTGGCTCCGGGCGAACGACCCGGTCCACTGGGACCCGGACGGCGAGATCTGGGGCGTCACCAAGTACCTGGACGTCCGCGAGGTCTCCAAGCACCCGGAGATCTATTCGAGCGCAAGCGGCTTCCGGCCCGATGTCAGCGGCTTCCCGATGATGATCGAGATGGACGATCCGGCGCACTGGCACCGTCGCAAACTGCTGAACAAGGGCTTCACGCCCCGGCGCGTCCAGGACCAGCGGGCCCGTATCCAGACAGTCGCGCACGCGCTGGTCGACCAGGTCTGCGAGCGCGGCGAATGCGACTTCGTCTGGGACGTCGCCGCCTGGCTGCCGCTCATCGTCATCGGCGACCTGCTCGGCGCGGTTCCCGAGATGTACCCGGACCTGCTGCGCTGGTCCGACGACATGATGCGAGGCCAGGGCCAGTCCGACAACGCCGAGGCCGCCGGAAAGATGATGACCGCCGCCGCCGAGTACTCCACGTACTTCACCGGGGTGCTGGCCGACCGGCGGGCGCACCCGCGCGACGACCTGCTCGGCGTCCTCGCGCACGCCGAGGCCGACGGCGACCGGCTCGACGACGAGTCGATGTTCTACGAGTCGCTGCTCCTGCTGATCGGCGGCGACGAGACCACCCGCCACGTCATCACCGGCGGGCTCTACCAGCTGCTGGCGGACCGGGCGAACTGGGAGCGGCTGCGCGCGAACCGCGCACTGCTGCCGAGGGCCGTCGAGGAGATGCTCCGCTGGGTCAGCCCGATCCGGAACATGGCCCGCACGCTGACCCAGGACGCGACGCTGCGCGGCAGGCAGCTTCGCGAGGGCCAGAAACTGCTGCTGCTCTACCCGTCGGCCAACCGCGACGAGGACGTGTTCGCGGACCCGTTCCGGTTCGATATCGAGCGCACCCCGAACGAGCACCTCGCCTTCGGCCTGGGCACGCATTTCTGCCTGGGCAACTCGCTCGCGCGCCTCGAGCTGAGCATCATCTTCGACACCCTGCTCGACCGGCTGCCCGATCTCGAGCTCGTCACCCCCGACGAGCCGGCGCTGCGCCCGGCGAACTTCGTCAGCGGATACGAGTCGCTCAAGGTCACCTTCACCCCGACGAAGCCGGTAGGCGCGACGCTGTGACCGACGGGGTACGGACGCGCGGCGTCGGTGGCGGCGCCGCGGGCAGGCGCCGCCGAGAGCGGGAGCTCTCGACCGGGATGGCGCCTCGGGTCGACACTGCGGGACGTGCCTGAGACAACCGCGGCGCCCCGCGCCGCCGACGAACCGGAGTCCAGGGCCGCCGAATCCGGGGCCGCCGAATTCAGGGCCGCCGAGTCCGAGCCGACCGAGTCCGCGTTAGCCGAGCCTGAGTTAGCCGAGCCCGTGTCAGCGGCGGCTTCCGAAGCGGCGGCGCCCACGACGCCGGGCGACGTGCTGCTGACGTCCACGACCGGTCGAGTACGGCTGCTCACCCTGAACCGGCCCCGGCAGGCCAACGCCTTCAGCTCCGCGCTCTACCTGGCCGCCGCCGAGGCGCTGCGCGCGGCGGCCGCCGACGACGGGATCGGCGCCGTCGTCCTGACCGGCGCCGGCAAGTACTTCTCCGCGGGTACCGACCTCGTCGAGATGGCCGCCCAGGCCTCCGCGGTCGCGGCCGGGAACGCCGCGACCGCCGCGAATGGCAGAGCCACGGAGACCGCGGCCACGGACACGGACACGGCGGACACGGCGCAGACGGCGCAGACGGCGGGCACGACCGGCGGCGGCCCCTTCAACGCCTTCCTGGACGCGCTGACGACATTCCCGAAACCGCTGCTCGCGGCAGTCAACGGCGCGGGCGTCGGGCTCGGCCTGACCATGCTCGCCCACTGCGACATCGTGTTCATCTCCGAGGAGGCCCGCCTCCTGGCGCCGTTCACCACGATGGGCGTCGCTCCGGAGGCCGGGAGCAGCTACCTGCTCCCTCGCCGGATGGGCCGGCAGCGGGCGGCGCGGGCCCTGCTGGCGGCGGAATGGATCTCGGCGGCCGAGGCGGTGGAGACGGGTCTGGCGCTGCGAGCCTGCCCGGCGGGCACGCTGCTGGCCGAGACGTTGGCGCTCGCCGCGACGATCGCTGACAAGCCGCTCGCCTCCGTGCTCGCGACCACCCGGCTGATCCGGGATGCCGAACGGGCGGGCATCGAGCGAGCTCGGCAGGTCGAGGGCATCGCATTCCGCGAGCTGATGCGCCGTCCCGACCTTGGCACCACCATCCTGGACCGGCTAGGGCCCTCCGCGCGCGACGAGCGGCGGAGCTGACGGCGGCGGAAGCAGGCAGCGCGCGAGCAGGCACCAAAGAGTTGCGGCGCGACCAGGCAGGCCCGAGCCGGGCGCCCGGCAACGGAGCTGGTCACGCGCGCGGCGCGGGCCGCCGGCCGCGTTCCGACGACAAATTCCGCCCATTCCACATACCTAAAGTCACGCAAGCCACTACCGCCTTGGCGGGGCGGATAGGCTGTAGATTTCCTCGGCAATAGCCTGTCGCGTTGCCTAACAGGCACGACACCTCGCACGCTGCCACACCCGATACACGTCCGATACAAGAGGAGCATGGTGGAACCGATCCGCGAGCGCGCGGCCGACGCGCAGCCGCGGCCGGTCCGCCGCGCGCCCTGGTCGGGCCGCTCCCCCGCCGCCGCCGCCGAGTCGGCCCGAGAAAAGATCATCGACGCCACGTTGGCCTGCATCCGGCGGCACGGCCTGGAACGCACCTCGATCAGCGCGATCGCGACGATCGCCGGCGTCTCCCGGCCGACCGTCTACGCGTACTTCGACACCCGCGAGGCGCTGGTCTCCGTCGCGCTCGAGCAGGCGGGCGCGTCGATCGCCGAACGGGTCGTCGCCGCGGCCCGGCGCCGGTCGAGGACGGCCGGCGACTTCGCGGTGGAGGCGTTGATCGCCGCCCGCCGGGAGTTCCGCGCCGAGCCGGCGCTGCACCCGATCAGCCAGGCCCCGGCGGACCCGTGGGCCGCGAACGAGGCGCTGTCCGAGAACTCCCTGGAGATCGCCAGGACCATCCTCGAGCCGATCACCAGCTACGACCCGTCGCTGGAGTCCCGGCTGGACGAGATCACCGAGACGCTGATCCGCTGGCTGCTCTCGCTGCTCATCTTCGACAGCGACCGCACGTCCAGCGACACCAAACTGCGCGCCTACCTGCGCCGCAGCGTCGTCCCGGCGATCCTTCCCGAGTCCCTGGAAGGCTCCGCCGAGCCCGATGACTCCGGGGCCGCCAGCGCGGCGGCGGACGCACCGGTCGCCGACGAGCCCGTCCCCGCCGACCACACCCCCTGACACTCCTCGCCGGGTGGCGCCGGCGATCCACCGGCCCACCCGGCGCCACCCGGCGGCGGGCGGCTCAGGTCGACGACGAGACGGTCTCGAGTTCATCCGTCCGGCCGGTGCCTACGGCCGCCGCCGCCTCCGGCCGGGCCGGGCGCATGAGGATCAGGACGAGGATCGCGGCGAGGACGCCGACGGCGCCAGCTACGAGGAAGGTCGCCTGGACGCCGCTGACGGCCGCGGTGTGCGCCGCCGTGTCCAGTGCCGGCCTGGCCTGCGCCGGCGCGGCGTTCAGCAGGCCGGGGGTCTGGCCGCCGGCGATGGCGTGGGCCACCCGGCCGCCGGCCGCGGGGATGGCCTTGCCCGCCAGGCTGTCCTGCGCGCGGGCGACGAAGACGCTGCCGAGCGCCGCGATGCCGAAGGCGTAGCCCAGCTGGCGCATGGTGTTCACCGCTCCCGCGGCCATCCCGGTGCGCTCGAACGGGACCAGCGACATGGACACCGATCCGAGCATCGGGGTCGTCATGCCGACGCCGATACCGATGATCGCGAAGCCGGGAATCAGTGCCGGCCAGCTGGCCGACCCGTGCACGAGCAGGGCGACCACGAGGGCGCCGACGCCGATGAACGCGAGTCCGCTGCCGATCACCAGGTCCGGCCGGCGCTCGTGCAGCAGCCGGCCGAGCAGCGCGGAGACGAGGAACGCGGTGATCGAGAGCGGCAGGCCGGTGAGGCCGGCCTCCAGTGGGCTCATCCGCAGCACCGACTGCAGCCAGATCGACGTGTAGGTGAAGGCGGAGAAGGCCGCGAACGTCATCAGCAGGCCGGCGAGCAGCACGGCGACGAAGGAACGGTTGCGCAGCAGCGCCAGGTCGAACATCGGGTGTGACGAGTGCGCCTCGAGAGCGACGAACGCCGCCAGCAGCACCACCGTCGCGCCGAGCAGCAGCCAGACGCCCGCGTCCGACCAGCCGTCGTCGTTCGCCCTGATCAGCGCGTACGTGGCGGCGGCGGCCGCGGCGGTGAAGCTGGCGATGCCCGGGACGTCCACGCGCACGCGCTGCTGCGCCCGCGCGTCCGTGAGGACCGTCAGCGCGAGCACGACCGCGATGGCGCTGACGGGCAGGTTGACGAAGAAGATCCACCGCCACGAGATGTACTCGGTGAGCACCCCGCCGACGATCGGGCCGATGGCCGACGAAGCGCCGGCGACCGCTCCCCAGATCCCGTAGGCGGCGCCCCGGTCCCGGCCTGTGTAGGAGGCGTTGAGCAGCGGGAAGTTGGTCGCGAACATGGCGGCGGCGCCGATTCCCTGGACCGCGCGGGCCGCGACCAGCAGCCCGTCGTTCGGGGCGAGGCCGCACATCAACGACGACAGGGCGAACAACACGAGCCCGACGACGTAGGCGCGGCGGTGCCCGACGATGTCCGCGACCGAGCCGGCGCCAAGCACCAGCGCGGCCAGTGCGAGCGCGTAGGCGTCGATGACCCATTGCAGCGCTCCGAAGGATGCGTGCAGATCGTCGACCATGCTCGGCAGCGCGACGTTCACGATGGTGACGTCGATCAGCAGCATGAACGTGCCCAGGCAGACGGTCAGCAGTGGCAGCCACTTGCGCATCGTGATACCTGCGATTCTGGCGAGACAGTGGTACGCGGTTGGGCCCCTCGTGGGCGGCTCGGTCCCCCAGCATGCTCCACGGGTCCGACAAGTCGGCCGTTCCGGGCGGCGGGCCGGGCGGCTGTTCCGGGCACCGTCCGGGGCGGCCGGTCCAGGCCTCCCGAGACCGCGCGGTCGACGGAGGACCGCCGAGTCCCGGGCGTCAGTGCGCGGATTTCCCCAGATAGGCGCACCTAAGCAGCCCGAACGGGCCGTCCTGGCGGGCCTGTGTGGATCTTTGGTCCGTCAGCCGACGACTCGCAGCCAGAGCCAGGAGGCGGTTGGCAGGGAAGCGGCCTGGATGGGCTCGAGCTTGACGGTGGCACCGCCGGGGTGGGCGAACAGCCGGGTGCCATCGCCGAGGAGGATCGGGGCGACGAAGACGAGGATCTCGTCGACGTGGCCGGCCTCGAGACACTGACGGGCGACGTCGGCGCCCAGGACGTTGACGTAGCCGTCGCCGGCCGCCTCCTTGGCCGCGGCCACGGCGCGACCGAGATCGTCGACGAAGGTGACACCCGGGACCGGGGTGGCCGGGGGGCGGTGAGTGAGCACGACCTGCGGCCCCTGCCAGGCGCCCTGGAAGGCGCCTTCCTTGTCGGTGCCGCGGTTCGGGTCGTCGCCGTCGAACGTGCGCCGGCCGGCGAGGATCACCTTGATCCTGCTGACCAGGTCGTCGATGAACGGATCCTCGACGAGGAACTCCGCCAGCCACGACATGTCGCCACCAGGCCCCGCGATGAAACCGTCCAGCGACATCGTGGCCGAGTACAGCACCTTCGCCATGATCCACCTCCGTCGACAACCGCTTTGCCGACAGAATCCGGCCCAACCGGACGCCGCCGCCTCCAGTATCGAAGGCTACGGCACCGCGGAACTCTGAATTCGCCGTATATCTCATCGTCGTCGCCTTGGTTCTTTCTTCTCCGCGCGGTCCCGCTCGGGCCGTGCAGTCGGGGATAGTTGTGCACCACCCCTTTCGGGGCCTGTGAGAGGCCCACTACTCTGCGCCCCCGCAGACATATGAGAACTCACCTTTGCGCCCCACTCGTCCAGGGCGGCGGCGCGACACGAGAGGATTCATGTCCACCTCGGCGTCATCTGAGGACGATGTCAGCCCGACGCTGTTCGCCCGGCTGCTGTCGGAGGCGGGCCTGTCGGACACCCGTTTCGCCCGCCAGGTCAATCTCCGTGCCCGTCGCCAGCGACGGGTGGAGCTCGGGCTGTCGCGTTCGACGGTCGGGCACTGGCGGCGCGGAATGCGCCCCCGCAATCCCATGGTCGCCGAGCTGGCGGCCGCCGAGATTTCCGCGGCGATGGGCTACCCGATCACACCCGCAGATTTCGGCTGGCGAGGCGAACAGCGCACACGTCACGATCTCGAGCTGAGCATCGCCGGCTCGCCACAGGAGACCCTCGGTATCCTCGCCGGGCTGTCTGGCCGGGACGTCCATCGGGGCGGCCTGTTACCCGAGATCCCGGCGTTCACGGCCACCGCGTTCGCGCAGCCAGCGCTGTCGAGTCTCACCGGGATCGTCGCCCGCGTCGAGCAGGCGTCGCCCTCCTCTCCTGACCGAGGCCAGGATCCCTTGGACCGAGGCCAGGACCGGGCTCGAGATTCCGGCGATCCCACGACCAGCGCGGCCATGATCAGAGAGGTGACCGCGTCCTTCCGAAAGCTGGACGCCCGGCTGGGCAGCCGGGAAATCCGTTCCCACGCTGTGACCTTCCTGCACGACCGTCTCCGGGCCGTGAAGAACGGGCCGACGAGCGCCGATCTGTGCGGCGCCTTCGGTGACCTCGCCCAGTTCAGCGGATGGTTGTCCCAGGAGTGTGAGCACCAAGCGCTGGCGCAGCGCTACTACATCCAGGCGCTCGGCCTCGCCGAACATGCGGGCGACGCGATRCTGGCCGGACGGGTGCTGGCGGCGATGAGCGACCAGACCGCCTGGCTCGGGCACCCGCGGCAGAGCCTCGCCTTGGCGATCACCGCGCTCGATCGCGCCGGGCCGGCGGCCACGCCGCTGGTGGCGGCTATGTTGCACGACAAGCACGCTTGGGCGTTGGCCCGGACGGGTGACGAAGGTGGCTGCATGGCCGCCCTGCGGGAGCTGGAAAAGGCTGTCAGCCGTGCGACGCCCGGCGACGGGCCGGTGTGGGCCAGCCACTACAACGCCGGTGACGTGGCCGAATGCCAGGGCCATTGTCTCAGGCTGCTCGGACGACCGGCGCAGGCCGAGCGGTCGCTCGTGGAATCCAGGGCGTTACAGGACCCGGCGCGTGTCCGTAGCCGTGCCTATGGTGAGGCCGATCTGGCGCTGGCATTCCTGCAACGGCCGGCGCCGGACCTGGAGGGCGCGCTGGAGGCCGCCTACCACGCCGTCACGCTGGCGTCTGGCCTCTCCTCGGCCCGCATCACCGCGAAGCTGCGGGAGCTGGACAACGCGTTCGCCGAACACCGGACGTTGGCCACCCAGAGATGGCGGCGCGCGGCGGCGCCTTTGTTGGCGGGCGGTCGGCACCGGCAAGCGGCGAAACCGGTGCCTGCCGGTGCCGACCTCAGTTCGACAGCACCAAAATGACGCGGCGTCCGAAGGCGGTGACTTGAGATCCGGAGTCGGAAGCGGAAGATCGCACATGGTGACCCGTTTCACCTACGGCGCATTTTGTCCGCGGCGAGGGAGGGGGACGAGGATGCGTTCAGGAATTTTTATCGGAACGTCCACCCCAGGTTGTTGCGTGACCTGCGAGCCCTCTCCGCCGATGACGCCGACGACGCCGAGATAACGGCGGCGGCGGCCAGGATGTGGCCACGGATCATCGGGTCCCTGGACACGTTCCGGGCGGACGCGCTCGGTGGCCTGGCCGCCCCGGCTCCGCCCGGCGAGCTTGCCGGCGAGAGCGCCGCGGTGCTCGCCTTCCGGGGATCCCGCCGCGCGGTCGTGCCGCTGTCCCGCGCGGCCGTGCCATCGCGCACATCCGTCGTGCGCAGGCTGGTCGCGGTCAAGACCGCGGCCGCCATCTCGCTCGCCGCCATTGGCGGTGTCGCGGCGGCGACCGGCGCCGTACCGGCCCCGTTCGGCGGCGACGGAACCCATGCGACCAGCACCCCGCCCGTCCGGTCGCCGGAACCGAACGCCTTAGCCGCCACCGGCGGACCGGGAATGCCTCCCGGGTACGGTCCAGGCGCTGGCACACCAGCCACCCCCCTGGGGGGCCCGGTCTGCAGCGCGTATGACGGCACCGCCAGGGGTGGTCCCTCCCCGATCGCCGCCGCCGGTGGCCCGCAGTACGTGAGCACCTCCTGCGCCGGGCTGGCCGGCCAGCAGCCGGAACCCACATCGCCCCCGGCCCCATCCGCGACGCCACGCAAGCACGGCAGCGACAGCGACAGCGACAGCCCAGGCCACCCGGCCGGCAAGCCCAGCGAGCTGCCTGGCACCCCCGGCAAGTCACCGGAGAAGCCCGATGCGGGTAAGCCTGGCCACGCGCCCGAGAATTCTGGCGGGGGTAAGCCCAGTCGGGCACCCGAAAACCCCGCCCCGGGCAAACCCAGCCAGGCACCCGAAAACGCCGCCCCAGGCAAACCCAGCCAGGCACCCGAAAACGCCGCCCCAGGCAAACCCAGCCAGGCACCCGAAAACGCCGCCCCAGGCAAACCCAGCCAGGCACCCGAAAACGCCGCCCCAGGCAAACCCAGCCAGCCGGGCGGCGGACCTGCGCAGTCTCCGGGCAGCCCCAACGCCGGCGCACCCGGCAGGCCGGACGGCGGACCGGATCAGGGCAAACCCAGCCAGCCCGCCAGCGTGGGGGGACCCTCCGACGATGGATCCCGCAACGGAGCCGGCGGTGGACCTGGCCAGGCGCCCAACAGCGGCCCGGACCGCAACCCGGGGAACTCGCTGGGGCGGTAGAAAGCCGACATCGGCGCCAAGGGCGTTGTCGACAACCGCTTCGCACCGGATGTCGGCGCGGCCCGCCGGCGCACCCGCCTCCATGAGACTGTTCGCCACGACTGAACTCATCGCACGTCCGGAGCGGGAACGGGCCAGCCGGCGGCCGGTCAGCCCTCAGCCGGTCGGTTGGGCGGTGCCGCCGAAGTAGCTCTCCTCGATGAGCTCGGGGTGGGCGGCCAGGTGAGCGGCGTCCTCATGGAGGGCGATGCGGCCGCGGTCCAGGACGTAGGCCCGGTCGGCGACCCGCAGCGCGAGCGAGACGTGCTGCTCGACGAGCAGCACCCCCAGGCCCGTCTCGTCCGCGACCCGGCGCAGCGCCGCGAGCAGCGGCGGCACGATGCCGGGCGCCAGGCCGAAGGAGAACTCGTCGACCAGCAGCAGCGCGGGCCGGCGGACCAGCGCGAGGGCGAGCGCGAGCTGCTGGCGCTCGCCGCCCGAGAGCGCGCCGGCCGGCCGGCCGAGCAGCGCGCGCAACGCCGGGAACAGGTCGAGAACGGCCGCGATCCGATCCCCGGCCCGCTGGGCGCCGATAGACGGGGTGGCATCGGCGGAGCGGGTGCGCTCGCCGTCGGAGGGGCCGACGCCGGCCGAAGCGCCAGTGCCCTTGGCGGGGCCGGCCGCGGCGTCGGGGACGGGCCAGCCCGCCCCGGCGGCGCCGCGCGGCGCGGGATGGCGGACGGCCAGCCGCAGGTTCTCCCGGACGGTCAGGGTCGGGACCGAGCCGTGTCCCTGCGGCACGACGGCGAGGCCTCGCCTGGCGAGTTTGTCGGGAGCCGCGCGCCGGGTGGGCGCGCCAAGCAGGGTCACCGTGCCGGCGACCGGGGGCAGCAACCCGGAGATCATGCGGATGAGCGTCGTCTTGCCGGCCCCGTTCGGGCCGAGCAGCGCGACGATCTCCCCGGGGCTGACGGTGAGCGAGACGTCGCGCACCACTGGTGCCCCGGCAGGGGCAGCGCCGCCCGCGATCGCGAGCACGCCGCGTCGCCGCCCGCCGTAGCGCCCGACGACCCGGTCGACGTCCAGCAGCACGGGCGGCAGCGCCCGCGCCGCGGCCGAGCCTGGCCTGGCGGGCGTGGTGTCACCGCTGGCCGCCGGCTGGCGGGGCCGCGGCGGGGCGGGCGTGTCCGCGCCGTCCGACCCGGTGCCGAGGTAGGCGGTCCGCACGGCGGGGTGCACCCGGACCCGCTCGGGCGGGCCCTGGGCGACCACCCGCCCGCCGTCGAGCACGACCACCTCGTCGCAGACGGAGAAGACGAGCTCGACGTCGTGGTCGATGAGTAGCACACCTATGCCGGCGGCGGCGAGCGCGCGCAGGCGGGTGGACAGGGTCGCTCGTCCCGGCGCGTCGAGGCCGGCGGCCGGCTCGTCGAGCAGCACCGCTCGCGGCCTGCCGGCGAGTGCCCGGCCGAACGCGAGCGCCGCGCGCTCGTCGTGGGTCAACGTGTCCGGCAGGCGGTTGGCCACGGCGGCGAGCTCGACCCCGCCGCGCCCCGCCCGGGCGATCCCGTCGGTGATCGCCGCGCCGATGGCCAGCGGCCCGGTGGCCGGGCCGATGGTGATCGGCCCGGTCGTGGCCGGGCCGACGGTGGCGGAGACCGCGGACGCCAGCTGTGAGGACGCGGCCGAGGAGGTCGGTCCGCCCGCGGCGGCACCGCCGGCGACGGCCAGGTTCTCGGAGACGGACAGGTCCTCGAACAGCTCCAACGACTGGAACGTGCGGGCCAGGCCGCGCCGGAACCGCTCGTGCGGCGGCAGCGACTCGATCCGGGCGCCGTCGAGCAGTATCGACCCGTCGGTGTCGGATCCAGGCACGAAGCCGGTGATCGCATCGATCAGGGTGGTCTTGCCGGCGCCGTTCGGGCCGATCAGGCCGATGATCGTGCCGGCCGGCACGACGAACGACACGTCGTCGACGACGGTCACACGCCCGTACCGGACGGTCAGGCCATCGACGGCGAGCCCGCGCTCGGGTGCCACCAGCGCGCCCATGTTCGGCAGCGATCCGCTCATCGGGCGTCTCCCTCCGGCGTCGCCCCACCGGTCACACCGGTCCCGGGCCGCCGATCGCCCGGCGCACTCGGCTCCCCCGCGGGGACCGCGGGGACCGCGCCGGCCGGCGGGTCCGGTCGTCTCAATGGACCCGTCCAGCTGCCCGGTCTCCGCGGGGCGGGGCCGCCGCGCGCCCCGCCCGACCGGGCGCCGCCGCGGCCGGCCCGGTGCGCACCGGCGACAGCGGGCGTCGCCGGGCGCCGGTAGGCGAGCCCCGCGGGCCGCAGCACCGCGAACACCACGACGGCGAGCCCGCAGATCAGCGACTGGTAGGTGCCCAGGCCGGCCACGTCGTCGAGCGCGGTGAACAGCAGCCCGCCCGGCACCAGCAGCCCGGCGGCCAGCGCGCCGGACACCGTCGTCACCCCGCCGACCGCGACGACGGCCAGGAAGAACAGCGACGCGGTGACGCCGAACGAGTCAAAGGAGAGTGTGCCCTGGCCGTAGCCGATGAGGCAGCCCCCCAGGCCGGCGATCCCGGCCGAGATCCCGAAGGCGAGGACCTTGGTGCGCCGGACGTCGACGCCGGCCGCCGACGCGGCGCGCTCGTTGGCCCGGACGGCGAGCATCTGCCGCCCGAACCGGGAGCCGCGCAGCCGGACGACGCCGTAGCAGCAGGCGGCCAGCACGACCAGCGACAGCAGCCCGTACTGCACGCGGGGGAAGCCCCGACCGGCGACACCGAAGTCAAGGCCGAACACCTTCGGCGCCGGCACCTTGGAACCGGCGAGCCCACCCGTGATGAGTGGGTTGGCGAACACCGCCTCCTGGATCGCGACGCCGGCGGCAAGCGTGATCACCGCGAGGTCGATGCCGCGTACCCGGCGGGCGACGAATCCCAGCAGCAGGCCGACGGCGGCGGCCACCGCCGTGGCGAGCAGCGGCGCGACCGGGAACGGGATGTGCAGGCTGCGCTGCAGGCGGGCGAGCAGGAAGCCGGCGACGCCGGCGATCGACATCTGCGCGAGCGAGAGCTGGCCGACGTAGCCGACCAGGACGACGAACGACAGGCAGACGACCGCGCCGGCGAGGCTGCGCTCCAGGCCGAGCCGGTAGGTGCCCTGCAGGAGGAACAGCGCGCCGACCCCGACGGCGACGCCGACGAGCAGCGTGAGCGCCGACCGGCGCGCGCCGATCGGCGCGCGCCGATCGGCGGGCTGACCGGTGGCAGCCGGGCGGTGGCCGCGGCGGCCGAGACCCGGCCCGGCACCAGCTGCCCGCGCGAGACGGCGACCCCGATGAGCAGCAGCAGCGGCAGCAGCGCGCGCAGGCCCGGCTGGTCGAGCCAGCTCACGTCCCGCTGGACCTGCAGCAGCGCCGACTGGGCCATGCCGAGCGCGAGCGCGCCCGCCACGGTCGCGCCGAACGACGACAGGCCACCGAGCAGCGCCGCCGCGAGCGCGGGCACGACGAACAGCGAGTACGTCGTCGGGTTGAGGGCCGAGACCGGCGCGATCAGGATGCCGGCCGCCGCCGCCAGCACCGCGGCCACCACCCAGTTCGCGGCGGCGATCAGCTCGGTGCGGTAGCCCCACAGCGCCACCGTGTCCGCGTCGGCGGCTACGGCCCGGGTGGCGAGCCCGAACCGGGTCCAGCGGGAGACCGCCCACAGCACCAGCCCGGCGGCGACCGCGAGCGCGGCGAGCAGCAGCCGGTCGCTGGGGACCGTCGTGCCGAACACCTTGACGGGCTTCTGGGTCAGCACCGGATCGAGGAACCGGCTGTCCGTACCCGACGACCCGGAGACGAACTGGATCACGGCCACCGCCTGCAGCGCGATCATCAGCCCGACGGCGGCCACGACGGCGGTCATCGGCGGCGCGGAGCGCAATGGCCGGAACACCAGCAGATAAGCGATGAGCCCGAACAGCCCGGCGAGCGCCAGCGAGACGGTGAACGCGAGGGTGAATGACGGGTGGTCGGTCAGATGAATTCGTGGTGGCACGCCGACGATGGGAAAGACGATGTCGCCGACCTCACGCAGCTCGGCGTACTGGTACGTCGCGTACATGGCGAAGGCACCATGCGCGACGTTGACCACGCCAGATGCCCGATAGGTCAGCACAAGACCGAGCCCGAGTGCTGCGTACACGGCCCCGGTGCCAAGCCCGAGAACCAACGCGGCTAGATACGTGGACACACCAGTCCCCAAGCTCGACTCGACCGCGCCCGGCTGCCGACGGGAGTGTAGCTTCCTGGGCGTGATCCGTTTTGCGCGTGTTCTCGCGGCTGGCTGCGTAGCGCTGGTGATGGTTCTCGCCGGGTGTACGAGCGAACGCGGAGGGGGTTCGTCGGACGGCGGGACGAACGGCACGCCCGCGGCCCAGCCGACCGGGGCACCCCTGCTGCTCGGCTACGTGACCCAGGAGAACAGCGCGGTCGGCTCGTTCCCGGAGACCCGGATCGCCGCGCAGGCGGCCGCCGCGTACGCGAACTCGGACCTGAACGGGGTCAAGGGCCGGCCGATCAAGCTGGTGACCTGCGCGACGAACGGCTCGCCCGAGTCGTCGCAGGACTGCGCGAACAAGCTCGTCTCGCAGCACCCGGTCGCCGTCGTAGGCGGGATCGACGTCGGCGCCGAGGCGGCGATGGACGTCTACAAGAACGCCGGCATCCCGTACGTGAGCGGCTCACCGCAGCTCAACGGGGAGCTCAACTCGACGAACTCGTTCTCGCTGACCGGCGGCACCGCGGCCGAGCTGCTCGGCATCACCGACTACCTCACGTCGGTGAAGAAGGTCCACAGCGTGCACGCGCTGTACGTCGACCTGTCCGGGCTGCTCTCCATCGCGATCGACTACTCGAAGCGGATTCTGAACAAAAAGGGTGTGACGGACGTCACACTCACGTCGGAGAAGGCTGACGCCGCCGACTTCGCCCCGGCGCTCAGCAACGCGGCCAAGGGCAACCCCGACGCGATCGTCGTCGTGTTCCAGGCGCAGGCCTGCGCCCGCATCGTCCAGGCGGCGAGCGCGCTCAACATCAAGACACCGATGTACCTGATCGGTTCCTGCGCGAGCCCCGCCGTCGCCAGGGCGGCCGGCGGGCACACCGACAACCTGGTGTTCGCCTCCGGCTACGTGCCGGCGACCGACGGGGACAAGGACGCCGCCGCGGCTGCGTTCGCCAAGCGGGTGCCGGCCGAGCAGCGGACGTCCGGTTCGGAGGGCTCGTTCTCGGCGGTGCTGGTGGTCCGCAACCTGCTCGAGACCCTGCCGGACCCGACGCCGGCGGCGCTGACCACCACGCTGCGGGCGACCACGGAGTACCCGAACGTCATGGCGCACCCGTTCACCTGCGACGGCAAGCAGATCGTGATCCTGCCGTCGATCTGCAACTCCGCCGTGCGCCTGCTCACCTGGAACGGCAACGGCTTCACCGACCTCACCGGGAACTGGATAGACGGCCGCAAGCTCGTCGACCTCGTCAGCTGACACCCGAGCCCGACCCCAGCCCGACCCCAGCCCGCGCCCTTCGGCCTGACACCCGAGCCCGCGGGCCTTCGCCCGAACGAACCCGTACCCGCTTGTCCCTCGGCGGCCTGGCCCTGGTGGGCCAGGCCGCCGAGTCGTTCGGCGCGCACCCGGCCGATGAATCGTCTGGCTGCGGTTGCCTTTTCGTCGCGTTAGGCTGGCTGCTGACCAGGGAGGACGGAACCATCGCCGCCGAGAAGGTCACGCCGCGCCAGTACGACCGCTGGCCGGAGGACCACCGTGCCGACGTCGAGATCGCTGACGGCCGAGCCGTCGCGACCGCCGTCCCGTCAGCCCGGCGCCGAAGAGCGGCGCGGCTCATCGCGAACGCCCTGGACGCCGCCGGCGGGTCCGAGTGGAACGCGGACGTCGCCGTCGAGATACGGCTGACCGAGGCGCCGCTGACGGTCCGCCGCCCGGATGTCGTCGTCTACCGCGCCGACGCGCTCGACGCCGCCCCAATGCACGCGGACCAGGTGCTGTGCGTCGTCGAGCTGGTCTCTAGCAACTCCCTGGCGACCGGCCGGATCGTCGGCGTGCACCGTTACGCCCAGGCCGGCATCGGCCACTACTGGCGGATCGAGTGGTCGGCCACCGGGGTTCCCGTCGCCTGCGCCTACGACCTCGACCCCGCGTCGCAGGTCTACCAGGAGCACGCCATCCAGAGCGGGCTGGTGCACGTCACCACCCCGTTCCCGGTGACGATCAATCTGACCCAGCTGTCCTAGCGCCGCACCCAGCACCCGACCCCCGGCACCTCTCACGCAGCGCGAGCGCCGGCGCCCGGCGCCCGGCGCCCGGGAGGCTGGCGCTGGAACGCGACGTGCCATCGACTGATTGGTTGATGGGCCTATCAACCGGCCCGCGGCCGATGACGGCCGGACGGTTGATCCACAACGGGGGCCGATGGCGGCAGGGTTTGAGCCATGGCTGGTTCAGGCTCCACCACGATCGAGGTAGACGGCCTCGAGAAGCGTTACGGCGACCGCGAGGTGCTGCGCGGAGTGTCGTTCAGCGTGCGGCAGGGTGAGATCTTCGGCGTCCTCGGGCCCAACGGCGCCGGCAAGACGACGACGGTAGAGATCATCGAAGGGCTGCGCAGGCAGGACGGGGGCACGGTCCGCGTCCTCGGGCTGGACCCGTGGGCGGACCGGCGGACGCTCACGCCCCAGCTCGGCGTCCAGCTGCAGGAGAGCGAACTGCCCGCGCGGATGACCGTCGACGAGGCGCTGGCGCTGCAGGCCGCGTTCTACGACGCCCCGGTCGACACCGCCGCGCTGCGCGACGAGCTCGGCCTCACCGAGGTGCGCCGGACCCGGTTCGGCAAGCTGTCCGGCGGGCAGCGCCAACGCCTCTCGCTCGCGCTCGCGCTGGTCGGCGACCCGCGGATAGCGGTGCTCGACGAGCTGACCACGGGCGTCGACCCGCACGGCCGGCGCGACGTGTGGGACCTCGTCGAGCGGATCCGCGAACGCGGCGTGACGATCCTGCTCGTCACGCATCTGCTCGAGGAGGCCGAGCGGCTCTGCGACCGGGTCGCGGTGCTCGACGCCGGCCGGGTCGTCGCCCTCGACACCCCGGCCGGGCTGGTCCGCGCCGCCGAGGGCACGTCAACGATCCGGTTCCGGCCGTCCGCGGCGATCGACGACGCCCTCCTCACCGCCATTCCCGAGGTCGCCACGGTGACCCACGCCGGGCCGACCGTCCGGGTGACCGGCAAGGGCGAGCTGGTGCACGCCGTGGTCGCCGTGCTCGCCCGCCACCAGATCGTCGCCCAGGACCTGCGCATCGAGCAGGCCACGCTGGACGACGCCTACCTGTCGCTGACCAGGTCGCCGGCCCCGGAACCCACGGGCGCGGGCGAGACCACGCCCCAGGCGCAGGCGCAGGTCGAGGGAAGCACCGCCGACGACGAAACGAGGAGGTCCTGATGTCCCGGATGGCGTTCGGAGCGCTGACGCGCAGCGAGGCACGACTGGCGCTGCGCGACCCCGGCACGACGCTGTTCGGCGTCGGCCTGCCTGTCGTGCTCGTCGTGATCCTCGGCTGCGTCCCGTCCTTCCGCGAGCCCAGCGCCGATCTCGACGGAGCGCGGGTCATCGACCTCTACCTCCCGATCACGATCGTCATGGTCGTCGCGCTGCTGGGGCTGAGCCTGACGCCGGGGACCCTGGCGAGGTACCGGGAGAAGGGGGTGCTCAAGCGGCTCGCGACCACGCCGGCGAGCCCCGCGCTGCTGCTGGCGGCGCAGGGTGCCGTGATCGCGGTCATCGCGGTCGTCGTCGCGGCGCTGCTCCACGTGGTCGGCGCGGCCGCGTTCCACGTGCCCGCGCCGGAACAGCCCGTCGGCTACGTGCTGGYGCTCCTGCTGACGATCGCGACCCTCATCGCGCTCGGCCTGCTGATCGCGTCCGTGGCGCCGAGCGGCGGGGTCGCGAACGGCATCGGGGTCGGGCTTTTCTACCCGCTGATGTTCTTCGCCGGGCTGTGGGTGCCCCGAGAGGCGATGCCGCACCTGCTCGTGCGCATCGGGGACGCGACCCCTCTCGGAGCGGCCGTCGGCGCGTTGCAGGACTCGATGTCCGGGTCGTGGCCGAGCGCGGCGCACGTCGGGGTGATGGCCGCCTACATCGTGCTGTGCGGTATCGGCGCGGCCCGCTGGTTCCGCTGGACGTGAGAACCTGTCGGGGCTGTTGTCCCCGATCGGCGTGAATTCGGGAGACGGGTGCCAGCCCGGAAGATCGGAATCGGGAAAGAGGTGTCACATGTCCGGCTCGACCGGCTCGACCGGCTCGTCCGCCCCGACCGGCCCGTCGGACGGGTCGACAGTGCCCGGTCCGCCCGGCGCGCCCGTCCCGCGGGAGGCTCCGGCTGGCCTGGGCGTCCTCACCGAGCCCTGGGAGTCACGGGAGCTGCGCGCCTACCGGATCATCCCGTATGTCGGGCTGGTCGTCTCGGCCCTGCTGACCTGCCTGGTGCCGCTCCAGGCAGGCTGGTCGCACCGGGCGGTGGATCTCGGCCTGTCCGCCGTCGCCGCGGCCTGGATGGTGTGGTTCCGTACCGCGCATCCGGCCTGGGTCAGCAGGCGACGGCTGATGACCGGCTACCTGGTCGTCCTGCTGGCGTTGATCGCGGTTCTGGTCGTCAGGTCGCCCTGGTTCGGTTTCTTCGCCTTCACGGGCTACCTGGAGTCGACCGCGTTGCTGGTCGGGTGGTGGCGGCTGGCCGGCGCGGCGGTGACCGCCCTGATCGCGGCGACGTCGCAGGTCGGCGGGGTGCCGACGACCTGGGGCTACCTCGTGCTCTACCTGGTCGTCGTCATCTTCAACGTCGGCGTGGCCGGCACCATGACCTGGTTCGCCGTCGTCGCCAACGAGCAGAGGGAGGCTCGCGGACGCGCGATCGCGGAGCTCGGCGACGCCAACCGACGGCTGCAGGCCGCGCTGACCGAGAACGCCGGCCTGCACGCTCAGCTCGTGGTCCAGGCCCGAGAGGCCGGCATCCTGGACGAACGGGCCCGGCTTGCCCGGGAGATCCACGACACCCTGGCGCAGGGACTGACCGGGATCATCACCCAGCTGCAGGCCGCCGAGCAGGCCGGGGCACGCGGGCGACACATATCAACCGCGCTGCGGCTGGCCCGCGAAAGCCTGACCGAGGCTCGCCGGTCGGTGCAGGCGCTGCGCCCCGCCGAGCTCGCCGAGGCTGCGCTGCCCGACGCGCTGGCAGACGTCGCGGCCCGGTGGACGCAGGCGAACGGGGTGCCGGTCGAGGTGTCGGCCACCGGGCTGGTCGTCGCGCTGCACCCGGAGGTGGAGGCGACGGTGCTGCGGGTAGTCCAGGAGTCGCTGGCCAACGTCGCCAAGCACGCGGCCGCCAACCGGGTGGGGCTCACGCTGTCCTACATGTCCGACGTGGTGACCGTCGACATCCGCGACGACGGCGTCGGCTTCGACACCGACGAGGCCGGCCCCGGCCAGGCCGAGGGCGGTGGGGACACGCGTGGCGGCGGGTTCGGGCTGGCTGCGATGCGCCAACGGGTCGCCCGGCTTGCCGGCGGCTTCAGCGTCGAGTCGGAGCCGGGCGCGGGCACCGCGGTGTCCGCGGCACTTCCGGCGATCCCCGCGCCGCGCGGCGACGCCGAGACGCTGGGAGCCGAGACGGTAGGAGCCGAGATCGTGGGAGCCGGGATGGTCGAGACAACCGCGTGGGCCGTCGATGCCTGAGCCGTCTCCTCCCGGCCGCGAGGAGCAGGGCGACCACCCGGTGCGGGTGCTGCTCGTCGACGACCACCCCGTGGTGCGCGACGGGTTGCGCGGCATGTTCGCCGACACCCCGTCGATCGAGGTGGTCGGCGAGGCCGGTGACGGCGCCGCCGCCGTCCGGCTCGYCGGGGCGCTGCGACCGGACGTGGTGCTCATGGACCTGCGGATGCCGCGGCTCGACGGGGTCAGCGCGATCACCGCGCTGCGCGACGCGGGCAGCGAGGCCCGGGTGCTGGTCCTGACGACGTATGACACCGACAGCGACGTGGTCCCGGCGATCGAGGCGGGTGCCACCGGCTACCTGCTCAAGGACGCGCCTCGCGACGACCTGATCCGCGCCGTGCGCGCGGCCGCCCGAGGCGAGGCGGTGCTCTCACCGTCGGTCGCGACCAGGCTGCTCGGCCAGATGCGCGCCGCGCCGGCGCCGACCCGCGACCCCCTGAGCACCCGCGAGCTGGAGATCCTGGCGATCGTGGCCCGCGGCGCCACGAACCGGGAGGTCGCCCGGAAGCTGTTCATCAGCGAGGCGACGGTGAAGACCCACCTGCTACACATCTACGCCAAGCTGGACGTGAACGACCGGGCGGCCGCCGTCGCCGAGGCGTTCGGCAGGGGACTGCTGCCCACCCGCCGCCCGGGCTGAGCGCTGGGGAGGACCCGCGGGCGGACCGGCGGGCGGCGGTCCGAACCGGCGGCCGGGCGCCGCCCTGGGATCAGCGGCGCCTGAGCCCCTGCACCATCTTTGCCACGGTGCAGAAGTACTGGCGGTGGATCTCCAACAGCTGAGCGGCCTCGGCGCGTGTCGCCACCTTGTCGGACCTGGTCTTGCAGCCGGGGCAAACGTAGTGAGCCATGACGGGGATCCTCCTCCGGAAGTTCCGACCCAGGGGATTGGTGTGTTCCCTGGCGAGTCGCCCGCTACGCCACCAGTTTGGGTGGATTTTAGGCAAGCCGATCAGGGTAAGTCTCGGAGTTGCGGTCAGTGCCGAGTCTCCCGCAGCCGGTCCCGCCGTCGACGCGGCCCCGCGCGCGCTTGGTCCGCGTTGAACTCGCGGGGCCGGAGCCACCCTCATGATCACCCAGGTCCCCCCAACCTGGACGGCGACGGTCCCCAGCTATAGCAACCGATGGTTGCACTTCCGCGGAAGCGGCGATAGCCTGACTAGCAACCAATGGTTGCGATAGCCGGGAGACCCCATGGAGTACGCGAGCATCGAGCGCGAGATCCACGTCGACGCCCCGCCCGAGGTGGTGTTCGAAGTGATCAGCCAGCCCGAGCACGTCCGGGACTGGTGGTACGCCGAATCCGACGTCCAGCCGATCCCCGGCGCAACGGGGGAACTGGCGTGGGCCGACGGCGACAACCCCCGAGCCCAGGTCGTCCCCATGACCGTGCTGGTCGCCGAGCCGCCACGGTTGTTCACCTTCCGCTGGACGCATCCGGCGGGAGAAAAGGCGGTCGACGGCAACTCGCTGCTGGTCACCTTCGAACTCGTTCCATCCGGCTCGGGCACGCTGCTCCGGCTCACCGAGACCGGGTTCCGGGAGCAGGGCTGGGAGATCGCGGTCCTGGAGCAGCAGTACAACGACCACGTCGCCGGCTGGGGCACCTACGTTCCCCGCATCGGGGCGTGCGCCGAACGCCTGGTCTCGGCGCGATGACGCTCGCGATCAACGACGACCTGTGGTCGGCGATCGGGGATCCGACCCGCAGGCGTCTGCTCGACCTGCTGTTGACCACCGACGCCGGGACCGCCACCTCGCTCAGCGAGCAGCTGCCGGTGACCCGGCAGGCGGTGGCCAAACACCTCGGCGTCCTCGATCGCGTCGGCCTGGTCCAGGCGACGCCGGCCGGGCGAGAGAAGCGCTACCGCRTCGACGAGGCCCAGCTCGCGCGCGCCGTGGCACAGCTGAACGCCGTCGGCAACGCCTGGGATGCCCGGCTGCGGCGGATCAAGCAGATCGCCGAAGCCATCCAGAAGAACAGTTGAACGCGCCCCGGCCGCGACCGCGGCCGGGCGGAGAACCGGATCGGGAAGAGGAGAGAACAATGGCGGACATTCTGCACCGCGTGGGGGTCGTAGCATCCCGCGAAGCCGTTTTCCGTGCGCTGACGACGCGGGAGGACCTGGCGGGTTGGTGGACCGAGGACACGCACGGGGACGGCGAGGCCGGCGGCGTTCTCAAATTCCGCTTCGGGGCCGCCGGCGGTTTCGACATGAAGGTTCTCGAGACCCAGCCGGCCGAGCGCGTCCTCTGGGAGGTCATCGACGGCCCGGACGAGTGGGTCGGCACCCAGGTCAGCTGGGAACTGCGGACCGCGGGCGAATTCACGATCATCCTGTTCGCTCACCAGGGATGGCGTGAGCCCGTGGAGTTCATGTACCACTGCAGCACCAAGTGGGCGACGTTCCTGATGAGCCTGAAGGCGTTCCTGGAAACGGGAACCGGCGAACCGGCGCCCCGCGACGTGCAGATCAGCGACTGGCACTGACCGAAAGCCGCGTCGCCCTGGTCGTCATCTTCGAACGGGTCACACCGGGAATCAGGAATCCAGTGACCTGGTGACTTGGTGGCGCCGACGAGTCCGCCGATGGCATCCGGTCCATCCCCAGATGGCAGCGCCCCCGCCCGGCCGTCAGAGCCAGGTGGGGGCGCGCATCGGGTCGGGTGTCGGGTCAGCGGGCGGGCTGCAGGGCCCAGCCGCGGTCCTCGTCGAAGATGGGCGAGAGGGCGACCATCGGCGGGAAGACGAGCGCCGGGTGCAGGCCGAGGGTCAGGTCGTTGTCGACGACGCCGATGGTGAACGTGCCGGGCAGCGGGCCCTCGGTGATCCGCCATTCCCGGGGCTCCGGAAGCGGCCGGACCCGCTCGAACACGTCCGGCTCACCGTCGAAACCGACGAACAGCGGGTCGGCGGCGCGGCGGATCGTGTAGGTGCTGTCGCCGTTGCGGCCCTTGCCGGCGTTCCGGATCTCCCAGTCCTGCGGCCCTCGTCTTCGGCATAGCCGTAGTCGAGGGCGACGGAAGAGAGCTTGCGGTTCCGCGCAGTCCCCACGGCCAGCATCGCAGCGGCAACGCCGCGGGCGGTCGCCGGATCTGCGGTGTGGATGGTCGTCACTGCTCGTCGTCCTCTGCCTGGGCGGCAAGGATCAGCGCGATGTTTTCCAGACTGGGCCGCCMTTCGCCATTCAGCGTGGCGGCAAGGTAGGCGACCGCGGCGATACGTATCGCGGACTCTTCGATGATCTTCCCGGTAGCCTCGGCAAGCGCGTCGGGATTGCTCGCGGCCAGGTCGCGCAACAGTCGTAGGGCCGACTGGCCGTCATCCGGACCGCCATTGTCCACGTCGCTGGACGGCTCCGGCAGGCCGGCGGCGAGGATGATCGCCCGGCGGATCTCCGCGGACATCTGCGTCAAGTCATGGGACGCAGCGGCGGTGATCAGCGCGATGCCCTCGACCAGCCGATCGTTTGCCTCGGTCACGATGTCCTCACTGGTGGATACGGGCGCGGAACCTGCCGCGGCGTCACAGGGCTGCCGATGGCGGCGTTCCCATGTCACCACCTCGGCCGAGTAGGGCGGAGCGTCGTGTCAGGCGTCAGGGGCACGGCCAGCACCGTTTCGTGACCCTGAGGTCTGACCGGACGCCCGGGATCCCTCAGGAGGCGAAGCCGACCTCGCCGACCTTGCCCGAATCAACATCATTCCTGTTGGGGTCATCCTTGGGCCATCCACAGCCAGTTTTAGATCTTGGAGACGACTCAGGGGCCCGACCCGAAGATCCACTCTCGCGAGTGAACCAGCAGGTCAGACCCCTGATCAAGGGCGGAGGCTCGGGGATTTGAACCCCGGATGGGTTGTAGACCCAAACCGCATTAGCAGTGCGGCGCCATAGACCGGACTAGGCGAAGCCTCCCAGCGTGCTCGCCAATCATAGCGGCTCGACCGAGGGGTGTGGCGGCCGGCCGGGCGGCGGGTGCCGTCGCGCGAGGCGGATCTGTCAAGCGTCCGAGTCGGGGCGGGAGGTCCGGTCTGGTGGGGTTCGCGGTGGTCCTGGACGTACCTTGCGCGGCATGCGAGTGGTACTGAGCGTTGCCGATCCGGTTCGCGGGGTCAGCACGGACGTCATGGTGGAGGCGGACGAGGAGACACCTGTCCGAGAGGTGGGGCGGGCGCTCGCCGGCCGCCTCCGCGCCGGGGCGGACCGTGCGCCCGTCGTGTTCGTCGACGGGCGCACGGTGGACGGACGGCTCGATCTGCGGGAGTCGCCGCTGGTCGACGGGGTCGTGGTCGGCCTGGGGTCGGCGGCGGGGTGCCCCGCCGTGGGCGAGCCGGTCGGGCTGGTGGAGGCGCGGGTCGTCGGCGGACCGGGTGCCGGCGTGGTGCACCGGCTCGGGCCGGGCCGGTTTCTGATCGGCACCGGGCCGGACTGCGCCGTGCCGCTCGATGACCCGACGGTCGCGGACGTCGCGCTGGAGCTCATCGTCGGGGCGGATGGTTCGTGCGCCGTCGTCCCGGCGGGGGCGGGCGACGGGTTCGACGAGGTGCTCCTCGACGGGGAGCCGTTGCCGGCGGCCGGACGGCTGCTTCCTCTGCCGCTCGTCGCCGAGCGCGACGATGCCGCGCCGTTGCGGCCCGCGCCGATGTTGGCGGTGGGGGCGGTGTTGTTGACCGTGGCGGTCGCCGGGCCGCAGGATCTGGCGACCCGGCCGGCCGAGGACGGCCACCGGCGCGACGTGAACCGGCCGCCCCGGATGTCCCCGCCGCGGCCCGACGTCCGCTTCCGGCTGCCGCCCGCGCCCGCGCGACCCGAACGCCGCCCGATGCCGATCCTCGGGGCGCTGCTGCCGGCGGTGGGCGCGGGCGCGATGGCGTTCGCCCTGCACATCTACTACCTGCTGCTGCTCGCGCTGCTGGCACCGCTGGGCATGGTCGCCTCGCACCTGAGCGGCGGCCGGCTGGCCCGCCGGGCCCATCGCCGCGACCTCGCCGAGCACCGGCGCCGGCTGGCCGAGACGGAACGCGAGATCCACGCGGCGCTGGCGCGCGAGTGCGCCGAGCGGCGCCTGGGCGCACCGGACCCGGCCCAGGTGCTGCTCACCGCGGTCGGGCCGCGGCGACGGCTGTGGGAACGCCGCCGTGGCGATCCGGACTACCTGCGGCTGCGGCTCGGCACCGCCGACCTGCCGAGCGACCTGACGGTCGAGGACCCCGCCGATCAGCGACGGCATGACGGGCGCCAGCTACAGGGGTGGAGCCGGACCGTGCCGGACGTCCCGGTCACCGTGGCGCTCGCGGAGCACGGCGTGCTCGGTGTCGCCGGCCGTGGCGAGCTGCCGCGGGTGGTCGGCTGCTGGCTGCTCGCCCAGGCCGCCGTCCTGCACAGCCCGCTGGACCTGGTCGTCTACCTGCTGACCTGGTCGGACGGCGCGTCGGCCTGGGAGTGGGCTCGCTGGCTGCCGCATGCCCGCCCGTCGGCTGAGACTGACGGCCAGGAGGCCGCCCTCCGGGTCGGCCTGGACGAGGTCAGCAGGGCGCGCCGGATCGGGGAGCTGGCCCAGCTGGTCGCCGCACGGACCGCGGATCGGGGTGGCCGCCCCGGTGCCCCCGGCTCCCACGGCGGCACCCCCGTTGGACTGCGGGGGCCGTCAGGCGCGCTCCCCGGTGAGCCGGACGTGCTCGTGATCCTCGACGGGGCGCGGGCGCTGCGCGGGTTGCCCGGCATGGTGTCGGTGCTGCGCGACGGGCCGGCGGTCGGGGTGTATTCGATCTGCCTGGACCGCGACGTCCGGCTGCTGCCCGCCGAGTGCCAGGCGGTGGCGGAGCAGGTCCCGAGCGGCCTGCGCGTCAGCCAGGCGAGTGGGGTCGTCGTCGACGACGCCCGGCCGGACCTGGTCGCGACCGCGGCGACGCTGGACCCGTCCGGCCAGACGCTCGATGAGTCGGTCGTCACGGGTGGCGCGGCGGCCTGGTGCGAGCGGCTGGCCCGCGGGCTCGCCGCGCTGCGCGACGTCGGCGGCGATCGGGACGAGTCGACGCTGCCCGCGGCGGCGCGGCTGCTCGACGTCCTCGCCCTCGATCCCCCGACGCCGGCCGCGGTCGCCGCCCGCTGGGCGGCAGCGCCCGGCGGGGACACCTCCTTCACGGTCGGGGTGGGGCACGGCGGGCCGTTCACGCTGGACCTGCGGCGGGATGGGCCGCACGGGCTGATCGCCGGCACGACCGGGTCGGGAAAGTCGGAGCTGCTGCAGTCGATCGTCGCGTCGCTCGCCGTGGCGAACCGGCCGGACGCGCTTACGTTCGTGCTCGTCGATTACAAAGGCGGAAGCGCTTTCGCCGACTGCATCGACCTTCCGCACTGCGTGGGACTCGTCACCGACCTGGACAGCCACCTGGTCGCCCGGGCACTCACCTCCCTGAACGCGGAACTTCGCCGACGCGAGCACCTGCTCGCCGCCGCCGGCGCGAAGGACCTCGAGGACTATGACCGCCTGACCGGTCTTTCCCGTCCGAGTGCTTCTGCCCGTCCAGGTATCTCCGGCGCCGCCGGCCGGATCCCCGAGTTGCCGTGGCTGCCCGATCTACCACGGCCACCCGAGCTACCACGGCCACCCGAGCTACCACGGCTACCCGCGCCGCCACGGCTACCGCGGCTGGTGATCGTGATCGACGAGTTCGCCTCGCTGGCGAGGGAGCTGCCGGAGTTCGTCGCCGGTCTGGTGAACCTCGCGCAGCGCGGCCGGTCGCTGGGCATTCACCTGCTGCTCGCCACCCAGCGGCCCGCCGGCGTGGTCTCCCCGGAGATCAGGGCGAACACGAACCTGCGGATCGGCCTGCGGATGACCGACGCCGGCGAAAGCGCCGACGTGCTCGACGCGCCGAACGCCGCCCGGATCGGCCGGTCGACACCGGGACGGGCATTCGCGCGGCTCGGGCACGCGTCGCTGGTGGCGTTCCAGACCGGCCGCGTCGGCGGCCGGCCGACGTCGCCGGGCCCAGCGACGGATGGAGGCGCGGGTGGCGGCGGGGGCGGCGCCGCGGGCGGGGCCGCGCGGGCGCCGTGGGTGGTCGAGCTGCCATGGGCGGCGCTGGGCGGGCCGCTTCCCCGCCGGCCGACGGAGGCGGCGGACGACGGCGCCGCCAGCGACCTGCGGCTGCTCGTCGACGCGGTGCGCGCCGCGGCCGAGCTGACCGGTGTCCCCCGGCAGCCTGGCCCATGGCTGCCGCCGCTGCCGCCGGTGGTCACGTTGGGCGACCTACTCGCCGACGCGGCACGCACACCGGCCGACCCGAGCGCCGCCCGTAGCGCCGTCCGCGGCGCCGCTGGCGGTGAGCACGCGCGGCTGGCACCGGTCCCGGTCGGGCTGTCGGACCTGCCGGACGACCAGGACCAGCGTCCCTACCTGGTCGACCTCGACGGGCACGGTCACCTGCTGGTCGTCGGGTCAGCGCGATCCGGCCGGTCGACCGTGCTGCGGACGTTCGCGGGCGCGCTCGCGGCCACCGTGTCGTCCCGCGACGCTCATCTGTTCGGTCTCGACTGCGGCAACAACGCGCTGCTGGCTCTCACCGCGCTGCCGCACACCGGCGCCGTGGTCAGCGCGGACGCGCCCGAGCGGGTGGAACGGCTGTTCGCCCGGCTGCGCGCGGAGGTCGCCGGCCGGCAGGAGGCGTTCGCCAGCCGTGGCTACGCCGACCTGGGCGAGCAGCGCGCGGCCGAGCCGGCGGCCGCGCTGCCCTATCTGGTGCTGTTGCTCGACAGGTTCGAGGGCTTCCTGACCGCCTTCGAGAACGTCGACGGCGGACGGCTCGTCGACGAGCTGTCGCGACTGTTACGCGAAGGCCCGGCGGTCGGCCTGCGGGTGCTGGTCACCGCCGACCGGCGCGGGCTGACCGGCCGGGTCGCGTCCGCGATCGAGAACCGGCTGGTGCTGCGCCTCGCCGACCGGGGCGACTATCCCCTGGTTGGCCTGGCGAGCTCAGCCGTGCCGGACGGCGTGACGCCGGGACGCGGGTTCCGGCTCGGCGACGCCGTCGAGAACGCCCTGGGAGGCGCCGGCGGAGACCCTGGGCCACCTGGGTCTCGGCCACCTGGTGCGGCCCCGGCGGTCGAGACCCAGGTCGCGCTGCTCGCCCCCGATCCGGCCGGCAGGGCGCAGGTGGCCGCGCTCGCCCGGCTCGGCGGGTGGGCGGCCGCGCGGGATGGCGTGCCGCCCGGCCCGGCGACCGGTCCGCGCACCGACCAGCGCCGGCCGATGCGGATCGACCCCCTGCCGTCCCGGATCACGCTGGCCGAGGCGGCAGCGCTCCCGGGGTCGCCATGGCCGGCGCTGGGACGTGGCGGTGCGCCGGAGACACCGACACCGGCGCGGCGGGGTCTCGCGGAGGCGCCCGGAGGGGCTGGAACGGCGGCACCGTGGGCGGCCACGGCCACGGCACCGGCAACGCCACCGCCACCTCCAGTGCCGCTGCTGGGTCTGGTCGGGGTCGGTGGCGACGAGCTGGGTCCGCTGATCGTGGACCTGGCCGCGGACGGCCCTGGCTTCACGGTCGCCGGGCCCGCGCGCTCCGGGCGCAGCACCGCGTTGGTCACCCTGGCGACGACCCTGCTCGCCGGCGGAACCCGGCTGGTCCTGATCACGCCCCGGCCCTCGCCGCTGCGCGGACTGGCCGGCGCGCCGGGCGTGCTCGGCTCGCTGGGGGCCGACGCCGCCGCCGATGCCGACGAGGTGGCTCGGCTGCTGCCGGCCGCCGGCCGGCGCGACGACGCGCGGGCCGTGGCGGTGATGGTCGACGACGCGGAGCTGCTCGCCGACATGCCGCTGGCCGGCTGGCTCGCCGATTTCCTGCGCCGGGCGCGCGACACCGGGTCCGCGCTGGTCGCAGCCGGGACCACCGAGGATCTACTCGGCCAGTTCCGCGGATTCCTGGTGGACCTGCGCCGCTCCGGATCCGGACTGCTGCTCTGGCCCGGCGGACCGGCGGACGGCGAGTTGTTCGGCCGGCGGCTGTCCCGCGCGGCCGGAGGCGCCMGTCCCCCGGGGCGGGGGCTGTACTTCCGGCGCGGCCTGCCAGCACCCATCCAGGTCCAGGTCCCGGTCGGGGCCGGAGCCGGGGATGCCCAGATCGGGGGGTCTCACCCCCGAATGACGTACCGCCCTCGATCACCTACGCTCGCCCCGCCACCCGCCCTCGACGTCTACCGAGACGCGGGCGCCTGGATCCCCTTTCCCCGCGAACGGTGAAGGAGCCGCCTCATGAGAACGGTGACGACCCCGGCGGCGCAGGCCGCGGCCCGCGGCCTCGGCGACGAGCTGCCCGGCCTTGCCACGATCACGACCGACCTGAGCCGTCACGGCGGCGTGCTGGCCGACCCGAAGAACTGGGAGGGCCCCAAGGCCCAGTCCTTCCGCACGCAGGTGTGGCCGGAGGTGGAGACCACCCTGACGAACCTGCGGACCAACCTCGACGAGCTCGCGAGATCCATAGCGGAGATCAACCGCCGGATCGCCGACGCGGGCGCCTGAAGCTACGCCGGCCAGCCCTCGACGCCGTCCCGCTCGACGTTCGAGGACTCCACGTTCAAGGACTCGACGCCCAAGGAGATACCCATGTCCGCCTCGGATGGGACCGTCCGCGGCACGCCGGAGGCCGTCACCGCGGTCGCCGGGCTCGGTGCCCTCGTCAACGGACCGCTGCTGAGAAAGTTCGACGACCTGCGTCGGCACGCGAACGTGCTCACCGACCCGGACAACTGGGACGGTCGCACGGCCACCGACTTCCGTTCGACCGTCTGGCCGTCCTATGAGCGGGCGCTCACCGACCTGCACGCACAGCTCGGCCGGCTGCGCACCCGGCTTGGCGAGATTCAGGACGACATCCAGAGCGCCGGCTAGCCTCCCCACCAATCGGGTCTTTCGCGCCGGCTGGCCGGGCAGGGGCCCGACAGGTGTTGGCACATCCGGCCGATAGCACCGGGCAGCCACACCAGCCCGCCGGGAAATCCGAGCTTCTCGCGGAAGGTTCTGGGTAGAGGACTGGCTGCCTGGTACCAGGTCGTCGGGCTACAACACCCTTGTCGGCATACACCACGATGACGCACAGTGATCAGACGGCGAACACGGTGATCAGACGGCGGGAAGGAGAGTCGCGAGTGGCCTTCGGGGGCGTGGGCAGGCGAAGGAACGGACGGCATGCCCGGCCGGCGCGGCCGAGCATCCCAGACCGGTGGCCCGACGATGGGACGGCGCCGAGCCATCCGGGCCCGCCGTCGACCGGCGGCGGCGCCGAACCCGTCGCGCGCCAGCCGGCGCCAAGCCGAGGGCCGGGTGGCCGGTCGCTGCTTGCCGCCGGTCTGGTGGCCGCGCTGACCAGGCACGGCATGTCGACGCTGGCGGCCCGGCACCGCGCGGTCGGCGAGTCCCTGCGGCTGGCGGCCGACGTCGAGGCCGCGAATTTCCTCGACCGCGCCACCCGGCTGCTGTCCGCGGAGCTGGCCGCGCAGGGCAGGCCCCTGCCGCCGGTGTTCGCGGCGACGCTCACCGACGCCGCGTTGATCCTGCACCTGGCGCCGGCGCCGCTCGACCCGCCGCCCACGCCGTGGTGGAAGGCCGGCGCGCCCGGCACGTGGCGGATCGCACGTCTACCCGAGGCGCCGGACGGGCTGCCGGCCGCCGCGGTCGCGGCGATCCCGCCCGCGGTCCCGGCACCGTTCCCCGGCCTGGCGACCGTCGGGCATGACGGGAACCGGGCCAGGATTCTCGTCGACATCGAGGGAGCGCCAGGCATCATCGCGATCGGCGGTGATGAGGGACGCGCCCGCGAGATCGCCATGTCGATCGCCGTCGAACTGGCCACCAACCGGTGGTCGGACCAGCTGCGCATCCACCTGGTCGGATTCCCCGACGACCCGCCCGCGGTCGCGCCGGACCGGCTGCGCGCGGCCGCGACCGTCGACGACGCGCTGGCCGAGCTCGCGGCGCACGAGGAGGTGCGAGCCCGCGCGACGGGTTCGCCCTGGGATGGCTCCGACGCGGCGGGCGTGCTGCGAGGCCGGCAGGAGGCCAGGACCCAGGCGCTCTGGACGCCTGACCTGCTGGTGCTGGCCAGTACACCGGACGAGGCCGACGCGGCTGCGCTGGCGCGGTTCGCGCGCGGGCGGGGCCAGGCCGTCGGCGTGATCGTCGTCGGCGAGCTGGCGGCGGCCCGCTGGGTGTTCACCGCCACCCGGGACGGCCGGCTCTCGCTGGGAGTGCTCGGCATCGAGGTCACGGCGCAGCTTCTGCCTGTCGCGCAGCACGCGGTACTCGTCGACCTGTTCCGTTCCGTGGGCGGTGACCCACCGGGTGACCCGTCGGGCGGCCCGCCGGCCGCGACCGACGAGGCCGGGCCGATTCCCCCACCGATCGGGGGCCGGGAGCGCGTCGCCGAAGACGGCGTCGGCCCTACCCGATCGGGCGACCGGACGCCTCCGGCCAGACCGGCCGTCGCTGCCAGGCCCATCGCCCCGGCGAGGCCCATCGCCCCGGCCAGGCTCGCCGCCCCCGCCGAGCCCGTCGCACCTCCCGGGCCCGGCGCACCGGCCAAGCCTGTCGCCCCGACCAGGCCCGCCGCCCCCGCCGCGCCTCCCAGGCCCGTCGCCCCCGGGGGCGGACCGCGGACCGCGGCCGCCACGTTCCTGCCCGCGGAACCGTTCCTGCCGACGGTGCCCGACGAGAGCCCACCCACCCAGCAGGCGCCTGTCGACCCCACCCGACCCGACGCTTCCTCCCCAGACCTGGGAGTTCCCGCCGCGCCACCCGCCGGTCTGGCTCCGCCGACGCGTCCCAGCCCCGCCGCGCCACCGCCCGGCCCGCCGGCGCCGGCGCCGGCGCCGACCGATCCGGGCACGACCGTTGGCCCGACCGATACCGACTCCGAGGCCCGCCCGACGCCGCCCGGCGCACCGGGCACGCTACCCAGCGGGGGCGGCCCCGCCGCTCCCCCGCCGACGGACTTCCCCGGCCGGCCGCCAGCCAGGCGGCCGCTGTCGGTGCTGGTTCCCACGACCCGTCACCGCGCTCCGCCGGACCCGGACGACACGGCCCCACCCGGCCTCGGGCAGCGGCACCGGGTGGCCGGGCTCCCCAACTCCGGCCCGCGGCCCGCCCCGGCGGGCCCGGTGTCGCCGCTCCACCTTCCCTACGCGGCCGCCACGCCACCCGCCGAGTTCGCCGGCCCGGGCGACGCGGAGATCCAGGTGCTCGGCCGGCCCGCCGTCCACGCACCGGGACCGGTGGCACGCGACCAGGTCGAGCCGTTGACGGAGCTAATCGTCTATCTGGCCCTGCATCCGGACGGCGCACACCCGCGGGCGCTCTCGGCCGCGCTCCGGCAGGAGGGCGCCAGGAGCGCGAGCTCGGGCGGGGCCACTCCCGACGACGTCACGGCGGCCTCCCTCGGTCGCGCCAGAGACTGGCTCGGGACCGGCCCATCCGGCCATCCCCGGCTGGTCGCCGGCGCCGACGGGCGGCTACGGCTCGGCCAGGACGTCCACTGCGACTGGTGGGCGTTCGCCGCCCACGCCCATCGGGCGAGCCAGCCACCGAGGGCAGCCTCCAGTGGCACCGCCATCGCGACGGTCGGCAACGAGGCCGACGCGGAGCTCGCGGCGGCACTGGGCCTGGTCACCGGCCCGCTCCTGGCGGACCTCCCGGCCGGCAGGTATGGCTGGCTGCGCTCGACCGGGCTCGAGGCCGGCCTGCGCGCGGCGGTCGTCGACGTCGCCCACCGCCTGGCCGAACGCAGCCTGCAGGCGGGCGACACCGCGACCGCGATGGCCGCGTGCCGGACCGGGCTTCGCGCCGTCCCGGCCGCCGAGTCCCTCTGGCGCGACCTGCTGCGCACGGTCGCCGCCCGCGGCGACCGTCACACCCTCGAGGCCGTCGCCGCCGAGATGTACCGGGCGCTGCCAGCCGCGACGGCGTCCCGGCCCGGAGGCGGCCTGCCGCGTGGGCGCCGTGCCCAGAACCGTCCGACCGAGCCCGAGACGAACGCCCTCGTCAAGGCCCTCCTGCCCGGCTACCGCCACCGCGACCGGCGCTAGCTGAGCTGAGCTAGAAATGGAACCGGACTGGGTCTGGAATGGGAAGAGGTATCCGCGTGAACGTGCACCGGCTGCTCGGCACCGCGGACAGCGTCGCGGCGACCGGGGGGCTGGCCGACCGAACGGCGGTGCGCGTCGCGGGTGAGGCGCTGCGGCGCGAAGAGCTCTGGGCCGCCGCGGCCGCCGTCGCCGACGAGGTCGCCGGAGCGCGGGTCGTGGCGATACCCGGATCGGCGAGCCTGCCGACGGTCGTCGGGATCGTCGGCTGCCTGCTCGCCGGGGTGGCCGTGGTGCCGGTGCCAGCCGACGCGGGCCCGCGGGAACGGGCGCACATCCTCACGGACTCCCAGGCCGAGCTGTGGCTCGGCGAACCGCCCGCCGAGCACGGCGCGGCGGGCGCGGGCGACAGCGGCCCCGGGCTGCCGGTGGTGCCGGTCGACCCCGCCCGCCGGTCCGGCACCGCCTTTCCGGAGCCGGCCCCGGACTCGACCGCGATGGTCCTCTACACATCCGGGACGACCGGAGCACCCAAGGGTGTCGTGACGTCCAGGCGGGCGATCGCCGCCTGCCTGGACGCGCTCACCGACGCCTGGGCGTGGACGCCCGACGACGTGCTCGTCCACGGACTGCCGCTGTTCCACGTGCACGGGCTGGTTCTCGGGATGCTGGGCGCGCTGCGAGTCGGCAGCCCGCTGGTTCACACCCGCCGGCCGCGCCCCGCGGACTACGCCGCGGCCGCGGAGCGGGACGGCGGAAGCCTCTACTTCGGCGTGCCGACGGTCTGGTCACGGGTCTGCGACGACCCGGCGGCCGCGGCGGYGCTCGGCCGGGCCCGACTGCTGGTCTCCGGCAGCGCCCCGCTGCCGGTCCCAGTGGCCCAGCGGCTGCACGAGCTGACCGGGCTCGTGCCCGTCGAGCGCTACGGGATGACCGAAAGCCTGATCACCGTGGCGGTTCGCGCCGACGGCGAGCGCAGGCCCGGCTGGGTCGGCCTGTCGCTGCCCACGGTGACCACCCGGCTCGCGCCGATCCCCGACGCCACCCATGACGCCGACACCACCAACACCATCAACACCACCGACGGCGCCGACGCGCCGCGCGGCCTGGACGGCGGTGGCCGCGTGGCGGACGTGCCGCGCGACGGCGAGTCCGTCGGTGAGCTGCAGGTCCGTGGCTCGACCCTGTTCGACGGCTACCTKGGCCTCGCGGAGGCGACCGCGGCCAGCTGGACGTCCGACGGCTGGTTCCGGACCGGCGACGCGGCAGTCATCGGCCCCGACGGCTGGCACCGGATCGTCGGCCGGACCTCCGTCGACCTCATCAAGAGCGGCGGCTACCGGATCGGCGCTGGCGAGGTCGAGGCGGCGCTGCTCGCCCATCCCGCGATCACCGAGGCCGCAGTCGTCGGCGTCGCGGACGCCGACCTGGGCCAGCGCATCGTCGCCTACGTCGTCGGGGACGGCACCGCGCCGGTCGACCCGGACGCCGTGTCCGCGTTCGTCGCCGAGCAGTTGTCGGTCCACAAGCGCCCCCGCGAGGTCCGCGTCGTCGAAGGCCTCCCGCGCAACGCCATGGGCAAGGTCCAGAAGAAGCTCCTCGCMAGCCCCTGACCACCGCGCCCACCGACCGCCGCCCTCGGCTCGACGCGAGGCGCCGCGGGGCGGGGCGCCGCGGGGCGGGGCGCCGCGGGGCGGGGGCGAGTTGCGTTGAGTTGAGACCACCGCGTGGCCCCAGCCGGCGACCGGTCCGCCATAACACGGCCACCAGCACAGACATACAGATAGTGAAATCAGTTAGTGAAATCTTCACCCATAGTGATGGGAGAAGCGAATCCAGTCGACCACCGCCTTTATTCCACACGCTTGCGCCGCTAAGGTGCGACGAGCACCTACCCAGCGAAACCGCCGGAATCACCGGCGCCGATCCGAACTGGCGGCGCGGATGTCAGGCTGGAACTTCAGGTCGGCGGTTCCCGAACCGCAGCCACCCCCCGGAGCCTCCGCCATCCAGACGGACAGGCCCACCCCCGCGCGGATATACGACTATCTGCTCGGCGGCAAGGACAACTTCGAGGTCGACCGTCAGGCGGTCGCCACCATCACCGCCGCGATCGGCGAGACAGCGGCGGTGGATGTCCCCAGGGAGAACCGGCGGTTCCTGCAACGCGGAACCCGCTGGCTGGCGAACACCGGGATCGACCAGTTCCTCGACATCGGCACCGGCCTGCCGACCGCCGGAAACGTGCACGAGGTGGCCCAGGAGGTCAACCCGAGGGCACGGGTGGTCTACGTGGACTACGACCCGATCGTGCTTGCATATGGTCGAGCCTTGCTCGCGGACGACAAGTCGACGGCAATCATCACCGCCGACACGCGAGACCCCGAGTCGATCATCACTCACCCGGACACCGCCGCCCTCCTGGACTTCTCGCGGCCCGTCGGCGTTCTCATGGCCGCCGTTCTCCACTTCGTCGAGGACGACGAGGACCCGGCGGGCATCGTCGCGAAAATCATGGGAGCCGTCCCGTCAGGCTCGTATCTCCTGCTCTCGCACATGACGTCGGACGGCCCGCCGGCCGACGCCGTCGCCAGGACGGCGGCGGTCATGAGGGCGGCCACCTCACCCATGATCTTCCGCTCGCGCGCCACGATCCAGAGCTACTTCGCCGGGCTGGAGCTCCTCGAGCCGGGCGTCGTCCGGCCCTGGCAGTGGCACCCCGCCGGCGACAGCCCCCAGACCGACTGGCTGTTGGCTGGGGTGGCCCGAAAGCCCTGATCTTGCGCGCCCCGGTCGCCCTGGCCGTGCCGTGCTGACGGCCCCTGGCCGGGCCGTGCCGACGGTCCCTGCCCGGCCGGTTCGGCCCCGGGTCAGTTCGGTGCCAGGGCGGCGGGCGGCGGGCCTGCGGCGCGCAGCCAGGCGACGGCCCGGTCGCGAAAGTCGGCGAGGCCCTTGTAGTCGGCGACGTCGCCCGGCAGGTGCGCCAGAACGTCGGCGGTACGGCGACGCCAGGGCTCGACGGCCGCGAGCTGCTCGAACGAGAGCAGGTAGGTGCGGATGAGGAACATGACCGCGCCGGAGTCCGGCAGCCGCATTAGGTGCTGAACCTCGACCCGCAGGTGGAGCAGCCGCCCGAATGCCTCGTCGTCGGCCCGCTGTAGCCGCGCCCGGTCCGGCGCCCAGTCGGGGTAGCGCTCGAGGGAGACGTCTAGGCGCCGGCCGACGGTCATCCCCCAGTTGGTCCGGCGGTATGGCTGATGCGGCTGGAGTCGCCTGATGAACTCCTGGGCCCGACTGATGACGCCCTCTGCGTGGATACGCGGAACCGGGCCGTGGATCTCCAGAAAACTCATGCCCAGGTCGAACCCGAAGCTCCAGGCGGCCGCGAAGGTCACGACGCCGGCGTCGACCCAGAGCTGGCCCGCCCGCTCGTCGAGCAGAACGACGTCCTCCTGAACCTGGTTCGCGACCCAGCGCAGCGGCCCGCCGGGCAGTGTCGCGTCCTCTCCGTAGACGAGATCGGCCTCGACGCCGAGCCGGCGGTTCTCCCAGTGCCAGCGGTCGGTGCCTGTCCGGGTGAGGAACATGTCGGCCGGGTAGCTCGCGCCCAGCTCGCGCAGCAGGATCAGCGTGGCGTCCCACGCCGCCGTTCGCATGTGCGTGGGGACCGCGTGCCGTGTCGGGTCCTGAGCGAGAATCCGGGCGCGCTCGGTCAGCTCACGGTGATATTCGCCGTCGATGTCGACGA
Source organism: Pseudofrankia sp. EUN1h (assembly GCF_001854645.1). Classification (NCBI taxonomy): domain Bacteria; kingdom Bacillati; phylum Actinomycetota; class Actinomycetes; order Frankiales; family Frankiaceae; genus Pseudofrankia; species Pseudofrankia sp. EUN1h. The sequence goes on along the minus strand of NZ_MBLN01000002.1, from coordinate 116,708 downwards.
CCGCCGCGCCCCATCGGCCGGCCGCGGTGTGGACCGGTATGCGGGCGGGCTCGACGTTGGTGCTGTACCGGAAACGCTCGTCGGTGAAGGGGAACGGGAAGCCGTGGCGCAGCGGCGACGATTCCGCGACGCTCGGCGGCGACGACGGCGACGGCGACGGTTCCGGGACGGCCATCAGAGCGGGACCTCCAGGTGGGAGCCGTCTGCCCGGGAGACGCAGGGCATGACCCAGGCGCCGGAGGATCTCTCCTCCTCGGACAGGAACAGGTCGCGGTGCAGTGGACGCCCGGCCGTGACCGGGATCCGGCACTCACCGCACACGCCGTGGCGGCAACGGCTCGCGACGTCGAGGCCGGCGGACTCGAGCGCCTCGAGCAGGCTGGTGCCGCCGGGGACCGTCAGCGTCCCGCCGGTCCTCGCGAGGACGACGTCGAAGGAGGCGCCGGGCTCCAGCACGGCCGCGCCGAACCGCTCGGTATGGATCCGCGACGCCGGCCAGCCGAGTCCAGCCGCGGTGGCGACGACCTGGTCGGTCAACGCGGCGGGGCCGCAGACGTACAGATGCGTTCCCAGCGGCTGGTCGGCGAGTGCCTCCTCGACCCGGGTGGAGAACGCCCGGCGGTCGGTGAAGAGCTCGGCGCGGCCGTCGGAGAGCCCGATGACGTCGTCGACGTGGGCGCCGCGCCCGGGGCGGTGGACGTAGAGGACCTGCGCGTCGTGACCGCGCCGCCGGGCGGCCCGCAGATGCGCGACGATCGGCGTCACCCCGATGCCACCCGCGACCAGCAGGTGCCGACGGGCGCGCGCGACCGGCGGAAACGCGCTGCGCGGCAGGCGGGCGGCCAACCGGTCGCCCGGGGCGAGACGCTCGTGTATCCAGCGCGATCCGCCGAGGCCGTTCGCCACCAGCAGCACCGAGACGGCGTACTCGCTGGGGCCGAGGCCGGCGGAGGTGAGGCTGTAGGCGTTGACCCGGCCGCCGCAGTCCAGCAGGAGGTGGCTGCCGGGGACGAAGCCCGGCAGCTCGCGCCCGTCGGGCGCGGCCAGCCGGATGCTCCGGACTCCCGGCACCGGCTCGTCGACGGCGACGACGACCAGTTCGAGATCCAGGCCGCCGGTCATTCGGCGCCTGCGCTGCTCATCCATGGCCCGCGATGTTCATCCAGAACCCGCGCTGGTCATTCGGCGCTCGCCCCGGCATCCGCCTGGAATCCCAGGAAGCGGCCCAATCGGCGGGAAACGTGGTGGTAGATGACCAGGCCACGCCCGCAGCCCGGGCAGCCGACGACGTCGCCGATCGCGGCTTCGACCGAGGCGACACCGCCGCAGTGGACACAGGCCACCTCGATCGGTCCGGCTCCCGTCGGGGCGACGGACAGCTCGTCGTCCTCGAGACCGGCCGCGATCGCCGTCGCCCGCAGGGCGAGGCAGCAACCGACGGAACCAGCCAGCCGCACCCGGACGCCGACCCGCGCCTCGGCCAGGGCCGCCGCGAGCCGTTCGCCCGCCGTCGCCACGTCGGCGGCGCACAGCACCACCGGGTCTGGACGGCCGGGGCGCGGGGCGAGCTCATCCCACCACGACGCCAGTACGCCCGCCGCCTCCGGGCCCACGCCGACCAGGACGTACGCGGCGCCCCCGCCGTCGTCGGCGCTCGCGACGGCGTCGGCGTTCGCGACGGCGTCGGCGTTCGCGACGGCGTCGACGGGCGAGGACGCCGGAGCACCCGGACGCGCCCACGGCGGCACGCTCGTATGAGCCAGGTTCGGCACCGACCAACAGTAGGCCGACGCCGCGAGGCGCGTCAGCGGCGGCGACAGCCGCTCGGGCGATGTCCACGCGATGTCCACGCGACCGCGTCGGAGCAGGTCCTACCCACCCGCCATTAAATAAGTGGTGGCTTATATAGTCGAGCCATGAACACCATCGATCCCGTCGCCGCCGCCGGGCTGGTCGCCCGCGAGGTCCGCGGCGGCTCCCGGAACGGCCAGCCTACGAAGATCGCCGTCGCCCGTCGGACGTATAGCACCGACCAGGCCGATCTCTGGGACGCCGTGACCGACGTCGACCGCATCCCCCGCTGGTTCCTGCCCGTCAGCGGCGATCTGGTGCTGGGCGGCCGCTACCAGCTAGAGGGCAACGCCGGCGGTGTCGTCGAGCGCTGCGAGGAGCCCGAGTCGTTCGCCGTGACCTGGGAGTTCGGCGGCCTGGTGTCCTGGCTGGAGGTCACCCTCACGCCGGCCGGCGCCGGCACCATCCTCGAGCTGGTCCACGAGTCGCCCGTAGACCCCGACTTCTGGAAGCAGTTCGGTCCCGGCGCCGTCGGCGTCGGCTGGGACCTGGCTCTGATGGGTCTCGGCCTGCACCTCGACAGCGGAATGCCGGTCGACCCGGCGGAGGGGGCAGCCTTCGCCACGACGCCGAACGGCGTCGAGTTCGTGCGGCGCTGCGCGGTGGGCTGGGCCGATGCCGCGGTCCGCGACGGCGACGAGCCGGGGCCGGCGCATGAGGCCGCCGCGCGCACCGTGACCTTCTACACCGTCGTCCCCGACGATGCCGTTCCCCCGGATGCCGCCGCCCCGGATGCCGCCGCCCCGGATGCCGTGGTCGCGGATGCCGTGCCCGCGACGGGCGAGGACGAGAGCGCCGGGAGCTAGGTGGACGGCGTCTTCGAGGCGCTCGGCGAACCGGTCCGCCGGCAGATCCTGGAGCTCCTCGCCACCGGCGAGCAGCCCGTCGGATCGGTCGTCGCGACGCTGCGGGCCCGGGCGCCGATCTCGCAGCCCGCCGTCTCGCAGCATCTCAAGGTGCTGCGCGCGGCCGGGCTGGTGACCGTGCGCGCCGAGGGCACTCACCGGTACTACGCCCTCGACCAGGCCGGTCTCGCCGCCGCGCGGGACTGGCTGGCCGCTCTGCTCGCCGACCCGCTGGCGCCGTTCGCCCAGCCGCTCGACGCGCTCGCCACCGAGGTCGCCCGCGGCCGCCGCGCCCACCAGGCTCGGACGTCGGGAGCGCGGCGCAGCGAGTCCGCCTGAGGCCCACCTCGGACACTCAGCACCGGCCCTTGCCCTCTTCGCCGACCAGCGGCGAACCAGCCTCCTCGTGCACGGATTCGTGCACAGGGGTTCTGGTCGCCGTCCGTCGGACCGAGGGTAACCCCCTCCCTGTCGGTCTCGGGTGAGACACCCGCTGGATGCGGGTTGGCCATGGGGGCGTGATCGGAGATCGTTGTGTTCGTGGAGTCAGAGTCGCGGGAACGTGGGGGCGGGTTGTCGCCGCGGGGTGATCCGGCGCCGCGTCCGTCGCGGCGGGTGTTTAGCAACGCGTACAAGCTGCGGATCGCCACCCACTTTCATGATCTGGTGGCATTTTCGGCGCGATAGCTCCGACGATCCCACCAGATCATGAACGGCGCAGGCGACCACCGGTCGCTTCGAACGCAGCGAGGCCCGCCGAGATCCCATCCGAACAACCCTTCACGTTTCGGAGTCATACAGTTGCATCCCGCCACCTGTCGACTCGGTCCGTTCCTGTTGCCGCAGGTAGCGGTCAAGATCGGGTCCAATTTCTACCGCCTGAGGCCAGGCCAGTTCGCCTGGACGATTCGGTACGGGTGACGCGGTCGGTCACACCTTCCGCCGGATCCATTGGGAGATTCCCCACCCCGCCCGCTGGGCCCCGTCAGCGGGCGGAAAGGACTGGCGGTGCGGCTCGTCGCTCATCCCGTGGCGCCGCGCGATCTCGGCGAACATCGCGTTGTGCGGGCGACGGGCGCGCGCCGCCCGGAGCAGGCGACGATATGCGTCCTGGACGATTCCGGAGTCAAGGTTGTCGAATACCTGGCTCCACCAGATCTCGGGGTTGCTGCCGTGCCAGCTGGGTCGCCGCCCACGGGGAAAGTCGATGGAGTCGAGCACCATCCCGGCCTCGGCCGCCTCATGGAATATCTCGGCGAGAGTGATACACAGCCGATGCCGGTCGTCGCCGGAAAGAATGAGCCCCGGCTCTCCCACCGTCGCTGGTCCTTGCCGCTCAGACGCGAGGTATCCGAGGTCTCCCGCCGTCCCCCCGGATGACGGACCTGTTCGCGGCCCGTCATCCGGCGGAACGGCGGCCAGCGCGTCGATGATCCGGGGGAGGTCCCGGAAACGGTGCTGGACGAGCGCGGCGAGAGCGTCGCCGAGTGCCGGGAGCAGCCGCGCGAGCTCGTCCGGCGAGCCCGAGACCGCGAGCACCTGCCAACCCCGGAAGCCAGCCGCGATGTCTTCCGCCTGCGCGGTCACCAGACGCAGCTCGTCTTTGCCGGCCAGCATCGGAAGAGCCTTTCCGATCAGGCGCCGGACGTATCCGGCCGCCGATCGGAGCTGGCCGCTCAGCTCCCGCCGGACTGCCACCTGGTCGATCCCCGCCAGATCCGCGGCCACCCGCGCACGGTCAAGGTCCACGACGAGCTCGGCGGCACGTAACAGGCTGTAGGCGGCGAAGTAGTCAGCGTTCCAGTTGTAAATCTGACGCTGCACCAGCAGGCACATCCCGACCAGGGCGAGGTAGCCCACCATCAGCCCGGCCAGCTTCAGTTCTGGCTGTTCTTCCGCCGCCGATCGCCAAGGTCCCATTCTCCACAGCTGGCCGGTCGCGGCGACGATGACGCCAAGGCTCGCGACGACGAACCCGGGGGCCACGAGGGCGAGCGCCCGGCGGGCGACCTGGTCGCGGCAGGCGAGCGCGGCCGACACGTCGGCCACTGGCAGCCATCGGCCCGTCCGCTCGAACGCGGTGACGACCGAGTCCAGCCGGGCCTTCGTTCTCCTCGCCGCTCGTCCACCTCTGCGTGGCCTCCTGCCGGCCAGCGGCATAAGGACGACGGAGACGCCATCCAGCATCAGCGCGATGGCCATCAACGTGATGCCCGATATAAACAGCTCACTCGCCGTGTCGGCCGGCGCCGTCATCCCGGCGAATGCCCGTGGCCGGCCGTCGGCGGCGCCTCCGGCGGATCTGCGTCGGGACCGTGCCGCACTCGGACGCACCTCCCCGAAGCCAGGCTCGCGCCCGTCCAGCGGGCCATTCCCGCTCGTTTATATCGGAGGTGTTGGCGCCTTCCTCAGGCCGATGAGTACCGGGTGCGAGACGAGGGTTGTGACGAGGGGTCTCTCGCGGGCCGGACGGCCACCGCTCGGCGGTGCTCGCCCAGCTCAGCCGCTCAGCCGCTCGCCCAGCTCAGCGGGCGACGGCTCGCGCCTCGAGGAACCGACGCAGCTCACCGACGGTGCCGAAGGAGCCGAGCCGATCGTCGGGGATCTCGATCTCGAACTCGTTCTCGACGGCGAACATGAGATTGATGTGCGCCAGCGAGTCCCAGGCGGGGATGTCGGCGGCGGTCGTGTCGTCGGAGACGACGAGGGCGTCGTCAGCGAAGATCTCCCGAAAGACCTGCTGCAGTCGATCGTCCATGGTCAGCTCGTGCTCCCTTCGAGTTCCCGGTCGGTTCGGGTGATCTGGATGAGGCCGGGCGGGCTGCCGGCGTCGTCGACGGCGAGCAGCCAGGAGACGGCGCCGGACTGGTGTTCGGGCGAACGAACGCCCCCGGTGGGGGCCGGCTCGGCGGGGGCGGGGGCGAATCCGAGACGGCTGAACAAATCGCTGACCAGTCCGTTCTTGGCCGTGGGTACGTAGTGCCCACGCAGGTAGCGGCAACCGCGGCGGCGAGCCTCGGCAATGAGAAGCCCGGCCGTCTCGTCCTCCAGCGTCCGGCCGATCACTCGGCAGCTCATCAGCCAGGTGTCGATGTCGAGTACGTCGTGCTCCTGGCGGGCGATCGCGACGGCGACCAGGCCGTGGTCGGCGAACTGGTCGGTGAGCCGGACGCAGAGCACCGCGGTGGCCGGGTCGGCGGCGAGCTCGGCGAGCTCGGCCTGGCTTCGGCGCCGGCCGGTGAGGTTGAACTGGTTGGTCTTGACGACCAGCTGCGCGACCCGCGGCAGGGTCACCTCGTCGAGCGGGACGACGGTGGCGACCATCGCGAGGCTTCGGTGGAAGTCCTCCAGCGACGTGGCGCCGGCGGCGAGCTGGGCGGCCTGGGCGCGGGCGCGGTACTGGGCGGCGCGGTCCGCGTCCTCCGTGGTGAGGGCCGGGGTCTCGAAGAACGGATAGGACGCCAGCGCCCGCACGTAGCCGTGTGGGTCGGGCGGCAGATCGATCACGTCGACCTCGCCGACCAGCTGGCGCACGACCTCCCGCTCGGCGGCGTTGTCGTCGACGAAGACCAGCGAGTCCAGGCCGATGCCGAGCGTGCTCGCGATCTGGCGGATCTGCGCCGGCTTGTCCGCCCAGGACGCGGAGAACATCGCGATGTCGTCGAGCCGCAGCCGCATGCCGGGGTGGCGTTCGAACACCTCACGGGCGTCGGCGTCGTTGTTCTTCGAGCAGACCGCGAGGATCACACCCTTGGCCTTCAGTTCCAGGATGTGGTCCTGAAACGCGGTGAACGCCTCGCCGGCGGGGCCGTCGCCCAGGGCGATGCCGCCGAGGCCCTCCTCGCCCAGCACACCACCCCAGAGCGTGTTGTCCAGGTCGAGCACCAGGCACTTGCGGCTGGCGCCGAGCTGGGCGCCGAGCACCGCGGCGGTGTGCCGGGCCAGCAGCGGCACGCAGCCGAGCGAGACCGCCTGCTTGGCCCGGTGCCAGTAACGGGCGTCGAACCAGCGGCGCTTGCCGACCTCGGCCGCGAGCCGGTCGCAGTCGACCAGCGCCACGCGGCTGCCGGTGGCCCGCCCGAGCGCGGCGTTCACCGCGGCGAGCATCGTGGCCCGGCAGCCCGGAGTGCGCGCGGCCAGGTGCCCCAGCGCCACGTCCGGCGGGACGGCGAACAGGTGCTGCACGACCCTGGCCCCGGTCCGGTCGACGAGCAGGTCCCACAGCGACGTCCAACGGGCGGCCTCGGCCGCCACGTCCGCGTCCGGGTCCTCGCTCATCGCCGGCAGCTGGGCCTCGCCGGCGTGCACCGCGAGGACGACGACGTCCGGGCCGAACCGGTACAGCCCGCTCGACGGGTCGAGGATCTCCTGGCGGTACTGGCCGTAGCCACACTCGTAGAGCTCGACCGCCACCCCCGCCCGCGCCGCCGCCACCGGCAGCAGCGCCGAGAGCTGCGACGTCGTGTAGCTGCCGAGCACGGCCACCCGCGCCGTTCGGGCCAGCGGCGCCACCCTCGGCAGGCAGCGTGCCACGACACCGGCGGCCGCCGACCAGGCGGCCAGGTCGTCGCCCGCGTCGGTCGCGACCAGCGCCCACCGCACCGCGCCGGCGTCGTCACCCGCCCGTTCGGCCGCCCGCGCCCGGTCGAGACCGGTGCGCATCGGACCGGCTCCGGCGTCCCGGCCGTCGTCCCATCTCGTGCTCATGTGGGCCGCCTCATCACCCGGGCGGGAGCCGCGAACACGGTCGCGCCGGCCGGGACGTCGACGGTCACGATCGAGTTCGGCCCGATCCTGACGTCGTCCCCGATCGTGATGGGGCCGAGCAGGTGCGAACCGGGGCCGATCTCCACCCGGGCGCCGATGGTGGGCACCGCGTGCCGGGACGCGTCGGCGGAGGCGAACCCGATCGTGACGTTGTGGCGGATGAGACAGTCGTCACCCAGCACGCAGAACGCGGGGATCTGCACCGCCTGGTGATGCCCGATCCGGACCCGGCGGCCGATGACCGCCTCGTCGGCGATCTCCACCCCGTACAGGGCACGGATCACAAGTTCGTTGACGAGTTTGTAGATGATGCCGACCGGAGACCGAAGCCAGGCCGGCGCAGTGAGCCGCCAGTGGCCCACCCGGTACACCACCAGCGCGTGCATGCCGGGATGGACGAGCGAGCGGCCATGATTGCGCCAGTCTTCCCCGATCAGTGCCCCAAGGCTCGGTTCCGCGGCGGCCCCTGGTTCGGATGCGCCGGTTCCATCGACGGCCGCCGTGGCGAACCTGCCGCGACCTGTCTGTGTGCCCATCCAGCCGGACCCTCCGCGCCGCCTCCACTTTTTTCCAACCATACAGTTACGTAACAGTAGGGTCTGCGCAAGCCGGGCCCGGTGGCCTCATCCTCAGACCACATCTGCCCTCCTGCCCAGCTCCGGGCACCGCTGGCGGTGCGACCAGGCTGTGAGCTTGGCTACTCGCCGGGCAACCGAGAGGTCCGCCGACGCGGCCATCGGCGGCGGCGACCACGACGCCACGCCCGGCCTCCCTGGGGCACCGATTGCGCCCATGGGGCGGGAAGACCCGGTCGGAAACCAAGGAATGGTTTCCCGCGAACCTCCGGTATCGCTGCGCAGAACGGACGGATGAATCAACGGCGACTACGCCGGCCTACGGTTCCATGGTCGCGTCTGTTCGTACGGCAGGTGTCATTCCCCCGTCGTCGTGCTCTTTTTTCGGATTGCCGACCGGGGGGCGGGCGCCCTGCGATGTGGGGGGTTTGGATGCGTCCTGAGAAGTTTTCCGAAACGGGGTCCAGCCCGCTGAGCAGGATGGACAGCGCGCTTCTCGGCTATCAGCGGAAAAACAGCGCCGCGCCGGTCGCGGTCGCCTATCTGCTGCGGGCCGCGGGCACCTGCGATCTCGGCGCCGCGCGCGCCGCGGTGCTCGACCGGGCACGGAGGTTCCCGGCCCTGACGCATAGGCTGACGGCCGCCGCGGGCCGCGCCGGTTGGCCCGCCTGGACACCCCAGCCGGGCTACGACGTATCGACCCATGTCCGGGAGCACCACCTGTCGGCGGGTGCGGGAGAGGCGGAGCTGCGGGCCTTCGTCGAGTGGCGCTGCCGGGCGCCGATCCCGCTGGACGCGCCGCCGTGGGAGATCTGCCTGCTGCCAGGTCCCGGCGCCGACGAGTTCCACATCCTGTTCCGCGCCAGCCATATCTGGCTCGACGGGGCGGCCCTGCACCAGGTGCTGGGCATGCTCTTCGGCGAAGGGCCCGCCGCCGCGCCGCCGCGCCGGGGACGCGACGGGCGGGTCACCCCACGCGGGCTGGCGGTGGCCCTGGGGCGCGTCCTCGGCTGGGCGACGCCGGCCGGCAGCCTGGAGGCGCTGACGCGGCCATGGTCGAAAGCTCACAACCTGTACTGGGCGACGACGAACGTCGAGCGGCTGCGAGCCCTCGGCCGGGCGTACGACGCCACCGTCAACGACGTCTTCCTGGTCGCGTTGTCCGGCGCCCTCGACGCCTGGTCGCGGCCGGTCGACGGACGCCGCGAGGTGCGGGCGCTGATGCCGGTCAGTATCCGCCGCAAAGATGAGTTCGGCGGCCTGGGCAACTATGTCGTAGGCGCTCGCGTTTCTCTGCCCCGCGGTCCCATATCGCCCTGGAGCCGTTTCGAGACGGTACGCCGGCAGACGTCGCGCTACCGCGGCGCCGAGAACGTGGCGGCCGGCGAGCGCTGGTGGTTCGAGAAGATCCCGGCCCGTTTCGGGTCCAGGGCGGTGGCGATGGGAATGGATTCCCGAAGGGTGCCCGTGACGACGTCGAACGTCGGCGTCCTGGCCGGTCCGATGGCCGTGGCGGGCTGCCCGGTCACCGCGGGGACGCCGATCCCGGTTCTCCTTCCGGGACAGCGCCTGTTCGTCATGCTGGGCGTCCTCGGGCCCACGGCCTCGCTGTCCGTCGCGGTCAACGGCAACGTGCCGGACGGCGCCCGGCTGGTCGGCCTCTGGCTCACCGAGCTCGACCGCCTGGAACGGACCGCCGGTCTCACCGCCGTCCCGGCCCAGCCCGCGGCCGCGGCCGCGGCCGCGGCCGCCGAGGCATCCGCCACGGCCACCACCTGACGCCACTGGGTTCCGTCCGTAGGCGGTCCTATGATCGGGCGGTGAAGGTGATCTCGCTCGGGTTCCGGACCGACCTGATGGTGCGGAGACTGACGGGCTCCCTCATCGCCGAGCACGCGTCCCACCTGGTCGTCCGCACCCCTACCAATCCCGACTTCTGGTGGGGGAACTTCATCCTGGTCGACGGCCCGGTGCGCCGCGGCGACGCGGACCGGTGGGCGGTCGCGTTCGCCGACGCGTTTCCGCGGGCCCCCCATCTCGCCCTGGGCGTGGACGGCGCCGACGGCGAGGCCGGCGACGAGTCCGAGCTCGCCCGCCTCGGGGTGACGGTGGAGGTGACCTCGGTCCTGACCGCCACCCGGCTGACACCGCCGGCCCGCCCGCCGGCGGCTGCCACGATCCGGCCGCTGGCCGGTGACGACGACTGGGCACAGGCGGCCCGCCTGCGGGCCGCCTGTCACAGCGACGAGGAACCGTCGGCCGAGGAACGGCTGTTCATCGCGAGGACGGTCGCCGAGGAGCGCCGGCTCTGCGAGGCGGGCGGCGGCGTCTGGTTCGGCGCCTTCGTCGACGGTCAGCTGAGGTCCGGCGCGGGCCTGGTCAGCGACGGGGGCGGGCTGGCCCGTTTCCAGAACGTCGAGACCCACCCTGGCCATCGCCGCGGCGGCCTGGCCTCGGCTGTCGTCCACGGCCTCGGGCAGTACGGCCTCGGGCAGCGGGGTGAGCGCGAGCTCGGCGCGCGCACGCTGGTCATCGTCGCCGATCCCGATGACGAGGCCATCCGCGTCTACCGCGCGCTCGGCTTCGTCGACACCGAGCGGCAGGTCCAGCTCCAACGCCCGCCAGGCGGATGACCGCCCGCGAGCCGAGTCGGGCCCGCGAGCCGGCCGGCGCGCTCGGCCCGCGCGGTCAGGGCAGGAGCAGGCAGCTGTCGCCGAACTCGTGCCACAGGTAGCGCTCGCGCAGCGCCTCGCGGTAGGCTGCGGCGACGAGACCGGGGCCGGCGACGGCCTCGAGCAGGTCCAGGTGCGACGCTCCGGGCGCGTGCCACCCGGTGACCAGGCCAGTGACCGTGCGGGCCGGCCTGTCGGGGCCGAGGACGACGTCGGTCCAGCCGGCGGCGGCCCGCACCGTCCCGTCCGGGCCGGTGGCTGACTCGAGGGCGCGGGTGGCGGTGGTGCCGACCGCGACCACCCGCCCGCCCCACCGACGCGTCGCGTTCACCAGCCGGGCCGTGTGCGCGTCGACCCGGAACCGTTCCGGCTGCGGCGGCTCGCCGGGCTCCTGCGAGGAGACACCGGTGTGCAGCAACACCGGCGCGACGCCGATGCCACGGGTGACCAGGTCGGTCACCAGGTCCGTCGAGAACGGGCGCCCGGCGCTCGGCATCTCGGCACTGCCCGGGTCGCGGCCGAACACCGTGCGATAGGCGTCCATCGGCTGGGGGGCGAGCACGTACGCGTAACGGATCGGCCGGCCGACATGCCGCAGGTACGGCACGACACCGCCGTCGACCGGCACGCTCGCCCGCCACAGCCGGTCCTGGCCGGCGGGACGCGGCGCGTGGACCGTCAGCCAGACGCCGTAAGGCAGCGCGATCCGTTCCCCGGGCCGCAGGTCGCCGACCGGTCCCGCCGCGGCCGGGTCCGCCGCCCGGACCTCGACCACCCAGTCGCCGTCGTCGAGCGCCGTCGCGAAGTGGACGACGACCGCGCCGTCCCCGGCCCCAGCTCCGGCCACGGTCCCAGCTCCGGCCACGGCCACGGCTCCAAGGCTGTGGCGGGAGCCGCTCACGGCGGCCGGAAGCATCGCGGAGGTGTTGACGACGACCAGGTCGCTGGGCGCCAGGTGCTCGCCGAGCTCGGCGAAGCGGGCATGGCGGATGCCGTTCGGACGCGCGACGAGGAGACGGACGCCGTCGCGCCGCTCGGGCGGCGCGGATGCCTCCAGGCCCGTCGGCAGATCGAACGCGACGGCGCTCATCGAACGGCCTCCGCCGCCCGGAGGTCGGCTGGGCGGCCGGCGGCGAGATCGGCCGCCACGTCAGCCCTGAGATCACCCCTGGGATCGACCGCGAGGTCGGCCGCGCGATAGCGGCCGCTGGCCGGGCGCGCCTCGATCAGCCGCAGGATCGCCGGTGCCACCTGCTCGGGCGGCGGCCGGTCGGAGATGTCCTCGTCGGGGAACGCCCGCTGGTGCATCTCGGTCCGCATGTCCCCCGGGTCGACCGCGTACACGCTCACCTCCGGCTCCTCGGCGCCGAGGACGGCGGCGAGGTGGTCGAGGGCGGCCTTCGACGGCCCGTACACGCCCCAGCGCGGGTAGGCCTCGACAGCGGCGTCCGAGCTGATCGTGAGCAGCGTCCCGCCGCTTTCGCGCAGCAGCGGCAGTACCAGCTGGACCAGCGCCAGCGGCGCGATGACGTTCGTCTCATAGACGGCGCGGACGGCGTCGAGGGGTGCGTCGGCGAGCGCGGGCAGCGGGCTCGGGCCGAGCTCGCTGGCATTGGCGACGACGAGGTCCAGTCGGCCGACGCTCGTCACCGCGTCGACGAGCCCCCGCCGGTGCGCCGCGTCGGTGACGTCGCCGGCGACCGCGACGACCCGGTCGCAGGGGTCGTCAGGCTGACGGAGCCTCACGCCGCCAGCGGCCTTCCCCGGCACGGAGGGCGTCGGCGCGACGGCGGGCGTCGACGCCACCGCCTCCGCGAGGCGCGCGGCGTCGCGGCCGTCAACGACGACCCGCCAGCCGCGTTCGGCGAGGGCACGAGCCAGGGCGAGCCCCAGTCCCCGCGACCCGCCGGTGATCAGTGCAACAGGATCAGTGGTCATGCGGCGATCGTCATAGTTAAAGTTAACTTCAAGTCAAGGGTCGAGCGCGCCCGACCCGGCGGGTGGGCCGGAGCGTTGCCGGGCGGCAAGGGAGAGTGCGGAGTGCGGGCAACTGATCTGCTGACCGTCGGGGAGACGTCCGCGCGCAGCGGCCTCCCCGCCTCGGCGCTGCGTTACTACGAGTCCCAGGGGCTGCTCGAGACGACCCGCACGGCCGGGAACCAGCGCCGCTACCCGCGCCACGTCCTGCGCAGACTGGCCTTCATCCGCGCCGCGCAGAACGTGGGGCTGTCGCTGGACGAGATCCGGGCGACCCTGGCGACACTGCCGGAAAGCCGCACCCCGACCCGCGAGGACTGGACGTCGGTGTCCGAGTCGTGGCGCACCCGCCTGGACGAGCAGATCGCCGCCCTGCTCAAACTGCGTGACGGGCTCGAATCCTGCATCGGCTGCGGCTGCCTGTCGCTCGACCGCTGCGCCGTGTCCAACCCCGGCGACATCACCGCGCAGCGCGGGCCAGGCGCGAACTACCTCCCTCGGGCCCTGCGCGGCTCCCCACCCCATGGCTCCCCACCCGACAGCGCCCGACCAGCCGGCGCCTGACCAGCCGCCTTCGCGACCGGATGCAACGCAGGTTTTCCGGGCGTTCAGGAAATTCCCGCGAGAGGCCGGGCGGGCTTCCTCCGCGGTCCCGCGGGTACAGGAATCGCCGCACCGTCTCGACGCGACACATCCCGTGGCCGCCGCTAAATTGTATGGGCGAGGTGGCGGTCGCGGAGGATTATCGGTAGCCGCCAGGAAGATAGTGYCGGTGGAAGTCGTCGGGAGGTCTCCCGTGGGCAGGCGAACCGCATATGCATGAGCTTGCCGTGACACAGGGCATTGTCGAGATGATTTCCGACCGGATACCGAACCAACGCGTTCTGACGGTCAATCTCACGATTGGCCAGGTATCGGGCGTGGCACCGCACGCCGTCCGCTTCTGTTTCGATCTGGTCGCCGCTGGCACCGTCGTCGAGGGCGCCCGCCTGCATATCGACACCCCGCCCGGACGGGCACGCTGCCGAAGCTGCGGGCAGGACGACTTCGTCATCGACACCCCGTTTCCCCTGTGCGGCTGCGGCAGCGCCGACGTGGAGGTGCTCGGTGGCGACGAGCTGACCGTCGCGTCGGTCGAGGTGGCGGCCGGGCCAAAGAGCACGCAAGAATGATCCTCTTTCGCGTGCCCCGCGGCTTTTCGCATGCTCGGCGACCATGCCCGGCGACAGAGTCCCGAGAGCACAGCTGGCGCCACGGTGGAGGTGTGGGAACGGATGTGCGTGACCTGCGGGTGTGACGGCGACGCCCAGCCCAGGATCATTGGGCCCGTCGATCCGGTACGCCGCGACAACGAACCGGTACGCCGCGATCGGGACGACATCCGGCTGGTGACCCTTGAGGAGCGCATACTCGCGAAGAATGACACCCTTGCCGCTTCCAACCGACATTGGCTGGCTCATCAGGGCATCCTCGCCGTAAATATCATGAGCTCACCGGGCGCAGGGAAGACCACCCTGCTCGAACGCACCATCCGTGAGCTGAACGTCGAGTGGCCGATCGCGGTCGTCGAGGGTGACCAGGAAGGCGTGCTCGACGCGGACCGAATCAGGGCCAGCGGCGCCCCGGTGGTCCAGGTAAACACGGGCGACGGCTGTCATCTCGACGCGGAGATGTTCGACCGCGGGCTGCGCGCGCTTCCGCTGACGCCCGGGCAGCTCATATTCGTCGAGAACGTCGGCAACCTGGTCTGCCCCGCGCTCTTCGACCTCGGCGAGGGCGCCCGCGTCGTCGTGACGGCCGTGACCGAGGGCGAGGACAAGCCRGCCAAGTACCCCCGGATGTTCGCGTCCGCCGACCTCGTTCTCATCAACAAGTGCGACCTCCTGCCGCATGTCGACTTCGACGTGGCGGCCTGCGAGCGGCGGATTCGCCTCGCCAGTCCGCGCGCCGAGGTCATGACGGTCTCCGCTCGGACGGGCGAGGGCCTGTCCGCCTGGTACGGCTGGCTTCGCCACCAGCGCGGCCACCGCGAGGCCGAGGCCTCGGCCTGCTCGACGCATCACCACCATCACCCGTCGGCCGACCCGGCGGACGCCCTTTCGGGGTCCGCGCCGGTCGAGTCCTCCGCGCTCTGACCGGATCTGAACGGAGTGGATATGCGCATCGCTCAGGGCCGCCGCGTGCCGAGGGGAGCCGAGCATTCCGAGCATTCCGAGCCGATCGAGCCGGTCGAGCTGGGACCACCGCCGCCGGGGTTCGCGGCGGCGCGAGCGGTCGCCGACGCGGTGCTGTATGAGGGCTACCTGCTCTATCCCTACCGGCGTTCGTCGGGAAAGAACCGGGTGCGCTGGCAGTTCGGTGTCCTCGCGCCCAGGCCATGGGTCGAGGCGAACTGTCTCCCCACCGCCACCGTGGCGGGGTCGTCGGACGCGTGGCGGCAGCGGACCGAATGCCTGGTCGAGGCGCCCCCGAGCGCGGTCATCCACATCCGCCTGCGTTTCCTGCAGTTGCAGCGCCGCTCGGTACAGCAACGCTCGGTACAGCAACGGGACGAGCGTGCCCAGTCCGCCGAGGCCCCGTTCGTCGAGGTCGACGCGGCGTCCAGTGGTGGCGAGCGGTACCTCACCTTCGACGAGGCCGTCGAGCGGGAGATCGACATCGCGGTCGAGCTGTCCGAGGTGATCGCCGGACCGTGCCAGCGCCAGGTGTTCTTCCCGGCCGCCGAGTCGGTCGAGCCGGTCGAGGGCGACATCAGAATCGTGCGCACCCAGCAGCCGGTGTCCGCGGTGGTGTCCTTGTCCGCGCAGGCCGCCGAGACGCCGTTCCCGGCGTGGCTGCTGCGCGTCGAAACCGAGAACACCGCGACGGACCTGGCCACGCGGGCCTCCCGCCAGGAGGCGCTGAGCCKCGCGATGCTCGCCACGCATTCCCTGCTCGGCGTGCGGGGCGGGAAGTTCCTGTCCGCGCTTGATCCCCCCGCCTGGGCGGCGCGGGCCACCCGGGCGTGCGAGAACCTGCACACGTTCCCGGTGCTGGCGGGCGCGGCCGACGCCGACGACGTCGTCCTGTCGGCGCCGATCATCCTGTACGACCGTCCGGCAGTGGCGCCGGAGAGCCCGGGTGACCTGTTCGACGCGACCGAGATCGACGAGATCCTCTCGCTGCGGACGATGACGCTCACCGACGAGGAGAAGCAGGAGGCCCGGGCGACCGACCCACGGGCCGCGAAGATCATCGACCGGGTCGAGCTCATCCCCGACGACGTCTTCGCCCGCCTCCACGGTGCCGTCCGGTCGCTGCGCCCGGTATCGGCGGCCACGGGTTCCGTCGCCGGCACTGACGTCATGGCCGTCGGCGTCACCAACGATGTCACCAACAACGTCACCATCGGGGTCACCGACAAGGTCCCCAACGGGGTCACGGACGCCGGCGCCGTGACGCCGAGCCGGCAACCGGCGACCACGCCCGCGCGAGAGGCGTCTCCGCCGCGCTGGTGGGATCCGGAGGCGGACGCCGCGGTGTCACCCGACCGCGAGGCCGTCCTGGTCGACGGCATCCGGGTGGCCAGGGGCGCCCGCGTCCGGCTGCGGCCGCGCGGGCGGGGCAGCGACGCGCAGGACATGTTTCTCGACGGGCGCGAGGCCATCGTCGAGGGGGTCTTCCTGGACGTCGACGACGCGCGGCACCTCGCCGTGATCCTCGTCGACGATCCGGGCGCGGACCTGCACCGGTGGTACGGGCGTCACTACTACTTCGCCCCCGACGAGGTCGAGGTCGTCTCCCCCGCCGACGGCGGGACGGCACCGGCCGTGGGGCCCGAGCGATGACCACACTGCCCACGCGTCCCATGGGCACCGGCCTGGAGCCGGGCCAGGGCAGCGCCCCCGACCGGCCCGCCGCGCGCCGGGTTCTCGTCGCGGGAATAGGCAACGTCTTTCTCCGCGACGACGGTTTCGGCGTCCGKGTCGTCCGCCAGATAACGCCCGAGCTGGTTCCCGATGGCGTGGACGTCGCCGACTACRGCATCCGCGGTGTGCACCTCGCGTATGACCTTCTCGGCGGTTCGTACGGCACGGTCGTGCTGGTGGACGCGGCGCCGCTCGGCAAGCCGCCCGGCACCGTCGAGGTCCTGGAGGTCGACACCGCGGGCGCCACCCGCGACACCGGCACGGCCGGCACGGCCGGCACGGCCAAGGCCGACCTGACCACCGCCGAGACCGGCGAGACCGCCAGGACCGGCGGGACCGGTGCCGACGGGACCACACCGGGCTTCGACGCCCATGGGCTGCACCCCGAGGCGGTTCTCGCGCTGCTGCGCTCCCTCGGGGGACAGATCGACCGCGTCCTCGTCGTCGGCTGCCAGCCGGCCGCGCTCGACGAGGGCATGGACCTGTCGGAGCCGGTCGCGGCTTCGGTGGATGCCGCCGCGCGCCTGGTCATCCGGCTGGCCCGGGACGAGGCGGCCGCGCTGGCCCGCGCCCATGAACCCCACGCCAGGGAACGGAGGAACGTGCGATGACCACCACGCCGACTTCCAGCGGAGCCGCGGCGACATCGGCGCCGCGTGGGTTCGACGAGATGACCATTCTCTGGATCTCGGAGGGGATGAGCTGCGACGGCGACACCGTCTCGGTCACGGCGGCTTCGCAGCCGGCGATCGAGGACGTGGTGATGGGTCTCATCCCGGGCCTGCCCACGGTGAACCTCCACAACAAGGTGCTGTCCCCGACGCTCGGCGGCGAGGAGTACCTCGCCCCCTTCCGGGCGGCCGCGCACGGCGACCTCGCCCCGTTCGTCCTCGTGATCGAGGGCTCCGTCCCGAACGAGAACATCAACGGTGACGGGTACTGGACCTCCTTCGGAAACGATCTGATCACCGGGGATCCGCTGACGGTGAACTGGTGGATCGACAACCTCGCGCCGAAGGCGTGGGCGGTGGTCGCGATCGGCACCTGCGCCACTTACGGCGGCATCCACGCGATGGCGGGCAACCCCACCGGCTGCATGGGCCTGGCCGACTACCTCGGCTGGGACTTCCGGTCCAGCGGCGGACTGCCGATCGTGAACATCCCGGGATGCCCGGTCCAGCCGGACAACTTCATGGAGACCCTGACCTGGTTGCTGTACCACGCGGCCGGCACGGCGCCGCCCCCACCGCTGGACGAGCTGCTGCGCCCGCAGTGGCTGTTCGGAAAGACGGTGCACGAGGGCTGCGACCGGGCCGGCTACTACGAGCAGGGCGACTTCGCCGGGGACTACAACTCGCCGAAATGCCAGGTGATGGTCGGCTGCTGGGGCCCGGTGGTCAACTGCAACGTGCCGAAGCGCGGCTGGATGGGCGGGATCGGCGGCTGCCCGAACGTCGGTGGCATCTGTATCGGCTGCACCATGCCGGGATTCCCGGACAAGTTCATGCCGTTCATGGACATGCCGCCCGGCGCCAGCCTGTCCACGAAGTTCGTCAAGCCGTACGGCGCCTTCATCCGGCGCATGCGAGGAATAACGAACACAACCGTCAACAAGGAGCCGCGCTGGCGCCACAACGGCCCCGAGCTGACGAGCGGATACGATCCCCGCTGGCGTCCCAACGGGCGGGTATCCCAGATTCGATGAGGCGGGCGGACAGTCAGGGACGGAACTGTCTCGGGTAGGCACATCACCTTCCAGCTGGAAAGGCCCGACATGGCGGCGAGAACGACGCAGCGCACGGCGGTTGAACCCTCCTCCCAGCTCGTGGAGATGTCCTGGGACCCCATCACGCGCATCATCGGGAACCTCGGCATCTACACCAAGATTGACTTCGCGAACCGGCGGGTGGCCGAGTGCCACAGCACGTCGTCGCTTTTCCGCGGCTACTCCATGTTCATGAAGGGCAAGGACCCTCGGGACGCCGGCTTCATCACCAGCCGTATCTGCGGCATCTGCGGTGACAACCACACCACCTGTTCGGTGTACGCGCAGAACATGGCCTATGGCCTGAAGCCGCCGCCGATGGCGGAGTGGATCGTCAACCTGGGCGAAGCGGCCGAGTACATGTTCGATCACACGATCTTCCAGGACAACCTGGTGTTCGTGGACTACTCCGCGGCGATGGTCGCCCAGACGAACCCCAGCGTGCTGGCCCGTGCCGAGAACACGCAGGCACCGGGCGCGGCGATCCACGGCTACCGCACGATCGCCGACATCATGCGCTCGTTCAACCCGTTCGAGGGCGAGCTCTACAAGGAGGCGCTCCAGGTCTCCCGGGTCACCCGCGAGATGTTCTGCCTGATGGAGGGCAGGCACGTCCACCCGTCGACGATCTATCCGGGCGGYGTGGGGACCATGCCCGAGCCGGCGCTGTTCACCGACTACATGAGCCGGCTGGTGTCCATCCTGGACTTCGTCAAGAAGTCCGTGGCGATGAACGACGACGTCTTCGACTTCTTCTACGAGGCGCTGCCCGGCTACGAGGAGGTCGGCCGGCGCCGGATCCTGCTCGGCTGCTGGGGCGCCTGGCAGGACCCGGCGGTCTGCGACTACCGGTACGAGACCATGAACGAGTGGGGCAAGGCGATGTACGTCACCCCCGGCATCGTGGTCGACGGCGAGCTGATCACCACGAACCTCGTCGACATCAACCTGGGCATCCGGATCCTGCTCGGCAGCTCCTTCTACGGCGACTGGGTAAACGAGGAGCCTTTCGTCACCCGGGACCCGCTCGGCAATCCGGTGGACATGCGCCACCCCTGGAACCAGACCACGCTGCCCGAGCCGCAGAAGCGGGACTTCGACGGGAAGTACAGCTGGGTGATGAGCCCGCGTTGGTTCGACAAGCGGTCCGGCGACCATCTCGCGCTCGACACCGGCGGCGGCCCGTACGCCCGGCTCTACACCACCGCGCTCGCGGGCCTGGTGGACACGCCGTACGTCACCTCCACCGGGCGAAGCGTCCGGATCTCGCTTCCGAAGAGCGAGCGGCTGCCGGCGACCACGCTGGAATGGAAGATCCCGCCGTGGTCGAACGCGATCGAGCGGAACCGGGCGCGGGTCTACTTCGTCGCGTACTCGGCGGCGATGTCGCTCTACTTCCTGGAGCGGGCGATGGAGCGTCTCCGCGGCGGTGACACC
This sequence comes from Pseudofrankia sp. EUN1h, assembly GCF_001854645.1. Classification (NCBI taxonomy): domain Bacteria; kingdom Bacillati; phylum Actinomycetota; class Actinomycetes; order Frankiales; family Frankiaceae; genus Pseudofrankia; species Pseudofrankia sp. EUN1h. The sequence continues at coordinate 96,911 of NZ_MBLN01000002.1, read as the reverse complement.
CGCACGTTCACCGACTTCGAGGTGCCCGACGAGGCCATCGGCTGCGGCTTCCACGAGGCCGTCCGCGGCGTCCTGTCCCACCACATGGTGATCCAGGACGGGAAGATCGCCAACTACCACCCGTATCCGCCGACCCCGTGGAACGGCAGCCCGCGCGACAGCTTCGGCACGCCGGGGCCGTACGAGGACGCCGTCCAGGACATGCCGATCTTCGAGGAGAACGGCCCGGACGACTTCAAGGGCGTCGACATCATGCGGGCGGTCCGCAGCTTCGACCCGTGCCTGCCCTGCGGCGTGCACATGTACGTCGGCAACGGCCGCACCATCACCCACCGGCACTCGCCGATGCTGGGCGCCCAGAATGGCTGACCCCCCACGGCTCGACGACGAGGCCGTGCGCGAGCGGMTCACCCTGCTCGACGGGCTGCTGGAGCAGGTCGAGCGGACGYCGGGGCCGACGACCGAGGTCGCGCTGGACGCGGTGGCCACGCTGCTCGAGGTGTACGGCGAGGCGCTGGCCCGGGCGACCGCCTACGCCGCACGGGCTCCCGACGTGCGCGACGCGCTGACGGGCGACGAGCTGCTCGCCCATCTGCTGGTCCTGCACGGCGTCCATCCCGACCCGGCCGAGCGGCGGGCCAGGCGCGCGCTGGAGGCGCTGCGCCCGGAGCTCGCCACGGTCGGCGCCGAGGTCGAGCTGCTCGGGATCGACGACGGCGTGGTGACGGTGGCGGTCCGCGGCGAGAGCGGTTGCGGCGCGGCGGCGACCACGGCCGCGGTCACCGACGCCGTCCGCGAGGCGATCCAGGCGGTGGCGCCGGAACTGTCCGAGGTACGCGTCGACGTCGCCGCGAAGCAGACGCTCGTCCCCGTCGACTCGCTGCTGCGCGGGCCGGCCACGCTCGGGTCGCCCCGGTGATCGCCGACGCCGGCCCAGGGGTGGCACTCGACCCGGGAACGGCCGGTGGCGCCCTGCACCGCACGGCTCGCCGGGCCGGGCGGGCTGGCGCGCGCGGCGCGGCGGCCGCGGCGGCCGCGGCGGCGGAGCGTTGCGGGCTGTGCGCGGCCCCGGTGCCGGAGCCCCACCGGCACCTGCTCGACGAGCGGGAGGCCGGTCTGCTGTGCGTGTGCCAGGCGTGCGCACTGCTGTTCGAACGCGACGCGGCGGGCCGCGGCCATTACGTCCTCGTCCCCCGCCGGCGGCTGGCCCTGCCCGGCTTCGTCTCCGGCGCGCTGGGGATACCGGTCGGGTTGGCCTTCTTCGTCGTTCAGGCCGACGGACGGGTAATCGCGCACTATCCGAGCCCGATCGGTGTCACTCAAGGAGAAATCGATAAGGCCGTCTGGGACCAGGCACGGGAGCAGTGCGACGCGCTGGGCACTCTGAGGCCGCTGGTAGAGGCGGTGCTGGTCAATACCGCCAAGGGTGCGAACGAGCACTGGATAGTCCCGATCGACCTCTGCTACCGGCTTGTCGCCGTCGTACGAAAAGAATGGACGGGATTTTCCGGAGGCAGCACAGTATGGCCCGCAATTAGCGAGTTCTTCACCGCGCTGGCCCCGCACGGCACATCCATCCACGCGGACGCGGCGAACGCATCCGCCAGGACGGGCACCTGAAAGGAGTGGTCATGGCCAAGATCCGAGTCGGCAGGCCTGACGTGGCCATCGATGCCTCGGCGCACACGCCGGGTGTCCCCCAGGGCAACGCCAAGGGCGCCTACGAGCGCGAGGCTGGACACCATCCCGATGGGAAGGCCGACGCGCGCCGCTCGACCGGCATCGTGCCGGAGCGCCACAACCCGGTGCTGCCGGAGATGCCGAACATCCCGCCCCCCTGACCAGCCAGCGCCGGCCGGGCCGGCCGACACGTCGCGATCTTGATCAGCGGGACTGTATCCGGATCCGAACAGGCGGGGGCTCGGAGTTCGGATCCGGATACAGATCTGGCGATCTTGATGGGCGGGCGTGCCGGGGAATGGCACCAGGTAACGGGACAGGCATCGGAGCGGATCGAAGCAGTAGGGGAACCAGTAGGGAGGAGAACGCCGTGCGGAAATCCCTGATGATGGTCGCGCTCGCGGCGGCTGCGGGCGTCACCGGCAGGATCGCCTGGGACGAGTTGCCGGCGTTGCGCCGGTACCTGAAGGTGCGGCAGATGTGACGTCGTCACCCGCCGACCCGGCCGCACTGGACCGGCCACCGGCCACCGCGGTGCCCGGACCTGCCGCGCCGGCCGACGCGCTGGTGCGCCGGCGGTTCATCGTGCGCGGCGTCGTGCAGGGCGTCGGCTTTCGCCCGTTCGTCCATGCCACGGCGACCGGCCTCGGCTTGGCCGGTTCGGTGCGCAACGACGTCGCCGGCGTCGAGGTGGAGGTCGAGGGCTCGCCCGCGGCCGTCGAGGAGTTCGGGCGCCGGCTGCGGGAGGATCCGCCACCACTTGCGGAGATCGAACAGCTGACGGTCGCCACGCTCGCGCCGCGCGGTGAGCTGGGCTTCACCATCGCCCCGTCCGAGTCATCCGAGCCGGCCGCCGCCGGCCGTGCCCAGGCGCCCGCCGACACGGCGACCTGCGACGCGTGCCTGCGCGAGCTGGCTGACCCCGCGGACCGGCGCTACCGGCACCCGTTCATCACCTGCACCCACTGCGGCCCGAGATTCACCATCATCACCGATCTGCCCTACGACCGGCCGGTGACGACGATGGCCGGATTCCCCATGTGCGCCGACTGCGCCCGCGAGTACGCCGACCCGGCGGACCGGCGTTTCCACGCCCAGCCGATCGCCTGCCCGGCCTGCGGGCCCCGGCTGGAGTTCCGCGACCAGGATGGGCGCCGCGTGCGCGGGGACGAGGACGCGCTCGCCGAGGCCCGGCGGCTGCTCCTCGCCGGGGGCGTGCTCGCGGTGAAGGGCGTCGGCGGATACCACCTGGCGTGCCTCGCCACCGACGAGGCGGCGGTCGCGACGCTGCGCCGCCGCAAGCGGCGCGGCGGCAAGCCCTTCGCCGTGATGGTCGCCGACCTCGCGACCGCGCGGGCGCTGGTCGAGCTCGACGACGCCGAGACCCGCCTGCTGACCAGCCCAGCCAGGCCGATCGTGTTGGCCCGGCGCCGAGCCGACGCGCACCCCCGGCCGGCGGACGAGGTCGCGCCGGGCAACCCTGACCTGGGGCTCATGCTGCCCTACGCCCCCGTGCACCACCTCCTGTTCGGCCACCCCGCCCCTATCGGAGCTGGCGCCGGCACCGGTGGCCGCCCCGGCGCCGGCACCGGTGTCAATGCCGGTGCCGGCCTTCCCGACATCGCCGTGCTGGTGATGACCTCGGGCAACCTCGCCGGGGAGCCGATCGCCGCCGATGACGACGACGCCACGCGGCGGCTGGCGCACCTGGTGGATGGCTGGCTGTGCCACGACCGTCCCATCCACATCCCGTGCGACGACTCGGTGGTGCGGGTCGTCGACGGGATCGAGGTGATGGTCCGCCGGTCCCGGGGGTACGCGCCGTTGCCGGTCCGGCTGCCCTTCGCCGTCCCGCCGACGCTGGCGGTCGGGGGCGACATGAAGAACGCCTGCTGCCTCGGCTCCGGCCGTTCGGCGTGGCTGTCCGGCCACATCGGCGACATGGACGACCTCGCGACCCTGACCGCGTTCGGTAGGGCGGTGACGCACCTGGAGCACCTGACCGGGGTGCGGCCGGAGCGGCTGGCCGCCGACGCGCATCCCCGATACCGCTCACGCGCCTGGGCGACGGAGAGATCCCGCGGCCGGCCCGTCCGGTTCGTGCAGCATCACCACGCGCACATCGCGGCGGCGATGGCCGAACGGGGCCTCGACGGCGCCAGCCCGGTCATCGGCTTCGCCTTCGACGGAACGGGATACGGCACCGACGGCGCGATCTGGGGCGGTGAGGTGCTGGTCGCCGACTACCGGGGGTTCCAACGGTTCGCCCATCTTGGGTACGTCCCCCTGGCCGGCGGCGACGCGAGCGTCCGGCGTCCCTACCGGATGGCGCTGGCGCATCTGACCGCCGCCGGGATCGTCTGGGACCTCGACCTTCCACCGGTGGCGGCGGCGTCGGCCGAGGAGCGCGAGGTGCTCGCCCGGCAGCTGCGCGGCGGGTTCGGCACCGTTCCCACGTCGAGTGTGGGCAGGCTGTTCGACGCGGTCAGCGCGCTGCTCGGCGTGCGCCAGACCGTGGACTTCGACGCGCAGGCCGCGATCGGGCTGGAGGCACTGTCCCGCGGCGGCCAGCCGGACGGGTGCCGTTACCGCTTCGAGCTGCGGGAGCCGACCAGCGGCGGCGGCCCGCTGGTCGTCGATTCGGCGCCGGTGGTGCGGGCGCTGGTGGCCGACCGGCGCCGGGGCGTCGACGCCGCCACGGCCGGCGCGGGGTTCCACGAGGCGCTCGTCGCGCTGGTCCTGTCGCTGGCCGAGCGGGCGCGGCGCGAGCTGGGGCTGGAGACGGTGGTGCTGGCCGGCGGCGTGTTCCTGAACGCGCTGTTGCTCGCCGGTGCCCGGCGAGCGCTGCTGGCTGCGGGCTTCGACGTGGTGAGCGGCCGGCGGGTGCCGCCCGATGACGGTGGCCTGTCGCTCGGCCAGCTCGTCGTGGCGGCCGCCGGCGACCGGCTGGATTCCGACAAGCGGCCGGCAGGACCGGCCGCGGTGGACAGGATGGGGTGAGGGCGGGGTGTGTCTGGCGGTGCCGGGCAGGGTTGTCCGGACGTTTGAGCGGCACGGGACGCCGATGGCCGAGGTCGACTTCGGCGGGGTCCGCAAGGACGTCTGCCTGGTGTATCTCCCCGAGGTCGCCGTCGACGACTACGTGATCGTGCATGTCGGCTTCGCCATCCAGCGGCTGGACGAGCGGCGTGCGCTGGAGACGCTCGCCGAGTTCCGGCGGTTCGGCCTGCTCGACGAGGAGTTCGCGAACAAGGAGCTCGCGAATGAGGAGCTCGCGGATGAGGAGGCGGTAGCGCCGTGAGGTATCTGGAGGAGTTCCGGGACCCCGAGCTGGCCGAGCGCCTGCTGACGGAGATCCATGCGGTGACCACCCGGCCGTGGGCGCTCATGGAGGTCTGTGGCGGGCAGACGCATTCCATCATTCGCCATGGCATCGACCAGTTGCTTCCCAAGAGCATCGAGCTGATCCACGGTCCCGGCTGCCCGGTCTGCGTCACGCCACTGGAAATCATCGACAAGGCCCTGGAGATCGCCTCCCGACCCGAGGTCATCTTCTGCTCCTTCGGCGACATGCTGCGCGTCCCCGGCAGCCGGTCGGACCTGTTCCAGGTGAAGAGCGCGGGTGGCGACATCCGGGTGGTCTACTCGCCGCTGGACGCCGTCACGCTGGCGGTCGACAACCCCAACCGGCAGGTCGTGTTCTTCGGCATCGGTTTCGAGACCACGGCGCCGGCCAACGCCATGGCCGTCTATCAGGCCCAACAGCTGGGCCTACGCAACTTCTCGCTGCTGGTCTCCCACGTCCTGGTACCGCCGGCGATCGCGGCGATCATGGAGTCGCCCGCGTGCCGGGTCCAGGCCTTCCTCGCCGCCGGACATGTGTGCAGCGTGATGGGCACCGACGAGTACCCGCCGCTGGCCGAGCGGTACCGGGTACCGATCGTGGTCACCGGCTTCGAGCCGCTCGACATCCTCGAGGGCGTCCGCCGAGCGGTGATCCAACTGGAGGCGGGGCGGCACGCCGTCGACAACGCCTACCCCCGCGCCGTGCTGACCGAGGGCAATCCCGCCGCGCGCGCGATGCTGCGCGCCGTGTTCGAGGTGACCGACCGGGCCTGGCGCGGGATCGGCACCATCCCGCGTTCCGGCTGGCGGCTCTCCCCCGCGTACCAGGAGTTCGACGCCGAGCTCCGCTTCGACGTCGGCGACCTGCGCGCCGACGAGTCCACCGCGTGCAGGTCGGGCGAGGTGCTGCAGGGCCTCATCAAGCCGCACGAATGCGCCGCGTTCGGCGCCGAGTGCACCCCGCGCCACCCGTTGGGAGCGACGATGGTCTCCTCCGAGGGCGCCTGCGCGGCCTACTACCTGTACCGGCGGCTGGAACCGGCCCGGGCGGGTGCCCGGTGACCGCCGCCGAGACCGCGACGAACGCCAGGCCCGCGGTGGCCGGCAACACCGCGGTGACCACCGAGACGGCGATGACCACCGGGGCCACGATGACCACCGAGACGGTGGATCCAGCGGCCTGGAGCTGCCCGGCGCCGTTGCGGGACTCACCCACCATCGTGATGGGACACGGCGGGGGCGGCGCGATGTCCGCCGAGCTGGTCGAGCATCTGTTCCTGCCCGCCTTCGGGGAGGCGGGGGCGACCGAGCTGGACGACTGCGCCGTGCTCGCCGTCGGGTCGGCTCGGCTCGCCTTCTCCACGGACTCCTACGTGGTGAGCCCGCTGTTCTTCCCCGGCGGGTCGATCGGCGAGTTGGCCGTGAACGGCACGGTCAACGACCTGGCCATGTCCGGGGCCAGGCCGTTGTGCCTGTCGACGGCGTTCATCCTCGAGGAGGGGACGCCGCTGGCCGATCTGGCGCGGATCGCGACAGCCATGGGTGAGGCCGCCCGCCGGGCCGGGGTGCGGCTGGCCACGGGCGACACCAAGGTCGTCGACGCCGGCCACGGCCACGGCGTCTTCGTGAACACCGCGGGGATCGGGGTGATCCCTGACGGAGTCGACATCCGCCCCGCCCGGGTCCGCCCCGGTGACGCGGTCCTGGTCAGCGGCGATCTCGGCGTGCACGGCATCGCCGTGCTGAGCTGTCGGGAGGGCCTGAAGTTCGGCACGACCCTGGAGAGCGACACCGCGCCCTTGCACGGCCTGGTCGCGGCCATGCTCGACCAGGGCTCATCGGGCGCCCCGGGCTCACCGGGTCGGCCCGCCGGCGTGCATGCTCTGCGTGATCCCACCCGGGGCGGTCTGGCGGCCTCGCTGAACGAGATCGCCCGCGCGGCCGGCGTGGGCATCGACATCGTGGAGCGGTCCGTCCCGGTTCCGGCCGCGGTCGCGGATGCCTGCGGCATCCTCGGCCTCGACCCGCTGTATGTGGCGAACGAGGGCAAACTCGTCGCGTTCGTCGCGGGCGACGACGCGGACCGGGTGCTGGCGGCCATGCGTCGCCATCCACATGGCCGCGGCGCGGCGATGATCGGAACGGTCGTCGAGGAGCACCCGGCGATGGTGGTCGCCAAGACGGCGTTCGGGGCGACGCGCGTCGTCGATCTCCCGGTCGGCGAGCAGCTCCCCCGCATCTGCTGACGGCCCGGGCGCCGGGCCGCGGGATCCCGGCGTCCGGACGCGGCCGACCCCGCCCCGGCGTCCGGTCGCCCGCGTCTGGTGGGCACGACCGAAACCCGCCACCTGTAACGCTGTGTATGCGTATGGTCTCGGCCCCATGGGCACGCCCCAAGACGTGACGGACTTCTCCGACGACCAACGCATGAGCTACAAGCGGATCAGGCTGGCCGGGACTGGCGCGACCGACAACCTGATCTACTTCGTGGGGACGGCCACGACGATCATCCATCAGGCCGGGTTCACGGTGCTTACCGATCCCAACTACCTGCAGCGCGGCCAACGCGCCGACCTGATGGAGCTGATCGAGCCGCACACGACGGTACCTATCCACTACGACGACTACGGCGTGTTCCGTTCCCCGCTGGCGGACTTCGAGAACGAGGTACGCACCCGTGACCTGACCGGGCGGGTCCGCTTCCTGGACCGAGGCGACGCACTGCCGCTTCCCGCGGTCGCGACGCACCCGTGACCGTTGCGCGCGGCAACCCGCCGCGAACCTGGTCCGGCGAACCGCGATAGTCTCGCCAGACCAGGGACGATCAGCCCATCGGGGCACGATCTGCTCATTTTGTGGCGCAAGATTTCGGCAGGGCACCAGATTTCGGCGGGGCAGCAGGTTGGTTGGACACCAGGTTTTGGTGAGACAAGGGGCAACAGGCTCGTGAGCGACGCGCGGTCGGAGAAACAGGTCGACGAGGCGCGCGCCGCGGACCTTCGCGTGGACGTGCCACACACGGCCCGGATCTATGACTACCTGCTCGGCGGCAAGGACAACTTCCCCGCCGACCGGGAGGCGGCCGAGAGGACGTTGGCGGTTTCACCGCTCACACGCCCCTCCGCGTTGGCCAACCGGGCCTTCCTGCATCGAGCCACCCGGTTTCTGGCGGTCGAGGCCGGCATCCGCCAGTTCCTCGATATCGGAACCGGTATTCCCACCTCGCCGAACCTGCACGAGGTCGCCCAGGGCGTCGCACCGGACGCGCGCGTCGTCTATGTGGACAACGACCCCATCGTCCTGGTCCACGCCCGCGCGTTGCTGACCAGCAGCCCTGAGGGCAGGACGGGCTACATCGACGCCGATCTGCGCGATCCGGCGAAGGTCCTGGGTTCCATCGACTTTCGCGCGACGATCGACCTTTCCCAGCCCGTCGCCCTGACCATCTTCGGGGTTCTGCACTTCATCGCCGACACCAGCGACCCGCACGGTCTCGTCCGTCGCTACCTGGACGCCCTGCCCTCCGGAAGCTTCCTGGCGCTCACTCATGGCTCCCTCGACTTCGACCCGGAGAGTGTGCAGCGAGGCGCGGACGTCTACGAGAAGCGCGGGATCTCATCCTGGCCGCGTCCGCGCGCGGAGATAGAACGGTTCTTCGACGGTCTTGAGCTCGTCGAACCGGGCCTGGTCCCCATGCATCTCTGGCGGCCCGACGGCACGGACTCGCGGGATCCGGCCCCGGCGGGCGTCGTGGGGTACGGCGGCGTAGCCCGGAAGCCATGACCGCCAGCGCGCCGAAAGCGCTCTGAAAGGGCGGCGGCCCGCCGGACATATCCTCCCGGCCAGCCTTTCGGGCAGGTTGCGACGTGGCACCGGGCGGCGCGCGTAGGAGACTCGTCCCGTGACGAAGGCTACCCTGCGTGTCGCCACGGTGACACAATTCGCCCCCACGCCGACGGACGGCCCGGCGGGTGCGGCGCCCTCCCGGGGTGCGCCCTCCCGGGGCGCGCTGCTCGACGGCTGGCGGGACGCTGTGGCGTCGGTGGTGGCCCGGGTCCTGCTCGCGGCGGCGTGCTGGTCGCTGGTCAGCCTGGCCCTGCGGCGGGCCCACTGGGCGCGCCGCGTCGACGACCTGTTCGGGCTGGTCAACCTTCCGGTGAGCCCGAGCCTGTTCTCGACAGCCCTGCTGTTCATCGTCGCGGGCGCGGCCCGCCGGCGGATGCGGGCCGCGCTCTGGCTGTTGCTGGCGTTCCAGGCCGTCGCGGCCGGCTATCTGATCGTGGTGCTGGTCGCCAGCCTGACCGGCGCGCGCGGCGTCCGGGACCTGACGGCGCTGGGCACGGTCTACCTGGTGGTCAACGCGACGTTGACGGCGGCGGCCGTAGCACTGCTGTGGTTGAGCCGGCCGGCGTTCTCCTCCCGGCTGGAGCCCGGCGCGCGGTGGCGGGCGCTCGGAGTGCTGGTGACCGGGCTGACGGCGTCGGTGGCGTTGGCGGTGACGCTCACGCTGCTGTTCCCTGGCCACCTGACCGGCTCGACCCGCAGGATCGTGTGGGGAGCGCGGGCGGCGCTCGGCGTCGAGCCGAACTCGTCGGAGGTGGGCTGGCGAGGGCAGCAGGGCCACCACTGGGTCGCCGCGTTGGCCGGCCTGATCTCCGCCGTCTCCCTCATCACCGCGGCCGTGGTCTTCCTGCGGTCCGCCCGGGCCAAGGGCTATCTCACGGCGGCCGACGAGCTGGCGGTGCGCGGGCTGCTGCTGCGCGCCGGGCAGCGGGACTCGCTCGGCTATTTCGCCACCCGCCACGACAAGTCCGTGATCTTCTCGCCCCGCGGCGACGGCGCCGTCACCTACCGGCTGCTCGCCGCCGTCAGCCTGGCCAGCGCCGACCCGATCGGACCGCGCTCGGCGTGGGCGGGCGCGATCGAGGCGTGGCTCGCCGAGACCCGCCGGTTCGGCTGGTTCCCCGCGGTGCTGGCGGCCAGCGAGGAAGGCGCCCGAGCCTACGTCACGGCCGGGCTCAAGGCGCTGCCGGTCGGGGACGAGGCGATCATCGAAGTCGCCGAGTTCAGCCTGGAGGGCGCGACGATGGAGCCGGTCCGGCGGGCGGTCCGCCGGGTCCGCCGAGCCGGCTACACCTTCACCGTCGCCCGGCACGGGACCCTGTCCGCGGGCGAGCTCGCCGAGATCGAGCGCCGGGCCGAGGACTGGCGCGGCGACGACACCGAGCGCGGGTTCTCGATGGCGCTCGGGCGGCTCGGCGACCCGGCGGACGAGGCGTGCGTCGCCGTGCTCGCCCGCGACGAGGCCGGCCGGCTGCGCGGTGTGCTCTCGCTGGTTCCGTGGGGCTCGCACGGCCTGTCGCTCGACCTGATGCGCCGCGACCGGGGGGCGGAGAACGGGCTGGTCGAGGCGATGGTCGCCGCCCTCGTCCAGGCGGCGCGCGACGAGCTCGGCGTGCGGGCGATCTCGCTGAACTTCGCGGCGTTCCGGGAGGTCTTCAGCGCGGCCGAAYGGGTCGGCGCCCGGCCCGGCGCACGGCTGGGCGCCCGGCTGCTCACGTTCGCCTCCCGGTTCTGGCAGATCGAGGGCCTGTACCRCTCGAACGCCCGCTATCTGCCGCGGTGGACGCCCCGCTACCTGTGCTACGACTCCGCGCTCACCCTGACGAGGGTCGCGCTCGTCGCCGGGATGGCCGAGGGATTCCTGCCGGCGCTGGCCGGTCCCCGGGAACGTGAACCGAACGCGGTCGTCGAGTACGACGGGCGGGAGATGCCCTTCACCGAGGCGGTCGCGGCGCAGCGGCGCTCGGCGGTCCAGCTCGTCACGCCCCGGCGCCAGCTGGGCGAGCAGCAGCGGGTGCGGTGCGCCAAGCTCGACCTGCTGCGGGCCGCGGGCATGGACCCCTACCCGGTGGCCGTCCCGCGCGACAGCGATCTCGCCGATCTCGTCGACCGGTTCGGCGCCCTGACGCCCGGCACGCGGACCGGCTGCCGGGTGTCGGTGACGGGACGGGTCCGCGCGCTGCGCAACCACGGCGGCCTGATCTTCGCCGTCCTGCGGGACGGTGACGCGTCGATCCAGGCGATGGTCGACCGCGCCCGGCTCGATCCGGCCGCGCATCGGCTGTTCCGCGCGGCCGTCGATCTCGGCGACCACCTGAGCGTGACCGGCGAGGTGGTGACGTCACGCCGCGGCGAGCTGTCGGTGCTGGTGGACGAGTGGCGGATGGCGGCGAAATGCCTGCGGCCGCTGCCAGACGCCCGGGCCGGGTTCACCGACCCCGACGCCAGGGCCCGGCAGCGCCACGTCGACCTGATCGTCAACCCCGCCGCCCGGCGGATGCTCACCGACCGCTCCCGGGCCGTCGGCGAGATCCGCCGCTTCTTCGCCGACAGGCGGTTCACCGAGGTCGAGACGCCGATGCTGCAGGCGATCCACGGCGGCGCGAACGCCCGGCCGTTCGTCACCCACATCAACGCCTATGACTCCACGCTCTACCTGCGGATCGCGCCGGAGCTGTACCTGAAGCGGCTGTGCGTCGGCGGGATGCGGCGGGTCTTCGAGTTGAACAGGAACTTCCGCAACGAGGGCGCCGACGCCACGCACAATCCCGAGTTCACCTCGGTCGAGGCGTACGAGGCCTACAGCGACTACCTGGCGATGCGCGACCTCACCCGCGACCTGGTCATCGCCGTCGCCACCGCCGTCTACGGCGTGCCGATCGCGCGCCGACCCGGGCCGGACGGCCGGACCGTCGACGTCGACCTGTCGGGGCCGTGGCGATCGGTCACCGTGCACGACGCCGTCTCCGCCGCCGCCGGTCATCCTGTCACCGTCGACACGCCCCGGGACGAGCTCGCCGCGCTGTGCCGCAAGCAGGGCATCACCCCGCCCTTCGACGCGACCGCCGGCGCGCTCGTCGCGGCGCTCTACGACGAGCTCGTCGAGCCCGCGACCACCGACCCGACCTTCTACCTCGACTTCCCGACCGAGACCTCCCCGCTGACCCGGGCCCACCGCCGAGATCCCCGGCTGGCCGAACGCTGGGACCTGGTCGCCTTCGGCGCCGAGATCGGCACGGCCTACTCCGAGCTCGTCGACCCGGTCGACCAGCGGGCCCGGCTCACCGAACAGTCGCTGCTCGCCGCCGCGGACCCGGAGGCGATGCAGCTCGACGAGGCGTTCCTCTCCGCCCTCGAGTACGCGATGCCGCCGACTGGTGGCCTGGGAATCGGGGTCGACCGGCTGGTCATGATGCTGACCGGGGCCTCCATCCGCCAGACGCTGGCGTTCCCGTTCGTCCGGCCCGCGTAGTCGGCCTGGTCAGCGGCTGGCGGGCTCGGTCAGCGCCGCGAGTCCCGTCTGGACTCGCAGGTGGCTCGGAGCCGGCTCGCCCTGCGCCCGCGCCGACCGCAGGACGTCCGCCCACCATTCGAGATCTTCCAGCAGGAGATCCAGGCTGACCCGCGCCATCGGATCCACTGGCCGGCCGTCGTCGCCGAAGGCGGTACTCACCGCCGGCAGCACGACCGAGTTGCGCAGCGGTACGGCCTCGGCCTCGACGAAGATCTGCGCGAGATGCTCGATCGCCCGGATGGCCCCGGAGATTCCCGCGCTGTAGCCGACCGACGCCACCGGCTTGTTACGGAAACCGAAGGACACCCACACGCTGTCCAGGGCGTTCTTGAGCACGCCGGGAATGCTGTGGTTGTACTCGGTCGTGATCACCAGGTAGGCGTCACCTTCCTTGATCTTGTCGTTCCACGCCTTCACGACCGGCGCGGAGTAGGTCGGGTCGGCGAAGTCACCGATGGTGCCGAAATGCTCAGCGAAGATCGGCAGCGGCCAGTCACGGAGGTCCAGGACCTCTACCTGGTCGAACCGCCCGCAGGCGTCCGCTTCCGAGACCACCCAGGGCACCACCAGGTCCGCGGCGCGGGTGGGACGGGTGCTACCGACGATGATCTGCAGCCTGGGCATGACGAGGTCCTTTCGACTGCCACCGAGGCCGTGGCTGCCGCCGAGGCCTGGACGGAACGGAACGGGTCTGACTCGTCATCACCATCGGCGCGGCCACGACGCCGATGAACACCCTGCTGACCCCGGGGAGCGGACGGTGGTAACGCGAGGGCCAGGCTGACGCGATCCCGATGTGCCAGGCTCGTCTCATGGCTTCCGAGCTCGCCAAGTTCATCCGGGCTCACCGCGAACGAGTCCTACCGGCGGAGGTGGGGCTGCCCACGCACGGCCGGCGGCGCACGCCTGGCCTGCGGCGCGAGGAGCTCGCCACCCTTGCGGGCATCAGCATCGACTACCTGAGCCGGCTGGAGCAGGGCCGCCATGTGAGCCCGTCCGCATCGGTGCTGACCGCCCTCGCGTCCGCGCTGCGGCTGACCCCCGACGAACGGCAGCATCTCGTCCTGCTCGCGCTGCGCGACGGTCGATCCGTGCCCTGCGCCGGGGTGGGCGTTCCCGCCGACCGGATCACGCCGTCGGTCGAGCTGGTGCTTCGACGGCTCGCGCCGTCGCCCGCGGTGGTGCTGAGCCCGTACGGCGACCTGCTCGGCTGGAACACGGCCTGGGCGTCGCTCGTGGCGCCGCTCGGCATGCTCGACGGCCCGCGTCCCAACCTCGCCCGGTACGTGTTCGGGCACCCGGCGGCCCGGGCCGCGTACCCGGACTGGTCGGCGGCCGCCGCCGAGCAGGTCCGGCAGCTTCGCGCCGCGGTGACGCGCTGGGATCACGACCCGCGACTGGCCGCCCTCGTCACCGAGCTGTCCGCCCATCCGGAGTTCCGCGCGCGGTGGTCCAGCCACGAGGTCGCCGAGAAACGCCACGGGACCAAGCAGCTGGCCCACCCGGGCGTGGGCGTGCTCACCATCGAGTACGAGGTGATGCTGCTCGGCGACCTGCTCGACCAGCGGCTGATCGTCTGGCTGGCCGCCGACGCGCACACCACCGCCGTCTTCGACGGGCTGCCCGAGACACCCACCGTCACCACCGCTCCCACCCGCCTCCGCCTCGTCGACGGTGGCGCGGCCGCCAGCTGAGGCGATCGGACCGGACGGTCCGCGCTTTCGCCCTGGCGCCGTGCCCGGCGACGGTCGCCCCGCGCGGGTACTGCCGCGCGCTCATCCTGTCCGACGTCATGGGGAATCCCGTCAGACACCAGAGCCACGACCAGCACCGTTTCGCGCCCCGGATGTCTGACAGGACGTCCGGGATCCCCGGGAGGCGGTCAGGAGGCTGGAACGGGAGTGCCGGTCTTTGACAGCGGGACGGTCAGGGATAGCGAGAGCGAGACGCTGGCCCGGGCGGTCTGCGGCGCGAACAGGGCCGATCCGGCGACCACCTGCAGCACCAGGTGGCTGCCGGGCGTCACGTGCCAGGCGACCGTCGCGAGGTCGACGTCGACGCTGTGCTGCTGCCCGTCGAGGCGGAGCTGGACCGGGACCGCCTGGTTGTCGACGACGACGTGCCGGTCGGCGTCCACGAGCTGGGCGTACACGACCGCGCCGGCCGGTTGGGCGGTGCCGTGGTAGGCGACCGTGAGCTTGGGCGCGCCGACGATCGCGCCCACGGCCGACGGCGGCGGGACCGCGACCTCGACGGACGTGCCGGCGGCGGCCGGCGCGGCGGCGGTCGCCGACCCGGACGTCGCGCTCGGGTCGAGGGCGAGGGTGCCCTGGCCGGTGGCGGCGAGCGAGCCTGCGGCGGCGAGCGGGTACGAGTCGGCGCCGTACCAGGTACCGGTGTCGTCGACGTACTCGAATCCCGGCCCGGTCACCGTGCCCTGGCGCTGCCGGAGGTACCGGTCGAGCCAGCTGATCGTGAGCTGCTCGATGTGGTCGGCCGGCCCGGGATTCGTCAGGCACGTGCCGTGGCCGCCGCAGAACCAGACCATCTTCAGCGGCACCCGGCCACGCAGTGCCTGGTAGTTCTCGACGCCCTCGGCGAGCGGGAAGAGTGTGTCCACGGTGCCCTGGATGATCAGCGTCGGCACCCGGATCTTCCCGAGCAACGACGCCGGGCCGTGGTCGGCATACCAGTCCACGATCTCCGCCGACGGCTGGGCGTAGGTGGTGGCCGCCCGGCAGGCGTCGGTCACATGCGTGTCGAGGCGGTTCTTGCCGCTCTGGCCGATCCGGCACAGCAGGCCGCCCCAGCCGGCCTTGTTCGCCCCGTCGGGATAGAGGCTCTCGGTCAGGGTGTTCCACGCGATGGCCGGGACGATCGCGTCGATGCGCGGGTCGGACGCCGCGGCGATGAACTGGATCGCCCCGCCGTAGCTGCCTCCGACCATGCCGACCCGAGGGTCGCCAGCCGCGTCCAGCTGCGTCTCCGGCTGCCGGGCGAGCCAGGCGACCAGCGCCGCCACATCGCGGCCCTCGAACGGCGCGTAGTCGGTGTGCGCGGCGCCGCCGGACCCGCCGAATCCGCGCGGATCCCACGTCACGACGTTGTAGCCGGCGGCCACCAGCGGCGCGATGCTGCCCGTCGCCGGGTCGGTCTCACCGGGCTGACCCCAGCCGGGGCCGTCCAGCACGGTGGGAGCGCGGCCACCGGCCCGCAGGCCGGTGGCCGGGAAGAAGTGCGTCACGATCTGGGTGTCGTCGAACGACGCCACCTTCACCGTTCTGGCGGCCACCGCCGGGCCCGTGCCCGCGACGGCCGGCGCGGCGCCGGCGGCCCGCGCAGCCTCCGGCTTCGCATCACCGGAGCCGCCGCAGGCGGCGAGCGCCAGCGAGGTGAGGACCGCGGCAGCCGCCAGCCACACTGGACGTCGAGGAGGAAGCCGGTTGGGACGTGCCATCATCCGCACCTCAGACGGCCAGAGCCAGGCGATACGTGCCAGGTTCACCTGGTTGAAACAGATAAAAGAACCTGCTGAGGCTAACAGTGCCGTCTCACTCGTGCTACCGGTAGATCGTCTACCCGGCCCGGCGGGCCCGGCGGGTGGCCAGGGCCGAGCGGATCAGGTAGGCCGGCGTCGGCGGGACCCAGCCCAGCTGGGTGGCGGTGCCCAGGTCGTCGCGGTTGGCCCAGTGCTCGATGACCTTCCCCTCGGCGACGCGGAACCAGTGCGTCTGCGTGGTGGCGAAACGCCGCCCGGTCGGCGGGAAGGCCCGCTCGACACGCCCCTCGGCGTCGTAGGTGGCGAACGGGTCGACGTGCCGGCCGCTCATCGTGCAGTGCAGCGCCACGACGTCGCCCTGTTCCACCGTGTCATGCACCTCCCAGTGCAGATCGGCGTAGGCGGATCGCAACCACTGGGCGGTGGCGAAGAAGGCCTCCGGCCCCTGGCCGCGGCAGGCCGGGGGTTCCTGCTCCGCCTCCCGGTTGGCGGCCAGCGGGTGCACGACCTCGACGAAGTCGTCGAAGTCACCGGTCGCCATGATCTCGATGCTGCGTCGCGCCAGCGCCGTGAGCGAGATTGTGCCTTGCATGGGTCACCTCGTGATGGTCTAGTGTCGAAGTTGAATACATGCTCCCTGTATTCGTTAAATGAGGACAGTAAGGAATGATGGAGGATCACGCCAAGGGCCGTCGCGGATACGACAACCGGGGCCGGGCCGAACAGGCGCGGCGCAACCGCCGGCAGATCGTCGCCGCGACCCACGACCTGCTGCTGGCCCAGGGCTACCGCGCCACCACGATGACCGACATCGCCCGCGCCGCCGGCGTCTCCGTCGAGACCGTCTACAAGGCGTTCGGCACCAAGGCGGCCCTGGTCAAGGCCGTCTACGACGTCGCGGTGGTCGGCGACGACGAACCGGTTCCCCTGGTGGACCGGCCAGAGCTCAAGGCGCTGCGCGCCGACCCGGATCCGGCGTCGAAACTGCGCCGCTACGCCGCCATCGCCCGGTCGCTGTCCGAGCGGATCGGGCCACTGACGGGGGCGCTGCTGGCGGGGGCGCGCAGCGGTGGCGACCCCGATCTCGAGGCGCTGACCGCCACCACCGACCAGGAGCGCCTGGCGGGCGCCACCGGCATCGTCAGCCACCTCGCCGAGACCGGCGGCCTGCGCCCCGGCCTCGACCTCGGCCACGCCCGCGACACGGTCTGGGCACTCATCTCACCCGACCTGTACCGCCTCCTCGTCGTGGAACGCGGCTGGTCCCACGACGACTACGAACGCTGGCTCGCCGACACCCTGGTCGCCGGCCTGACCTGATCGGCTGCCGGCGAGGCCTCCCACGCGAACCCGTCCGGGTCGGTGAAGGGCGCGGCGTCGCCACCGATCACGAGCCGGTGCGATCCGGTCCCGTCGGGAGAGACCCCGGCGTCCTTGGCGAGCGCGCGGCGCCGGTAGAGCGCCAGCCTGACGGGACTGGACGGAGTGTCGAACTCGACGTACATGCGGGCGAAGCTCTTCCCGACGGCGAGGCCGCGGTCCGCGTAGAACCGCTTGCTCGCCACCACGTCGGCGACTCCCAGCAGGAGCACGATCTGGTCGATCTCCCGGCTGGCCGGGCCGCTGTCCTTCTTCGCCGAGGTCGCGATCTTCCAGATCGTCCCGTCCGGGGCCTGGACGACACCGCCATAGCCCCAGAACGACTTCGCCACCGGCTTCAGTGGCAAGGCACCGGCGTCGAGGGCCGTGCCGACAAGGCTGTCGACGTCGGCCGGCTGGGACACCGTGAGTGACAACGTGAACCCACGGAAGCCGGTCGTCGGCTCGTCCGAGGCCCGAAGGCCGATCTGGTCGCCCAGGTCGAAGGCGGCGCTGTAGAAGCTGCTGGCGGCGGCGGGGTCGGCCACCTCAAGGGTGACGGATTCGATGGAAGCCATGCCGATCACGCTAGGTGCGGCCCACCACCCAACGCTTCTCCATTCCTGACCGATCCGCCCCCGTTCCAGCCAGCGGGGATTACGGTGACCACGCAGCGTGGGGCGGTCGCGGCAGGTCGCCGGGGCGAGTGGAGGTGCGGTCGGCCGTGGGTGCTGTCGAGACGCCGCTCGGGCCGCTGTCGGCCGGTTCGGTTTCGTTACGGCTTTATCCGCATGCCGTGGAGCCACCGATGAGCGCCCAGCAGACGGTGGCCGAGCTGCGGGTACAGGCCGCGCTGGCCACCGAGGCCGGTTTCGACGGCGTCATGACCAGCGAGCACCACGGCGGATTCCCCGGTTACCTCCCCAACCCGTTGCAGCTGGCCGGCTGGGCCCTGGAAGCCATGACCGCGGGCTGGGCGGCCGCCTGCCCGTTGCTGCTCCCGCTGCGACCGACGGCACTGGTCATCGAGGAGACGGCGTGGCTGGCGGCCCGGTTTCCGGGCCGCGTTGGCCTGGGCGTCGCCGCCGGATCGCTGCGGGACGACTTCGACATCCTCGAGACCACCAAGGACGGGCTGACGCGGCGCTTCGCCGCCGGGCTCGCGGACGTGGCGGGCGCCTTGTCCGGTCGCGACCCGGGGCGGCTGGCCAACGATCCGGCCGTCGCGGCCTGCGCCGACGCCCCGATACCGCTCGTCAGCGCGGCCATGAGCCCGGCGGCCGTGCGCCGCGCCGCGGCCGCCGACGTCGGCCTGCTCTTCGACTCGATGTCCGCCCTTGGGCGCTGCCGCCAGCTCGCCGACGCCTACCGGGAGGCAGGCGGCAAGCGGGCCCGCGTCCTCGTCCGCCGGATCTGGCTCGGTACGCCGCCGACCAGCCGCCAGGACAGGCAGGTACAGGTCTACCGCGGTTACGCGGCGCCGACGGCGGTCTCACACTGGTCGGACGACGCCCTGATCTGCGACGACGACCCGGGCGCCCTGGCCGAACGGCTGGCGGCCGACGTGATCGCCGCGGGCTGCGACGCCGTCAACGTCCGCCTGCACGTCCCCGGGATCACGCCCGCCGAGGTGCGCGACCAGCTCGCCCGCCTCGACGGGCTCGCCGCAGGGCTACGCCGCCTGCTGGTCGGACCCCGGTAGGTGCAGGCAAGCACGTCTCTCGGCGACCAGAAGCCAACCGAAAGACTCTGTCTTGACAGCCTGGGTGGCGGGCGGACACTTGCAGCCGTGCATCGATCGACTGCCGCCGCCGGCAGCGCGGCGTTCTTCCTGGCGGCGCCCGGCGTCATGGCCGGCGTGATCCCCTGGGCGCTGACGAGATGGCGGTTCCTCGCGGCGGATCAGCCCTGGCTCCTGCCGGTTCGGGTGCTGGGTGGGGCGCTCCTCGTCTGCGGGGCGGTGGTGGTCGTCCAGGCGTTCGCCCGGTTCGCGACCGAGGGACGCGGGACCCCGGCGCCGGTCGCGCCGACGGCGAGGCTGGTCGTCGGCGGACTGTACCGATACGTACGCAACCCCATGTACTGTGCCGTCGCGGCGACGATCATCGGTCAGGCACTGCTGCTCGGCCAGCCGGTCCTGCTGGGCTACGCGGCCCTGTTCATGGCCGCCGTCGCCGCCTTCGTCCACTTCTACGAGGAGCCKACGCTGCGCGCCCGCTTCGGCGCCGCGTACGAGACCTACCGCGCGCACGTCCCCGCCTGGACCCCTCGCCCGCGCCCGTGGACCCCGCCGGCCTGAGCGGACGCATCCGCTCACACGGAGGTTCCGGCTGCCCAGGTGAACGGCCCGGGCTGGGTGAAGTAGCGCCCGCCGATGTGGCCGCTGACGGTGGAACAGGTCTGCTGGAGCCGGGCCAGCAGGTCCGGCAGGCCGTCGGYGATGTCCTCGATGCGCTGGAACTCCAGGTCGGTGCGGGCGCGGCCGATGGCGCGGCGGGCCGGGTCGTCGAGGCCGGAGCGGGATGGTCCGCCTGCCGTGTCCAGTTCCGCGAGCAGCCGCTCGGCGGCGCGCAGTGAGGAGTAGACCGAGCGGGGAAAGAGCCGGTCGAGGAGCAGGAACTCCGCCACGATCGGGCCGTCGGCGGCATGCCGGTAGGTCTTCAGGAAGGCTTCGTGTGCTCCGCAGGAGCGCAGCAGGGCGACCCATGAGCTGTGGACGGCGGGGTCGCCCAGACAGAAGGACAGCAGCCGGGTGGTCATGGCGGCACGTTCCAGGTTCCAGCCCAGTTCGAGGAATCGTCGCCCGTCGTCACGGGAGACGGTGGCGTCGATCAGGCCGGTGAGCATGGCGGTGCGCTGGCGGACGTGGCGGCAGAACAGGTGCGGGCCGGCGGCGCCAGCTTCCTCCCGCTGTTTCGGCAGGTCGAGCCAGGTGGCGTTGAGGCACTCCCAGACCTCGCTGGAGATCACGTCGCGGGCGCCGCGGGCGTTCTCGCGGGCCGCGGTCAGGGCGCCGGCGACGCTGGAGCGGTTCTCGCGGTCGTAGCCCAGCGTCTCCATCAGCCGGTGCGAGTCCAGCTCCACCGTGGGCGCGGCCATCCCCAGGTGGGTGAGCAAGGCCCGGCACGCGGCCGATTCGTCGAGCCATGGGTCTTCCATGACCCGCTGCAGATGGACGTCGAGGATGCGGGCGGTGAGTTCGGCCCGCTCGGTGTACCGGCCCATCCAGAACAGGGACTCGGCGACGCGGCTGAGCATGCCGTGCCCGTCGCGATCGGCCGGTTGCGCCGGGCGGCCTGACTCGTTTCGCCATGGCACGCGGGGCGAAGGAATGCTGTGTGCTGTGACGGATGCGCGGGGCGAACGCTCGTCGGCAAGTACCCAGGTGTCCTTGGAGCCGCCACCCTGGCTGGAGTTCACGATCAGGCCGCCGCGAGGCAGGGCGACCCGGGTCAGCCCGCCCGGTAGCACCCGGACCGTGTCACCGTCGTGGACGGCGAATGGTCGCAGGTCGACGTGGCGGGGTGCCAACCTGCCGTCGACGAGGGTCGGCGAGACGGACAACTGCACCACGCGCTGCGCGATCCAGCCGCGGGGGTTGTGCTCGATCCGCCGACGCAGCAGGTCGAGCTCCGTGTCGTCGGCCTGGGGACCGATGACGATGCCCTTCCCACCGGAGCCGTCGACGGGCTTGAGCACGAGCGAGTCCAGGTGGTCCAGGACGTACGCCCGATGATCCGGGTTCTCAAGCCGGTAGCTGTCGACGTTCTCGAGGACCGGCGTCTGGCCGAGGTAGTAACGAATGAGGTCCGGGATGTAGGTGTGGATGAGCTTGTCGTCGGCGACGCCGTTGCCGACGGCGTTGGCGAGGGTGACCCGGCCGGCCCGGGCAGCACCCAGCAGGCCCGGGCAGCCGACCACCGATTCGGCGCGGAAATGCAGCGGGTCCAGCCAGTCATCGTCGACCCGGCGGTAGATGACGTGCACAGGTCGTTCGCCGACGGTGGTCCGCATGAAAACCTGGTTGTCACGGACCACCAGGTCGCGGCCCTCGACCAGTTCCACACCCATCTGCCGGGCGAGCAAGGTGTGCTCGAAGTAGGCCGCATTGTGGATACCCGGGGTCAGCAGCACCACGGTGGGATCGTCGACACCCACCGGCGCGGTGGCACGCAGGGCGGCGAGCAGGTACACGGCATAGTCCGCGACCGGCCGCACCCGATGCGCGGCGAACACCTCCGGAAACACCTTCGTCATCGCGTGCCGGTTCTCCAGCACGTAGCTCACCCYGGACGGCACACGGACGTTGTCCTCGAGGACCCGAAACCGGCCTTCCTCGTCACGGACCAGGTCGATGCCGGCGACATGCACACGGACGTCGCGCGGCGGCTGGATGCCGTGTGCGGCCCGGTGGTAGTTGGGACTGCTGGCCACGAGCCGGCGCGGCACGACGCCGTCCTCGAACACTCCGCCGGCTCCGTACACATCCGCGAGGAACGCCTCCAGAGCGCGGACCCGCTGGGCCACCCCGCGTTCGATGACGTCCCACTCGGCCGCGCCCAGCAGCCGGGGAACGAGATCCAGCGGCCACGGGCGTTCCTGACCCCCGAGATCAAAGGTTATTCCGGCGTTCCGGAAGGCCCGGTCAAGAACCGCTTTGCGCACCGCCAGGTCCCTCCCGCCGAGCAGCCGAAGGGTGTCGTGCAGCGCCGTATATCCCTGCCGCGGCCGCTCGACGTCTTCAAAAACCTCGTCCCAGGCGGCCGAATCCGCGAACTCGGCAAAGTATTTCTCAAAAAGATCCGCCATAACATCAGCGTAGGTTTATCCTGTTACGGGGTCATGACGGCAGGGAAGTTCTTTGGGCTCGAGCTGTCACCTACACCGGGCATCTCAGACAGGCCAGAGCGCACTTGACAGGAAATCTCCAACGTGCGTTTGATCATCCATTGCCTCCACGTCGGCCTAGCCACCATTCACCCCGTTCGTGGMGCCCGCTCACCGGGCCTGTTCCTCACACCCGGGCGGGACGACGACGACCGGGCAGCGGAAGAAGGTGTCGCGGTCCGTGTTCACCGCGCCGAGCAGGGTCCGGCTCAGCGGTCCGTGCTCCTGATGACCGATGACGAGCAGGTCCGCGCGGTGTGACACGGCAACCAGACTCGCGGCGGGCGATCCGTCGATCACATGCGCCTCGACGTGGTCGGGGTCCACACCGGCGGCGAGCAGGGCACGGTCGAGGACGTCCCTCGCGCCATGCCACGCGTCACTGCCGCGCGGCGGCTGCAACATGATGTCGTGACGGTAGGCGACGACGACGGACAGGCGCGCTCCGCGACGCCTCGCCTCGGCGGCGGCCCACCGCAGGGCCGACACGGACGCCGACGACCCGTCGATCCCGACGACCACCCGGGGCGCGGCGATAGTCGAGTCCGCTTCGCTGGTCTCGCCGGTTGCACGGTTCAGAAGCTGGTTTCCGCTTATCTTCTCGTCATAGTTTGGCATGACATCACCATCACTCGGATTCGGGTCTTCGACCATGCCCCCTCGCCCCGCGCTGGCCGGGACCAATATCCTGGCCAGCACGGTCTCACCGGCTCACACAACCGTGAACGTCGATTACCGCGGCATGCGACAGCCATCGCGTAACCACAACGAAACCGGATGATAACCAGCCTGAAGAAACGCCTTACCGCGCAGACAGGTCCGCGTCGTCGAACTCAGGCCACGACGAAGGCCACGCCCGAGCCCTCGTCGACGCCGCCCGCCCGTTCATGGACCACCCGCGCGTTCTGGTCTCGCGTCGAGGAGGGCGACGTCGTCCAGGACGGCCTGGCCCCGCTCCTCACGGCTGCAGAACGCGAGCTGACGCCCGCGACGCGTCATGCACCCGGCACTACAAAGACGGCGCGACGAGGCCATCGATCAACAGCGCAAGCTGCGCGCCGCCGCGCGGCGCTGAGCGGGACGGAACGGGATGGGGCGGGACGGCCTGGCGGCTCGGCTCGCCAGCCACAGACATGATCATACGGGGCATGGGCGGAGAGCTGACGATCCACATCCGCGCCGTCCAGCCGTCGGTTGGGGTCGCCGATATGTCGGGTTATGCTCGCCCAGTGCTCACCACCCAGGATCGACCCGCCCCAGGCGTCGTCCTGTTGGAAAGGCCATTCTCCGAACAGGCGCCACCGCACGCGGCCCGTCAGGCCCACAGCGGCCGCTGAGTTCGGCATGCGCGCGAACACACAGGTCACGGACGCGCACGTCGCGGCTACGCGGCGACCCCCACCGGCGGTTGATTGTCCGCCGATAGACAGTTCCTCCGCGGACAGCTGGCACACACATTGCGTGCGCTGACATCCGCGGAAGCCATCATGCAGGGGGGTCATGGAAGCGGGGGTAACGATGTCAGCCGGGCTGACCGTCCGCAGCGGGCACGAGATCGT
Source organism: Pseudofrankia sp. EUN1h (assembly GCF_001854645.1). Taxonomy (NCBI): domain Bacteria; kingdom Bacillati; phylum Actinomycetota; class Actinomycetes; order Frankiales; family Frankiaceae; genus Pseudofrankia; species Pseudofrankia sp. EUN1h. The sequence goes on along the minus strand of NZ_MBLN01000002.1, from coordinate 73,225 downwards.
GGCCGTCGTTCCGGAAGGCCAGTCGTGCGTCATCGGACGGACGACCGGCGGTGACCCCCTGCTGGCGAACGACCGGGTCTCCCGGCGTCACCTGCTCATCGAGTCGACCCCCGAGGGCTGGGCCGCGGTCGACGTCAGCACCTTCGGCACCTGGCAGGACGGCTGGCGGGTCGGACGCGTCCTGATCCACGAGGAGTCGCGCCTGCGGCTCGGCGCGCCGGACGGCCCGATGCTCACACTGGTCCCGCACCCGACGGCTGGTCCGGCCACCCCGCGTTCGTCGGCGCTGGCGGTGTCCGTCACCGCGGTGGACGAACCCGTCGGCCAGCCGCACCACCCCGATCCGTCGGAGCGGCCGCGGGCGAGCCCTTGGGGGCAGCCGGCCGAGCACCGGGATTCCGATGGGTCCTGGGACTCCGCCGGGCCCTGGACCCAGCCCGCCGTGCCGACGCCCGTGGGGACCTGGGAACCACGGGTCTCGTCGATCCCGATCGGGCCCTGGGACCCGCAGGCGGCCTCGCCCCCCACCAGGTCGGAGCCGTGGGCGGCCTCGCCCTCCACCAGTTCCTGGGAGCCGCCGGCCACTCCGTTCCCCGCCGGGCCCTGGGACACCCAGACGGCCGCACCGCCCGCCAGCCCCTGGGACGCCGCCCAGCCCATGCCGGACGCCGGCTCGCCCGGGGACCCGTGGGCCGTGTCCGCCCCCGCCGCTTCCTGGAACACCCGGGAGGCCCCGTCTCCCACTGATCTCCCGGCCGCACAGGTCTCGCCTGCCCCGGCCCCGACCGTCCCCGCGGGATCCTGGGAGCCGCCACCCGCGGCGTCCCGCACCCGGCCGTGGGACCGGGATCAGCACGACCAGTACCCGTCCCGGCCGTCCGTCCCGGATTCCTGGGACCCGCCGGGAGCCCTCGTCACAGATCGGTCGGACCTGGCGGCGAGGGTGCCGAACCTCGCCGACCCGGCCGGAGCACCGCCCGTCGCCGCCCCGGGCACCGTCGTCCCTTCCGAGGTCAAGCGCCATCACGAGCGCCCAACGCTGCTGCCCAAGAAGGCGCGCCCCGGATCGGGGCCCCGGATGCCGCCGGCCGAGGGCGACGCGCCGGATGTCGGCGCGGGGCTTGGCCGGATCCACACGTTGCGGCCGGGCCGAACGGTGATTGGACGGGCGCTGTCGAGCGACGTCGTCGTCGGGGACCTGCTGGCGTCGCGGGAGCACGCGGCCCTGTTCGTCGACGCCGAGGGTGTCGAGATCGTCGACCTGGACTCGGCGAACGGCACGTTCGTCAACGGCCACCGGGTCGACCGGGCCTGGCTGCGGATCGGGGACTTCTTCTCGATCGGTCACCACGTCTTCCACACCGGCRCCGCCTCGACGGAGAAGAACGCGGTGCCCACCCGCTTGGTCGAGTACCTCGACCGCGGTGACGTGACCTTCCAGGTGGACGGGCTGTGCGTCGACGTCGGCGAGACCCGGCTGCTGCACGACGTCACCTTCCGCCTGCCCGGGCGTGCCCTGCTGGGCGTGATCGGTCCGAGCGGCGCCGGCAAGTCGACGCTGCTGGGCGCCCTGACCGGCTTCCGCCCGGCCAGCCTCGGAACCGTCCGCTACTCCGGCCGCGACCTCTACGCCGAGTACGACGAACTGCGCCGCCGCATCGGCTACGTCCCGCAGGACGACATCCTGCACACCACCCTCACCGTCCGCCAGGCCCTCGAATACGGCGCCCAGCTGCGTTTCCCGGCCGAGACCACCAGGCAGGAACGCGCCAGGCGGATCGACGAGGTCCTCGTCGAGCTCGGCCTCACCAACCGGACGGCCGAGGCGCGGGCAGGGCGTTCCAGCCCGGATTCCGAGGATGCGGGCGGGCACCGCCGCCGTTCGGCCGGTGCTCGCGGCCCGGACGGCGATCATGACGACCTCGATGACGTCGACGACCAGGCGGACGGCCTCGACGAGGAGGTGCCCAGGGGCGTCGACCTGCCTGAGCTGAAGGTCTCGAAGCTTTCCGGCGGTCAACGCAAGCGGACCAGCGTCGCGCTGGAACTGCTCACCCAGCCGACCTTGCTGTACCTCGACGAGCCCACGTCGGGCCTCGATCCCGACCTCGACAAGGAGGTCATGGGTTCRCTGCGCCGGCTCGCCGACGGCGGCCGGACCGTCGTCGTCGTCACCCACAGCGTCGCCAACCTCGACCACTGCGACTACCTGCTGGTGCTCGCCAAGGGCGGTCACGTCGCCTACTTCGGCCCGCCGGCGAACGCGCTCGAGTTCTTCCGCCGCGACAACTGGTCGGACGCGTTCCACCTGCTCAAGAACCCGACGACCGCCGTCAAGATCGCCCACCGGTACCGGAACTCGAAGTACTTCATCCGGGGCTCGGCGACCGTGCCCAGGCCACGGCCGGCGCCGTTGGAGAGCATTCGCCAGCAGTCGGTGATTTCCCAGGCGCTGACGCTGAGCCGTCGATATCTGCGGGTCATCGCCTCGGACCCGTCCTATCTGCGGCTACTGGTCGCGTATCCGATCGTGCTCGGCCTGATACCGCGGACGCTGCCGGCGGCCTACGGCCTGGCTGTGTCGACCAACCCGGCGAAGGCGAACACCGCCGCACCGTCGATCCTGCTGGTCCTCATCCTCATGGCCTGTTTCATGGGCATGTCCAACTCGATCCGGGAACTCGTCAAGGAACGCGAGATCTACCGCCGAGAACGCGGCATCGGCCTGTCCACGGCGGCTTACCTCGTGTCCAAGGTCGCGGTGCTCGGAATCATCACCACGGTGCAGAGCGTCGTGCTCACCCTGGTCGGGCTGGCGGGCATGAAGATCACGGGTCACGGCGTCGTCATCGGCATACCGCTGGTGGAAATCATGATCGCGACGGCGGCCACCGCGATCACCTCGGCGATGATGGGCCTCGCCGTGTCCGCGCTGGTCGACAACGCGGACAAGACACTGCCGCCGTTGGTCGTGGTCGCGATGGCGCAGCTGGTGTTCATGGGCGCGATGATGCCGTTGGCGGGAAAGGCTGGCCTGGAACAGATCTCCTGGCTCTTCCCCGCCCGCTGGGGGTACGGCGCCTCGGCCTCGGTGGTCGACCTCATCACGGTCCAGCGGATTGGCGACGAGCGGTTCGCCCCCGGAATTCCGGTCGACCCGCTGTGGAGGCACACGGCGGCGACCTACCTCACCGACCTCGGCGTCGTCGTCCTCATCGGTCTCGTATGCGGTGTGGTCGCGGCCCGGCTGCTGCGTCGCCTCGACCCCCTGAGCGCCCGGCGCGGCCGTGCCCGCGCGCACGCGCACGCGCGCGGGCACGGGCACGGGCACGGGCACTGACCGGCGCGGACCTCACGGCGCGATGGTCACCGCCGGCAGGGAAGATCGGGTTGTCACGCCGGTCGAGGGGCCGGGCGGCGCGGGGATCGGCCCGCCTTCCCGGCCCTCGCGGGCAAGCCGCCAGCAGGACAGGGCGAGCCAGCCGACGGCGACTCCGACGAGCACGTGCAGCACGCTGGTCACCGGCGTGTCCGGCAGCCGGGCTGCGAGCGCGAACGGCGGAAACCCCAGCAGGTAGAGCCAGACCGGTGTGCGCGGGTAGGTGCCGGCGCGCAGCAGGGCGATCCCGAACAGCACCACGCCGACGACGAAGACGGCGGCGCTGACCAGCAGTGCGCCGCGGCTCGCCGCGGCGAGGTGCGTGTCGTCGCCGAGCGGGTAGACGACGACGTTCAGGGCGTAGGCGGCACCGCCGAACAGCCCGAGCCCGAGCAGATTGACCGCGAACGCGGCGTCGGCGAAGGCGCCGCCGTCACCGGTTTCATCGCCGCCACCACCGCCCCCGCCCGTGGAGCCGGACGGGTGGGCCGCATCCGGATGGCGCGGCCTGGCCAGCCGGCGCCGGTCGCCCGCGGCCAGCAGGCCGAGACGCAGCGCCGGTAGCAGCGGGACCGCCAGGGCCGGCGAGACGGCGAGTACCAGGCTGGTGGCGAGGGTCTCGCCGGTGAACGCCTCGATCAGGCCGGGCACCGCGATGAAAAGGCCGGCCAACAGGCCGCTGACCGCTCCGAAACGGAGAAGAAAGAACATGCCCGGACCGTAGGAAGGGCCGAAGTACGCCGAAAGTGCCTGCCGGCCGCCTGCCCCGCGGCACCCGGCACCTCGCACCCGGTGCCCGCCCGTGCCTTTGGGCACGTGCCCTTTCGGGCATACCGGCGAGCGTGCCGCCCGACGTACCCTGTCGCCGTGTCGCCGTCGGTCCCGTGGGTCGCACCCGTCCTGTACGGGGGTGTGCTGGTCGCCGGCGGGTACGCGGGCCTTGCCGGGGTCGGCGACACCCGGCCGCTGCCGTTCGTCGGCGGGCTGGCCGCGGCGGCCGTGCTGGACCTCGCCGAGCGGCGGCGGTTCCCAGCCGGCGCCCCGCGACCGGTGGCCGTCGGGTTGCTGGCCGCCCGCGCCGCGCTGTTCGTCCTGGTCGCCGCCGGTGACGGGGCGGGACTCGCGCGGGTGCTGTTCCTGCTGCTGCCGTTCACCGCGTACTTCGCCTTCGGCCGCGCGGTGAGCGTCGGGGTCGGCGTCGGCTGCGTCGCGGCGGTCGCCCTGGCGTTCCAGCTGACCGAACCTCGCTGGTACCAGTCGTCGGAACACGTCTCGGACCTGCTGATGTTCGTCCTCGGACTGGTGCTGACGATCGCGATGGCCGCGGTCGCCGCCGAGGAACGGCGGGCGACGGCCCGCGCCCACGACGCGAACGAGCGGTTGCGGGCGTCGGCGGACCGGGTGGCCGAGCTGTCCGCCGCCGCGGAACGCAACCGGGTCGCCCGCGACATCCACGACGGGCTCGGCCACCATCTGACCGCCATCTCGGTCCTGTTGGAGAAGGCGGCCGCCTTCCGCGACCGCGACCCGGCGGCCGCGGACGCCGCCGTCGACGACGCGCACCGGTCGGCGAGGCTCGCGCTCGAGGATGTCCGCCGCTCCGTCGGCGCGCTGCGCGAGGCTCCGTTCCGGTTTTCCACGGCCCTGAACGAGCTGGCGAGGCAGGCCGCGCGGACCGACGACGGCCGGCTGGCCGTGACCGTGGACTGGTCCGGCGACGAGCGCCGCTATGGGCCCGCGGTGTTGATGACGCTCTACCGGGCGGCTCAGGAGGGCATCACCAATGTCCGCCGGCACGCGCACGCCACCCGGGCGGTGGTGACCGTCCACTGCGCGCCGACCGAGGCCCGCCTCGTCGTCGCCGACGACGGCCACGGGTTCGAGCCCGGCCGGGAGGGGTTCGGCCTGCGGGGCATGCGCGAGCGGGTGGCCCTCGTCGGCGGCCTGGTGACGGTCGACAGCGAGCCGGGTCGGGGCACCCGCCTGGCCGTCGCGATCCCCCACCAGCTCGAGCCGACGCCGTGACCGACGCCCCCGCTCCCGCGCCCGAATCCGGGCCTGGACCCGGCTCCGGGACCGGCGGCCGCACGCCAGCCGGGCCACCGCCGACCCGAGTGCTGGTGGTCGACGACCAGCGACTGATCCGGGAGAGCATCGCCGCCCTGCTCGGCATCCAGCCGGGTATCGAGGTCGTGGGCATGGCCGCCGACGGCCGGGAGGCGGTCGAGCGGGCGTTGGCCCTCGGCCCGGACGTGGTGCTCATGGACGTGCGGATGCCGGTGCTGGACGGTGTCGCGGCGGCGGCGGAGCTGGCCGAGCGGGCGCCGGCCTGCCGGGTGGTCATGCTCACGACGTTCGACGACGAGGACTATGTGGTGCGCGCGCTGCGGGCGGGCGCGGCCGGCTACCTGCTCAAGGACCGTCCGGCCGCCGAGCTCGCCGCCGCGGTGCGGCTGGCCCAGGCCGGCGTGGTCCAGTTCGACCCGGCCGCCGCGGCCCGCCTCAGCACGGTCCTGGACCGCGCAGGCTTCTTTCCGGTCCCCGTCCCGCCGACCGGTGCGGACACGGCGCGACAGCCCGCGACGCCACCGGCCGGGACCGCGCGGCCCTCGACACCGCCGTCAGCTGACTGGTCAGCCGCCGGGCCCGCGATCGCCGGTCTGACGCCGCGGGAGATCGATGTGCTGCGCCAGGTCGCGGGCGGGCTGAACAACCGGGAGATCGCCGCTCGGCTCTACCTCAGCGAGGGAACCGTCAAGAACCACGTCTCCCGCATTCTTGACCGTCTCGGTCTGCGTGACCGGACCCAGGCCGCCATCTACGCCCGCGACCACGATCTGCTCTGACCCGACCTGCTCTGACCCGGCCGCGCGCGCCTCGGACGGGTTGCCTGTCCGCGCGGCTCGTCCCGAGTGTGGCGGGGTCTATTCGAGGTAGTCGCGCAGGGACTCGGAGCGGGCGGGGTGGCGCAGCTTCGCCAGCGTCCGCTGCTCGATCTGGCGGATGCGCTCCCGGGTCAGCCCGAACTCGCGGCCGATCTCGTCGAGCGTGCGGCCGCGGCCGTCCACCAGGCCGAACCGCAGCTGGATCACTCGTCGTTCCCTGTCTGGCAGAGCGCGCAGGACGGCGCCCAGCTGGTCGGACCGGCAGGAGACCATGGCCGCTTCCATCGGCTCGATCGCCGCGGTGTCCTCGATCAGGTCGCCGAGATCGGTGTCAGCGTCCTCGCCGACCGGGCTGTCGAGGGACACCGGTTCCCTGGAGATCCGCCAGAGCTCGTCCACCCGGTTGGCGGTGACGCCGAGGGCGGTGGCGAGCTCCTCCCTGCTGGGCTCGCGGCCGAGCTCCATCAGCAGCTCCCGGCGCAGCCGGGCCAGCTGGTTGAGCAGCTCGACGAGGTGCACCGGGAGGCGGACCGTGCGGGACTGGTCAGCGAGCGCCCGGGTGATTGCCTGCCGTACCCACCAGGTGGCGTAGGTGGAGAACTTGTAGCCCTTGGTGTAGTCGAACTTCTCCACGGCCCTGATGAGGCCGAGGTTGCCCTCCTGCACGACGTCGAGAAAGAGCATCCCCCGCCCGGCGTAGCGCCGCGCGATCGAGACGACCAGCCGCAGGTTGGCCTCGACGAGCTGTCGGTTGGCCCGCTGCCCGTCCAGCTCGATGGCCTCGAGGTCCAGGCGTTGCCGCGGGGACATGTCATCGGCGTCGTTCGCGAGCTTGTAGCCGGCGAACAGCCCGGCCTCGATCCGTTTCGCGAGGTCCACCTCGCCCGCGGCGGTCAGCAGCGGGGTCTTGCCGATGCTCGTCAGGTACAGCCGCACCGGGTCGTGGGCGGTTACCGGGGCTTCCCGTGGCGCCACCCGTCGCCGGGCGGGCGACGCCGGCTCGTCGCCCGGGTCACCGTCGTCCTGACGGCTTTCCTCCTGGCGACCATCTTCCTGGGAGGCGTCCTCCGGCCCGTCGTCCTGGGGGCTGTCCTCCGGCCCGTCGTCATCCTTGCCGACGACGTCATCCCTATCGACGACGTCCAGTCGGGGGTCCGCGACGTCGGCGGCGAGGCCGCTCTCGCTCGGACCGCCTGACTCGACGGCGACCCGAACCGGGATCGCGAGGGCCCGCGGGCTTGTAGAGGTGCGTCCCCTAGCGGGCCGGGTTTTGCTGCCCATGGCTGGCTCCAGCCTGTTGGAGGTTCCGGGCGGTGGAGTCACCAAAGTCATGGGTCACGTCCCCGAGGCCGCTCTGTGTCCGTTGGCGCATCGTCCGTGGCGGCACCCGACTGTTGCCGAGCGGAGGTGCAGTTGGGTATCTCGTCGTCCGGCGGCGGTCATGTCGGGCGATGGAGCGTGTGTGGCGATCTACGCCAGGCTACGCCATCACGCGCCGCCGCCGGGGCCTGACGCTGGCCGCCTCGCGGGTTCGCGCCAGCCAGCGAACCGTCACGGTGTGCCCGTGGACGCCCGGTCGATCTCGGCGGGCCGTCTGCCCCGTTCCGTCCGTTCCGACCTCGCGACCCGCCGGAACGGACGGAACCGGACGGGGCGCGGTGGGCCCGTCGGCGCCGGAGGCGAGTAGGGTGGTGCCGTTGCCTGTTCTCCGCTGTATGAGCGTCATGCATCGTCGAACGGAACGGCCGGCCGGGGAATGATCCACGGTCGGTGCGCGACCGGAAGACGAGAGACGTCTGCCGGGAAAAGTAGCAAGGAGRACGTCCGTGGCTCAGGGCACCGTCAAGTGGTTCAACGCGGAGAAGGGTTTCGGATTCATCTCCGTGGACGGTGGCGGTCCAGACGTGTTCGTCCACTTCTCGGCGATTATGGCGGACGGCTACAAGTCGCTCGACGAGGGGCAGACGGTACAGTTCGAGATCGTGCAGGGCCAGAAGGGCCCGCAGGCCGACAACGTCCAACCCGTCTGACGACACTCAGACTTCCATAAAACAGCGCGCGGCCACTCGGCCGCGCGCTGTTTTGCGTGCGCCACTCTCGGCGGGCGCGGCTCTGCCATGCACGAGCCCTGCCATGCACGAGCCCTGCCATGCGCAACCATGCGCCACGCCGGCCCGCCGGCCCGCCGGACTGGGTGAGGCCACAGGCGAGCACCACCTGCCGTGATGCTGGCGGCATGGCGGCGCGGCGGCGCGGCTCTTCGCCACACCGCCGCGCCGGATGGATCAACGGGTCAACGGGTCAGGAACCCGTGACCTTGCCGGCCGCGAACGCCGCGCCCTGGGTGGTCATCCCGTTGATGGAGTAAGTCAGATGGGCCGCGCCATTGACGCCGTTGGCGCAGACCGGGTCACCCAGTGCGCAGAACTCCTTGGACTTGGGGCCGTAGAGCTGGCTGGCGGTCGGGATGTGGCCGCCGGTCAACGCCAGCGGGTTTCCGAAGACGACGACCGCCGCGACCCGTGGAGCCAGGTTGGTCGGGATGGTCTTACCGCTGCCGAGAAACGTCGGGATACCGATCGAGATGTCGGTGACGCTGGCGCCCTGCGAGTATCCGCCGAGCACGAACTTGGTGTTCGGGCATTCCGCGGCCACCGAGGTGACGTGGTTGGTCATGTCGGTGGCACCGGGGCCGGCCGAGGTCTGGGCTATGTCGGCCGCGTAGTTCACGGCATATGAGTTCACCGACCTGCCGGCCAGATCGGCCTTCAGGGAGGTGACGAACGGGCCGCCGGTGATTCCGAGGCCCGGCAGCTCTCCGCTGCCGCGGGCGAAGACGACCTCCACGTCGGCGCACTTCACGGGCGTGGATGGCCCCGAGCCCGGCCCGGGGCAACCAGCGACACCTCCGGTCGCTGCCGTCGCCATCGCCAGGAACGTAAAGAGAGTTCCGTTCTTGAGCACCATCGTCGCGAGCACCTTCCTCGTCGCTGGCTGCCCGGGGAGGGGGATCCGGGCAACTTCCCGGCTGGGGGATCCGGGCAACTTCCCGGTTGGGGGTACCGGGAGCTCCCGGTTGGGGGTACCGAGAGCTGGGCAAACGTAACGAGGGGCCATTCAGCGGGAAAATGGCACCTAGGTGCTGCCGAGGGGCCTTTCGACTTCAGTTGCACAGTGAAACTGCAGGCCCAGAAGATGGGGCAAATGGGTTGCCGGGACTATCGACCTAGCTAGAAAGGACCACCGACTAGCACCTTTAGGCTAGTGTCGCGGTTGACGAGAACCCGCGATCGGCACATGGCCTCGGCCAGACGGCCGAGGCCAGATCGGGCCGCGTTGACGACAGCCTCGCGCGCAAGCGGCTCAGCCCCGTCGCCGAGCGGCGTCAGAACCTGCTTGGGCGCCTGCGGAAGCGGCGGAGCAGGCCCGCCGGCGGAGCGGACCGAACGATGACGCCGGGCACAGTCACATGATCGCCTGACAGGTGCTGACCAGTCCCATGGTGCGATCCGCCGCCCACTGAGCGCGCCGAGAAAGCGTTTCAAGCACCTCGTCGAGGTCGTGCGGCACGGAGTCGGCGAGCGCCTCATCCATCCGGCCGCGGATCTGGACGCGCTCGCGCGGTGAGAAGGAGAACGCGGCCAGGATTCCCGGTAGCGCCGCCGCGAGTTGGGCGGGATTCAGGACGAAATTGCCAAGGAATCCGGGCAACGACCGGGCGCGCGCCGGTCCGATCGCGTGGAACAACGCCTCGGGCGCGGAGCATCGACGAGTGACGTGAACATCGGTGAGCGCCTCCGATGCGCACTCGTGGACGGCGTTGACGGTGACACCGTGGGCGCCGAGCTCGTCGGCGAGGGTCTTCGTCAGCGCGACGATGCCGGCGTTGCGGATCGAGCCCGAGACGAGGCCGACCTGGCGGGCCGCGACCCCTCCGACGTTGATGATGCGGCCCCACCACTGCGCCACGAGGTGCGGAATCACCTCTTGGGCGGTGCGCAGATAGCCGAGCACCTTCACGTTGAGGTCGGCGGCGGCGTCCGCCGTGGCCAGGCCCCGCACACCGCCAGGACCGCCCGCGCCGCCGACGCGGGCGGCGTTGTTGACCAGGATGTCGACTCCGCCCAGCTCGTCGACGGTGCGCGCGACCAGCTCCCGCACCGACTCGTCGCTGCCGGTGTCGGCCACCACCGGGACGACGACCCCGTCCACGCTGCCCGCGGCCAGCTGGGCCGCCGCCGTCTTCAGCCGCTCACCGTCGCGGGCCGCGATCACCACCTGGGCTCCCTCGGCAAGCAGAGCACTCGCCACCGCCAGCCCGATGCCCCGGCTGCCGCCCGTCACGATCGCGCGTCGCCCCGCGAGTCCAAGGTCCACAGTGCACTATCCTTCTCGATGTCACGCCGGTGATGCATCACGCGGGTGCGGTGTAACGCCTGTGCGGTGTCACGCGGGTGATTCGATACTGGCGGAGGCGACGACGAACGAGTCGGCGGAGTTCGCGCTGTAGCCGTTCAGGGTGTAGTCGAAGCCGGCCTCGTCGAGCGCCCGGACGTACTGGCGGTAGGCGGYCAGATCGACGCCGAACCCTTGTGGATGGAGCTCGGAGCCACCGCTGTGGCTGGTCGCGCTGACGAAYTCGACCTTGCGGGCCGCGGTGGCCGGGATCTGGCTGTCGAAGACGGGGACGCTCATGTCTGCTCCTCGGTCGCGGGTCCTCCCGTCCAACCGCCAGTCCGCGCCCTAGATGCCCCCGTTACCTCAATATTGCTGCCAGAACACATCCCCAGAGATCGGCCTGATCGTGACCGAGGGCACCTGTGTGGATCACCCAGGCGAGTCCGACCTGGTGGCGCTCGGCCGTGCGCTGCTCTCCGACCCCGCCTGGACCAGCAAGCTGCGCGACCGGCGCCTCGCTGAGATCCGTCCCTACGACCAGGCCGACGGGACCCGGCTCACCTGACCTGCCTCCGCGAATCTCTCCGCACCCGCCTCCGCGAAGCGGCAACCATTCACGGTCGCGAAACGACTTTCCATGGGGAGGGGACCCGACTCGACGGAGCCCAACCATGACCCTGAAACGAACAGTCCGGAACTCGGCTCTGGCGGTGGTCGCCGTCGCCGCGATCGCCGGCTGCGTACCCGCTGGCTTCCCGGGCGGAGGCGGCGCCGGCGGCGGCACCGGGGCCACCCCGACCGCCTCGCCGTCGGTCCGGCCGACCGCCTCTCCGTCCGCCCCGCCGACCGCGCCGTCGTCGCCAGCCACCACCCCGGCGGGAACCCCGACGCCATCACCCACCACGACCTCCTCCGGACCGGCGTCCGGTACCTGCGGGCGGACGGCGGGTGCCTCACCCGCGACGAGGATCACCGAGGTCAGCCTGGGGTCCCCGGTGGTCAGCTTCGCGCCGCAGGGCGACACCGACCCGTTGCCGACCGCGATCGCCGCGGCGCCGGGCGGCGGGTCTTGGCTGGCCTGGTTGGGCACAGACTCCAAGGTCCACCTAGGCAAGCTGGACTGCGGTGACCAACTGGTCGGTACCCCCACGGCCGTGGACGGGATCGACCTGCAGGACATCAAGGCCGATACGCAGGGCGTGGTGGTACTACTGACCCGTCCTGGCCCGCAGGGCAGTGGGAAGCTGTGCGGCGGGACCTCCAGCCCGACCAAGACCATGTGGATGGTCCGCTTCGACAACTCCGGCCGGCAGGTATGGGAGCAGCAGGTCACCAACCTGAGCGATAGCCTCGGCGGCTACGATCCCGGGGCTCTCTTCGTGTGGTGGTACAACCACCACGGCACCCTGGCCTACGACGGCACCAACTACGCCGCCTACTTCGAGGCGGCGATCACCGTGGCCAACGGCAGTTGCGTCGACATCCACGAGGGTGACCGGATGCAGGTGGTCAACGCCACCACCGGCTCCCCGGTCTCCGGGCACGACAGTTTCGCCTGGGGCTGCAGCCACGCCTGGGACTCCCACATCATCTGGGACGCCCGGACCGGCCATTTCGCGATGGTCTGCGCCACGGACAACAACTGCCGCATCGCCCGCCCCGGCACCGGCCAGACCGTCGCGGCCGGGGTCTGTGACGGGACCCTGTTCGGCGGCAACATCCTGCTGGCCGGTACCCAGGGCTACTGGACCGCCTGGAGCAACGGCAACCAGACGCGGCTGGAGCACTTCTCCACCGGCGCGTCCGATCAGACGGTTCTCACCGCCGACAAGACCCAGCACTCGCACCTGGCCGCCTACGGCCCCGCCAGGATGCTCCTGACCTGGAAGTCGGGCTCCTCGATCGCCGCCCAGGCGTACGACTCCACCACCGGCAAGGCCGTGGGCGGCCAGTTCACGATCGCCGTGGCGGACCACACCTACGTCGAGGCCAAGGACTACGCCGACGGCAGCATCGCCTTCCCCGCCGCCGGCGCCTCCGGCACGTCCATCCGGATCGTGCGGGTCATGCCGCTCAACTAACTGACACCACGGGACACGACACCACGGGAAGCGACGGACGGACGGGCGCGGCGAGGTGGCCGCGCCCGTCCGCAATTCCGGACCGAGGGGTCCCGCCCCGCCAGCGTCGGGCGGGGCGGGCGGAGATCAATCGACTGCTACTCGGCATGACCGCCTGCCAGGGATCAGACTTTGGTGAGGCGTTTCGGGGACGGGCGGAGGAAGACGTACCAGGTGAGAGCGAAGCAGATCGCGTAGTAGGCGATGAAGACGATGTATGCCCCGTTTCCGGACTTGTAGGTGAGGAAGGATTGGCGGAAGGCGAGGTTGACCAGCACGCCGCCGAAGGCGCCGATCGCACCGGCGACACCGATGAGCGCGCCGGCCAGCCGGCGCGCTTCCCGGTCGGAGGTGGTCTGGTCCGCTCCGGTGGCGATGCGCAGCTTCGACTTGGCCCGGAAGATGGCCGGGATCATCTTGTAGGTCGAGCCGTTTCCCACCCCGCTGAAGACGAACAGTGCGATGAACCCGACGAGGAACAATGCCAGTGACTTGTTCAGCGACGCGACCAGTACGAGCGCGGCGCTGACGGCCATCGCGACGAAGTTCCAGAAGGATACCTTCGCACCGCCGAGCCGGTCGGCCAGGGCGCCGCCCACGGGGCGGATCAGTGAACCGAGCAGCGGTCCGAGGAAAGTCAGGTAGGCGGCCTTGATGGGTGTGTCGAAGTCGGACTTGAATTGGACCTGAAGGACCTGGCCGAACGCGAAACCGAAGCCGATGAACGAGCCGAAGGTGCCGATGTAGAGCACCGACATGATCCAGGTGTAGCCGTCCCGGCAGACGTCCMGCATGGCCCGCTTGTCATTGCGGGCGGAGGTCAGGTTGTCCATGAACAGGTAGGCGCCGAGAGCGGCGAGGACGATGAGCGGGATGTAGACGGCGAGCACGACCCGGGGGTGGCCCCTGCCTGCGGTGGCGAGCACGAGCAGACCGACGAGTTGGACCGCGGCCACGCCGATGTTGCCGCCGCCGGCGTTGAGGCCGAGGGCGCGGCCCTTGAGTCGTTCAGGGAAGTAGGCGTTGATGTTTGTCATCGACGAGGCGAAGTTCCCGCCGCCGACACCGGCGACGGCCGCGACGATGAGCAGGGTGCTGTAGGAGGCGCCGGGCTTCAGGATGATCGCGGCCAGAATGGTCGGGACCAGCAGGATGGACGCGCTGAAGACGGTCCAGTTCCGACCGCCGAACGTGGCCACCGCGAAGGTGTAGGGCAGCCGCAGCACGGAACCGACCAGCGTCGGCACCGAGGTCAGCAGGAATTTCCCGGCCGCGTCGATGTGATATTGGGGGCCGAGGAACAGCACGAGGACGGACCACAGGCTCCAGATGGAGAAACCGATGTGTTCCGAGAGGATCGAGAAGACCAGGTTACGGCGGGCGACCTTGGCGCCGCCGCCGGACCAGAACGTGGTTTCCTCGGGCCGCCAGTCCTCGATCCAGCGGCCTCGCTGGATCGGGATGGTGACGGATCCGGCCGACGGGACATCCTCCAGTGAGGTGCTCATGGGCGCGCTCCTGCGGCGTCGGGCTGGTCCCATGACGGTAGGTACACGCCGGCCGCATGGGGCGTGGGTGTAACAAGCCGGGATGGCCACTCACCGCCCCGCCGGCGGCCGGCGCGCGGGAGTCTCGCGGCTGAGAAGGCCCACGCCGGCTGCCCGTGGCAGGGTCGGGCCAGCGGTGGGATCGGGTGGCTGGCCGCGGCTGGATCTCGGTGGCGGTAGGTAACACGCACGGCACTGCGACGAAACCGCCAGATCTGAGCATGTCGTCTATGGCGGCGTCTGTGGTGGTGGGCAGCGGGTGACGGCCACGGCGACGCACTGTCCCTACTGCTCCTTGCAGTGCGGGATCGAGCTACGCCCGGGTCGGACCTCGGTCGGCCTCACACCGCAGGACGACTTCCCGACCAATCGGGGCGGGTTGTGCTCGAAGGGGTGGACGGCGGCGGACCTGCTCGACCACGGCGAGCGGCTGACCACCCCGCTGGTGCGTGATGGCCGCGGCGGCGAGTTACGGCCGGCGTCGTGGGAGGAGGCGCTGGACCGGGTCGTGGCGGCGATCCGGGACTGCCAGGCCCGCTACGGGCCGGACAGTGTGGGCTGCTTCGGCGGGGGTGGGCTGACCAACGAGAAGGCGTACACGCTGGGCAAGTTCGTCCGGGTGGGGCTGGGGAGCCGGTCGATCGACTACAACGGCCGGTTCTGCATGTCCTCGGCCGCCGCCGCCAGCAGCCGCGCGTTCGGGATCGACCGGGGGTTGCCGTTCCCGGTGAGCGATATCGCCGAGGCGCAGGCGGTGCTGCTGGTCGGCAGCAACCCGGCGGACACGATGCCGCCGGTGATGCAGTGGTTCGACGCCGGCCGGGCGCCCGGCGCCCGGCACGTGGTGGTCGACCCGCGGGCGACCGCGACCGCCCGCGGCGCCTGGCTGCACCTGCAGAACACCCCTGGCAGCGACCTCGCGTTGGCGAACGGGCTGCTGCACATCGCGATCCGCGACGGCCTGGTCGACGACGACTACGTCGCGGCACGGGCGGTGGGGTTCGACGCGGTGCGCCAGACGGTCGCCGGATACTGGCCAGGCCGGGTCGAACGGATCACCGGCGTGCCGGAGGCGGACCTGCGCCGCACGGTCCACCTGCTCGCCGAGGCGGACCGGGCGATGGTGCTCACCGCACGGGGCGCCGAGCAGCACGCGTCCGGCACGGCCACCGTCGCCGCCTGGATCAACCTGGCGCTCGCGCTGGGGCTGCCGGGCCGGCCCTCCTCTGGCTACGGCACGATCACCGGGCAKGGCAACGGGCAGGGCGGGCGGGAACACGGGCATAAAGCMGACCAGCTCCCCGGCTACCGGAACTGTCCGACCCGGCCGACCGGGCGCACGTCGCCGCCGTCTGGGGCATCGACCCGGACACGCTGCCACCGCCGGGACCGTCCGCGTACGAGCTACTCGACGCACTCGGCAGCGACGGCGGGGTGCGGGCGCTGCTGGTGGTCGCGTCCAACCCGGCAGTGTCGGCCCCGGACGCGAACCGCATCGCCCGGCGGCTCGCGGCCCTGGACTTCCTGGCCGTGTCCGACTTCTTCGTCTCCGAGACCGCGCAGCTGGCCGATGTGGTGCTGCCGACCGCGCAGTGGGCCGAAGAGGAGGGGACACTGACCAACCTGGAAGGCCGCGTCCTGCTGCGCCGCGCCGCGCTGCCCCCACCCGACGGCGTGCGGACCGACCTGCAGGTGTTCGCGGAACTGGCCCGGCGGCTCGGCCGGGGTCAGTTCTTCACCGACTCACCGCGGATGGTGTTCGACGAGCTGCGCCGGGCCAGCGCCGGCGGCCTGGCGGACTACGCGGGGATCACCTACGAGCGGATCGCCGCTGAACGCGGCGTGTTCTGGCCCTGCCCCGACATCGACCATCCCGGCACCCCCCGGCTGTTCACCGACCGGTTCGCCACCGCGGACGGCCGCGCCCGGTTCGTCGCGGTCCGCCACCAGGGACCCGCGGAACAACCCGACCGCGGCTACCCGTACTACCTGACCACCGGCCGGATCATGCAGCAGTACCAGTCCGGTACCCAAACCCGGCGGGTACGGGCGCTGCTGACGGCCGACCCCGACCCGGCCGTCGAGATCCACCCCACGCTCGCGGCCCAACATGAGATCACGCCTGGCGATCTGGTCGAGGTGTCCTCCCGTCGGGGCCGGGCGGTGTTCCGCGCTCGGGTCAGCGACACCATCCGCCCCGACACCTTGTTCGCCTCGTTCCACTGGAGCGGGCTGTCGACCGCCAACCTGCTGACCAACCCGGCGCTGGACCCGACCTCACGGATGCCGGAGTTCAAGGCGTGCGCAGTGACGATCCGTCGCCTCGATGGCCTGCCCGACGGCGGCAGCACCGTGCCGGCTGGCGCGACCGTGCCCGTCGCCGACACCACTGGGACGACCCGGCCGCCGGGCGCCACATCCCTGGCCCCGCCTCCGCTGTCCGCACCGACCCGGAAGGACMGCCGCATGCACAGCACGCCACGTTTCCTGCAGGGGGTCTTCCCCTTCGAGGGCCACGGCCTGCAAAAGCCGTTCCTGCTCGACCCGTCGCTGACCTATGTGGTCCCACCCGGCATCGCCACCCAGCCGGTGTACGTCCGCGCCGGCAACTCCACCAGCGAGCTGATCTACCTTGTGCTGCTGCGGGACGGCACGCCGATGCGCTACTTCCCCGTCGGCGCCAAAGGCGACATCCACGTGCCGCTGCGGGTGGTGGAGGACCTCCTCGGCGACGCCCGCATCGAGGTGCACGTGGCCGCGCCGGAAGGAACCGCCGGCACGGTGGTCGTCGACCTCGGCCTCATCGAGGTGTGACCGCGATGACCACCACCATGCCGGCACAGCGGCAGCCCGCCGACCGCCCCCGCCAGCGTCTCGTCGTCGTCGGAAACGGGATGGCCGGCGTCCGCGCCGTGGAGGAGATCCTGGCCCGCCGCGGCGGGAGCATGTTCGCCATCACCATCTACGGCGACGAGCCGTACGGCAACTACAACCGCATCCTGCTGTCGAACGTGCTCGCCGGGATCGAGGACGAGAAGGAAATCTTCCTTAACCCACTCGACTGGTACCGGTCCAACGGCATCCGCCTGCACGCCGGGGTCCGGGTCACCCGGATCGACCGCTACGCCAGGGCGGTGTTCGCCCCGGACGGAACCGCCCAACCGTATGACAAACTGATCATCGCGACCGGCAGCCGAGCGTTCATCCCCCCGATCAACGGGGTGCACCGGTCCGATGGCACCCTCACCCCCGGGGTGTTCGCGTTCCGCACCCTCGACGACTGCCGGCAGATGATCGCCGCCGCCCGCGGCCACCGGACCGCCGTCGTGATCGGCGGCGGGCTGCTCGGCCTGGAGGCCGCCCGCGGCCTGCAGAACCACGGCCTGGCCGTCCACCTCCTGCACGCCGCCCCGACCCTGATGAACGCCCAGCTCGACGCCGAGGCGGGGCAGATCCTGCGGCGCAGCGTAGAGGCCCTCGGCATCACCGTCCACACCCGCGCGAGGACCACCGCCGTGCTCGGCGACGACACCGTCACCGGGGTCACCCTCGCGGACGGCACCCACATCGGGGCGGACATGGTCGTGATCGCCACCGGGATCCGCTCCAACAGCGAACTCGGCGCCCGCGCCGGCCTGGAGGTCGAACGCGCGATCGTCACGGACGATCAGATGCGCGCCATCAACGACCCCGACATCTACGTCGTCGGCGAATGCGCCCAGCACCGCGGCGAGGTGTATGGGCTCGTCGCCCCGCTGTGGGAACAGGCGACCGTGCTCGCCGAGCACATCACCGGCGCCAACCCGCACGCCGCCTACCACGGCTCGAAAATCGCCACAAAACTGAAGGTCGCCGGCTGCGACGTCGCCACCATGGGCCTGAAGGAACCCGAACGCGACGACGACGAGGTCGTCCGCTTCATCGAACCAAGACACGGCGTGTACAAGAGCGTCGTCATCCGCGACGGGAAACTCGTCGGCGCGACCCTGCTCGGCGACACCCGCAAAGCCGCGTTCCTCATCCAGGCGTTCGACCGGGGTCTGCCGCTCCCCAAAGCCCGCCTGGAGATGCTGTTCGACATCGGCACCCCACCGCAGGAGGTCGGCGCCGCCGAACTCGCCGACGACACCCAGGTCTGCAACTGCAACGGAGTGTCCAAGGCAGCACTGGTCGCCTGCGTCCAGGCCGGGCAGAAGACCGTAGGCGGAGTGATGGCCGCCACCCGCGCGGGCAAGGGCTGCGGCTCCTGCAAGACCCTCGTCACACAGATCGTCGAATGGGCCGCCGGCGGCGAGGTCGAACAGGACGAGGCAGCCGACTGGTACGTGCCGGCCATCCCGATGGACAAGCCGACGCTCATCGCCGCGGTGCGGGAACGCAATCTGCGGTCGGTGTCGGCAGTGTTCGCCGCGCTCGCCCCCGACGGCCAGGAAGACGCAGCCAGCAAGATGCCGCTGACCTCCCTGCTGCGCACCATCTGGGGCCGCGACTACTTCGACGAACGCGACGCCCGGTTCGTCAACGACCGGGTCCACGCCAACATCCAGAAGGACGGCACCTTCTCCGTGGTGCCGCAGATCGCCGGCGGCGTGACGACCCCGGCACAGCTACGCCGGATCGCCGACGTCGCGGAGAAGTACAACATCCCCATGGTCAAGATCACCGGCGGACAGCGTATCGACCTGCTCGGCGTCCGCAAGGAKGACCTGCCGAAGGTGTGGGCCGACCTGGACATGCCCTCCGGCTACGCCTACGGCAAGAGCTTCCGCACCGTGAAGACCTGCGTCGGCCTGGAGTTCTGCCGCTACGGCCTCGGTGACTCCACCGCGCTGGGCATCGCCATTGAAAAACGCTTCCAAGGATTGGAAAGCCCGGCGAAGATGAAACTCGCCGTCACCGGCTGCCCCCGCAACTGCGCCGAGGCGCTGGTGAAGGACCTCGGCGTCGTCGCGATCGAGGGCGGCCAGTGGCAGATCTACGTCGGCGGCGCCGCCGGGGCGCACATCCGTAAAGGCGACCTACTCGCCACCGTCGACACCCCTGACCAGGTCATCACGCTCACCGGACGGTTCCTGCAGTACTACCGCGAGAACGCGAGATGGCTGGAACGGACCTATTCGTTCGTCCCCCGCCTCGGCATCGACAAGATCCGGGACGTCGTCGTCGACGACAGCGACGGCATCGCCGCCGACCTCGACGCCCGGATGCAGCAGGCGGTCGACGCATACTCCGACCCATGGCTGGAGGGACGCGACCCCGTCACCGCCGGCCAGTTCCGCACCTCACTCCCCCTGGTCGACCTGCCGAAGGTGCCAGTCCGATGAACCCAGCCACCGAGACTGCCCACGCCAGTCCGGACGGCCGTGTGGTCCACCGCCTCGGCCCACTGGCCGACATCCCCCTCGGAGAGGCCCGCGCCTACGCAGCCGGCGGCCGACAGATCGCCGTCTTCCGGCTACGCTCCGGCCAGCTACGGGCGATCGACGCGGTCTGCCCGCACGCCGGCGGCCCACTCGCCGACGGCCAGGCCGACGACACGGTCGTCATCTGCCCGCTGCACAGCARCACCTTCGACCTGACCACCGGCATCTCACCCAGCGGAGCACCACCCCTAACCTGCTACCCGATCCGCGTCAGCGACGACGGAATCATCGAGATCACCATCGGCTAAGGGCTTGCAGATAGTCAGACCGCGTCGCCTTCGTGGTGGCCCTGGTCGCGAGCACAACGGGCAGATGCCGAATCATTGGGATGCCGGTAGTCGCAGTCGGCAATGACGGCGGGATGGGTCGTTCGCGACGGCAGACCCCCGGCGGGCCCCGCCGTCCACCGCCGGGCTCGTGGGCCAGCCTGGCGGAGCCCGCCACGCAAGGTCTTCACCCTCGACACAGCGCGATCACAGCTGGCACACAAGCTCGCCTGCTCAAATGAACGGGTCATGAACTCCAGGCGAAGGAATCTCTGTGGCCCAGTGGAAGATCCTTGTTGCCGATCTGGTGGCCATCGCCGTGCTGGCGTTCGGTCTCTATTTTCCTCGGCACCACCGCCGAGACCTGGTAGCCGCTTTTCTCGGCGTGAACGTCGCCGTGCTCGCGGTGTCGACGGCGCTCGCTTCCTCGACGGTGGGCGCCGGCCTGGGACTCGGCCTGTTCGGCGTGCTGTCGATCATCCGGCTGCGGTCGTACGAGATCACTCAGCATGAGATCGCGTACTACTTCGCGGCCCTCGCGCTGGGCCTCCTCGCCGGGCTGCACCAGACACTGACCGCGCTGACCGGCGGGCTCATGGGCCTGATCGTCCTGGCGCTGTTCGTCGGTGACCATCCGAGGCTGTTTCAGCGTTATCGCCAGCAGACCCTGCGGCTGGACTCCGCGCACACGGACGAGCACGCCCTGCGCGCCCATCTGGAGATGCTCCTGAACGCCCGGGTGGTCAATCTGACAGTCCAGCACGTCGACCAGGTCAACGACACGACGCTGGTCGAGGTCCGCTACGCGCTGCTGCACGCCGAGGCGCGCCGTGCGTCGATGCCGGCTATAGAGCGGCTGACCTCATGAAGACCACCGGCAGGAACACATCGATCGACGCCTTCCCGCCGATCGAGCTGGACGAGTTGGTTGAACGGGCGGAACTGCTCCGGCGGGTCGACCACAAGTACGTCCTGCCTTCCCGTGACCTGCCCGCGCTGCTGGAATCGCTGGCCGTTCTGGGCGGCGTACGGGTGTTGGAGATCGACGGGCGACGAGAGCTCGACTACCGGTCCGTCTATTTCGACACCMCGAACCTGGACAGCTATCTGGGCGCGGCCCGCGGCCGGCGCCGACGGTTCAAGCTCAGGACGCGCAGCTATCTGGACACGGGCGCGCGTTACCTGGAGGTCAAGACGCGCTGCGCCCGCGGTGCCACGGTCAAACAGCGGACTCCGTACTGGGGAGACACCCACCACCTCGACGCCCGCGCCCGTGCGTACACCGACGCCGTCCTGGCCGCGGCGGGTATCCGCGTCGAGCATCTGCGGTTCGACCCGGCTCTGATCAGCGCCTACCGGCGGTCCACTCTGTTCATCCCGTCCGCCGCCGCCCGGGTGACGATCGACACCTCGCTGGCCTGGGCGCTGCCGGACGGACCAGCCATCGAGACCCCACGGCGTGTCGTCGTCGAGACCAAGTCGCCCCGGGATGCGTCCGACGTCGACCGGCTGCTGTGGTCCCTGCAGCACCGCCCCTGCTCGATGTCGAAATACACCACCGGCCTGGCCGCCCTGCGGTCCGACCTGCCCGCCAACCGGTGGCACCCCGTGCTGCGGCGCCACTTCGCCGAATCCGCGACCGGGAGGACCCGGCCCGCCCGCGCCTGTTCGGCGCAGGAGACGAGACCATGAGAATCAGAAGGAAACTGGCCGGCGCGTCCGTCTGTCTGGCCCTGCTCGCCGGCGCGCTGTCCGGCTGCTCGGGTGGCGACGACGCGAGCACGGCCCCGGCACCGGCCACGTCCGCCCAGGTCAGCCAGAGTGCCGCGCAGAGCGCCGCCCAGGTGCTCGCCGCCAACCAGGCCGACCACGCCGAGGACGGCGACGCGACGTACGACGAGTCCGCGGTCGTGAACGTCACCCTGACCGGATCCTCGGCGTCTGCCGGCGGCGACGGGGTCACGGTGACGGGATCCACGGTGACGATCACCGCCGCCGGCACCTACCGGCTTACCGGAACCCTGAACGGCCAGGTCGTCGTCAACGCCCCCGACCAAACCGTGAAGCTGGTCCTCGACGGGGCCACCATCGCCAGCTCCTCGAGCGCGGCGATCGCGGTCACCGACGCGGACGAGGCGGTCGTCATCCTTGCCGAGGGCAGCACCAACTCCCTGCGCGACACCGACTCCTACGCCCAGGACGCGGACGTCAACGCCGCGCTGTTCAGCTCCGCCGACCTGACCATCACCGGCAGTGGCGCGCTGACCGTGCACGGCATCGGCAACGACGCGATCGCGAGCAAGGACGGCCTGGTCATCTCCTCGGGCAGCATCACGGTCGACGCCGCCGACGACGGGATCCGAGGCAAGGACTATGTCGTCGTCGACGGTGGCACGATCACCGTCAAGTCCGGGGGCGACGGGCTCAAGGCCGACGACACCGAGGACGCCGACGCCGGATATGTCGCGATCGCCGGCGGCGCGGTGACCATCACCGCCGGTGGCGACGGCGTCGACGCGGCCACCGACCTGGTCGTCACCGGCGGCACTCTGTCTGTGAAGGCGGGCGGGGGCAGCGGCGTCCAGCCGACCGACGACACGTCCACCAAGGGGCTCAAGTCGGCAGTGATCACCGTGCTGGAGGGCGGCACCATCGCGGTGGACTCCTCCGACGACGCCATCCACACCGACGGGGCCCTGCACGTCAGCGGCGCCACCATCACGGCCGCCAGCGGCGACGACGGCGCGCACTCCGACGCGGGCCTGCTCGTCGACGCGGGCAAGCTCACCATAACCACGTCGTCTGAGGGCCTCGAGGGCACCGACATCGCCATCAACGGCGGCGACGTGAACATCGTCGCCAGCGACGACGGGGTCAACGGCTCCGGCGGCACGGGTCAGGGCGGCGGGGAGGATATCGGCGACTACTCGGTGGTCGTCACCGGCGGCACCCTGATCATCGACTCCGGCGGCGACGGGCTGGACTCCAACGGCACCGGGACGATCTCGGGCGGCACCGTCGTGGTCAACGGGCCAGAGCAGGGCGGGAACAGCGCCATCGACGTCAACGGCACCCTCGACGTCACCGGTGGCGTCCTGGTCGCAGCCGGCAGTGCCGGCATGGGGGGCGCCGCGCCGAGCACGGACTCCACCCAGGGATGGGTTGCGGCGACCTTCGACTCGGCCGTCACCGCGGGCACGACCCTGCAGGTCGTCGATGCCGACGGCACGGTGCTGGCCACCTTCGTCACCTCGAAGCCGATCGGGAATCTGATCTACTCTGGAGCCGGCATCGCCACCGGCAAGGAGTACGCGATCTACTCCGGCGGCACGGCGTCCGGGAACAGCGTCGGCGGGCTCGCGGAGACCGGCAGCCTCGGGTTGGCCACGAAGATCGCGACGGCGACGGCCGGCGCCGCCCCGGCCGGCGGAACGGGCGGCGGAGGCTTCCCCGGCCGCGGCGGGCAGCAACCACCCGGTATGTCCGGAACCTAACGGCCATACGAAGGCGACCCTGACCGTCCAATTTCACGCCACAGGGTCATGTCGTTCGGCGTGCCCGATGACGTCCGGCTCCTGTTCCGGCCCAGAGGTCCACGCGGGTTGTCTGGCGTTGTTCAGGGATGTGCCGGGGCGGGGGCGGTGGTTGGTCGGCGCGCTTCAGCAGGCCGAATCCGGCGCCGAGCGAGACGAGGCCCATGCCGGCCGCGGCCGCGATCCCCTTCGCGCCGCCGACGTAGAAGTAAGCTGCCGCGGCGACGGCGCCGTTGAACAGGAACAGGAACCACTGCACCTTCCGCGAGGCGAGAACAGATTTCAGTGGTTCTCTTTTCGCGAGAAGCGAGCCGGCGACGAGCGACACTACAGCCGAACCATAGCCGATCAGCTGTTTCTGTGTACCGTCGACGTCGAGGATCCTGCCACCGGCCACGGTGCCGACCAGGCCGGCCGCGAACGCCTGCCAGAGGATGAACGACCAGACGGTTGAGAGGATTGATCTCACCGGTGTTCCTTTCGCATGAGGGTGAGGTCCGCGGTCCCGACGATGCCGTCACCCAGCTCTTCGCCGCGGGGCGTCACAGGGGGATCGTCGGTGCAGCTGGCTGAACTGGTGTCGCCCACGCCGGCACGGCCAACGGGAGACGTTCACGGGTCGGGCGCGGTCCGCCGCGCAGGCGCGGGTCAGCGGGCGGGGCAGAGGGCGAACATGTCCAGTAGCGCAATGTTGTAGAGAACGGCCTGGTCGGCTGTCGAGCTACCCAGGCTGTAGCGCTGTCCCATCGAAGGCGTGACCATCTTCCAGCTGGCGGCCATATCCGAGCAGTCAGCCTCGCCATCGCTGAGGATCTGCGCGTCGGTCTTACCCTCGGCGAGGTCGGGAAACTGTCGGCGAAACTGGCTGACGTACGTGGAGGTGTCGGCCGCGTCGCCGGTGTCGGCCGCGTCGCCACTGTCGGCCGTCGGACTCGCCGGCACTTGCGTCGTGACGGAAGAAGGTGTCGGACTCACGGCGGAAGTGGCGGCCGGTCGGCAGGCCGCCAACGACGCAATAGCCACGCCGATCAGGATGAGTCGCCGGTACATGGAGTTCCCCTTTCGTGCCGTTCGCCGCGTGAACGTGCATGGTCTCCACAGCGGACTGACATTTGGTGTGGGCAGACGCCCGGCAGAGGACCGGTGCTGGGATCCGGTCGCGATATCCGGCCGTTGTGTACGAGACGATCCTGTTCCACGGGGCCCAATCCCACGTCCTGCACGTGCCGACAATTCCGGCTACCACGAGCGCGGTACTCGAGGCCCGGCACCTCCGTAGCCGATGGCAGAGCCAGGGACCTGGTGACGGACACCGTTGGCAGGTATCACCGGCTTCGTCGCGAAGCCGGCCCGTCAGGGCCGTCGGCGGACGCAATGAGGCCACACGCGAGCCGGTCGGGGCAAGCACCAGCCGTAGCAGGCAGTGGGTCGGTGTACCGCGTTGGTGGTACGCGGAGATGACGTCAGCGGGCGGGCGGGCGGGCGCGGCGAGCTACTGGCCGGACGGCACCGACCTACGTCCCGTCCTCACCCAGCCAGACGGCCGGCATCCGGTGGGTTCCAGCGGGAGATGATGTCGAGGGCGGGCGCGGTGGCGGTACCGCGCGGCTCGGCGACGAGGCCGGCGGACTCGGCGACCTCGGCCACGTCGTCGGCGGTCTTCACCGGACGGCCGGCCGCTTCGGTGAGCAGCAGCGCTCGGGTCAGCAGGCCCTTCGTCTGCTTGGCCTGGTAGCTGAGCGGGCGGCGAACCCAGCGCCCGTCGACGAGTTTCTCGGTCAGCGCGCGCACGGGCAGCGCGCCCGACCGGAGCGGTCCGGAAAGGGTGGGCACGGTCGCGTAGTCCGACGAGCGCAGGTCCACGACGAGGTGCTCACCGACGGCGGCCGGGGTGGATACGAGCAGGTCTGGCAGGACCAGGGCGAGCCTCGCGCGCCAGAAGGTCGCGAGCACCGTCGGTGTGGAGCGGCCGCCCAGTCCGGGGATGGCCGCCGCCATGCCGACACGGTGGTCGGGCACCGGCTCGGCCGCGCCAATCAGGCCGAACGCGCCGTTGGAGACGAACAGCGCGCGGTCGGCCGCGGCCCGCGCGGCGGGCGGAAGCGTCGCTGGGGCCAGCGCCTCGTAGAGCACGCCCACGAACCGGTCAAGTGCCGGCCTTGTCGGCGCGTCCAGGATCGCGGCGTTGGCGGCCAGTTCCATCTCGGCCCGCGAGGCCGGCAGCCGGAACGCGACGATCGCAGCCGCCGGGTCGTCGCGGCAGAAGGCGGCGACGGCCTGTGTCACCTCGGCACGGGCGGCCGCGAGCGGACCGTCGCCGAACCCGGCGACCCGCAGCGACGGCCCGTCGCCACCCTGGGTCTTCGCCTCGCTCGGCGGCAGCAGGATGCGCACCTGTCCGACCTCACTTCCCGCTATCTGGGTGTCCCGATACGGATCACCTTCTCCCGCCCCGTGGACTACCGGCGCGGCTGGTTCGAGGCGACCCGCAGACCGCTCCAGTAACCGGTGATGGCGGCCTTGAGCTCGCGAGTCACGGCGGGCCGGTCTCCAGGCGCCGCCGCGGCGATGACGGGCAGCACGCCGGCGAAGATCTGGAACGAGACGGTCGCGGCGAGGTGGCGTGCACCGAGAGCGAGATGCGGCGCGATCTCGCCGATCAGCACCTCGATCTGATCGCAGATCGACGCGTGCAGGGACCTGGTGGCCGTGGCCAGCTCCGGGGACAGACCGGCGCCCGCGAGCAGCGTGTTGGCCGCCGGGTGGGCGAGGTTGAACGCGACGACCGGGTCGACGACCCGCTCGACGAGTTCCGCCGTGGGCAGCGTGACGAGCTCGGGGCCGAGCAGGCCGGCACCGGCCGCGCCGAGGTGTTCGAGATAGCGCAGGGCGAGCGCCTCGACGATCGCCTGCTTGTTGGCGAAGTACTGGTACAGCGACCCGGGAGAGATGCCAGCCCGCGCCGCGATCAGGTTCGTCGTCACCGCGTCGTAGCCGACCTCGCTGATCGCGAGCTCGGCAGCGTCCAGGATCGACTCGGCGCGGCGGCGCCCGCGCTCCTGGCGCTTCGGGCCCGCCGCCGCCGCTGCCGCCGCCGGGTCACGTGTCGGTGTCACCGGCTCGCCCTCCTCGCGGCCAGGCCGCCAACGGGCCGCCACCATCATTGACGAACACGAGCAATCACTCGTATTCTGCGTTCGCCCTAATGCGAGCATTCGCTCGCATCTCGACGTCGTCAAGGAGCGTCACCATGACGAACGGCTCGACGGTACGTGGCCGGACCGCGATCGTGACCGGAGCGTCCAGCGGCATCGGCCGGGCGATCGCCGAACGGCTGGGAGCCGCCGGGGCCGCGGTCCACCTCGTCGGGCGGACCGCCGAACCGATGGCGGCGTCCGCCGCCCGCATCGAGGCCGCGGGGGGTTCGGCGTCCGCCACCGTCCTCGACGTCCGCGATCGCGACGCGTTCGAGGCGCTGGTCGCCCGGGTCGCCGACGAGGCGGGCCGGCTCGACGTGATGGTCAACAACGCCGGGATAGCCGGCAACCGCCCCATCCTCGCCGAGGACGCCGAAACCGCCCAGGAGATGCTCGACGTCAACGTGCTCGCGCTGCTGGTCGGCTGCCGCGCCGCCGTCGCCGCGATGCGCCGCACCGGCAGTGGCGGACACATCGTCAACATCTCTTCCACCGCGGTACTGCGCCCCGATTTCGGCGTCTATGGCGCCACCAAAGCCGCCGTCAGCTACCTGAGCGAGGGTCTTCGCCAGGAGCTCGAAGGCGACGACATCCGCGTCACCTCCCTGCTTCCCGGCGTCGTCGCGACCAACGCCGTCCGCAACTTCACCCCCGAGGTCATCGCCGGCATCGGAGCACTGGCCGGCGCCGCCCTGGACGTCGTGCCAGGCCAGCGGCTCCCCGAAAGCGTCCTCGACGCCGCCCAGGCCGCGCTCGAAACCCACATCGCCCGGCCGGATGACATCGCCGACGCGGTCCTCTACGTCCTGGGCACCCCGCTACGCCTCAACATCCCCGAGATCGTGATCCGCCCGGCCCAGACCATGAGCGTCTGAACGCGCTGGACCTGGCTACGTCCGCCACCGCCGGCCGTGAAGGAACGTTGCACGCCACGAATCCGCGCCGAGTCGAAACAGATCACGGCCCGGATCTCCCACCGCCACCGGCTCCTCACCCAACGCTCAGCATCAGTCACAGTCGGACGCAGGGCCATCGCGATATGTATCTTTCTCGAGTTCTTCGCCGTTCTCKAAAGAATCACGCGATGGCCGTCCAACGTCACGGACCATCACACCGACAAGTCGCCGGACGATCACACTCCGTACATCATGTCCGTGGACTCCACCCGGCGCTCGACAGGGAGGGCCAACGGGATCCACAATGCGGGCCTACCTCGCGGGCTGTAGATCGGCAAGAGTCGCCGCCGCGTCGAGAGTCGCCAGGCCGAGAGCCCGCCGAGTCTCGTCATTGAGCGGAATGGTGCAGCGAGAGCTTGGGGGGCCGCCGTAGTGAAACCAATGATTCGCCTTCGGGGCGGTCGCCCGTGGTCGTGCACTTCTCCTTCCGACTGCCGACCGCCCGCTCATGGCTTCGCGGCTCCGCCGCACAACAGCGCATCCTGATGGGACGACAGTTGATGATCTATCACTTACAGAACCGGCGGGCCGCCGTCCTGGCGATCACTGCCGCATTGCTCGCGTTACCAGCGACACTGGCTGGGTGTGCCTCATCGGGTGCGCATGGATCCCAGACCGGCGCTTGCTCGACAAATGTTCCCGGGGTCACAGCCACATCCGTCAAGCTCGGGTTCATCTATCCTGACACCGGTCCCGCGGCACTCGTCGATGTGTTCAAGGGGGCTCGCGCCGGCGCCACGGCCCGCATTGACGAGCAGAATGACCGGGGAGGTGTCAACGGTCGTCGCATCGAACTCGCGTGGAGCGACGACCATTCCAACCCGGATGCGTTCCTGCTGGCCACGCACCATCTGGTCGACTCCGAGAAGGTCTTCGGTCTCGTCATAACATCCGTCGTCATGGACAAAGCGGCCGGCTGGCTCGCGCAGGAGAACGTCCCGATCACCGGAACGGCCACCAGTGCGATCTGGAGCAAATACCCCAACCTCTTTCACTTCGGGAACCTGTACAACTCCGGCGACACGTCCGTGTTCGGCGACTTCGTCAAGGCGCGCGGCGGCACCAAGGCCGTCATCGTCGTCGACCAGAAYCAGGAGGTCACCCTGGATCTTGCCTCGCACTTCGTGCCCAGCCTACAAAGTCGCGGAATCACGGTTGTCGCCTCGGTCTCCTACACCGCGGGAATCACCAGCCCGGACAGCGTCGCCGAACGAATCAAGGAGCTGGGCGCCGACACCATCATCGGCCTTGCCCAGACCGAACCCTTCATTGACGTCTACGCGGCGTCCAAGAGATCCGGAGTCAAGCTGAACGTCGCGCTGAACACCAGCGGCATCAGCCCTGAACTGCTCGCCCGGCGTGGCGGCGAGATGGCCGGTATGTCCRTCATGTCGACCATCGCCCCCCCGGGGTCCGCAGCCAGGAATGCCTATCAAGAGGCGATGACCACGTATACGCCCGAGGCGGTGGACCCGACCGAAGAACTCGCCATCGGTGGCTACGTCGCCGCCGACGACATGCTCCTGGGTCTGAAGCTCGCCGGCGCCTGCCCCACCCGCCAGACCTTCATCGACAGCCTCCGCGAGGTGGACAACTACTCGGCGGACGGCCTCATCGCCCCCGTCGACCACACGCGACCCAAGCAGCCGACGCTCTGCGAGGGCTTCATCACCGTCAACCAGGCCGGAACGGGCCTGGCGCCCGTGCCGCCCCCGRCCTCACTCGCCCGCGACGGCTACTGGTGCGGATCTGCCCTCAACTGACCCACCGCGACCCGCGTCCCCGTCCATAGCCMCGACGGTGCCGTCAAGCAGTTCCCCCGGGCGCGCAGGTCACCGCACCCGAATCGGCACGACAGCCGACATCTACGCCCACGTCTTCGACGACGTCCCACGCGGAACGGCCCGCAGCATGGACGGCATCCTTCGACGAGCCAGCGACATCCTCCGAAGCGCCGAGCGCCCCCCGCCTACGGATGCCCGGTACGGACCAGCTCCTGTTCGTCCTCGGGCCGGCCGCCGTCGGACGAGCCGGCGCCCGCCGCCACGGGGACAGCCTCGGCGGCCGGTTCCACAGAGAAATGTGGCGTGACTCGGTCGAGCCATTTCGGGAGGTACCAGTTGGCCCTGCCGAAGATGTTCATCAGCGCGGGTACGAGCATCGTCCTCAGGATGAACGCGTCGAGGAACACGGCCGACGCCAGACCGGTGCC
This sequence comes from Pseudofrankia sp. EUN1h, assembly GCF_001854645.1. Classification (NCBI taxonomy): domain Bacteria; kingdom Bacillati; phylum Actinomycetota; class Actinomycetes; order Frankiales; family Frankiaceae; genus Pseudofrankia; species Pseudofrankia sp. EUN1h. Next base: position 43,309 of record NZ_MBLN01000002.1, on the reverse strand, counting down.
AAAGATCTTGATCGGCCGGCCCGGGCTGAGGAGGAAACCGAGGAAGACGGCGATCATGATCAACGCCGCGGCGGTGATGATGCCACCGGTCTCGGCCTGACCGATCGTCACCGATCGCTTGTTGTCGCGGGTGTGCACCCATTCCTCGTGCATACGGCTGACGAGGAACACCTGGTAGTCCATTGACAGGCCGAACAGGATGGCGAACAGCATGACCGGCATCCAGGCGTCAATCGGTCCACCCGGTCCGGCGCCCATKCTGTCGGAGAGCCAGCCGTACTGGAAGATTGCCACAGCCAGACCGAACGAACCCCCCGCGGCCAGCAGGTTCATCACCGCGGCGGTGGCCGGGATGACCAGGCTGCGGAACGCGATGAGCAGCAGTATGAATGACAGGCCAACCACGACCGTGATGAACAGCGGCATCTTGCGCCCCAGCACGGTTGCGAAGTCCACATTGATGGCCGTGCCACCGTAGGTGTAGATGCGGTTGGCCGTACCGTCGTACAACGGCGGGAGAACGGTCGAGCGCAGGTGCCGGACCAGTGTGTAGGTCTTCTCCGACTGCGGCGACGTCGTCGTCTTGAACGTCACGAACGCGACGTCCTTGGTCAGCGGGCTCGTGCCCAGGCTGCCTGGGTCGACGCCCGGGACGGCCGCCAGAGCCTTCGACACGCGCTCCAGGTAAGCCGGTTCCGAGGCACCAGGGCCACTCACGACGGCTTCAAGGGCGGAGTTGTAACCAACGCCGAAGTCGGCGGAGATCAGGTCGTAGCCCGTGCGGGTGGTGGAATCCTTCGGATCGCTGCCCTGGTCGCTGGCGCCCAGCTGGAGCGACAAGAAGGGCAGAGCGATGACAATCATCACCGCGCCCGCGACGATCGCGACCGGAATGCGGTTTCGGGCGACGAACTGCGACCACCGAGCCCAGAGCCCCACCGGCTGGTCGTCGATGAACTGGCCCGCCCGCACGGCCGCCCGGTGCCGGCGGGGCAGCACCTTCAGTCCGAACAGGCTGAGCAGCGCGGGCAGCAAGGTGAGCGAAGCGATCATGGTAAACCCGACCGCGAGCGCAGTTGCCACTGCCATGCCGTTGAAGAAGCTCACTCCGAGAGCGATGAGGCCAAGGATGGCGATGCACACGGTCGAGCCGGCGAATAGCACCGCGCGACCGGAGGTGTTGATCGCGCTGACGATGGACTCGGTGACGGGCATTCCGCGCCGCAGGTTCCGGCGATGCCGGGTGACGATGAATAGCGCGTAGTCCACACCGACGCCGATCACCATCAACTCCGCCAGGTAYGGAGTGATATTGGACACGTTGATGGCGTGGGTAAGGATGTAGATGACGCCAAGGCCACTGACGAGCGCGGCCACCGCGCTGGCCAGCGGCAGCACCGTCGCGGCGACGGTACGAAACACGATCGCCAGGATGATGAGCGCGGCGAGGAACCCGATGAGCACCGAGCTGCCCGAGCCACTGCTCTGCCCAATGCCCTGGAAGGCGTCACCGGTGAACTCGACCTGCAGCTGGTCGCTGTTCAGGGTCTTCAGGTCGTCATAGACGTTCTTGAACAGGGCGGCGTCGTAGTGATCATTTTCCCAGGTGACGGTGACCAGAGCCGTGGTGGAGCCGCGGGAGCTGTTGAGCAACGTCGGGTTTCCCGGACCTGCCGCGCCACTCTTCGAGCAGTCGATCGACTGCCACGGCGTCGCGATCAAAGCCACGTGATTGCCCGAGCCGCACAGCTTGACCAGAGCCGGTTGCAGCTGAGAGGGCGCCGCGGTGAACGCTCCGGCCCTGTCCTTGAGCACGACCGTGCCCGCCGCGCCGTTCTGGTTGTTCAGGCCCGCGTCCTTCAGCAGGTTCGCGACCGACGCGGTCTCCGTGTGCGGAAGGCTGAACGTGTCCTTGTAGGATGCCCCACCCATCGCGCCGGCGATGGCCTGCACCGCGATGACAAAGACAACCCAACCGACGACCACAAACCACCGGCGCCGGACAGCGAACTCCGCGATCCCTTTCAACAGCACTCCTGCTCAGCGTCTGGCAACCGGCGAACGTCAGGCAGCGACGGCCGGTTCTGAATCAATCGCAGTCTCACACACGCTCTCAGCCCACTGAAGTCTGGAACGGCAGAAGTGACAAGCATCCCGTCGGCCGCTGGACGCTCCGCCCACGCACCTTCATCCAATGTGGTCCGCGACACACCATGGCCTGGCGGCTGACGACGATGCCCGACCCGGCTGCACGCTCTGGCAGCCGTCACGGACGGTGACCGCACGCCGGCCCACGCGCGCCAGGAAAACCTCGACCGAATTCGATATCGAATCAAATGCGGTACAAACCGCGAACCACATAGCTGGTCAGGCGTGTGGCTGCGTAAGGATGGCTCCGTGAACGAACAGCCTGTATTCGTCGATCCGTGGTGGGACCTCCGCGGAGGCGGACCTACCGAGCATCGGCAGCGTGAAGCCATGGCGAAGGAGCTTCGCGAGGAGGTCGCCGCCGGCCACCCGCTACATCGCCAGTCTTTCCAGGTCATTGCCCGCTCAGACGCCGCGGACGACATCGCCATCGAGTTGGCAACCGGCGGTTGGGCCCTGGTGCATCTCACCTGGCAACGCCCCGACAGACCTCCTTGGCCCTCGACCACCATCTACGACACCAGCAGCGCTCTCGAAGAAGCCCTCCGTTGGAGGTACTCGCCATCCTCGGGCAGGCCGCCGGTGAGCATTCTCGGGCGCCTCGGGCGCGTGTTGGAGCGTGATCTCACCGACGAACATGGCTGATGGGCAGGGCGATGCCACGTAGCACGGTGTCGCGAGCGAGTTCGCGTGCGCCTTTGGTGCCCAGCTCATGAACGATGTTTTCGGGGGTCCATAGGAGCGAGAACACCGACCGGGCACGCAGGTCGGTCGGCCAGTCCGCCAGCTTGAACTGACCCGCGTCGTCACCGGCCGCGAGCAGGAGCCTGACCTGCTTGAGCATCGCRGGGAACKACAGTGACAGCTGTACCGTCGACGGYGGTGCCTGCTGGAGGGACAGGGCCTGAATCCGGTGCTCCTCGTGGAAACGGTCGAGGACGTTGATGGCGAACCACAGCAGGCTGTCCAGCTTTTCGATTGGTGATGCCGCCGTGCGCATGACCTGGTTCCATCCGTTGGCTACGGAGGAGGCATATGATCGCATGATCGTTCCGAGCAGCTCTTCTTTGGAGTCGAAGACGCGGTACAGGGCCGCCGAACCCAGTCCCGCGGCGGCGGCGACGTCGCGCATCGTGGTCGCGTCGAAGCCGCGTTTCGCGAACTCGGAGCGGGCCGCACGGCGAATGAGTGCCTCCCGGCCAGCCGGTTCGGACTCCGTGGCTTCCCATTCCTCGATGAATCGTTCCGCCGTCCGGTGCGCCGCACTGTCTGTTGAGAATTCGCCGTCACGCGGGTCGACGGCGAGCCCATCGAGGATGATTCGACACTTCAGTTCTGGAACCCGACGGCCGTCCCGTGTCCTGTGGTAGACGCCGATGCCGACGTGGAGCATGCTCTGGCAGACGCGGTCGGCCAACATCTCGGCGTCCAGGTTCGCCCGAATATAGCCCCGGTCCTGGGCGGAGCGCAGAGTCCTCGACATCGCGGACTGAATGGGCAGCGGGGTGCGGCCTGTTGCCTCTCGTAGCTCCGGACGTGCGCTCGCGGGGGGTTCGAAATAGCTGAGGAGGAGCGCGGCGCGATGCCGGATGGCGCAGTGCGCAATCGCGGTGGAGAGGGTGATGATCGCTTCGTCGGGCTCCTGCTCGCCCGATTCTCCGTCGAGCGCCTCGGCCGCGATCCGGGCGAGATCCTCGTGGAAGCGCTCGAGCAGCTCGACGATTATTGCCTCTTTGGAGTCGAAGTGGTGGTAGAGACTTCCGGGAAGGATCCCGCAGGCGTCCGCGATGGTCTTGAGTGATGCGCGGACACCTGACTCCGCGAAGATCTTCGCCGCGGCGTCGAGGATCGCGTCCTTCCGCGATTCATTGCTCACCGAGTGCCCCTCCGACGACTTCCTCCTACTTCAATCTATTACGGTACCTGACACCGCGGCACCTGCTGCCCATCGTTGACGTGTGGTCGCTCGCCTCGGCCAGGCAGCCGACCCGCATCCCATGCCAGAGCGGTAGGTCGGCACCGTCCGTTCCGATGGCAGAGCATCGTGACCCTTGCATCAATGAAGGCCTCGTAGAGGAGCACGGGCAACGGCGGGCGAAGATGGCTGGCCTTACGGATCGGCCCGGAGAACCGGGTAAGGCGAGCACCAGGCTCCTGAGCCGTTGCGACCGAATCGGCACGTTGAACGGCGGGTACACGAGATATCCGACGACGAAGAGCGAGCCGGCGGATGCCGTTCCGCCCATGGCCCCGACCTCACCCGGCCAAGAAATACTCGCGCCGCCAGCCAGTCGATGCCGACCCCAGTCAAGATGTAGCTGGTACTACCAGCTAGGAGGACAGCGTCGACTTCGCGAAGGGCTCGAGGTGAAACCATCACCAGGATGTCGGGAAGTGTGGGAGGTCCAGCCGGCACCACCTCTCCTGTCGACGTCTAAACCGCGCTCGTCTTCCTTGAAGGATGTAGGTCCGACCTAAAGTCGTCGGCCGCCGCTGGACCTGGCGCGGTACGTCACAACGGCTGGAAGTCGACGTGGATGGCGTCCAACCCGCGGAACACGAAGGTCGGCAGGTACTGGAACCGGCGGGCGCCGGCCGGGCCGTGCTCGGCCTCGGACAGTCTGATGTCCGCCATCCGGTCGAGCACCCGCTCCAGGGTGACCCTGGTCTCCGCGCGGGCCAGTGGCTGGCCGATGCAGCTGTGCGCGCCGCGCCCGAACGCGACCTGCTCGCGCACGTTGTTCCGGTCGAGGGAGAATCGGTCCGGTTCCTCGAACCGCCGCGGGTCCCGGTTCGACGCGCCGGGCAGGAGCATGATCGTCGCTCCGGCGGGGACGTCGACTCCAGCCAGCCGGGTGCGCCGCCGCGCCATCCTGAAGTGGCTCTTGATCGGGCTTTCCAGCCGGAGCATTTCCTCGACGAAGACCGGGATCAGGTCGCGCTGCTCGCGCAGCAGCCGCTGCACGTCGGGGTGCTCCGCCAGGTGGCGCATCGCGAAGGCCATCAGCCGGACGGTCGTCTCCTGGCCGGCCGCGAAGACGAAGGACGCCTCCCGGGCGAGGACGGCCACATCGGGTCGTGACCCGTCGGAGAAACGCGCCGTGGCGAGGTGCGTCAGGATGTCGTCACGCGGGTTCTTCCGGYGGTCCTCCACGTAGTCCGCGAAGGCACCCTCGATGAACGCCAGGGGGTTGTCGACGAGCGCCTCCGGACTCTCTGTCACCACCGAGATCGAGGTCCTCTCGAAGCCCTTCCTGAACCGGGCCATGTCCTGTTCGGGMACGCCGAGCAGGTCTGCGATGACGAGTCCCGCGAACGGCCCGGCGTAGTCCCGTACGAACTCGCACCGACCACGGGAGACGAAGCGGTCCAGTTGGACGTCGGCCAGCCGCCACATGAAGGCCTCGTTCTCCCGCAGGCGCCGCGGCGTGAACAGACCGGCCAGCAGGCCGCGGTAGGCGCTGTGCCGTGGCGGGTCCATGGTGACCATGAACTCGTGCATGGGCATCTGCTCACGGGACTGCTCGATCAGCTCTCCCGCGTCGTCGCCGTCCGGCATGGCGGGTAGGCCGGGAAAGGGGCCGGTCGGCGAGTTGCAGGAGGAGAACAGCTCCGCGTCCCGGTACACCTCCATCGCCTCGTCGTGGCCGGTGACGACGACGACCCCGTGGTTCGGCTCGAGCCACACCGGCCCCTTCTCGGTACGGAGGAACTCGAAGTAGGGGTACGGATCGTCGACGATCGACGGGTCCGAGAAGAAGTCGACGCCCTCGAAAGGGGAGGCCGGCGCGCCTCTCATTTGTCTMTCCTCTCCTGGCGGGCGACTGGCCCGCGACAGTGCGCCTGCGGGGTGACCGCGAGCACCTGGCACCTTGCGCCCGATGGACTCGATGAGCCGGGCGCGTCGCATATGGATGGGTCCGGCGGGCTGGTCCCGGCGACGTGTTCGCCGTCACCGGCACCCGCGACGGGTAGAGATTCGTGGGGGTGTCAGGCGTCCTGCTCGCTCTGGCCGGACGGCACCGTCAGAGGCTTCAGGCGGACGGGATGGTCACGAAGTGCGCCGGGCCGCGGGACGCCCATCGCCCTGCCAGTCACCGCCCGGTAGAGCCGGGTCGGCATCAGCCGGCTGGCCAGGAGCACCATGCGCGCGTCGGTGCCCACGGCGCGGCGGGCGAGTGGCGCACTTTCCTCCAGCGCTCGCGCCAACGCCCGCGCGAAACGCTCGGGTGGTTTCGCCAGGCGCATCATCCGAGGCCCGCACTGGTCCAGCGCGGCGTGGTGCACCGCGTAGGGACCGTCGGTGTCAGCGTAGGTGCGGGTCTTCTCGAGGATGTCGGTCCTGAAGGTTCCGGTCACCAGAATGGTGACGCCGATGCCGAAGGGAGCCACCTCCCCCGCGAGAGCCTCCGCCCACCGTTCGGACGCGCCCTTGGCCGCCGAGTAGGCACTGATCGTCGGGATTCCCCGAACGCCGCCCACGCTGGACACGACGACGATCCGTCCGCGCCCCGCGGTCCGCATGGCAGGCAGCAGCGCCTGGGTGAGCCGCACCGGCCCGAAGAGATTGGTCGTGAAGGTCTGGAGCCACACGTCCGCCGGTGTCTCCTCGACACACCCCGCGCACGCGACGCCCGCGTTGTGTACGACGGCGTCCGGGGCGCCCACCGCGTTCTCGATCGCCCGGCCGGCGGCCATGATGGACCCCGGGTCATCCAGGTCCAGCCGCACGCAGGTCAGACGCGGGTCGTCCTCGTCGGCGCCGGTGGCCTCCCGCAGTCGCGCGAGTCCGGCGTCGGGTGACCGCATGGCGGCGACGACGTGCCATCCCCGCCGGTGAAGGTAGGTGGCCGACGCCAGCCCCAGACCTCGCGAGGCGCCCGTGACGACGACACTGCGCGCTTCAGACACCACGACCTCCCCACCGTGGCCACCCATCGCGGCCGGACCCACCGGCGCTGTCAGCCGAGGGCATGGCGAGGCAGCGACCCGAAGGGGACGTGCGGTCATGCTCTCTCCTCAAGTCGGCCTTAGATTCTCGGACGGCGGCCGCAGGTGCGCGCGGGCGTCGGTTGCCTGTCTCGGAGTCAGGATCCGGTAGGCCGCGGCCGTCGTCGCATCATGGAGCAGGTAAGCACCCAGCTCGTCCCAGGCGCTGTCCACGTCGTCGGCGACGAAGACCGCGGTGGGCGCGGCACGGTCCGGGAACTGCGCGATCCCGGGCTCGCGGCCATGCGCGCGGCACTCCGCCGTGTACAGCTCGCGTAGCCCAGGTCGGTCCGTGCGGTGGATGTCGTACCGGTCCGGGTCGGGGAATCGCGCCGGCATGCTGACGGCGGCGCTCAGTCCTGGCCGAAGCGGTCGACGAGGTGCGAGTTCACGCCGTCCGGATCCAGCCGGCGAGCGACGAGGTAGCCGGCCCCCATCCAGCCGCGGCGGGTCCACTTGCCGAACGACAGACGGGTCCCCGGGGCGCCGGACGCCGCGGGCACCATCTTGACCCGCTCGAGGGCCTCCTTGACGCCGCGTGGGCTCAGCGGATGGGCATCGGCGAACGCGTGCAGCAGCACGGTGGCGAGGTCGCGGTTGACCACCGGCACGCACCACTCCGGCCGCCGGCCATAGGCGGCCGCGTACTGGTCGAGGAAACGCTGGCCGACGAGGTTTCCCTCGTCGTACTGGTCGAGGCCGGTCCAGCCGAGGATCGCCTGCCACATGACGTCGTTGATCCAGGCGTTCTGGAATGCGGTCCCCATGAAGCGGGGCGGATCCCAGTCGAGCGCCGTCAGCGCCGGATTGATGAAGACGACACCGAAGCCGAAGCCGCAGTGCACGAGCGCTTCCGCCTTCGCCTCATGGATCTTGCGGATTCCCGCCTGGACGTCCTGGGCGGTCTGAGCGGTCCACTCCTCGGCAACGATGCGGATACCCGCCGCGGCGCAGGCCTTGCGGAAGTTCCTGATGTAGGACTCGCCGACCAATGACTGCTCGATGAGGCAGCCCACCGCGGTGTGGCCGCCCTTCGCAAGCAGGTGAGCCCAGAAGATCGGCTCGTCGGTCAGTGAGCCCTGCGGAAGCGAGAACGTCCACTCGCCCAACCAGTCGTCCGTCCCGGTCACACTGATCGCCGGCACGTGGAAACGCTGCTCGATCGCCTCCCGGGTCGGAACGCAGTTGTCGGTGATGGCGGGGCCGAAGACCGCCAGACATCCCTCGTCGACGAGCTCGCCATAGGCGTCGATCACCGCCTTGACGGAGCCCTTCGGCAGGCCCTCCACCTCCCGGAACACGATCTCCACCGGCCGGTCGATGAGCCCCTGCCTGCGGCCTTCCTCGAAGACCAGCTCGAAGGTCTGCGTCAGGTCGTCCCGCCGCTCCCGCGGGTAGCCGTCCGGAAGGCGGAAGTCGAACAGGTAGCCAAGCTTGATCGGCTCCGCGCTGCTCTCGTACGACACCGGTCCTCCTTCGCTGACGCGCAGGCGGCTGGCGCGTGCGCTCGTCGTCTGGTTGTTCGTCGCGCGATGCGGGGGGCGGCCCACCCTGATCTGTCGGCTGGTTCGTCAGGCCCGTTGGACGCGGGACCGCGCCGCGCGGCGAACGGGCTGGTGCCTCGACCGAGTTACCAAATATTAGTTCTCATCGGATGGTGTGTCCATGGCCGCCGTGGCGGCTCTCACGGAGCGCCGGGCCCGGCGAGACAGCCACGCCCCGTGACGCGCGTCGCCGCCACCCGTCGACCGCGACATCCCTCGACCGTCACCCTTCGCCCCTCTTTGCGCGAGCGAGTTCGCCACCGGTTGACAAGCGGTCGCCGTCACCGGGCCGGGCCTGCTAGCCTTCGGACCAAATTTTCGGTCCAACGAACGGAGCTCGGAATGTCGTGGCCGACGCGGATCCCGCAAACATGCTGATCATCAACGACACGGCGAACCGGGACGAGCGGGCGCTCGACGGCCCCGACCGGATCGACCTCCACCGTCCGGTGAACCATCACCGGAGCTCCGGCAAGGGCCCGTACTTACACGTCGGCGTGACGCTGGCCTGGATCAAGGGGCGCGTCTCGCTCGGGGAGGTCATGACGCACTGGCACGAATGGGAGACCGACAACGAGAGGGCCCGCACCGCGGGCACGTCGAGCGACCGGGGCCGGGCCGCGCTGCCCGCCCGGCTGGGCTGAGGGGCGACGTGGGCGCGCTCATCATGCTCGGCACACTGTTCGCCCTCGTCGCGCTCATCTACTTCGTGGTGCTGCGCTTCGACCCCGAAATGCGGCGCCCGCCGACGTCAGGGCATGACCGGTGAACGACGGGCTGACGCCGGCGCTCGTGTTCGGCCAGGTGTTCGCCTACGCCGGCGGCGCGGCGTTCCTCGCGATCGGCACCTACCTCACCGTCCGCCGCCGGCGCCTGCACCCGCTCCTGCTCCTGTGCGTCTCCGCGATCTCGTTCTCCTGGATCGAGGCGCCGTATGACTGGGCGATGTACGCGCAGTTCGCACCCGCCTTGCCGCGCATGCCTTCGTGGTGGCCGCTGAACATGACGTGGGGCGGGCTGCCAGCGTCGGTGCCCTTGGGCTACATCGAGTACTTCGTGCTGCCCGCGCTCATCGGGGTGGCGGTCGAGCGGCGGCTGCGCGCGCGGTTCGGGTGGCGACGACCGGTCGGCCTCCTCACCGTCGGGYTCGTCGTCGGCTACATCTGGGCCCTGCTCTTCAACGGCGTCTTCGGTGTCCGCGCCGGCGTCTTCTACTACGGCCGCGTCATCCCAGGTCTCGCGATGTTCGCGGGGACCAAGCACCAGTACCCCCTGTACGACGCCCTCGCGATGGGCGTGCAGATGATGGTCTTCACCTACCTCCTCGGCCGGACCGACGCCGAAGGCCGCACGATCATCGACACCTGGGCCCAGCGGAGGACGAAGACCCGCGCCCGCGCGGTCACGTTGTCCGCCGTCTCCGTAGTTCTGCTCGGCAACCTGCTGTATGGCGCGGTGTTCGCACCCCACCTCGTCACCAAGCTGAACGGCGACGTGACCGAGGGACCGACGACCGAGCTCTTCCCCGGCGTGTTGAACCAGCCCCTGCACGGCGGAGCAGGAGGCGGGCGGCCTGCCACCTGCTCGGGATCGGGAGCGGTCTGTGCCGGAAGCACTCGCGCCCAGGCCGCGAGACCACGTGCCTCGGCGGCGACGTCGGTGGGCGCGGAGGCGTCGTCCGCCTCGAAGTACCTGCGTGGCGTACAGCCGAGATAGGACCTCCTTCGCTCCGAAGCACGGGCGGCGTTTCCACGAATGCGCTCCGGAAAATAATCAACTCCAGTCTCGACAGCGAGCCTGATTGCCTTCTCTACGAATTCCGCGGCAGCTTCCGTTTCACCAATAGATTCGAGGTAGGCGGACGCCGTCCGCTCCAGCCTGCCGGCTGACCTACCCGGTTGGCCACACCAGTATCTGTGGATTCGGGCGGCGTGACACAGCGTGTATCGCCCTCGCGGCCAAGGGATTACGAGGGCCTCGACCTGTGCTCCGCCGATGTCCGTGGATGTCCGCCGATGCTGGTCATGGGCTCGACTTCATCCGCCCTGCTCCACCGCTGTCCACAGCCGTCCGCGCGCTTGGCTGACGTCCTGCCTTCCAGCCAAGCCAGTCGTGAACATTGCGTGGCCCGGTTCGAAGGCCGGTTGGCAGGGAGCATCGGGAACGGGCTCCCTTAGCCGCCACAGCCAGATCTTGCCGGCAAGGCTGCCGGCGGCGAGGGTGTAGCCGTCCGGCGAGAACGCCACCGACAGCACGGAGTCGGTGGAGAGCAAGCCCCGCGGGACTTCCGCGGGGCAGCACTGGTCGATCTTTCTCGTCGACCTCATGAAGGACTTCCACACCGGACCACCCGAGACGCCGCCCGGTTCGCGAGGCGGCTCCCTTCTTCGAATCCGGGGTCCCGGTCCTTTGACCAGGAGAAACGAGACGACCTCAGCCACCGGTGAGGCGGGAACGTCTTAGCAGCCCGTCTGGCGGTCGGAGGGCAGTAGTCAGATCCCCGCTATTCGGTAGATATTCCACTTAGATCCCGCTAAGCTCGCCCGGCGGGGGCCCGGGACGACATGGCCACGGCCGGCGAGCCTTCTCCTGGATCCAGTGCGTCACATCGAGGAGCTCCGGATTTTCGGCAAGCCGTGGTTGTGGGTCCTGTGGTGTTCGCGACCCTCGGCCACGTCGGCCCACCGGACTCGCTCCCGCCTCCGTTTACCGCATCAACCACGAGCGAAGAGGGGTCCAATGAGATTCAGGCGACTGGCGGCCGTCGGGGTGGCACTGGYGACTGCCTTCGGGGCGTCGATGCTGGCCGCTGCTCCTGCGTCGGCCGACGGATACTGCGGCAAGGTCCTGACGGGTGGCTGGTCCGAGGTGAGGAAGAACGCTGACGGGTCGCCGTGGCATCCGATGTATCCAATGTCCTGGGATGGCAGGGTCGACACGGCAGCAGAGGTCGTCCTGTGGGCCAAGAGGTCCGGAGACGGCGCCGACCTCCTGATCCAGTTCCGCAACCTCCGGGCGAACAGCAAGACCGGCGTGATCGGCAAGGTTGGCAGGAGCCAGGACGCGCAAGATCTCGGGATCACCGGCACCATCGGTGCGGCGCCCAACGGCGCCTGGTGCTCGAGTGTCGTCCACGCCCCCAGTTCGACCGGGACCTACATCTACTCGTCCCTCCTCTACTACGTGAACGGTGTGCCCTTCGGCGCCGGCCTCGATGGACTCATCAGGGTCTACTACGCCTGATCGCTCGCTCGGAGGAGCCGCGCGCGTTCATCACGGGGACGGCCGCTGACCAGTTCGGAGCGCGCGCCCCGTGTCAGCGTCCGCCGAGCTGATCCGAATCGGACGCCCGCCAGCGCTGCCGGCGGGCGTCCGTCCGTTTCCGCTCAGGCAGGGCCCGGATCCATCTGTCCGAGGGTCCCAAGCCTGAAAGCACCCGGCCTCACGCCGCCACCACCTACCTCGACGCCACGCACACCGACATCCCTGCACCCCCACGTTGAAACGGAAACTGGCCGGGCCCGGCCCGGCCCGGCCGGGCAGCGCCGCTGTCATCCAGGCTGACCGGGCACGGTGCCCTGCGGCCCGCCCAGCCGTGACGGGAGCGCCTGGATCACAGGGCCTGGAACTGGTCGGCCCGGTCGTTGTCGCTGTTACCGACGTACGACGACTGGCTGTGAGCCGTCATCGTCCACCCCCGTAGTTGATGTTTTCGTAGAAACAGGGTGCTGCTGCACCGCGGGCGGGCCAGGCGGCGCGCGCAGGACCAGGTCATCGGTGTGGTGCGCGGCGGCGCCGCCGTCGGGTACGCGGCGCGCGGATCGGTCAGCTACGTGGCCCCCTGCGTGGGTTCGGGCTTACCGGCCGCCGGGCCGCCGAGCGTTCGAACGATGCGCGCGATCTCGGCGCGAGCCGGTGAGTCGGGCAGCCAGCGTGCCTCGTAGTCGATGGCGATCGGCGTGCCGTCCAGCACCACCGACCGGACCGGAACGCTGTCTGTCACCTTGCTGCCTGGCAGCAGCGCGGAGCCCAGGCCGAGGGTGACCCAGTCCTGGACGACGCGACAGTCGTCGGCCTTCCCCGGGTAGCAGGGCAACGGGATGCCGGCTGCGGCGAACAGCTCGCGGGTGAAGGGCGCCAGGCCGCAGCTGTCCGTCGGCAGGATCAGCGGCACCCTTGTGGTCTCTCGCAGCTCGATCGCCCCGCCGGCGTCTCGGTCCGCGCCACCACCGGCGGTGGGCAGGAACACGATCGGCACCCGGGCCACCGTGGCTCGCGCGGCCTCGGGCGCGGCCAGGTTCGGCGGGCTGACCGCGGGCACCAGGACCAGGTCGAGCGCGGAGTCGGCGAGCTCGCGGTGCAGCTGCGCCATCGGGGCCGCCCGCAGTACCAGCTCCGTCCCGGCGACCTCGACGGCGCGGCCCAGCAGGTCGCGGTCCACCAGCGTCGACACGCCGACCCGCAGCGGCCGGGGTCCCTCCACCGCGGCCAGCCGGGCCTCCGCCCGGACGGCATCCAGCGCCTGGACCGCGGCGTCGACCAGCGGCAGCATCCGCTTCCCGAACGAGGTCAGGCTCGTGCCACGGGTGGTTCGGTCGAACAGCCGGCCACCGAGCGTCCGTTCCAGCGCGGCGATCCCGTTGGACAACGCCGGCTGGGTGACCGCGCAGGCCCGCGCGGCGGCGCTGAACGACCCCTCCCGGACGACCGCCCTGGCGTACCTCAGGTGCGCCAGGTTCACGACTGCTCATTCATGGCTGTTATGGCTCCATTCCGAGGTCGCGGCTACCGGCCCAGGCCGACGGAGCCTAGCTTCATTGCTGGCCAGCCGATATCTCGACGCTGGCACAGGGGTCCGGTCCAGCGTAGGTCCGGGCGTCGTCGAAGAAAACCATTACCTATGGCTTGGGAGCCGTCATGACCTCGTACGACATCCTCGTGGCCGCCGAGCATCGGTTGGTCGAGCTGATCGGGTCGTTCACTCGCGACGAGCTCGCCCGTCCCACCCCGTGCGCAGGCTGGGACGTTCGTGCCCTCGTCAGCCACACACTCGCCGGCATCGAGATCTTCGCCTCCACGGTGGACGGCGGCCCAGCACCGACCGCCGAGATGATGTTCTCCGGCACCGACCTGCTCGGCGACGACCCGGCCGGCGCGGCGAAGCGGGCCGTTACCCGATCGCAGGCCGCGTGGGCCGACCTGGCCGACCCGGAACGCGAGCTGACCACGATCCTCGGCCCGCTGCCAGCCGGTGAGATGCTCGCGATCAGCGCGTTCGCGACCGTCGTGCACGCCTGGGACCTCACGCTCGCCACCAACCGACCGGTTCGCGAACTGCCAGGCGACCTGCTCGCGCACGCCGACGACGTCGCCCGCCGGTACGTCCCGACGCTGCGCGCCGGCGACGACCACAGCCTGTTCCAGCCGGAGATCCCGGCCCCCGCGGACGCGAACCCTACGCAGCGACTGATGGCGTTCCTCGGCCGCGACCCGCTCTCCGACGCCGCTCGGTGACCGACGGCAAGCCGACGCGGTCAACCAGCGCGACTGCCGCGGTGCTCGTGGCGGTCTCAGCAGGGCGTAGGTGCTACGCACGTGCGCCGTCCCGGCGCGGGTGCCACCACAACAACGGCGCGATGAACACGACGGGCAGGGCGCAGGCTGTGCTCACCTGGCGGAAGGTGAGATCGCCGGTGGACAGGTAGTACAGCGTGGCCACCCAGTCGACCAGCTGGACGAAGATCATCGTGTTGATCCAGGCGACGTGGCGGCGTGGCGCCCGCGATGCGACGAACATGCCGGCTGCGTAGCCGAGGAACCGTGCCGCCAGCATCACGTTGAGCCAGTGCGCCCAGGCGGGCGCGTCTGGTGTCAGGCCGAACAGGTGCCGCGCGATCGACGGCACCAGCAGGAAGAGCGCCCCGAAGCCGAGCTGCGAGGCGCCGATGACGAGGAGGCTGACACGCAACGGCGTGCTGGCTGTGTCGGTTCGTTCGAGCATGGTCGTCACTGTCATGGGCGGGACCGTACGGACGACCCAGACTGGGTTGTCAAATAGTGAAGCAGTATCAGAAAATGAACCAATGGCGCTGACAAGGCAGGACGCTGCGGCGGCCAGCTGTGAGGACGAGACCTGTCCGATCGCCCGAGCCGTCCGGGTGCTCGACGGCAAGTGGACCATGCTGATCATCCGGGACCTGCTCGGTGGGGTTCGACGGTTCTCCGAGCTGCGGGCCTCGCTGGTTGGCATCAGTCCGAAGACGCTCACAGACCGCCTCCGAGAGCTGGAGGGCGGCGGTCTGGTGACACGCACGGTCTACGCCGAGATCCCGCCGCGGGTGGAGTACCGGCTGACCGAGACCGGCCGACGGCTGGGGCCCGTCGTGGACGCGCTCGCCGTCTGGGGTGCCGGCCTCGCTGACGGCCCACGCGAGGCCGCGGGCACAGTCGGGACCAGAACGTCGGCGCACACATCCGCAGCCGGGCCGCAGGTCTGAATGTGGCCGTTCGGCCACGGGCGGATCCCCTCCGTGCCACCCGGGTCGACCGACAACACGGACTTGGCAACGCTTCGTATGCCGGGCTGTCCCGGTTGCCGTCGGTTTAATGTCGTTCGTCCCGTGAAATGGGACCGCCATGGTTCATGGACCAGAGTGGGTCGACGCGGCACCGGTGGAGCGGTTCAGCCTTCCCGCCAGCGCGCGGTCGCCGGGCCAGGCGAGGGTTCGCCTCGGCCCGGTCCTGCGCCGGCTGGGGGTCGATGACGAGCTGGCCGACCTGGTCCTTCTGCTGACCAGCGAGCTGGTCACCAACGCCGTGCTGCACGGCCATGGTGAGCCCGTGGTGGAGGTGCGCGCGACGGTGGCGACGCTGTGGGTAGGAGTTGAGGACCCGGACAGCCGGTTGCCGCGGGTGCAGCAGGTCGACAGCGGCGCGCTGGGCGGGCGAGGGCTGCACCTGGTGGACAGCCTGGCCCGTGACTGGGGCGCGGAGCCGATCGCCGGGGATGGCAAGACGGTCTGGTTCCACCTGGCGCGATCAGGCTAGGCCGTCGGTGGGAGTCCTCATCGGAGGGTTCTGACTGGCCCCGGCCGGAAAGATCAATCGGTGAGACGAATCGATTGCTGACGGCGGGTGATATCGGTGCGGGATGGGGAGAGCCGCATGCTCGGCGTGCTGCTGGACCTGGGCCGGCTGGCGGCCCTCGAGCAGCTGCCGGACATGATGGCCGAGCACGCCGCGGCCGTGGGGCTGGACCGGCTTGGGATCTACGTGTCGGACCTGCGTGGCGAGGTGCTGCGGGAACTGACCGGCCGTGGGCTGGACGCCGGTGAGGGTGGGGAGCGGTTCCGGGTCGACGGCACGCTACCCGGGCGGGCGTTCCGGGATGTCCGGACGCTGACCGGCGCGCCCGTCGGCGACACGGGGGCCGTGGTCCACTGGGCGCCCATTCTGGACGGGACCGAACGGCTTGGCGTGCTGCGCGCCGGACTGAGACCCGGTGACACCGACGCAGAGCGGGCGCTGCGTGACCTGGCGGCGCTCACAGGCCTGCTCCTGGTCAGCAAGCGGGGGGTCAGTGACTCCTATGCCCGGCTGGTACGCACACGGCCGATGACGGTCGCCGCGGAGATGCAGTGGCAGCTGATGCCGCAGACGTCGTTCGCCACTCGGGATGTCGTCGTCGGTGCCGCGATGGAGCCGGCGTACGAGTTCGGCGGTGACGCGTTCGACTACGCCGTGGCCGGGGATGTCCTGCACCTGGCCGTGTTCGACGCGATGGGTCACGACACCACCGCGGGGCTTGCCGCCAACCTGGCGGTCGCCGCGTGCCGCAGCCACCGCCGGGCGGGCGCCGATCTCGTCACGATCAGCCGGGAGATCGAACGGGTCCTGCTCGACCAATTCGACGCCACCAGCTACGTCACCGGGATCATCGCCGACCTCGACACCACCACCGGGCTGCTGACGTGGATCAACCACGGCCACCACCCGCCGGTGGTCGTGCGCGGCGGCCGGTGGATCAGCGAGCTGCTCTGCCCGGCCGCGCACCCGCTGGGCACCGATCTCGGCCTGCCCGCGACCCTGTGCCGGGAGCACCTCGAGCCCGGCGACCGGCTGCTGCTCTACACCGACGGCGTCACCGAGGCGCGCGACGCGTCCGGCCGCGAGTTCGGGCTCGGCCGGTTCGTGGACTTCGTCGTGCGCCATCACGCCGATGGTCTCGTGGTCTCCGAGACCCTGCGCCGACTGATGCGGGCGCTGCTCGACCACCACCACGGCCGGCTTCAGGACGACGCGACCGTGGTGTTCGTCGAGTGGCCGGGAGGCCACGACCGCAACACCAGGATCTGATCCGAGCGGCCAGCGGCCCCTAGGACGGCGCATCACCCGCGCCGAGCCGTGTATCTGGCTCGTCTGGCGGACGCCGTTCGGTCGCCCTGGCGGCGGCCTGGGGATGAATCGGTCACGGCGGGGAGGCAACGCGGAGGCCTGGGGCTTGGCGGTTCTCGCGCTCCGACGGTTTGTCCGCATGTCCCGGGGCAGGGGGATGGGCGGATCCGGATGGGGGGAGACCCCTGATGGCTGGCACTGCGGCCGAGATGACGACGCGAAAACCGGTCACGGGTGACACCGGAGACTCTGATCGACGACGCTGCCGAGCTGAGGCGGCTTCGCGCCGTGCGACGGCTTCCGGTCGTGAAGGGGGCGGCTCCGGTCGGCGTCGTCAGTCTTGGCGATCTGGCGGTCGAGGGCGATGAGGAGTCGGTGCTCGGCCAGGTCAGTGCGATGCCCGGCAACCGCTGACTACCAGGTCGCCCTGGTATGTCCAACCTAAGGGCGGCCGCCACGGGAGGACCTGATGGGTTTCAATCCCTTGCAGGAGAAGGGCATTTCGCTCGACGACCAGGTGCGGAACTGGTCCGAGCTGAACGTCGAGCCGTATGACAAGGCCGACGTCGACCCGTACACCCGGTGCCGGGTGATCGCCATGAACGGCCTCGAAGTGGAGGCTGTGTTCTTCAGCCACCAGTTCAACCGGCACATCGACGTGCCCGAGGTGAAGGCGGCGCTGGCCGAGACCCGGGCGATCGAGCAGCAGCAGCAGAAGGCGGTGAACTGGCTGATTCCGGGCGAGGAGACCACGCTGGAGGTGACGCTCGGCTACGAGCAGGAGGCCGTGGACCTGACGGCGTGGTTGGCCCGCTCCGAGCCGGACCCCTATCTGAAGCAGACCTACGACTTCGGCCTGCTGGAGGACTTCGACCACCTGTACCGGTACGCCAACCTCTACGAGCTGCTGGAGGGCAAGCAGGCCGAGGGCGTGGTGCGCCGGCTCACCGAGGTCATGCCGGGCCGGCCGACGGCGAACGAGCACCGGGATCCGCGGGACAACATCCGCAAGCACTACGACAAGCACACGGCGGATCCGCGCAGCCGGCTGCACGCGTTGACGATCACGGCGGCCGAGCAGCAGACGATGAACTTCTACATGACGATCGGCAACMGGTACATGGAGCCGTTGGCCCGTGGCCTCTATGCCGAGATCGGCATGGTCGAGGAGGAGCACGTCACGCAGTACGAGTCGATGCTGGACCCGGCTGAGAGCTGGTTCGAGCAGCTGGCCCTGCACGAGTACAACGAGTGCTACATGTACTACTCCTTCGCCGCGCAGGAGACGCATCCTCGGATCCGCGACCTGTGGAACCTGCATCTGGGGATGGAGATCGAGCAGCTGCGGGTCGCCTGCGAGCTGATGAAGCGCTACGACGGACGGGATCCGGCCGAGGTGCTGCCGGTCGAGCTGCCCGAGCCGGTGGTGTTCGAACCGAACAAGGCCTATGTCCGCGACGTCCTGGCGACCCAGATCGACCTGACCAGTCTCGGGACCGGTTACGTGATGGATTCGCACAAGCGCTTCCAGGAGCGTCTCGCGACGGTCAACACGGGCGGTGTGCCCAGCGAGCAGGTCATCGACGAGCATCGCGCTGGTTTTGGGACGGACTACCGGATCGAGACGGAAGGCCCGCACCCGGTCGAACGGCTGCGCGGCGACGCCTTCACCCGCTCCCGCTGACAGGCCGCTTCCATTCACTGGCGACGCGTTTGCCCGCCCGCCAGGCGCAACCGCCCCCCCGGGCGGGCGGACACGTCGGACATCCAGCTCCCGAGAGGACTGAGCAGCCATGCCGATCACCGCCGTCCGCCCTGAGACCGGAGCCACCATCAGGCCAGGACCGATGGTCACCGTCCTTCCGGAACGGGAGGTCGCCGAGGACCGCTACACCGACTTCGCCGCGGACAGCGGCCTGAACGGACCATTCCTGGCCGACCAGCTGTCCGCGTTCGTCACCCACGAACGGATGGGCATCAACCTCGTGCGCACCCTGCATGCCCGGTCCGACAACCCGGCCCTGCGCGCGCGCTACGCGGATCTCGAGGGAGAGACACTGCGCGCCGTCGGCGTCTGGGAGACGCTGATCGGTCAGCTGGGCGGGAGCCACCAGTACGCCAGCCCCGCCGGCCGGGCGACCGAGAGCCTCGACACCAAGGCGATCGAGGCGCTGCTGCTCAGCGGATCGGCCGACCCGCTCACCTTCGAGCAGGCCGGACTGCAGGCCTACCTGAGCGCAGCGCAGCTATGCGCCGCGAACGTGGACCTGCTCCAGGAACTGACTCGCGAGGCGGACGACGGCCAGGCCCGCGCCGTGATGAGCGACGCCGTCGCCGCCTTGGCTCCGGTGGTTCGTGAACACGTCGACTGGGCCACGCGGACGCTGACCCGGACCGCCATCACCCAGGCCAAGCATCCGTTCACCCAGAAGATCGCCCGGGCCGCCGAGCGGGCGACCGACAAGGTCCGGACGGCCTTCGGCGGCTCCCAGGACTGAGAGTCCCCGGCCGCACGGCCATCACGTGTTTCCTCCTTCTCGAGTTCTTGGTCGTTCTCGAAAAGGATCACGCGATGGCCGTCCGCGGTCTTCCGCCGGATTGGCTGCAAACCTGGCTGCCCGAAGCGCTCGGGCTCACCATGTCGCCAGTTATCATGGTCACGATGCTCCCGTTACGGTTCAGCAGCAGTACGGGCAAGGCTGTTTAGCAGGTTGCGCGACGTCGGGCAGGGACTTGCCGCATGGTTGGTAGTCGATGATGGAAGGCAGAAGATCTGTTGACGGAATATCCGGTGGCGCGTCAGCATGATCCTCGGGACCCCTGGTCCGTATACCACTTCTCACAATCGAATCCCAAGGGCGCTGGTCAGGGTGACATAAGCGCCCTGCTCCGGCGGGTCGCTGACTCGATTGATGCACTGGGCGAGGTTGACGTTCAGGACCTGATGATGCATACCGAGGTCACGGCCGACGGCGACTGGCACTCGATCACGGTCTATTACGAACGCGCCGACGAAGACCGCGGCGCTGAACCTACGGATTAAGTCCCCGCCGGCCGGCGCACGCCGTGCGCTGATCGTAGGGCCGACCACACATCGCGGCCGCCMGGTCGGGAGATCGTCCAGGGTGATCCGCGGAGGTCGGCAGTCGTCCGCCATACCTGGTCACGGTCCTGCCCACGTCCGCCGGCGGCGCTCATCCGTCGGTGCCCGCGGGCTTGGCTGTACCAGCCGATCGTCCAGGAGCCTCACAGAAGCTGGGACTCGCCAGGGGTATGTAGAGCCGATCCGACCGTCCCGTACCCTGTCGCCGTGAGCATGATCGGGGAGTACCTGCGAGTCACACCGAGCCAGCTGGACCAGGCCGTCAAGGATCCCGAATGGGCACTCGATCTCGCCGAGACGGTTCGCGATTCACAGGACGAGAGCAAGCCAACGCCAGCTGAGGCACTACATTTCAGTACCTACAAGACATGGGGTCTGCTCGCATTTTTGTTGCGGCGATCATCTTTCCCCGTAGATATCATCCACGGCGAGGAATGCTTCGCCGAAGATGAAGACTGGGGTTATGGACCTCCACGGTATCTGTCAGTGGAGCGGGTCAGGCTAGCGGCAGAGATCCTGCAGCAGACCACCTATGACCAGCTGATTCGGACGGTCACCCCCTCAGAAATCGCCAATGCCGACATTTACCCCCAAAGCGCGAACTCCGCGGACTCCCTAGAATGGGGGCGTGACTATTTCATTCCCCTGACGGCCTTCTTCCAGGGAGCAGCCGCGGCCGGCCACGCGGTACTGGTCTGGCTCGACTGACCAAGCATGCAAAAGGCCTGCGTTACAGCTCAGGCCCACCAGGTGTGAAGTTACCACTCATCGGACGAGTTCCCACGGCGGCCCCGAAGCATCCAGCCGAAGTCCTCGGCGGGCCGCCCACTTCTCCTTGCCCGAGTGCCGCGACCGCCGATGGGCCCCTAGCGCCCGCTCTCATGATGTAGATCCGGGGCCTGCGCGGGCGCTGGTGCTACCCAGGTGAGCCATCGGTGGAGGGTGCTGAAGTCGGCGTCGGTCAGGCCGTGGCCGGGGTCGACTCGGTGGAGCAGGGCCGGTCCTCGATGGTGTGCCGTGACCCACGTCCGGTCGGGGGAGGTGATCTCGTCGTCGACCCAGGCGAACGGGCGGCCTGCAGCCCAGGTGACCAGGGCGCGGGTTTTCCAGTGCAGGCCGTTGTGTTCATCCCATGCATCGAATTCGGACGGTTCCGGCCACGTCACGACGGCCAGTTCAGGCAGTCCGAGCCGCGGCGCGACGTAGTCGTTGGCGTCGGCCATCCACGTGGTGGCCCAGACAAGCTCACCCGGCAGGGCCGCCAGCCGGGGCCCGTGGCCGGAGTCGATCCTCGCAAGCAGCGGGTTCGCCCCCGATGACGCTGATCCGCAGCCGGGTCCCTGGCTCGGATAGGTGCCCGCCGGGGCGCCGAAGGGAATGAGTGGCCCGTCCACATCAAGGAAGATCAGCGGCTCGCCTACGGAGCTGTCCACGCTCACACCATAGGGCTGATCGATGCGTTGAAGCCCCGAGCGGTAGGCCGTGGCTCGGGCTCCGATCTGCATCAGCCAGGCTCTCGCTCCCAGGGAGTCGGCCCTGGCGCGCCGGCTCGGTCAGACGGCGACGTTGGCGGTCAGGAAGTCGTTGAGGAGGCACACGATCCGCGGGCGAGAGCGGCCACAGGCATTTTCAACGAGAGTCAGCACTGAGAAATTTCAAGATGACTTACGTCCGTCCGTGAGTGTATGCAACGGTCGCCTGGTCCAGGTCGCGCCGCCGGCGGCATCCGCGTACGTCTACTTTCGTCCGTCGTCATTCGCGAACTTGACTGTCGGCACCGTATGGTCCAAGGTGGCACGTAGCTCGCCCTCTAGTCGCCGCGCCGGCCCGCCGGAGGTGGCTGGTCCCCTACTGGAGAGGTGCCTTCCTCGGATCGTACGTCTTCGTCCGCTTCCTGCATCATTAGGCGATGCAGGTGTGCCCCAAAAACCGAACTCGCAAAAATTGCCGGCGGCGCCAAATTGCCTTCTAGAATCTTCAGCTCCTCAAGGGGCCAAAGAATTAGAGCGACAGCGCCGTAAGCTACGGCGAGGTACAGCATCCAACGAAGAATGAGTGCCGGGTGAGCCCGAAGAAACCGCGCTATCGCACGAGGCCCTATCATCTTCTTGAGGTCATCGCTAAGCAATTCGGCAGGCGTCCGGCGCCTTGGTCGCTCGCGATGCCGACCCGCGGGAGGTCCCGCGGAGCTCACTAGATCGCGGGTCCGTCCTCCGCGGCTTCTCACGCTGCGAGCGTCCCACAGCCGCAGAAGGTTCGTAAGGAAGTGCCAGCGTTACGCCGGCCTGACTTCAGCGAGAGCGCGGGCACCCTCCTCGCCGAACTTCAGGTGACCCTCGTCCGCGGCGTGCAGGGGCTCATCGTCGGGTCGACGAAGAACCGCGCCGGGCACTGCGCGATCGCGCTGCCCGAGAAGTGCATCGACGTCCTCCCTCACACGCCGCGCCGGGCGGTCGAGGTGCCGCCCTCGCAGGCCCCGGACGTGCACCCGACGGCGGTGACTCCCCGCAGCAGCAGCGCTGGACGGCGGTGACCAACTGAGCCAGTTGGGGCTCAGGCCGCGGTCGTGAGCTGGGCGGTGAGCGCGGGGTTGTCGATCTCGGCGGCGAGCCGCCGAGCCTCGGGCAGCGCGGCCGAGTCACCAAGCCGGTAGCGGTGCAGGTGGGCATAGGCGAGCAGTTCGCGCATTCCGGCGCCCCGCGCGAGCTCGGCGAGCTCATGGGTCAGCCTCGCGGCACGCGGCTCGTCGCAGCGCAGGAGCGCGTCGGCGATGGTGGCGTTCAGCGCCAGCCCATGGACCCACAGCGAGCTGTCCCGCGGCTGGTGCAGGCGGGCCGCCTGGTGAAACCAGGCACGCGCGGCGGCCTCGTCGCCGACGCCGGCGAACACCAGCCCCAGCCCGCGGGCCGCGAGTTCCTGCCAACAGGGGTCACCGGTCTGGGACGCCGTCAGCCACGCCTGCTCGAATCCGTCGGCCGCACGGTCTACCTCGCCGGCGCGCAGATCAACCTCGGCCCGAAGCGCCAGCGGGAACGGCAGGAACGGAATCCACCGCTGCTCGCGGACGAGTTCCAGCGACCGGGCCAGCGTCGCGGCGGCCTCGGCGCCGTCAGCCCGCAGCAGATGCACCCGGCCCAGGTAGGCGCAGGTCCACGCCTGCTGCCGGGAATCGCCGGCCGACCGGGCGAGCTCCAAGGACTCGTCGAGGCAGGCGAACGCGGCGCGGTAGTCGGCGAGCTCGGTGGCCGCCCAGCCGAGCAGGCCGAGAACCGCGGCCCGCTCCGCGTCCGTTTCCGCCAGTTCCCGCGCGCTGGCCAGCCAGGTGCGCGCGCTCGCGTTCAGCCCGGCCCGGACGTCGATGAGCCCCAACTCCCGGTAGGCGGCCGACGCGGTGGACCGGTCGCCGGAGACCTCGGCCAGTTCCGCCGCCTCGCGCAGGGCCGCGACGGCCTTATCTGCCCGGTGCAGCGCGGTGCCGAGCGCGGTGAGTACCTGCGCTCGCAGCGCTCGGTCCCGGCCAAGAGCCGCCTCGGCGGCGGCCTGGCGCAGGTGGCCCAGTCCGGTGGCGACGGCGCCGGCGCTCGCGGCCGCCTGCCCTGCTCGCAGCAGGCTCACGGCGGCGGTCCGGTGGCTTCCTCGGGGAAGGGCGAGGGAGACCGCCGGAGCGACGACGGCCGGCGCCAGCGCGGCTCGCAGAGCCGGGGACGGTTCGGATCCCAGCTCACGGCGCAGCAGCGCCTCGCAGGCATCGGCCTGCCGCCGGGCCGCCGCGTGACTACCGATCGCGACCAGACCGCGCACGAGCAGTTCGTGGTTGCCCTCGACCAGCGGGTTTCGGGCCACCGCGGCCGAGGCGTACCGGACAGCCTCCTCACCCAGCCCATCAGCCAGCCGGGCCGACGCCACCGAGCGCAGCAGCGCCTCGTGTCGGGCGACCACCCGGTGACGCTCCGCCAGCAGCCACGCCTGGAACGCCGGACGGTCCTGGAGCTCGACGTTCTCCAGCAGTTCCCCGCCCAATTCCAGGAGCACGGCGGGGTCGGCTGGCTCCGCGGCGAGCAGGTCCACGTCGACCGACACGCGACCGGTGAGCTGGGTACTGATCGGGTTGCCCTGGAAAGCGTCAGACTGGCCGAGAGCGCGGCGCAGCTCGCTCAGCGACCAGCGCAGCGCGCCGAGAGGGTCCTCCGCGGTGCCGAACAGCAGGTCCGCCAGGTGCCGCCGGCCCGGTGGACGCTCCGCCAGCAGCAAATAGCCCAGCAGCGCCCACGCCCTGCGCCCACGCGGTGGGAGGACGGTCCGGCCGCCCCGCTCGATCACCGGCTGCCCGATCAACCGGATATGAAGAGTGCCCACGGACCTATGGTCCAGCCTTGGACCACGCCCGTCAGCCCGCCGCCATGTCCGGCCGGTGACAGAAACGACGCCAGCCCGCAACGGCATCAGCTGGCGCACTCTCGACGGGGGCGATGCGCCGAGGTACTCCAAAGATGGATTCGTGCATACTCTCGCCGCAGGTCAGGGTCACGCCCAGCCTCGCCGGGCCTGCAGCAGATCGCCGCCAGATTGGTCTCCGGACGGACGCCGTGAACCCGGCCTTCGGCCGCGAGGCGGGCGTCGCGCCGGGTGACTGGCGGAGGAACGCGAACTGCAGTACGGACCCCGGAAAGTCCAGAGCCCCGCGCTGCCTTGCGGCTGCTGCGGGGCTCTGACCTGTCTCGACCAGACGTGCGCTCGGAGGGACTCGAACCCCCAACCTTCTGATCCGTAGACCTCGGCGGCCGGTCCACGGACGTCCGCAGACGTCCACCGGTCCAGGTCACGGCCTCRGCGACGTCCACCGACGTCCGCTGGCGTCCACCCCCGTTGCAGTACGAATGCAGTACGGCGGCCGGTCGGACGTTCGTCACGGAACGTTGCCAGGACGGACCGGATCGGCCCCAGGTTGGCGAAAACTGGTGGAGCGACTGCCCGATTGACCCCMATGCTTGCCGCGATGAGCATCGAAGCCGAGGACATTCCACCAGCCTGGCATTACGCGTCGTACCGCAGCCTGCTCGGTGAGCTGCAACGAGGTCACGGCATCGCGGTAGTTCGACTGCGTGGCCAGCCTGAACATGCGCAAATAGTCTACGAGTGCACCAGCCGGGATACCCGTTGGGACTGGCAGGTCGACAATCGACGCGGTTATCTAGCCCGGCTGCTGCGTGACCTACGCCTCGATCTGGCTCCGCTGATCGCGCAGCTCCGCGCCTGCGGCCCCGACCGCCCCTGGCCACACCGGGATCCGACCAACGACGACAACCAGTTTCGTCTCACGGTCGGGATCCTCGAGACGCTGGCCCGCGCGGGCAACGCGCAGGCCAGCGAGGCGCTGCGTGGCTACGTCCGCGACGGGCTCCGCTGGGTCGAGGTGCTAGAGGTCATCAGCGAGGAATGGCCCGTCGAGTGGTGGGACGATCTTTGGGAGGCCGCCGCTGCCCGCCTTGACCTCGACGACACCACGCACCTGTTTCCCAGCGGCAAGCCTTGGCGACATTGGCGTGGCCGCGACCCCAGCCTCGATGCCCGCCTCGACGACGCCCTGCCCAACCGCTGCGACAGCCCAGCCACCGGGAACGATCTTACTGAAACGTCCGACGCCGATCTGATCGACCTCCTAYGGGCACCGGACACAGATCGCGGCACCCTCGCAATGGCGCTGCGGCAGATTCGCCGCCGCGGCCATGCCGTACCGGAATTGCTCGAACTGGTCGAGCAGCTGAGAGCCGCTCGGGCCCCGGGCCTCACCCGCGCGCTGCACACACTCGGACCGCTCGTGGTCCCAGCCGCCCGAACCTGGGCCGCCGACTCCGACCACCCCCTGTTCCACGACGCCCCGGATCTCCTCGCCGAACACGGTGACGAACAGGACATCCCGACTCTCCTGACCGCACTCGACCGCCTCGCCGACCAGTGGTGCGGCTACGACCAACTGACCGCGGGCCTCACCCGGATCGTCGCGGCCTTGCCACCGAACGCGCAGACGGACACCCGCGCCCTGCTCGTGCGCCGGCTGCGCTGGCTGGCCATCGCCTCGCCACATTCCTATGAACGGCCCAGTTACCTGCGCAGCCTGCTCCTTCTGGACTGGCAGCACACGCTGAACAACCTGCCGGCCTACCTTTTCGACTGCGAGCCGGAGGTAAGACAGCTAGCCGCCGAGAACATCCCGCTCACCGACAACGTGCGGAGCCTGCTGACTCTTCTGCGCGACGACCCCATCGAGGACGACGACGTCAAGCACGCCGTAGCACGCCGACTATGACGGCCGGCCCAGCGAAGAGCCGTGCCGGTAGGGATCGATCCCCGCGAACAAGCCCCCATGACCGGCGATCCGCCTCGCGCTCGGACGGACTCAACCCGAGCACTTGATCCATAGTTTGATCTGGATCATCCACGGACGTCCACAGCGGTCCGCCGGTGCAGGTCGTCGACCCGGGCGGCTCCATCGCGGTCCACAGTTGTCCGCAAGCGTCCATCGGCTCGCCTGTCACTTTGGCTGTCAGCGTCAACTCGGCGACCTCACGCCGCACTGGCGACTGACCTTCGGGTGGCTTGGGGACGCCGCGGCACGAGGYGGTGGCGTCCCCCGGACTCGGCCCGACTCGAACGGGCTGCCACCCTCTCCTAGTCGTGGGTGCGGTCATCCGGAGCCTCCGCACCTTGGGCGAGGACGATCAAAGCGTAAGGCATGACAGCGGTCTGATCGACCAGGAGATTATGAGATCTTCCATGCCTCGTCCACCGACGTCCGCTGATGCTGGTTGCGGACACAGATCAGTCCGCCGAGCGCGGTGCTCGTCCGCAGTCGTCCACGAGTTTGGCTGCAACCGTCCTCCCAGCCACCCAAGGCCCCGCAACAGGACTTGAAGCCTCCGCCGGAGATTTCCGACCTCCCGGTTACAAGATTTTCTTATTCCACCCTGGATGTTTACCGACATCTTTACAGTCCGCCGGTGCCTTACATGGTTCCACCGTAGCCCGCCGACATCGGCCGGTATTCACAGGTTTGGCCGCACGAATGATCATACCACCCTTCGACCCGCCGCCGCGATAACAAAAATTGCATCCGCACCGGATTCAACGCTTGAGTTTTGAGTGCTCTTCACGCAGCATTCCACTACTATCCTTAATCCACCTTTTTCCGTAGAAGTCGGTAAAACGCATCACCCAAGAATAGTTCCAATCTCTATTTGTAAGACCMTTGATCGGAAAGATGCCCTCCGGTGTTCGATCCGCAATCTCGCCAGCCGAAATGCTCGGAAAATTGATCTCGGACCGCTGCGCGGAGTGACCAGGTGGCGTAGCAATCAGCGAAATAGTTACCTCAAAGAGCGGGTATGGAGATGTCTCATTATTTATTTGGATAGAAGTCGCTCCCCAGTGTCCATCGTAGTCCCAGGGGGCCGTGAACACTACCGAAACGAGTCGAGCTTGAATTTTTTGAGCTTCAAGCTTTTCAGACCTGTCTTTTTCGGTGTCCGCCCTGTTTTTTTGCTGTTGCAGATATATTCCGGCAAATCCAGCGGTAACGCCGAATGCCTGAATCCAGGCGGGGACGTACTCTGCAACCGGTGTCATGAACATATGCTAAGCGGCGTGCGCCTACGACGCGCGATGACTTTGAACCTAATACCATAGGAAAGAGGCGGTCTCCATGCTGGCGGGGCGAAACTGGACGGCGCCACAGCGTTCTGAATGCCTAGCGTCGGTAGTGTAAAACGGTCTCGAACCACCTGCGCCGCATTGCAACCCTAGTAGAGATAGAGCCAACGAGACTCGAACCTCCAACCCACCGATTACAAGATCGGCCCAGCTAGTCCGCTGACGTCCACGCTCGTCCGTCGATCCTAGTTACAGTCCCGCCCGCGTCCACCGCCGTCCGCCGGGGTTGACCGGTGTCCGCGGGCTTGGCTGTACGGATGGCTGTACCAGATGCGCCAACGGCTATCTTGAGCAAGCGAACTGACTGATCTTGAGGGTGGCGCAGTTGAGGTATGACCCTTCTACGCCGGTTCGGATCGATCCATGCCAGTAAGACGACGAATCACCTCAGGGGCATATCGAACGAACAATTCCACAGCGACTTCCACTGGGCCGTCCGCATCAAACTCCCCGGTTCCGTGAACACCATTTCGATACTTGTTGACTTCTTTAAATTTCTCGATATCCTCATTGGCAGTCTTCGGAAAGAATGTCAGCGCGACCGCCGCAAACTTGAATATGATTCCCCGATCTGGGTCGCGGGCCGGATTGCCCGAACTGTCAGATGGGAGCGGCCAGATCAGCTCTCGGACCGCCAAGCCAGAAAGAATAGACCCACCTTCATCCTCGAATCTAATCCTTTCGGCGATATCACCTCGAATGGAACCGAGAACCTTGTTTACACACATATCAATTCCGGCATAAGCCCACATCAATCGTTTGAATGGATCCCGTTCGCCCAGCACGAGAGATATCCATCGACCGATTGAAGATGCTGGACTCTTGCCGCTCTTCGGGAAGTAACTTTGAACGGACTTTAGATCTCCTAAGTCAAGGCTCTCGAAAGGTTTTTGAACTGACACCCTGGCTTGGCCTACTGAGAACAACGGGATGGGGCGAGAAACATTCGGCCCGCACCGCACAAGTATCCCAGATTCTTCRATAAACTCAGAGAGGATTTCTGGGCCAAGTAGGCCAGCGAGGACACCTGTAGCTAGGTCAAGGGTTCGGTTCCGAGCCTCGCGGCTGGAGTCAGCCGCTCGTCTCGCCGAATCGAAATCGAACCACCAGTCTTCAGATTCATCCTTCCCACTCCCGACAGAAATGTCCGAGCGTTCTTCCACCTTTATGCATACATAGATCCGTCCTTTCGTTCTCCAATCATCCGGCGCACTGTAGTCAGATTCCACCTTTTTCGGATCGGAGAGACGGCCCAGGAAATAGAGAGCAGAACACTTAGCCCCAAGGATCTCGTCTGGCACCTCTCCAACTGTGACGCTTACATGGCGGTGTTCGTGTTTGAACGAGATGCCATCCAACAATTGCGGCAGATCTTTATAGGTCTCGGCCGACCTGAAAATCCGGTACGTCCATAGGCTCGTCAWAACCACCGTCGCCCCTCCATCCGTCAACGCGGGCCGGTCCACCTGCTGCAAGTAGGTAGACCTTTACCTGAGCAGCGTACCGAAGGCGACAGTACATTGAGCGTCACACTGTCCGCATCTTGCGTCGCATTCAGTAATACGAATCGATGCCATCGGGTAGGGTGCCGCCATCCATCGGGACCGGCGACCAGGCATGGCCAGCGGGTCGGGATGGGCTCGAAGCTCGCGGCTGGAGGAATACCACATGATCAGCTCCGTCGTCCGCCACCGCCGACTTGTGTAGGTCACAGGTCTCACGACAGTCGTGGCATCACCGCTCGTCCACGCCGTTGCCGTGCGCTAGAGTCCACATCACCTGGCTGGTACGTCATAATGAGTGGCGTGGCGACCTGGCGCGACTACCAAGAAGAGGCCGCAAAATTCTTCCGAAAAATCGGCCTGAGCGCCGAAACGGATGTACGCCTGCACGGCGTCAGAACCTTTCACGACGTCGATGTGGTCGTTCGCTCACACCATTTGGGGTTCGAGACATTGTGGCTAGTCGAATGCAAGCAATGGAACTCCCCAATTACGAAACTGCATGTTCTTGCGCTCCGCGAGATCGTGTCAGACGTTGGCGCGGATCGTGGAATAATACTGGCGGAGAGCGGGTTCCAGAGTGGGGCGCTCGAGGCGGCCCGTCTTACAAATGTTCGGACGACATCGCTCGCAGAATTAAGGATCAGCGCGAGCGATGATATCGGCCGAGCCCGCTTGCGTGAACTTCAAGATCGTATCAGCTCGTGTCGCGAGCGGTATTTCTCTCTCGGTAAGGAATTTCGTATCGAACAGGGACTGYGCCGGGAAGTCTTGATGCACTACGGGTACAGTGGTGATGAGGTTCTTCGCGCTGCGCGGCATGCAGTCAATTCAGCATTGACAGGTTCTGCGCCGGATCAATTTGAGGCAATTTTGATGATGGGTCGGCCGAAGTTGTTCGCTTCTACGACTAACCCTATAGAGGTCGCAGACTTCGTCGATAACATAATTTCTGATCTTGAGAAAAAGCTAGATGCCGCCGAGTCGGCTCTGGAAGGTTAGCTACCTGCTTGGTTTATCGCGCCGATTCTGAGGGTCGGTGCCGTTATCGTCCCGGCCTGTACGATGATCCTCATCGGTGCGAGTGCTGCGACGCGCCGGGGAGCACGGCGCGCCAGCGCCGCGCGCATCCGCCGCGCGGCGCGGCGAAGCCTCTTGATCTCCAAATCGAGTAATTCGGCAACCTGCGGACCTGGTGGCGTACCCGTTCGGTCGGCGAGCGGATGACGGCACGGTGATGTGTGCGCTGAGCTGGAGGTTCGCTCGTCTGGGCTACGCGTTGACGAGCGGTCGGCTAGCGTTCGGCGGGTGGCTGGAGCCGATGACGGGCGTGCGAACGGGCAGGCGTCGGCGGCTTCGCTCGATGTGGCTGCGGCCCGTCGTGTCCTTGTAGACGCCTGCGGCCTTGCATGGCTCGACCCGGGCGACGCGGGGCTGATGAGGCTTGGCGAGCACGCGGTGTTCCGACTTGCTGCGGCGCCTGTCGTCGTTCGGATCGGGCGGTCGGTGGCGTACCTCGAAGCGGCGCGGCGAGAGCTGGTCGTCTCGGAGTGGCTGACCGCTGGCGGGGTGCCCGTGGTCCAGACGGCTCGCGTGGCCGCCGCTCAGCCGCTCGTGGTCGACGGTCGGGTAGTGACGTTCTGGGCGGCGGCTGGAACCGGCGACGACTACGGCTCCGCCGTCGAGCTAGCGGAGATTCTCCGGCGACTGCACGGGTTGGTCGCGCCGGTCGGCCTGGTACTCCCGGACCTCGATCCGTTCGCACGGGCCGACGCTCGTATCCGCGCTTCGACCGGGGTCGCGGACGAGGATCGGCGGTTCCTGCTCGACCGGGTGGCGGAGCTTCGGGAGAGGTACGCCGGGCTGTCGTTCGCCCTGCCGGTGGGGCCGGTCCACGGGGACGCGAACGTCGGGAACGTGCTGCGCGACGAGTCCGGGCGAGCGGTGCTGATCGACCTGGACGGCTTCGCGCGCGGTCCGCGGGAATGGGACCTGCTCCTGACCGCGATGTACGCCGACTCCTACGGCTGGCACAGCGCCGACGAGTACCGGGCGTTCGTCGACTGCTACGGCTTCGACGTCATGGCCTGGGACGGGTACCCCGTTCTGCGGGACGTTCGGGAAACGACGATGGTGATCTGGGTCGGTCAGAACGTCGGCGCAGAGCCTCGTGCGGCGGGAGAGTTCGCGAAGCGGATGGCTGCCCTGCGCTCGGGTGGGAGTCGGCGGGATTGGGCTCCGCTCTGAAGGTGGCGCGACAGCGATGATCGAGCAGTCTGGCCGAGGCGGCGAGATGACGGAGAACAGCACCGACGAGCTGAGCGAGATTCGAGCCGAGCGCGACGCGCTTCGCCGTGAACTCGGCGATCTTCGCGCACACCTCTGCGTAGCGTTGCGGCTCCTGCACCGTGGGCCTGGCCCTCAGGGAATCACGGTGCTGAGCGTCGCCAGTGATCGGGAGATCGTCGAGGCTGTCCGCCGGCTGGTAACCAACGCGACTCCCGCCTCATCCGAGGCACAGCACCGTTAGCGGCGCAGGGAAACGACCGCGGAGTCGGCGATCGGGCGTCAGGCGGTAGCGGGCTGCCAGAGGCGGTGTTCGGCGGCCTGTTCGGTAAAGCGGCGGGCGATCGATGCGCGACCGACCTTGGCGAGTCGGCCGCGGAACTCGGTGACGTACTGGGCGCAGCGGGCTGACTTGAGCTGGTCGCCGATGCTCAACGCCTGGAGAGCGACAGTGCAGGCGGGCTCGGGATCGCCGTGGTCGAGGTGGGCGTCGGCCAGCACCATGGCAGCGAAGAAGTCGGAACGGGCGAAAGTGCCGTCACTGCTGGCTTCGACGGAGCGGCCAGCCCAGGCGCGGGCGCCGGCGGCTCGGCCGAGGTCGCGGAAGCAGTGGCCGAACTCGGCTGACAGCTCGGCCTCGTCGAAGTAGGTGATCCACTCGGGGTCGTCATCCGGGTTGCGACGGGAGAACGCGGCCTCGGCCGCGGACAGGGAAGCGTCGCAGGCGGCGGCGTCGCGGTTCCCAGCGTGGGCGCGGGCTTCCATCGCATGGAACTGGGCGGTCATCGTCGCCGTGGCCACGTCCCTCGTACCGACCACGGCCGTACGCGCGAGACACGCCGCCTGGTGGAAGTCCCCAAGGAACGTGGCCTGGTGGCTCATCGCGGACAGGACGCTACCAGCGAGTCGGCGGTCGTTGGCGTGCTCAGCAAGGTGYAGGGCCTGCACGAGGTAGCGCTGTGCCAGCCCGTGGGTTCCGGCGTCGTATGCCATCCATCCGGCCAACAGCATCGACTCGGCAACGGTAGAGAACAGCCGCTCCCCCGTCGCGGCGTCGTACCGGCCGCGGAGCAGGGTAGCGACGTCGCCGGACAGGAAACTGATCAGACCGTGGCGGGCGTGGCCTCCGCCGTACCGGTTGTCCAGGCCGGCGAACATCGCGGTCGTCGCCTGCACAGCGGTGATGTCCGGGATGCCGACCCGGCGGTCGGAGCTGGGTTGGCGGGGCGCGCGGGGGCCGGTGTGCAACAGCCAGTCCAGCGCGGCTTCCGGCCACATCGTCGAGTCGGGCGCGGCCTGCTCGTTCGGCTGGTCGAGATCGGCGTGCCACAGCGTGGACAGGAAGTCGACGGTGTTCTCAACGCGCGGCCGTGCGGTGGGGACCTCGGGCAGGGTGAACGTCGGCTGTGCGGGCGTGGTGGTCTGGTTCGGGTCGGCGAGTCCGAGGCGTCCGGGCGGGATGCCGAGACCGCTCGCGAAGCGCTCGAAGAGCGCCAGGGTCTCCACGCGGCGCTTGCCCTGCATGATCCCGCTGATGGTGGGCTGGCCGACGCCGATCATGCGGGCTAGCTGGGTCTGGGGGGCGCCGGTCCACTGCTGGTAGATCTTCAGCACCTGGCCCATGTCGCGCTCTGCCAAGGCCTTCGCCATGTCGGGGCGGTCCCACAGCTCGGGCGGGGGCTTGGGGGCGTCGCGATGTGGAGTCATGGTCACGGCTCCTTGGTGCGGCGGGCCGACGCGTGTTCGGGCCTGCACTGTTTGTCGCATTATCCACGGTCGGTATCCATTCGCGTACCTGTTCGTGCCGGCCGGGCGGCACAAGGCTGGCCGTCATGCCCGTCCTGCGGCTGTTCGCGCACGTAGGGCGGGTGATCGAGCCATGACCAGCAGGACAGGAGGATCACGAATGACAGGTGACCCGACGGAACAAGAGGACGGCGGCACCGCGATGCCGGTCGACGGCGAGCAACGACCTGCGGGTGTTCCTGACGCTGAGGGCGGCGTCTCCGCGCGGCCGTGGGCCGGGGACGACTGGGCGCTCGTCGTCGGCTCAGGCTCGGACCTGGCGGAGTTGTACGAGCAGATCGCCCGGCTTCCGACGGGTCTGGCGTTCGTCGAGGCGTTCGGGGATGTCGACCTGGTCCTCGTCTACCGGCCGGCGGGTGAGCCTCGGTCACGGCGGGAACTGCTCGACGCGATCGCGGGCCGCGTCGTCAGCAACGGCGGGATGCTGGTCGGCTCGGACAGCTCCGACGCATGTCTCGGTGGTGAGCGGTTCATGACGTCTTCGGAGCGGGCCGCGTTCGCGGCCGGGCAGGCGGACGCGCTCAGTGCAATGCGGCGGGCGCTGACAGGGATGCGCGGTCGGCGGAGCGGCGGGAACGCGGTGCCGGTGGCGTCATAGGACCTGGCGTCGGACGGCTGACGGGCCGGACCTGCGGGCAATGCCTCGTGGGTTCGGCCCTCGCTGTTTCCGGGAGATCGGCGCTTCGCCGCTGGTCGGGGGCTGGCTGTCGTCCTGGTGGTGCCTACGCCGACGTGAGATGACGAGCAATGCCGTCGATCCGCTGCTCGATGCGGAGCAGGACGGCAAGGATCTTGGCCTGGCCCTCGACCAGACCGGCGAACGCGTCCTCGGCGGACGTGCTCGGCGCGGAGGTGGCTCCCGGCGCGGGTTGACCGAGCAGGACTGACAGCAGATGGTCGGCTGGCCAGTCCAGCGCGCGGCAGACTGCGGCCAGCGTGGCGTCCTGGACGCGGCGGCGGCCGGCTCCGTGCTGCAACACGCGCAGCGTCGCGACCGACACTCCGGCCAGGTCCGCAAGTTCCTGTTGACCGACTCTGCGGGCGGTCATCCGGGCATTGAGCGCCTGCGCGACGGCCCGCCAGTCCTCGCGCGGCGTGCGTACCGGCCGCTCCCCGTTCTTTACCACAAAGCAAACAATATCGTTTCCGGGCTTAGGCGAGAACAACGCGACCTTACTACCTGCATTTCATCCAACGGCGCTATCCAACCATTGGATACCCGCTCGACGAGCGCTCGGCGAGCGGCGCATCGTGTCCGTATCACCGAAGGCGCCCGGAACGTCCGGGCGCGGGTGACTCCACGGAGGTGTGGCGCGGTGGCGATTCCTCGCAGGATTCCGGTGGCGTTCGGGGACGTGTTCCCGAACGGTGCGTACGTGCTCGGTGTGGAGCCGTCGAACGACTTCGAGAAGATGCGGGCGGGCGCGCCGGATCCGCAGGAGCTCGACAAGGAGACCGGCGTTCGCCTGTGGGTGGTTCGGATCATGGATGCGGATCCGACGGCGCGGACGGCGGARCTGAAGGTGAAGATCGCGGCGGAGGTGGCGCCGGTGCCACCGGACCCGATCCCGGGCACGCCGTTTCGGCCGGTGGAGCTGGTCGGGGTGCTGGTGATCCCGTGGGTGGACACGAACGGGTCGCGGCCGCGGCAGATGTTCGCGCTGCGGGCCTCGGGCCTGCGGCCGGCTACCCCGCTGCCGGCTCGGCGCACCCAGGCGGCGGCGTGAGCAGCAAGCGCACGTCACCGACGCGTCTGTCGGCGCATCTGGCGGTCTGCGCTGGGGCGTCGGTCTCCGTCTACACCTATGACGACCGGTCGCCGATCCTGACGCTGTCGACCGGGGACGTCACGGTCACGATCGCGCTGTCGACGACGGACCTCGACTCGACCGCGATGCGGTTCGCTCGGGACCTGGCGGACGCGGCGGCCCGGTTCGCCGAGAACTGCCAGCTTTTCACCGCAACCCCGAGCGCCACCGAGGCCGGCGAAACGTCCGGCCCGGCTTCGGCGGCGGTTCCGTCGATGTCGCGCGCGGCCTGATAGCCGCGTTTTATCGCGGGTTTCCCGGGGCGCCGGTCTGAATCGGCGTCGGCGCCTCGGGGCCTGCCCTCTTTTCTCACGTTTCCTTGCCCTGGCTTTGCCMTGCCGTGAAACGGGTGGTATTCGTCATGCCAAGAATCAACGGGGACCGCCGCATCCCGTCCCTACCCGCGCGCCACGACACGATCCGTGTACCGCTGTGGATGGTGCTCGTCGGCCTCGCGGCCCGGCTGTGCGGCCGGTTCGCGATGCTGCTCGTGCGACACCCGTTCACCGTCGCCGTCCTGGTCATCCTGACCGCGTTCTACCGGAGCACGGGCTTGCTCGGCCTGGCCGCGCTGGCCGGCGCGGTGCTGACGGTCGCGATCGTCTGGCGGCTGGTGCATCGGTGCTCGTTCGACCGGGCGGCCCGGTGGACCTGGGGCCGGCTCCGGTTCGTGGCCGTCTACCGCCGCAAGTGGCGGGCGGCGACCGTGCATTGCGGCCTGGCGATCCAGATCCCCGCCTCCAACGCGGAGCGGGTGACCTTTGACGAGTACTTCCCCCGTATCCGCGGCTTCCGCGCCTCGGTCGCGGTGGAGTCGCTGCGGGTGGAACTGCTACCCGGCCAGACTCCCGACGTCTGGGCGGAGCAGGCGGAGGCGCTGCGGCACATCTACCGGGCGCGGGCGTGCCGGGTCCGTGCGGAGCGGGTCGGGTTCGTCTGGGTCGACTTCTACCGCCGCGACCCGCTGGACACCGTCGTGCCCCCGGCGCCGCTCGATGGGCCGAACGCTCCGGGTGATCTCGAGAGCCTGCCGCTCGGCCGGCGGGAGGACGGCGCGCCGTGGCTGCTGCCGCTGCGCGGCTCCCATGTTCTGGTCGCCGGTGCCACCGGGTCGGGCAAGGGCTCGGTGCTGTGGTCACTGATCCGCGC
Organism: Pseudofrankia sp. EUN1h; assembly: GCF_001854645.1. NCBI lineage: Bacteria > Bacillati > Actinomycetota > Actinomycetes > Frankiales > Frankiaceae > Pseudofrankia > Pseudofrankia sp. EUN1h. Next base: position 6,873 of record NZ_MBLN01000002.1, on the reverse strand, counting down.
CCTCGGCCCGGCCGTCTCCGCCGGACTCGCCGAACTGTGGGTCTGCGACCCCAAGGGCGGGATGGAGATGGCCGCGGGGGCGCCGATGTTCGCCCGGTTCGCCTACGACCTGCCCTCCATCGCCGACCTCCTCGACGACGCGGTAGCCCGCATGCAGTCCCGCGCCGACGGGCTGCGGGGTGTGTCCCGGCTCCATGTGCCGACCGTGGGCGACCCGCTGATCGTGGTCGTCGTCGACGAGATCGCCGCACTCACCGCCTACGCGACCGACCGCGATCTCAAGAAGCGACTGTCGGCCTCGCTGCCACTGCTGCTGTCGCAGGGACGGGCGCCGGGCGTGGTCGTGGTGGCCGCGGTCCAGGACCCGCGCAAGGAGACGCTGCCGTTCCGCGACCTGTTCCCGGTCCGGGTCGCGCTGCGCCTGGTCGAAGCCGATCAGGTCGACCTGGTCCTCGGCGCCGGCGCGCACGAGAAGGGCGCCCGCTGCGAAGACATCCCACCCGGCCAGCAGGGCACGGGCTACGTCGCCGAGGACGGCGGCGCCGAACCGATCCGGGTCCGCGCGTCCTTTCCCGATGACGCGGAAATCCGCCGGACCGTCGACCGTTACCGCGTCCCGGCCACCGGCTGGATACCAGAACTGCCGGCCATGCCTGTGCGTCCGCAGCTACCAGCGCCCGCCGTCTGGCCGGACGTGGTGGAGATCCTCCGGGCGCGCGGCTTCGGCGACGTCCTCGGCCTCGACCCGCCGGTCCGGCGGCGACGGCTCTCGTGGTCACGGCCCAAGGTGCGCGGCCGGCGCCCCGCTCCCCGCGGTCGGGCAGACGGCTGGGTTCCCGACCTGACCGAGTACGGCGACCCGTGGACCGACCAATGACCACCGTGGACCACGACGACACCGACCCCGGCGCGGCCAGTCCATCGACCGAGGAGCCGAGGCCTGGTTCACGGCTGGCCCGGATGCGCCAGCCACTCGCCCGCCACGTCGTCGAAGCAGTCGCCGTCGAAGAGGGCGTATGCGTGCGGCCGGTGGCGCTACGCCGCGTCGACCTCGACACCGGCGAGACCACCCTCATCCCCGCACCCTGCGGCGCCACCCTCGCGAGCAAATGCCCGCCGTGTGCGGAGCGGGCGCGGCGGCTGCGGATGGCGCAGTGCAGGAGCGGATGGCACCTCGACGACGAACCGCTGCCCGACCCTGATCCGCCGTCGGACGAAGCCAAGGACCTCTGCCGGCTGCGCGCCGATCTCGAAGCCCTCCGCAAAGAGTCCGAGCAAGCCGGCGACGCGGCCAACGTCGCCGACATCGACGGAGTGATCGGTCATGTCGACGAGGCCCTCGCCGAGCTCGGCGTACGCGGCAAGACAGCGCCGGACAACCGGGAACGGCCACGACGGATCCGCTCGACCCGGCGGCGACAGGACGCCGCGGACCTGCCTCGGCTACCCGTCGACAAGCGCACCATCGGCCGCACCTACACCGCCCCGGACGGCACGACCTGGCGGCCCTCGATGTTCCTCACCCTCACCTGCGACACCTACGGCCGCGTCCTAACCGACGGCACACCCGTCGATCCGGATTCGTACGACTACCGGCGGGCGGCGCGGGACGCGATTCACTTCGCGAAACTGATCGATCGGTTCTGGCAGAACCTGCGCCGCGCTGTGGGCTGGGACGTCCAGTACTTCGCGGTCCTGGAACCACAGCGACGGCTCGCCCCGCACCTACACGCCGCGTTCCGCGGAACCGTTCCCCGCATCGTGCTGCGCCAGGTCGCGGCCGCGACCTACCACCAGGTGTGGTGGCCGGCTACCGGCACGCCCGCATACGCGCCGGACGGTCCTGATCTGCCTACGTGGGACGAGCAGACGGGCAGCTACGTCGATCCGGTCACCGGGGCAGAGCTGGTCTCATGGGATGACGCGCTCAATGCCATCGGCCCGGACGACGAACCAGCCCATGTCGTCCGGTTCGGGCCGCAGATCCGCGCGGACGGCGTCACCGCCAACGGCGAGACCGCCGGGAAGTTGATCGGCTATCTGACCAAGTACCTGACCAAATCGTTGGATGGCTGCCACGCGGTCGAGACGGACCGCCAGCGGGCACACGTCGACCGGCTGGCGGCGGCGCTGCGCTATGAGCCGTGCTCGCCGATCTGCGCGAACTGGCTCCTGCACGGGATCGCGCCGAAGAACGCCCGGCCCGGCCTCGCTCCCGGCCGGTGCAAGGGCAAGACCCACCGGCGGGAAACGCTCGGCTTCGGCGGCCGGCGGGTCCTGGTCTCCCGCAAGTGGTCCGGCAAGACCCTCGGCGACCACAAAGCCGACCGGATCGACTTCGTCCGCGCCCAGCTCGAAGCCCTCGGCCACCGGCCCGACGACGGCAGTCCGGCAGAGCAGCCGGTCGCCAACTCGGCGAACGCGCCACGGCTGGCCTGGGAACTGGTCCGGCCCGGCGACCAGGATGCGCCCCGACGCGAACATCTGATCTTGCGCGCGATCGCGAACCGGCAACGCTGGCGCGCGCAGTTGATACCCCCGGACGCGACCGGACCCCCGGGCCGAGACCGGCCGTCCGCGGCCTGACCCGCCATCCGCTCCGACCCTCGCGCCCGGGAGAGACCGCCGTGACCAAGCTCCTACTGACCCCCGCAGAGGCAGCCGAACAACTCGGCCTCGGCCGCTCCACCGTCTACGAACTCCTCGCCACCGGCGAACTCGAATCCATCTGCATCGGCCGCGCCAGACGCATCCCCCACKACGCACTCCTCGCCTACATCGGCCGGCTCCGCGGCGGCCAGAACGGCACGGCGGCATGACACGGGCTACGCCACAGCAGGCGCGCGGACCTCCAACGCCGATCGCTACCCGGCGTCGGCTGGTCCAAGGTCGGGCCGATGCTCGGCAATCCAGCGCTCGACGTCCTCCGCGCGCCAGATCCGGCCGGCGGCGAGATCGGCAACGGGCTTCGGGAACGTCGGGTCACTGCCGGCGATCTGGCTCACGCGCTGCCGGCTCACACCCAGCCGCTTCCCGACCTCGGCGGCCCCCATGAGGTGATGCACACCAGAACCGTACTTGACGGTTGCCTACCCGGCATCCACACTCGACACCAAGGCACTAGGCAACCGTCAAGTGCCTGAACGGAAAGGCGGTCCCGGCGGGTGCGCCAACACCCAACCGGGACCTGAGACCCCACCCCTTGCATCCACAAGGAGCGAAGCCCTATGCCCATTTTCTCTTCCGGAGGCTTTGGCGCGTGGCGCACCCCTGGTGACGACTCGCCGCTCGTCTCGACGCAGACGACCGACACCGGCCACGAGCTGACGATCCGCCCCGGCGCCGACGTCGGCGACCTGGTGGCGATCCTCGCGGACCTCCCGCCGGACGCCTTCTTCACCGAGCACTTCGGYGACATCGACGTGGTCCTCGTCTTCCGGCACCTGCCCGGCACCCCGGCGCTCGTACCCGCGGGCGTGGCGCCCTCGACGGACCCGGCAGCGGCAGGCGTCTCCMGCCCGTAACGGCACCCCTGCCTGCACCACCCCCATTTTTCTTCCGTTCTCTGGCGGCCTTTCCAGCTGTCGGGGTGTCGGACGGGTCCAGGGTCGGCCGAAGGCCGATCGCGCAGCGACGCGCAGCGCCCTGGACGCGGCCGGCGCCCCGACAGACCCTCCTCCGCCCAGAGAACGGAACCCCAACCGGCACCCGGCAGCGGTAGACGCGCCCGGTGATCCGGTCCGCTCTCTTCCGGCAAGGAGCCGAACCGACCATGCCCGAAAACACGCCCACCCCACCGCGCATCACCCCCGCGCAGGCGCTTCACGAACACCTCGACCGGGCCGCGCTCGGCCAGGGCGTCGGCTACCCGCAGCCCGACGGCGAAACGAAATTCGCCTGCGACATGGAAGACAGCCCGTACGGCTGCCCCTGGTGCGATCACTTCGAGTGGCCCGACGGCAACCCGCTGGACGTGGCGTGATGGCCGCGCGCAAGGCACGCCGCGGCGATGGCGACGAGACGACCAACCAGGACTCGGTAGCCAGCACTGACACCGACCAGACCTCGACAGAACGAACGCGGCGCAACCGCCGTGCACACGGCGAGGGTTCGGTGTTCTGGCGCGAGGATCGGAAGCGCTGGGTCGTCGAGATCGACTACGGCATCGTGAACGGCAGGCGCAAGAAGGTACCGCGCTACTTCAAGACCCAAGAGGAAGCGATCGCGGCCCAGCAGGAGGCGCGGCAGGCTCAGGCCGACGGCGTCGCGAATCTTGACCGCCCCGCGCGGTTCGGCGACTTCCTGACGTACTGGCTCGACGAGGTGGTCATGCCGTCCGAGCGCGCGCTGTCCACGAAGTCCAGCTACCGCGACAACGTCGAGAACCACGTCCGGCCCGGCCTCGGGAAGATCCGCGTCGTCGACCTCAAGCACGAGGACGTGCAGCGCTTCCTGAACGGCAAGGCGGTAGCCGGCTACAGCACGTCGACCATGCGCACCTTGCGGACGATCATCTCTCAGGCACTCGACGAAGCGGTCATCACGGAGAAGGCATCCCGCAACGTCGCGAAGACGGTCCGCGTCCCCAAGGCCCGTAAGCCACGGCGTCAGGTCTCGGCGCTGAACCGTGACGATGGTCTCCAACTACTCGCGGCGGCTGAACCGACCCGGTTCTACGCGGTCTACGTCCTGCTCGCGATGGTCGGGCTACGACGCGGTGAAGTGCTCGCGCTGCGCTGGCGCGACTTCAACGAGAGCGCGGGCACCCTCCGCGTCGAACTCCAGGTGACCCGCGTTCGCGGCGTCCAGGGCCTCATCGTCGGGCCGACCAAGAGCCGCGCCGGCCAGCGGACGATCGCACTACCCGGGAAGTGCATCGACGTCCTGAAGACACACCGGCGCCACCTCGCGGCCGAACGACAGGCGGCCGGCAAGCGCTGGGAGGAGAACGRCTTGATCTTCCCCAACACCGTTGGTCGCTACCAGGAACCGCGCGCCCTGAACACGCACCTGGCCGCGCTGTGTAAAGAGGCGGGCCTACGCCACCTCGGCCCGCACGCCCTCCGCCACACCGCCGCGACCATGGCCTACGCCCTGGGCGTCGACTGGAAGCAGATTCAGGCGATGCTCGGCCACACGATGCTCTCGACCACGATGGACATCTACGTCGACATGGTCGAAGACGTCAGCCGCGACGCGGCGACCAAGCTCGATGCCTGGTTCGACACGGCGGACGACGCCGAGGACCAGGAGGACGACGAGCCGAGCGACCCGGACGACAGGGCGGAAGCGGGCTGACAGTCCCTAGCCTGTCAACTTGGCTGTCAAAGAGCAGAGCCCCGCGCTGCCTTGCGGCTGCTGCGGGGCTCTGACCTGTCTCGACCAGACGTGCGCTCGGAGGGACTCGAACCCCCAACCTTCTGATCCGTAGTCAGATGCTCTATCCGTTGAGCTACGAGCGCATCTTGCGGGTCCAGCGGTGTCGGCCGCTCCTAGCGGCTGACTGGAAGCAGCTTACAGCACGGACGGGGCGGCGATCGAACCGGTAGACGGGGTTCTCGGAGCCCAGGCCGGACAGGGATCTGATAGGCCTACGCGCCGGGAGCCTGCGGGGGTGACCAGGCGCGGCAGCGCCCAGGCATCTCCTTCGGGAGGTGTTCGACCTGTCGGCCGAGGCGGACCTGCGCGTCAGGCCGCTGGGCGGAGTGCCGCGCGACGGGTGGACGGGCGGACGGGCGGACGGGCGGACGACAGCGATGATCGCCGGGAGAGGGTAGATGATCGCCGCACCGGACGAGGTTCCGATGGCCGTTGCTGCCCATAAGGGGCGTGAGCGGAGACGGCCGCGCATCGCGGCGATGGGGACGGCGGTGGCTCCCAGGGACCATAGGGGATCGACTCCCAGGGACCATAAGGGATCGATAGGGCGACCGTAGTAAGGCACCGATCCCTGGCACCGGACGTTCGCCTTTCGGGACAAGAAGCCGGCAGCAATGAGGTTTCTTGCTCCGGCTTTCGTTAGGTGACGCCGCCCGTCCGACGATCATCTATTCGCGGCTGGATGATCCTTGTCAGGATTTCAGCATGAGGGCCCCACGAGAAGTGAGAGGCTTCGTGCCCATGCGCCATGCCGCCCGGCGAAGCCGTAACATCAGTTGCAGACTGGCGTTTTTGCCGGTCCGCGAGCGGGAGGAGCCGCGCACATGCCAGATCTGGGCGCACCGGAACTGATCATCATTGCGGTCGTGGTGCTGGTCCTGTTCGGCTCGAAGAAGCTGCCCGAGGCCGCGCGCTCGCTCGGACGCTCCATGCGCATCTTCAAGTCCGAGGTCAAGGCCATGGGCGACGAGGCCGCCCCGGCCGCCGCCCCGGCCGGGGCCACCCCGCCAGCTGCCACCCTGCCAGCCGCCATCGCGGCAGCCGCCGCGTCGCCGGCCGGCGATGCGGCCCCGGCGCCCGTCTCCACCACCGCCACGGCCAGCCACCCCGTCGAGGCCACCAAGGCCGCCGCGGTGGCCGACAAGGCCAACAGCGCCAGCTAACTTCACGCCCGGAATGGCCGGCCGCCTAGCGCGACCGAACACGGCGCCTACGACGTGACGTCATCGATTCAGCTCGGCGAATCCAGCTCGGCGACCATCGCGCGCTCCGGCGACGTTCGCTCGCCCGACCGTCACCACRGAAGATCGCGACGACTGTATCGAAATCCGAACTCCGAGCCCTCGCCAGTTCGGATTTCGATACAGAACCGACGATCAAGCTCCTGATGCGGCGGTGCCGCTGCGCAGTCCTGGCCAGAATCGCTTCCCCACAGCCGGTGGCACGCCCCACAACCCAGTAGCGGCTGACGGCTGACGGCTGACGGCTGACGGC